>CBDULZ010000034.1:0-46776 GCA_965368185.1 uncultured Kriegella sp.
ATTGGAATGCCGAGGAAGATGTGAAATATCGTTTGCGCTATACGGTAGATAAACAGAAACATACCTATGACGGGGTTATTCGGAAAGAACCTACTGATAAACCTTTGACCTTGGGAGGACTTACCTGCCAACATGCCATGGGGTTTCCTTATCGTCCTTTGGTTGAAAATCTTGATATGTCGAATCCTGATTTGCTCTATTTTTCGGGAGATCAGTTGTATGAAGGTAATGGAGGATATCCTATAAAAAGGCAACCTGAAGATAAGGCTATACTCAACTATTTGGGTAAATGGTATATGTTTGGATGGGCATTCGGCGATGTGTTAAGAAATCGACCTAGTATCTGTACACCCGATGATCATGATGTTTATCAAGGGAATCTTTGGGGAGAAGGGGGAGAAGGAATTTCATTTGAGGCGTGGGAAAAGGTGCGGGATGCCCACGGCGGATTGGTACAAACTCCTAATTTTGTGAATGTCGTTAATCAAACCCAATGTGGTCATATGCCCGAAGCCTATGACCAAACCCCAATGAAATCGGGCATCAGCACTTGGTATACCCATATGGTTTACGGAAAAGTTAGTTTTGCGATCGTCAGCGATCGGCTTTTTAAATCGGGTCCGGAAAGGGTAAGAGCAGGAGAGGGGAGGATCGATCATCTTACCGCACCGGCCAAGCCTGGAGAACTAGAATCGGATGACCTTAATTTTATGGGCCAACGACAACTCGACTTTTTAAATGATTGGATCGGGGATTGGAAAGGTGCTAATATGAAGGTGCTGCTTAGCCAAACTTTATTTTCCAACGTGGGTACACATCATGGACCTGAAAAACAGTTTCTATTCGGTGATCTTGATTCCGGTGGATGGCCGAAAATAAAAAGGGATAAAGTAATTGCAACGATTAGAAAAGCCTGTGCCTTTCACATCAATGGGGATCAACATCTACCGTTTATGGTACAATACAGTATAGATGAACCGCGTGATGGGGGTTGGACGTTCTGTACACCGGCGATTTCCACCGGTTATCCACGGTGGGGGCAACCAGATATTGTGAATGTTCCGCATACCGATAGACCAGTCCACGGGCTGCCAAATACCGGATGCTATCGCGATGGCTTCGGGAATGATAATTATATACATGCCGTGGGCAACCCTACCAATGACTTTGACGATGAGTTCGACCGCTACAAAAGAGCACAGAAAAAAGCCTCAGGTTACGGTCTGGTAACATTTGATACCTCCGAACGAACAATAAAAATGGAAGCGATTCGCTTTTTGGCAGATTTGGAGAATGAATCTGAAGAAAATACCTATCCCGGGTGGCCTTTGACTATACAACAAACCGACAATGACGGGCGAAGACCTGTGGGTTATTTGCCCAAGTTAAAAACAGAAAATACTGACCAATTGTTGAAGATTGTTAAAGAAGATACCAAAGAGCTGGTTCATGCCATGCGAATAAAAGGGAACACCTATACGCCTTCGGTTTACGAATTGGGGAAATACACTTTGATTATTGGTGATGTAGGTGCTGAAAAAGAGCTAACGGGAATAGAAATTACTATTGACCCTAAAGAAGAAATTTCCCTTTAGCAAAAAGCAATAAATTTGAAACTAAATTAATTTATAAATACATAATAGTTAATGACAAGTTTAAGGAATTATTTTTTGAATGGCGCCCTTCTATTGTTGGTGTTATCTGGCTGTAAGCCAAAGGAAGAGAAAGAAGTGACAAAAGACGAAAGTCCGAAACAGCCTAACATCGTCTTCATTTATATGGACGATTTAGGTTACGGAGATGTAAGTGCATACGGGGCAACGGAACTTACTACCCCGAATTTCGATGCTCTGGCAGAGGGCGGAGTTAGATTTACCAATGGGTATGCTACTTCGGCAACATGTACGCCAAGCCGATATGCGATACTTACGGGTCGATATCCATGGCGCAATAAAGATGCTAAAATACTTCCGGGTACGGCACCATTAATTATTAGTACTGATCAACTCACCGTTCCTAAGATGTTAAAGGAAAAAGGCTACGCCACAGGCATTGTTGGTAAATGGCACTTGGGTTTGGGCAGTGGAAACGTCAACTGGAACGAAAGGGTGTCCCCAGGGCCCAACGAAGTTGGTTTTGATTATTCCTATATCTTGGCCGCGACACAAGACAGGGTACCGACTGTTTATATAGAAGACGGCCACGTCGACGGTTTGGACCCGAACGACCCGATAGAAGTGGATTACAAGAAGAATTTTGAAGGCGAGCCAACAGGTTTAGATAATCCGGAGTTGACAACGATGAAATGGCACCATGGTCACAATAATAGTATTGTAAATGGAATTCCGCGTATTGGGTACATGAAAGGTGGTGAGGCCGCCAAGTGGAGTGACGTTGATATGGCAGATCACTTTCTGGCCAAAGCACAGGAATATGTTACCGTACATAAAAATGAGCCTTTCTTTTTATACTATGCCCTACAGCAACCACATGTACCGCGTACACCGCACCCTCGTTTTGTAGGAAAATCAGGTATGGGCCCACGTGGCGATGTTATTTTGGAAGCGGATTGGGTCGTGGGTGAGTTTATAAAGACACTGGAAGATCAAGGCCTGCTTGAGAATACGCTGATCGTGTTCTCTAGCGATAACGGCCCCGTAGTAAACGATGGGTATTATGACGATTCTGAAGAGAAATTAGGAGATCACACCCCTGCGGGCCCGCTACGTGGTGGTAAGTACAGCCTTTTCGAGGCAGGTACTCGAGTTCCTTTTATCACCTACTGGAAAGGTAAGATTACACCTGGTACATCAGATGCCATGGTAAGTCAGGTAGATTTGCTTTCGTCGGTTGCCGCATTGGTCGGTAGTGATAAGAGGGGTGAGGATAGTGAGAACCTTCTTGATGCCTTTATGGGAAAAACCGATAACGGTAGAGAAGAATTGGTTTTAGAGGCAACCTCTAGAACAGCCTTCAGACAAGGAGATTGGGCCATGATTCCACCATACAAAGGTGCGGCCATAAATAAGTTTGTAAATATAGAATTGGGTAATAACAGTGAATACCAATTGTATAATTTGAACGAAGATTTGGGCCAGACCAAGAACTTGGCAAAAGAAAATCCTGAGAAATTGCAGGAAATGATAAAGGCGTATGAAGCTATCAGAGGTGAAAGTGATTCAGAGATTAAAGAATTGGAGTTGAAATAAAAAATAGCATATCATCCACTCATACGGAAAAGTAAAGAGGAGAAGCTGAGGTGTTCGAAACTATAGACCGTGTCATGGCAAATCACTTTTATAATGAAGGTGTTATGTCGGCCACGGTTTTTTTTGAATTCTTTTTTTTTTGAAAAAAAAATTGGATATTTGAATCATCATGAAGTTATAGAAATTATGTTTTACATAGATGTCACGGGATTTGTGCCCAAAAAGTAGTCGTACCATCTTCGGTAGATTTTTGACGTCTCCTCTTTTGTCAACATAATTTCTTTCAAAATGCAACATTCCAATAGAATACCCTTAAAAAAAATAGTTCAATATTTTGTCATAGCCGTAACCGGCAAAGAAACGGAATTTACGACCGGTAGCATCCGTAAGGCAATTTTTATGTTATCCATCCCTATGATTTTGGAGATGATGATGGAATCTATTTTTGCCATTGTAGATATAGCTTTTGTTTCCCAAGTAAGTGTAAATGCGGTAGCAACGATAGGCCTCACCGAATCGGTTATAACATTGGTGTACGCGGTGGCCATTGGTCTAAGTATGGCGGCAACTGCCGTAGTTGCCCGTAGAATCGGCGAGAAAAATATCCAAGGTGCCCGAGAGACCGCTGTTCAAGCTATTGCCCTTGGCGTTGTGGTTTCCACCATCGTGGGGGTGATCGGTTTTGTTTATGCCAAAGATATTTTGGCGCTAATGGGGGGCGAACCCGATCTGATTGCTGAAGGTTATGGGTATACACAACTTTTGATCGGGGGTAACATCACCATTCTCTTGTTATTCTTGATCAACGCAATCTTCCGCGGCGCAGGTGATGCTTCTGTGGCAATGTGGGCTTTGGTACTTTCAAACGGACTCAATATTATTCTAGACCCCATTTTTATTTTTGGATGGGGCCCTATCCCTGAATATGGTGTCACGGGTGCTGCCATAGCGACCAATATCGGACGGGGAACCGCAGTACTTTTTCAACTTTGTGTACTTTTCTTTGGATGGAGCCGCATTAAAATCGGTTTTCAAGATATCGTCATCCGTTTTAAGGTGATGCTAAATCTTATACGGGTTTCGTTAGGCGGTATAGCCCAGTTTTTAATTGGTACCTCTAGCTGGGTTTTTTTAATGCGCATGATGTCGGAGTTCGGAAGTGAAGTCCTTGCCGGGTATACGATAGCCATTCGCGTGATGATGTTTACGTTGATGCCGTCGTGGGGCATGAGTAATGCTGCAGCAACATTGGTCGGTCAGAATCTGGGTGCACAGCAACCTGATCGGGCCGAAACTTCCGTTTGGAAAACTGGAAAGTACAACGCCTATTTTATGGGCTTTGTTTCCTTGATTTACCTGTTTTTTGCGTACGAAATTGTAGGCTGGTTCAATACCAATCCCATAGTAATCGAAAACGGGGGACTCTGTCTTCAGATTATTGCCGGAGGCTATATTTTCTATGCCTATGGAATGGTCGTTACCCAAGCATTTAACGGAGCCGGCGATACCGGCACGCCTACTAAGTTAAACATATTTGCGTTTTGGTTATTTCAATTGCCATTGGCCTATTTGATGGCGATAACTTTAAATATGGGGGCGATCGGAGTTTTTATAGCCATAACGGCTGCCGAAATATTATTGGCCGTTATTTCGATGGTTTGGTTTAAAAAAGGAAATTGGAAAAAAGTCATGGTGTAATGCTGTTTTTGTAACTTTATGGTTTATAAATTCCGATACCATGGATGAAAAAAAAATAGGTCTCAATACTATTTGTACGCATGTTGGGGAAGTAAGGGACGAACAGTTCAAAGGAGCAATTTCTCCCTTGTACATGAGTACTTCTTATGCCTTTGAAGATGTTGATACCAAGCGGTATCCGAGATATTTCAATACGCCCAATCAAGAAGCTTTATGCAAGAAAATTGCACTTTTAGAGCATGCGGAGTCAGGGTTGATTTTTGGTAGTGGCATGGCGGCGATAAGCACATCGCTGATGGCATTTTTAAAGGCGGGAGACCATGTTGTGCTACAACAAATATTGTACGGGGGAACCTTTCATTTGATTCATGAGGAATTCAATAAATTCGGAATCGAATATTCGTTTACCGAGGGTTGGCGGCCAGAAGACTTTGAGGCCAAAATACGACCTAATACCAAAGTAGTTTATATAGAAACGCCATCCAATCCGCTGTTGACGATTACAGATTTAAAGGGTGTGGCACAGCTTGCCAAAAAACACGGAATCGTTTCCATGATCGACAATACCTTTGCCAGCCCCGTAAACCAAAACCCTATTGACTTTGGTATTGATGTTATTATTCATAGTGCTACAAAATACATGGGTGGCCATTCCGATATTTTAGCAGGTGCCGTTGCCTCATCCGAAGAAAATATCGATCGAATTTTCAGTTTGGCAAAGAACTTTGGTGGTAGCCTAAGCGATTACACAGTTTGGTTGCTAGAACGAAGTCTAAAAACTATGGGAATCCGGGTAAAGGCCCAGAATGAGAATGCACAGCGTATGGCCGAATATTTAGACCGAAACGAGAATATTAAAAAGGTTTACTATCCAGGTTTGTCAAGTCATCCTGATCATGTTCTCGCAAAATCACAGATGAAAGGATTTGGAGGTATGTTATCTTTTGAATTGAAGGATGATTTGGACGCATCTCAGTTTCAAAAATCCTTGCAATTGATTAAACCTTCAATGAGCTTGGCCGGTGTTGAAAGTACCGTTTTGTCTCCAGCGCTCACTTCCCATGCTTTGTTAGGTACGGAGGAAAGGGAAAAACAGGGAATCTCGGACGGATTGATTCGATTTTCTGTTGGAATCGAAGAAACAGAAGACCTGATAGCCGATATTGAACAAGCGGTGGAGAAAGTAAAAGTTACAAGTTTGCATTTGCAGTAAAATTGTTCCTATCACAACTAAGTTCAAGGCACTACATCCTTAGGTTTCCTGCCATAGAATAAATAGTTTGTTGTCATCGTTCAGGGCATGGAAAAAGAAAAGAAACCGGTAAGGGTGACCGAAAATCACGTCTAACCCAAAAATGTTTATACTTTTGCCCATCAATCAATTGATCGTCAAGTTGTATGACAGATCGTTTTAACGATGTAGTTGGTTGGAAAGTAACAAACTAAAACCACGAACAAAATAAGAATACATGAAATTAGACATATTGGTTTTCGGGTCCCATCCCGATGATGCCGAGCTAGGGGCAGGGGGAACGATCGCCAAAGAGATTGCCCAGGGTAAAAAAGTAGGAATTGTTGACTTGACCCGAGGGGAATTGGGAACTAGGGGTTCCGCTGAAATTAGAGATAGGGAAGCTGCTGCTTCGGCAAAAATTTTGGGTATTTCGGTCCGTGAAAATTTAGGGTTTGCTGATGGCTTTTTTGTGAACGACAGCGAACATCAACGGGAAGTTATAAAAATGATTCGAAAATTCCGTCCTGAAATTGTACTCTGTAACGCTGTTGATGACAGGCATATCGATCATGGCCGTGGTGCAAAATTGGTCAGTGATGCCTGTTTTTTGAGTGGACTGATAAAAATTGAGACGGTTTTGGAAAATACCGTAGAAAAACAACCGGTCTGGCGACCAAAAAATGTATACCATTATATTCAGTGGAAAAATCTGGAACCTGATTTTGTAGTTGATGTCACAGGTTTTTTAAACAAAAAGAAGGAAGCAATTTTGGCATATTCCTCACAATTTCATGACCCGAAAAGCTCAGAACCCGAAACACCCATTAGCAGCATCAATTTTTTGGACAGTGTGGAGTATAGGGCGCGTGATCTCGGTCGATTGGTTGGGGTCGACCATGCGGAAGGCTTTACAACTGAAAAACATATAGCCGTAAAGCGCCTTAACGATATTTTTTAAGCCGTTCGGCTATAGATTTTTTTACTTTTTTGCAAGGTAAAGTAGAAACAGCTTCCAATTCTTAGGTCGCTTTCTACCCATATTGAACCATTGTTGTTCTCGATCATTTCCTTGCATAATGAAAGTCCAAGGCCTGTCCCTTTTTCGTTATTGGTGCCGTAGGTGGTCAAATTCGAATTCTTTTCGAATAGAGAGACGATGGTGGCTTTATTCATGCCTACCCCTGTATCTTTTACTGAAATAAGCCAATGTTCATTTTTTTCCACGGCTGCTATGGTTACCCTTCCATGCTCAGGGGTGAATTTTAAAGCGTTGCTGATAAGGTTTCGAATAACAATATCGATTTGGTTTCTATCTGACCAGGTCATCGTATTAGCAGAAATCTTATTGACCAGCTTAATGTTTTTGTTTTCCGCTATTTCAGAAAGCAAGTTGATATTTTCCAGTACTAGATTTTCTAATGCTACCGATTCCTGTTTTGTAACGGCACCGTTCATTTGACTTTGCCCCCATGAAAGTAGGTTGTTCAGTGTAAAAGAAATATGGTCAATATCCATTCTCAGTTTCGGAATAAAACTCAAAAATTCGTTTTGGTCGATTTCACCATCCTTAAATAGCTTTAGTAGCCCTTGAAAAGCTCCGATTGGTCCTCTAAGGTCATGCCCGATAATAGAGAAAAGTTTGTCTTTGGTTTGATTGTTTTCCCTCAATTCTATTTCGTTATGCTCTAAATCCCTGGTCTTTGTCTTTAATTCGGTATTAAGATTTTTTTGTACCCTTTCATTTCTTCTTACCATTAACGTAATCGTAATAAAAACAATTAAAATTCCCAATGCAGTGTATACATAGCTTTTTTGTTGTGCCAAGGCCTTTTCATTTTCGATTATGAGTTCTCTTTTTTGCTTGTCATGCGTCATTTTGGTTTTTAGCATGGTAAGACTTTTTTTATTCTCGTTTCTTGATAATGTGTCGGTTATTTTCTGATAAATCTCATGGTATTCCAATGCGGTGGCAAAATCTTCTTTGTTCTTATTGATTTTATATAGCGTTTTGGCACATTTCTGCATGCCCTCATTAAAGTTTATTTTGCTCGAGGTATGAAAGGCCTTTGTGGCATATTCTTCTGACATATTATCTTTTTGAAGTCCGAGATAGGCTTCTGCCATACCATTTAACAAGTCGATTTCTCCCCGTTCATCTTCTAATTTTTTGTGAAGCATTTCACTCTGCTTATACCAATAAAGTGACCAGTCAAGTTTTTGTTTCTTCAAATAGATTTTACCCTTGATTTCGTAGGCATAGGCCAACCAATCTATAATTTTATTTTTTTCGAATACCGAAATACTACTGTTAATATTAAACATAGCATATTCAAGCTCACCCATGTCGGCATATAGGGAGGCCATGTTGCTCATGGTTTCAGCGGAAGAAATTTCGCTGCCGAGTTTTTTATTTATTTTTTTCACCTTTTTGTAGAACTCTAACGCCTGCTTGTAATCTTTTTGAGAGGTATAGAGACTGGCGATGTTCTCATTGATGATCGAAAGCATTAAGACACTGTTGGTTTGTTCTGCCAGTTCTATATTTTCAAGGTGGCCATTTAGAGCCTTTGCATAGTCCCCCTTTAAACTGTATTCACCTGATAGTTTATTTCTAGAAACAAGAATCAGTTGTGGGTCGTTATTTTCTATGGAAAGGGCCAGTGCCTCTTTATAATTTGAAATGGCCTTTGAATAATCCCCCTTATCGGAATAATAATCCCCAAGACCAATAAGGGCATTTGTCTTCCCAGATATATAGGATATCGAAGTACTATACTTCAAGGCTTGCTTGGAAAGATGTAGTAGACTATCGGTTTTATAAAAACGAATTTCACCTCCCAAGGTATTGAGAAGGTTTATATAAATCGTGTCAGTTGGACTGAAATTTACTTCGGATCGAAGTTGATTTATTTGTTTTTCAATACTGTCAATCTTACTCTTTTGACCATTGGAAATTTGCAGGAACAGAAGCGCAAAAATAAAAAGTAGCAAATACCTCTTATTTTTAAGAAAGAAAGTCAAAATAGGGGTTTTGACCGATAGCATTATAACACTTGATTTATTCAAGTTCTAAAATTACTCTGTCAGTGCTGCTATTTAAAATTTATGTTGTGAAACGTTGTTTTTTGTGTGTTTTGACTGAATAACTATGCATTTTAACGATATCCCAATCCCTTTTCTCGATTATTGATGGTTCATCAGGGTAGTGTTCAAGTCTATGAAAAATATCTTGACAAAATAACCCGTATTTTATTTTGAAAGATTAGTTAAAAAAAATTACCTTTGCCATCGCTTAGAAATGGTGGTTGTAGCTCAGCTGGTTAGAGCGCTTGATTGTGGTTCAAGAGGTCGCCGGTTCGAACCCGGTCTTCCACCCTGGAGAGTAAGTAAAAGTCCCGTCAATGTTGACGGGACTTTTTATTTTATGTATTCTTGTACAAGTTATATGCTCTTCAAATCCTTCAAAAATATTTCCTTCTATCCGAAGAATTAGGAGTATTGTTCATTTACTTCACTTTGTTGCCTTATCAACTACTACACGCCCGTCACGATTGGCGACTTCCCAAGCTGTATGAAAAATCAATCTCGTTCGGTTTTGAAGTAGGTCGTAGTTGATTTTATCTGGGGTATCTCCTGGTTTGTGATAGTCTGCATGGGTACCATTAAAATAAAAAATGATAGGAATATTGTTCTTGGCAAAATTGTAGTGATCACTTCTATAATAGAATCTGTTGGGGTCATTGACATCATTATAGGTGTAATCGAGCTCTATATTGGCATATTTTTTATTTACTTCCTCCGATAGTTCGTGCAATTCAGTACTTAATTTATCGGAACCTATCAAATAAATGTAATTGCGATCACCATCACGTTTGGGATCGATCCGGCCGATCATATCAATGTTAAGGTTGGCAACAGTCTGTTCCAATGGAAAAATAGGCTCTACATCAGCGTAATATTGGGAACCGAGCAACCCCTTTTCTTCACCGGTAACATGTAGGAAAACGATAGATCTTTTGGGACCGTGCCCGGCATCCGAAGCCATTTTAAACGCCTTTGCAATTGATAACATTGCTACGCTGCCCGATCCGTCATCGTCAGCGCCATTGTTGATCTGGCCATCGGCATTCACACCAATATGATCTAGGTGTGATGACAGGATTACATATTCGTCCGGTTTTTCAGAACCTTTTAAAAAGGCAACAACATTTTCCGAAGATACTTGCTCATTAGAGCTGGTCACTTTCAATTTCAACGATAAAGGAATGCGTCTGGGCTTTTGGTCTTTCTCGATAGTAGGAAGTATCGCTTTTGCAAAAACGGCATCGGCAAAAAAGCTGGCAAATTCTTCACCTTTGTTGGCCTTAAGCCCCATTCGCCCCCGGTCGTTTCGCCGCATCACGTCAAACCTGTTTTTAAACCGCCCGAAATTGGACAGGTCGAAGAATATTATTCCTTTTGCACCTTTTTCAGAAGCCAGCTCCATTCGTTTTCCTATAGACTCGGACATATTGCTCCAAATGGACTTTTCTCTGGTTCCGGAGAGTGTGAAACTTCCATCGGTATTCAAAGGTTCACCAGACTTTACCAAAACAATTTTTCCGGTTACATCTAGATTTTTATAATCTGAATAATCGTCTTGTTCAATACCGTAACCGGCATAAATAATTTCCTTGTAATTACCTTCGGCCGCCGAAAAAGTCAATATATGTTCTCCAATAGGGTAGTCCTTCCCATTTACGAGCACTGAACCTGAGGGAAGCTTACTCATTTCTAAGGGAACCTCCTGAAAGTAGTCACCATTTTTCTTTGCCGCAGGAATGCCCAAATTTTGATAATAAGCCTTTAAATATTCAACAGCCTTTTTTTGACCGGGTTGTCCGGTTTCCCGTCCTTCGAATTCGTCCGAGGCATAGGTATATAAATGCTCCTTCAATTCGGATTCTGTTATACTTTCGGCATATAGTACTGGACTAACCTCGGTTTTTTTGGCGTTTGAAAGCTCTGATACTGTTTTTTGGGATGAATTGCAGGCTAGGAACAACCCCGTAATCACTAAGATTAATTTTTTCATTTTTGTGGATATGGGTAAGTAATTCGAAATTCAGCAAAATTATGAAAACAAAAGTATAAATAAGAGTTGATAACGGAATTATATAGACAGCAACTATATTCAGTTTTAAATTAAATAGCCCTTTTCAATTTGAAATACCTTTCTGTCGATTCGATGTAATTTTAGGAAAAGAAGGAGACTTATACGGGCCCTTCGGAACTCGCACTGCAGATCGATCTGATTGGTCCGAATCGTCAATTTCATTAAAACGTTTTGTCAGATACGTTGAGAATTGCAAATATTATGTGAAATAGTATGATATATTTTTTTTTAGGCTAAAATAGTCCTAGAATTGGCCAAGATTGGAACACTCATTATGGGGCATTGCACTTATTTTTGCTTGATTCATTAAAATTCCGTGGTCCGCTCAGTATAGATAATTATAAAAATTTAAGATATCATGATAACCGGAAAAAATTATATCGGAGACAAAAAATCGTCCAAAGGGAACAAGACGTACCGAACGTTTGATCCAAATTTGAATATAGCTACCGAATGGGAATTCTATGAAGCGAACAGTGAAGAAATAGATGAAGCCGTTGATTTGGCAACTAAGGCATTTTCTGAATACAAGAAATTTTCCGCTCTTAAAAAGGCGGAGTTTTTAAGGGCTATTGCCGATGAAATAGAGGCATTGGGCGATGAGTTGATTCAGACGTATACAAAAGAGTCCGGTCTGCCCGAAGGCAGGGCCAAAGGTGAAAGAGGGAGAACCATGGGTCAGTTGCGTGCTTTTGCGACGCTTTTAGAAGAAGGGTCGTGGGTAGAAGCCTCTATTGATACGGCACAACCTGATAGACAACCGATACCCAAAGTCGATATTCGAAAAATGTTAGTGCCAATCGGTCCAATTGTGGTTTTTGGTTCCAGTAATTTTCCATTTGCTTTTTCTACCGCTGGTGGCGATACGGCGAGTGTTTTAGCTTCGGGTTGCCCCGCTATCGTAAAAAGCCATCCCATGCATGCCGGTACAGGGGAATTGGTTTCTTCGGCAATCTTAAAGGCCGCGGAAAAAACGGGAATGCCAAATGGGGTGTTTTCAAACCTTAATAGTAGTGGTATTGAAGTCGGACAGCAACTGGTTAAACATCCAAAAGTTAAAGGGGTAGGGTTTACAGGAAGTATAAAAGGCGGTACGGCCCTTTACAAATTGGCCACTGAAAGAAAAGAACCCATACCTGTATTTGCCGAAATGGGAAGCATAAACCCAGTGGTGGTGTTACCATCGGCATTAAATGAAAAGGCGGATGATTGGGCAAAGCAGTATGCGGGTTCTATCATGTTGGGAGCCGGCCAGTTCTGTACAAACCCGGGCCTTATTCTTGGGTTAAAGAGTGAAGCTTTTTCAAATTTCATCACGACCTTGGGCACTGAAATTTCTGCTTTACAACCTAGCGTGATGCTACATCCCAATATTCACGCAGGTTTTGAAAAGGGAAAACAAAATTTATCGTCACAGAGCGAAACTACCGTAGTTGCTTCCTATGAGAGAGAGACGGCTCCTAATTTTGCACAACAAAAAGTTTTGAAGGTTTCCGGAGCTGATTTTCTGAAAAATCCGACACTCCATAACGAGGTTTTTGGACCCTTTTCTATCGTCGTTGAATGTGCTGATGCGAAGGAATTGGAAACCGTCTTGAATGGTCTGGAAGGTCAGTTGACCGGAACTGTTTTAGGAAATGCGAAAGAAATAGATGACTATGCCGGGGCGGTAGATGCATTGCAGAGCAAGGTAGGGCGTATCATATTTAATGGGGTGCCAACAGGTGTAGAAGTTTGTCCATCAATGCAACACGGAGGGCCTTTTCCGGCCTCTTCGGATAGTCGTTTCACCTCTGTCGGTACTTCGGCGATCAAACGTTGGGTACGGCCAGTTTCGTTCCAAAATTGGCCTCAAGAGTCGTTGCCCGATGAATTAAAAGATGAAAACCCATTAGGTTTGACACGAATAGTAAACGGTGTGCATAGCAATGCCAAAATTGAATAGCTATTTATTCGGACTTTTGAAGTACAGACCATCCTAAAAATCACCTACGAACAGTACTTGCCAATGGTTGTGGATGGATAAACAAAACGGGGCACGGAAAGACTAGCAAGACGAGTCGCTAATAATTTTCCATTCCCCGTTTATGTATTTAAAAACAATCATAAAAGTACCGTTGGCATCTCCCACTTCCCGTTCTAAAAAATACTCGCCCATTACATAATAGGCATCGCTATTGATTTTGGTAATTTGGGCAATCTTAAACGTTAAAGTACCAGTATGTGCTTTGCTCGGGTATCCTTTTTTATAGTTGTCCAATGTGGTTTGCCAGCCTTTCGTAATTTTGCCACGACTAAAATAGGTGAGCGAATCCGATTTCCAATAGCCTTGCATAAAACCTTCTAAATCTCCTTCAGACCATGCACGCTCTTGTTGGTCGAGAATGTTTTGTATCAGTGCTATATTATCTTCATCCGACGTCTGGGCCAAACCGGAAGCAAGACATAGAAAAACCAGAAAAACTGTCATTGTCTTCATACTATATTTATTTAACCGGTAAGGTACTTAATCAATTCGAAAGAGCTGTAATATTAAAAGTGGTGTTTATGAATCAAACTCTTTAGGAATTGCTATCGGATTTAAGGTAAAACTTCACTATATTGTTTCCATATTCAATTTATTTAATCATAGGTCAATGAATAACTGCCTTCGGAATTTTATTTTTTCCGCTTTCCTAACTATTTCCACAGGTCTTATTTTTTTAATTCACGCCCAGCAAACGCAAGACAAAAATGACAAGCCCAACATCCTTTTTATTCTATCCGATGATCATACCTCCCAGGCATGGGGAATTTATGGCGGTCTGTTAAAAGATTACGTTCAAAACAAGAATATCAAAAGGTTGGCCAATGAAGGCGCTGTGTTGGAGAATGCATTTTGTACCAATTCGATTTGTTCCCCTAGTCGGGCGACCATTTTATCAGGACAGTATAGCCATTTAAATAAAGTATATACCCTAAACGAAGCGTTGCCAGAGGGGCACCCGAATATAGCCAAGGCCTTATCAAAAAAAGGCTATCAAACTGCAATTATTGGCAAGTGGCATTTGGTTCGACCTCCAGAGGGTTTTGATTATTTTAATGTGTTGCCCGGCCAGGGGCTTTACTGGAATCCCATTTTAAAGACCAAGGAAAATTGGAAAGATGGGCATGACGGCACTTCAGGTAAAAAATATACCGGGTTTTCGACCGATGTTATTACCGACCTTACTATTGACCATTTAGAAAAGCGCGATACTTCAAAACCTTTTTTAATGTTCTGTAATTTTAAGGCCACCCATGAACCTTTTGATTACCCTGAGCGATTTAAATCATTGTATGTCAATGATGAAATCCCCGAACCTGAATCACTTTATGATTTTGGCCCTGAGACGACGGGGAGAACTTTCGTAGGGCAAAAGCTTGAGAACTTGGGGAAGCGTTGGCATCAAGCAACTGTTGACCCTGATAACTTCTGGACTAGCTATCCGGGACTGCCTTATTCTTTGGAAGGCTTGGACAGCATTCAAAAAAGAAAAAAAATATACCAAAAATTGGTTAAGGACTTTATGCGATGTGGTGCCGCCATTGATGATAATATCGGAAAACTTTTAGACTATTTGGAAAAAGAAGGAATTGCCGACAACACTATAGTAGTGTACACTGCCGATCAAGGTTATTTTTTAGGGGAACACGGTTTTTTTGACAAGCGTTTAATTTATGAAGAATCACTGAGGATGCCTTTTGTAATCCGTTATCCAAAGGAAATAAAAGGAGGGCAACGTATTGATGATATTATACTGAATATTGATTTTGCCGCATTGTTGGCCGATTATGGGGGTGTCGAAAATACAGACTTCATACAAGGGGTAAGTTTCAGGGAAAACCTAAAAGGGAATACTCCTGCCGATTGGAGGAAAGAAATGTATTATCGTTATTGGTTGCACGACCCTGTCAGACCTGGCCATTTTGGGGTCAGGAATGAACGATACAAATTAGCCTTTTTCTACGGGCAGGGGCTTGGAATGAAGGGGGCGTCTAAAGAAAGTAGCGATCCGGCTTGGGAATTTTATGATTTGGAAAAGGACCCAAGAGAGTTGCACAATGCCATAAGGGATCCGCAATATGCCACTATTATTGCGGACATGAAAAAAGCCATACGTTTGGAAAAACGGAAATATAAAGATACCGACGACGAATACCCCGTAATGAAGGAGATTATTGAGAATGCTTTTTAATTGACCTTTTCTTATTATTTTTAAAGAAGATGGTTGACCCCATTTAGCAGTAAAGGAAGGTATGGATAATTAAAAATCAATAGAATATAAAACCCTTTTTAACCACTTCATTATGAAAAGTACATTACAGCATTTAATCGCAAAAAGTAAAAAAGAAGAAGCGGACTACAGCGCATCTAGAAAAGCCGAAATGAACAGCCCCAATACGGGTGATGCGCGTCGCAATTTTCTAAAAAAAACGGCTTTAGGGGGTATTGGACTTTCCAGTCTTATGGGCTATTCATTCGAAGATACCATAGCAGAAACTACATCAAAGGTAAATAGGGCCTCGGCTCCTTCCGAACTCAAAATTACCGACATGCGTTACGCATTGACGAAGGTAATGGGAGGCACGGCCATTATACGTATTGATACGAATCAGGGAGTTTACGGTTTGGGAGAGGTTAGAGATGCCGCAGATGTACGCTACGCACTTATGTTGAAAAGCCGTATTCTTGGCGAAAACCCTTGTAATGTTGAAAAACTCTTTAAAAGTATCAAACAATTTGGTGGTCCTGCCCGACAAGCCGGTGGTGTTTGTGCAGTTGAAATGGCTTTGTGGGATATTTGTGGGAAGGCTTATAATGTACCCGCTTGGCAGTTGCTAGGCGGACGCTATCGAGATAAGGTAAGACTTTATGCCGATACTCCGGAAGCGGGCTCACCTGAAGAGCAGCAGCGATTGATAAATTTCAGGGTCAAGGAGCAAGGATACACATGGCTAAAAATGGATGTATCGATTGCAGAGTTGAAGGGTATTCCCGATACAATTGTAAATGGTAAATTTTGGGAAGGTCCGAATGGAGGCCTTAACCAATGGGGCGACCAACGAAACTATATGTCCTACGGCAATACGGCCCATCCGTTTACGCAAATACAGATAACAGAGAAAGGGCTGGAGCATTTGCAACAAGTTGTAGAAAATGTTCGTAGTATGGTGGGATATGAAATTCCAATTTCAACCGATCATTATGGACATTTCGATTTGAATAACGGAATCCGTTTGGCCAAAGCTTTGGATAAATACAGATTGGCGTGGTTCGAAGATATGGTACCTTGGCAATATACCGAACAATGGCGAACGATAAGCGAGGCCATTGAAACCCCCACCACGACCGGTGAGGATATTCATTTTCTTGAAAATTTCAAACCCTTGATACATAATAGGTCGGTTGATATCGTACATCCTGACTTGGCCTCTTCGGGGGGGCTATTGGAAACCAAAAGAATAGCGGACTATGCGGAGGAATTCGGCATTGCCATGGCCATGCACCAAGCAGGCACCCCTGTTTCTTTTATGGCCAATGTGCATTGTGCGGCGGCCAGTCAGAACTTTTTGGCATTGGAGCATCATTCCGTAGATATTCCTTGGTGGGAAGATTTAGTGACGATGACAGGAGGTGGTAAAATGATCGATAAAGGTTTTGCACCTGTACCACTGACAGCTCCAGGACTAGGTATTGAACTGAATATGGATGTTGTAAAGGCTCACTTAGATCCACGGGACAAATCATTTTTTGCGCCAACCAAAGAATGGGATGAATTACGCTCACATGATAGAACCTATAGTTAATATGACCTTCGGGTTTTCAAATGTTCAGACCTGATAAGATTCGGTGAAACATAAGGAGTAAATGTGTTTTAACCGGAAGAACCTGTCTTATAGAAATTAAGATAATTCGAAGGAAATTTTCTAAAAGCATACCTTGAACCTAACATTTTCAACAAACAAAGAAACAATTTTACAACTAACAGTCAACAAAGTTACAGTTATGAATCACAGAACAGTATTGATTATGATGCTCGTAATGAGCTTTTTTCATGCAGAATCCCAAGGGGTCGCCGCTTCACCAGAATATATTAAAGAATTGACCGCCGACTGGAGCGGAGAACGGTTTGATGACGGACGCCCAAAAGTTTCTGATGCACTTTTAAAGAGATTAAAGAATATTCAAATAGAAGAAGCATGGGGGTATTTACGAAGCCGTGACTACCACAATCAGTACGAAGGTGGTTGGGAGATTATTCACCCAGATAGTGTAATGACAGGTCGTGTGGTAACAGCCCAGTATATGCCTTTACGGCCAGATTATCAGCAGTTGGTTAAAGTGAAAGGGGGCAAAGAAAACCGGGATACTATCGGCGGGAGCAATTCATGGCCCATTGAGATATTACGCAATGGAGATGTTTATGTGGCCGATGGCTACGGTCGTATTGTTGATGGAACTTTGATCGGTTCTAATTTAGGAAATGCCATTTATACGAATTCAAATAATGGGGTTATTTTTGACGGGGGCGTAAGAGACCTCGCCGGCTTACTCCAAATTAAAGGTTTTAATGGCTGGTTCAGGGGAGAGGACCCGTCATACCTACAACACGAAATGTTGACCAGCATCAACACTCCGATTCGAATCGGGCGCGCTACGGTTTTACCGGGGGATGTTGTATTGGCGAACCGCCACGGAACTATTTTTATTCCATCCCATTTGGTCGATAAACTGGTCATTTCTTCTGAAGTAGTCGGTTTGCGAGATCAATTCGGATTTCAGCGCTTGCGGGAGAAAAAATACACTCCCGGTCAAATCGATACGAAATGGACCGATGCCATTGATGCCGATTTCATGAATTGGCTTAAGAACTATCCAGATAATAAGTTGCCGATGACCCGAAAAGAATTGGACGATTACTTCAAGGGGAAGAAATGACCAACAATCGATTTAAATAATTTAATAATTACTTTAACATACACTCAAAGATGAAATATAGTTTCAAGGCGGTTTTACTATTCGTTTTCTGGGCCATTGCTGCCAACGCCCAGTCTCTAAAGGAAGAAGAAACGGAAGTCGCAGCAGTAGTTGAGAAGTTATACGCTGCAATGGTCGAAAAGGATAAGGCTACACTCGAAAACCTTACTGATACTGCACTTACTTATGGCCATTCAAGTGGAACAATAGAAAATAAGACGGAGTATGTCGACGCTGTCATAAATGGCACTTTCGATTTTATTTCCATTTATCCTGCGGAACAGCGTATTTCTTTTTCAGATAAAAAAACTGCCTTGGTTCGACACTTTTTTGAAGCAAAAGGAATAAACGAGGGTAAACCTGCAGATGTTCGGATCGGCGTTCTGATGGTTTTTCAAAAGCAAAAGAGAAATTGGAAACTTTTGGCACGGCAGGCCTATAAACTATAGGAATCTCAACTTTTTACTTCAACCGGAAGCTTTTTTTAATATCGACTAGACCATAAACCTAAAAATCAATGTTTTGAAGAAAAAACCCATTTATTCCATAGCTTTTGGCATTGCCATGATTCTTTTCGTAATTCTTCTGGTAGTGATTTTTATGGGCAACCTTCAACAATCGGGACCGTTGATGATAGCTTTCTTCTGCATTCTCGCATTTGCCTTCAGTGGCTATAAGTCACTTAATGGCTACGTGTTTACAGCCATGATTTTTATCGGGGTTAGCCTTGCCCTTTATTACCCCCAGTATTTTACGCATATCGGTAGTTTCAAATTGACGGCACTTATCATTCCATTGATACAGATCATTATGTTCGGAATGGGTACTTCGATGAGCATAAACGATTTTGCCGCTATTTTTAAATCTCCAAAAGGGGTGTTGATCGGAGTTTCGGCACAACTGGGCATTATGCCCATCATGGGCTTTGCTTTGGCCAAATTAAGTGGATTTCCACCTGAAATAGCTGCCGGTATTGTTTTGATAGGATGTTCCCCAAGTGGGGTGGCATCGAACGTAATGGCCTATTTGGCAAAGGCGAATTTAGCACTTTCCATCACTATTACGTCCATAGCAACATTGCTGGCTCCGTTTTTGACACCATTATTGATGAAGCTGTTGGCAGGGGAATTCATAGAAATCGACGTATTAACGATGATGTGGAGCATTGTCAAAATGATTATCCTCCCCATCGGAGCGGGATTATTGTTCAATAAACTAATGGGTGAAAAAGGGCAATGGCTAAATAAGGCGATGCCGCTCTTATCAATGTTGGCCATTGGCATTATAATTACCATTATTACCGCTGCTGGTAGAGATAGTTTACTTGATATAGGCGGTATATTAATGTTACTCGTGTTGGTCCATAATGTATTTGGCTATTTCCTCGGGTATTGGTATGCGCGCTTATTGCGATTGAACGAACAAGATTCGCGTACGATTGCCTTAGAAGTGGGTATGCAAAATGGTGGATTGGCATCGGGTATTGCAAATTCCTTGGGTAAGATTGCCACAATGGGCTTGGCGCCTGCTGTATTCGGCCCGCTAATGAATATCACTGGTTCCATTCTAGCTTCCTATTGGCATAAGAGGCCTCCTACAGCATATCCAGATTCCGCAAATATCCAAAAGGATGTAAATACTTTTTAGTCTAGTAGCAGAAGCGTTAAATAAATTATATTTTTGAATTTGTCAAAGTCCTAGCTGCAAATTTTAGACTAGGGAAACCTATAGAATCTTAACTTTTTATAATGAGAAGACCCCTTATACTTTTTTTGCCTTTATTCTTGGCTTTTGTTTGTTCGTGTAATGATTCCACCGAGAAAAAATCTGGCGAAACCACTGAAAACAAAGATTTTTTAAGTGCTTCCCAAAAACCAAATATTATCTATATCCTTGCGGATGATCTAGGTTATGGGGATTTAAGTATTTACGGACAGCAAAAGTTCGAAACTCCGAATATCGATAAACTAGCCAAAAGCGGGATGCTTTTTACCCAACATTATTCAGGAAGTACCGTTTGTGCTCCTTCAAGGTCAGCTTTGATGACCGGAATGCATACGGGGCACACGGTGGTTCGCGGAAATAAGGAGGTAAGACCGGAAGGGCAACACCCTATTCCCGACGACACCTATACATTAGCTGAGGCCATGAAGAAAGCCGGTTATGCAACGGGGGCTTTCGGTAAATGGGGACTTGGATCCCCGGGTTCTGAAGGCGATCCAAACAATCAAGGGTTTGATACCTTTTACGGATATAATTGCCAACGTTTAGGCCATAATTACTACCCGTATCACTTATGGTCGAATAAAGACTCAGTAGTGCTTGCTGAAAATTCAGGAATGAAAGACGGAGTTTATGCGCCGAAATTGATACACGAGCAAACGCTGAAGTTCATAGAAGACCATAAAGATGAACCTTTCTTTTTGTATGTTCCATCGATAATTCCCCATGCCGAACTGGCCGCTCCTGAGGAATATATGGAGAAGCACCGTGGGAAATACCCTCCTGAAAAGGCTTATGAGGGAGTGGATGATGGCGCGGAATTTAATTTAGGACCATACCGTTCCCAAAAAGAGACGCATGCCGCTTTTGCCGCAATGGTCAATCTATTGGACGATCAAGTAGGGGAGATTGTGGCTAAGGTAGAAACACTGGGCATTGCCGACAATACCCTAATTATATTCACTTCCGATAATGGTCCGCATGAGGAAGGTGGCGCAGATCCCGATTATTTCGAGAGCAACGGTCCGCTTAAAGGGATAAAACGCGATTTATATGAAGGAGGCATTCGTGTGCCTATGATTGTTAGTTGGCCAAGAAAAATTGCGCCGGATTCGCAAAGTGACCATGTTTCGGCATTTTGGGATGTTTTTCCTACCGTTTCAGAAATTGCCGGAATCGATACACCGGATAATTTAGATGGAATATCTTTTTTACCAACATTGTTAGATAAAGAACTGCAAAAAGAGCATGAATACCTGTATTGGGAATTTCATGAAAAAGGAGGTAGACAGGCCATTCGAAAAGGAAACTGGAAGGCTGTGCGATACAATGTTTTTAAAAGTCCGGAAGCTCCCTTAGAGCTTTACGATCTCTCGACCGATATTGGCGAAGAAAACAATGTAGCACAGAATCACCCAGAGGTTGTTCAGGAAATGGAGAAAATTTTTAAGGAAGCCAGAACTCCTTCAGAGATTTTCACATTTGGTCAAGAAACGTATTTGGGCAGTAAATAAACAAGGTCGATTTCAACAAAAAAGGGCTGCAAAATTGTTTTTGCAGCCCTTTTAAGTATCCCTAATTCGAGATTATTCCGTTTCAATGAGCGATTTGTAAATGCCCAATTCTAGACCTCTTAGTTCCGCAAGTCCGCGTAATCTTCCAATTCCAGAATAACCGGGGTTGGTTTTTTTGTTTAGGTCATCCAACATTTGATGGCCGTGATCGGGCCGCATCGGAATTGAAGCGTCTTTTCTTCCTTCTTTCTGCCGACGTTTTTGTTCCAACAAAACTCGTTTTACAATGCCGAACATATCAACATTTCCTTCCAAATGGTTGGCCTCGTAAAAATTACCGTCTGCATCACGCTGGGTACTCCTCAAGTGCAAGAAATGAATACGCTCAGCAAATCGCTCCGTTATTTGCAACAAGTCGTTATCGGCGCGAGCTCCCAAAGAACCCGTACACAAAGTGATACCGTTGCTCAACGATGGAACTTTATTGAAAATATGGGCGTAATCTTCTTCCGTACCCATGATTCGGGGTAACCCTAAAATAGTGAATGGTGGATCATCGGGATGAATACACATTCTGACATCGTTTTGTTCGGCGACAGGTACGACCTCACTTAAAAACTGTACAAGATGCTCTCGCATTTCGTTTTCCCCGATATTTTTATAGGTATCAAGAATACCTTGAAATTTACTCAAGTCGTAACCATCTTCAGAAACAGGATAACCTTCTGCCGATCCGGGAAGTCCGGCAATAATCGTTTTTACCAAATCTTTAACCGCTTCATCCGACATATTCTTATAGTACTCAGCCGCTTTATCGATTTGAGAAGCGGTATAGCTTTCTTGGGCACCTGGCCGCTTAAGTATGTGCAAGTCAAAAGCAGCCAAGGCAGCATGCTCAAAAGATAAAGCTTTTGAGCCATCGGCCATAACACGGTATAAATTTGTTCTTGTCCAGTCGAGAACCGGCATAAAGTTATAACAGACCACATGTACACCACATTCTGCTAGGTGGATGAGGCTTTGTTTGTAATTGGCGATGTGCCGTTCAAAATCACCGGTTCGGGTCTTTATATTCTCGTGTATGGGCAAAGATTCTACGACCGACCACACGAGGCCACTATCTTCTACTTCTTTTTTTCTCTTATTGATATCATCCTTAGACCAAAGCTCACCGTTCGGTATGTGATGTAGCGCGGTAACTATACCCGTAGCTCCGGCTTGTTTTATATCACTAAGGCTTACAGGGTCACTCGGACCGTACCACCGCCATGTTTGTTCCATCTTCATCTTTTCTATGAATTTGTGATTTTATTTATACTTGATTAAACGCCACTGAATGCACTGAAGCCACCATCGATGGGGAGTACAACTCCTGTAATAAATCGTGCTGCATCACTGCATAAAAAATGTACCGCTCCATTTAATTCTTCGGCTTCTCCAAAACGTCCCATTGGGGTGTTTCGAATGATTGTCTGTCCTCTTTCGGTATAAGATCCATCTGAATTCGTAAGCAAGGCCCTATTTTGGTTTCCAATAAAAAAGCCAGGCGCAATTGCATTGACGCGAACTCCCCCACCAAATTTTGTAGCCATTTCAACAGCCATCCACCGTGTAAAGTTTTCCATAGCTGCTTTTGAAGCCGAGTAACCAGCCACCCTTGTAATGGCCCTATCGACAGCCATGGATGAATAATTGATAATTGTACCTTCTTTTTGCTCGGCCATGCTAGCTCCGAACACCAATGAAGGTAATACGGTACCATTGAGGTTTAAGTCGGTTACTTTCTTGAAATCATCCATAGCAAGATCAAAAATCGTCTTGTCAGGGGCAATGGTTGCTCCTGGTAAATTTCCTCCGGCAATATTCAAGAGGATATCGACTTTACCGTAATGTGCAAGAATTTTATCTTTGGCATTTTTTAGCGATTCTTCGGAGAGGATATCTGCCTCATAAGCCGTGGCCTCGCCACCTTCAGATGTTATCTTTTCTATTAATTGGGTTAACGATGATTTTTTACGTGTCAAAAGGGCCAATTTAACTCCTGCTTGAGCCAAACTAATGGCTGCAGTTTGGGCGAGTGCCCCGCTAGCTCCTGTAATCACAGCAACTTTATCCTTTATCTGAAATATGTCATTCATGCTTTATTATTTTCGGTCGGGAAGATAAAACAATAATTTTGAAACTATTGTTCAGTCTTTATGAAAATTGCTTTTTAC
Source organism: uncultured Kriegella sp. (assembly GCA_965368185.1). Lineage (GTDB taxonomy): Bacteria > Bacteroidota > Bacteroidia > Flavobacteriales > Flavobacteriaceae > Kriegella. The sequence goes on from CBDULZ010000034.1 coordinate 23,749, forward strand.
AAAAGAACAAAATCGGTATATTTCGGGAACACATATTTTTCAGACCAAGAACATTGATTTAACTAGTACGTCGCAATGAAAAAAAAGATATCCTTCGAAAAAAGCAAAAAGCAAAAAACAAATTTCACGAGACGAAAGTTTATTTCTACTTCCATATTGTCGGCTGGTGCTATCAGCATCGTTCCAAGGCACGTTCTTGGAAAGGGGTTTTTAGCCCCGAGTGATCGTGTCAATCTCGGATTTATCGGTCTTGGCAAACAAAGCCGGGGGTTGGCCTCACGATTTATTGGGGAAACCGAAGCCCAAATTGTAGCGGGTTGCGATGTTTGGACCACCAAGACGGCTTGGTTTGAGAACCATGTAAATTCATTATATGCCGAAAAACGGAAAACAATTGGGCATAAGGGAATAACGAACTACAGTGAATATCAAAAATTGCTTAACAATAAAGATATCGACGGCGTAATCGTTGCAACACCGGATCACTGGCATGCCCGACATGCGATCGATGCGATGAATGCCGGAAAAGACGTGTACTGCGAAAAACCACTTTCTCTGAAAATCATGGAAGGTATTGATATGGTGCAGGCCACAAAGTCTACGAAAAAGGTTTTGCAAACCGGAAGTATGCAGCGGTCTTGGGAGAATTTTAGAAAGGCCTGTGAACTTGTTCGAAACGGTTATCTTGGGGAAATAAATAAAATTTTGGTCAATGTAGGAGACCCGGCGATACCCTATAATTTAAGCAAAGAGGATACACCTAAAGAGATTGATTGGAACCTTTGGTGTGGACCGGCACCTTTGCTGGAGTATAACCATCGTTTGGCTCCTTCCAATAATGATGTGAAGTTTTGGCCAGATTGGCGTCTGTTCGAAGAGACCGGGGGTGGTATTTTGTGTGATTGGGGAGCTCATATGTTCGACATCGTGCAATGGGCACTTGGAATGGACCGATCAGGGCCGGTTCGGTATTTGCCTCCCGGCGACCCTACGGCAGTGCGAGGACTTCGAATGTTCTATGAAAACGGTATTGAAATGGTTCATGAAGATTTTGGTCGGGGTTGGGGCGTTCGGTTTATAGGGTCTGAAGGCAACATGGATGTAAGTAGAAGTTACCTTGAAACTGACCCAGTGAATATTCTTTCTGCTAAAATAAAAGATTCGGATACGCGACTTTACCGTTCCGACAACCATTACCAGGATTGGCTCGATGCCATCAAAAACCGAACCTCACCCATTTGCGATGTAGAAACGGGACACCGTTCGGCTACGGTCTGCAATATAGCGAACATCGCTTATAAACTTAGAAGACCGTTGGAGTGGGACCCTAAAAAGGAACAATTTAATGGGGATAGCGAAGCCAATGCTTTACGCGGCAGAAAGAGCAGGGAATTCTAAGCAATTATGTACTAAAATATAGATGACCCCTTCCCTGCAACCCAAATTGATTGGTAGAATGCAAAAAGGATAGGGGCCAGAAGTTGTTTAAAACATCAGTGTTCTTCTAAGTGAAAAACTTTTTCCAATGAAATCCATTTTTCACCAGCTTTTGCCCATGGGAGTGCCTGTTGGTAGTCCCACATAAGCTTTTCCCAGTCCTGTACTTTTGGGTTGTTGGCATCCATTTCTGCCTTTCTTTGAAGGTCAAAGGTTTCATCGACTTCCATAACCATAAACATACGGTTCCCTGTCAGGTAAATTTCCATGTCTACCACACCCGCATCCCTAAGGCTTTGTGTAACTTCAGGCCATGTGACCCCTTTGGAATGATAGTGCTTATATTCAGCGATCAATTTCGGATCGTCCTTTAAATCACAAGAGAAACAGAATCTTTTTGTATTTGCCATAATTCAAATAGTGTTGTGTATTATATTAGTAGTTGTATTATTCAAATATTCATGCGAATGAAAGAACTATAAATTATAAAAATTTATAGCATTTTGGCCCATTACAGCTTTTTGCTCATTCTCGCTAAGGGGAGCAATAAAATCAGTCACTAGATTCTTTATTTCACCATATTTTCCCGCAAGAAGACAAACCGGCCAATCGGATCCGTACATAACTCTGTCAGTTCCAAAAACCTCCATAACCAATTCCATATAGCGTGTGATGTCTTGAGCTTTCCATGAATTCATATTGGCTTCTGTGACCATACCCGATAATTTGCAGTACACGTTTTCATGTTGGGCAATTTCTTTCATCAACAAGGCCCATCCATCATAAAAACCATCTTTTATATAGGGCTTGGAAATATGGTCGATTACAAATTTATGATTGGGAAACCGTTTTACAAATTCAAGCGCAGCCCCCAACTGATGGGGAAAAGTTAAAATATCATAGGTTAAATTATGTGCTTCCAAATGGGCAACACCCCTTAAAAAATCGTGGCGCAAAAGAAAATTATGGTCAGGTTCATCTTGTACCACATGGCGAAATCCTTTTAATTTTTCTTGGCCGCTGTAACGTTGAAGCGTTTCGTTTACCTTTGGATCCCTCAAGTCTATCCAACCCACGACACCCTTTATAAAATCATTTTCTTTGGCCAATTTTAATAGAAAATCAGTTTCTTCAAGACTTTGGTCGGCCTGAACAGCTACACAGCCATCAACACCATTTTTGTCGAATACTTTTTTTAAATCAGTTGGAAGAAAATCCCTTTGCAGTACCGCCATGCTATTATTGATCCACGAGTAGCGTACGGGGTCGTATTTCCAAAAATGTTGGTGCGAATCTATTGTCATTATATATTTTTATTTAAGTTATTGCTGTTTGAATACAGAACTCACAAAGTTGGTCAAGGCTACCAAAATAGCATTATTATGGTATACATACAAAAATTGGTTCTTCGATTTTTGGATGGTCCTACAAAAATGGAAACAACGTTATATTTTCATGGTTTACAAAATGAATAAATTGGAAAAAATATGTTTTCCTTCCAATCATAAATTTGATGTCAGGCAGTTGATTGGTTGCTTTATTTTTATAGAAAAAATGGTTTAGGCCATAGATTCTTTGTTGTGATTCATAACCGACCGCCGCTTTTTGATTGCTATTTTTTGTTGCAACCATTGCGGGTAATCTGAATCATTATCCGCATCGAAAATGCGTACCTCTTGTGATTCATCGAGTTGCAGTAAGTCATCTTGTTTGCAACCTAAAATAGCAGCTGCGGTATTTACTCCTGAATAACCAGCCCCTGCAACGCCATGCGATAAAATACTTGCCCCGCACATATATAGCCCGTTAATTTCAGATTTCACTTTAAAGGCAAAAGGGCCAATATGCTTTAAACTTTTTTCGGTACCGTAAACATTGCCCCTCGTAGTATTTATGTAATGCCTATTGGTCTCAGGAGTGCCCAATTCTTGATGTATTATGTGATTACGAATACCCGGAATCGCCCTGTCGACACCATTTATCATTTTTTGGGTCAACCGCGCTTTAAATGCCAAGTATTCAGGTGATCGCATTTCCTTTTCTTTGCTGAATTTTTCAAAAGGTGTGTAATCGATATAGGTGATTGCCTCTAAGGTATGATGTTTTCCATCAAAACCCGTAGGGTCTTTGAGGGTAGTACAACTTATGAACAATCCTTCAAAGGCATCTTCAGAGGCAATATCGGTCGCCATCATTTTGTCGTAGAGATCATCGGCGTCCATATCGGGCATTGACCAAATATTCCCGGAATCTAGACCAGCTTCCCGCAAATCCATATCAACGGTAAGAAACAACATTAACGAGGTGCACGAGTATTTTGTTCGGTTTAACTTCTTGTTTAATTTTTTGCTCAAATTTTCTTTTCCGACCAAATTAAGAAAGGTGATTCCGGGATCGGCGTTGGAAACGATGCGCTTTGCATACAATTGTTGTCCGTTTTCCAGTTCAACCCCAACCGCCTGTTTTTTATTTTGTCCCTTGAGCAGTATTCGGTTTACCTTTTGGCTCGTACGTACTTCCCCCTTATTTTTTTTAATGGCATTCGTCATAGACTTGATTAGTGCACCGCCTCCGCCCATAGGGTAATATCCGCCTTTAAAATAATGGTCCATAACGGCACAATGTAAGGGGAAACTTGCCTTTTTAGGTTGTAGGCCATGATCACCACATTGCACATTAAGAATATTTTTCAAAAGGGGATTCTTTATATGCCAATTGATAACCTTCCGTAGACTGAAAAGCCCAAATTTGCCCATATGTCTTGTGCGATAGGGAATCGTGATATTATCCCAAAAACCACTCATTTTTGGCAATAATTGTAGTTGTGTACTTACATTTCGTACCAATGTGAGGTACTTTTTAATCTGCTTTTTTTCCTTTGGAAAGCGCTCGGAAAGCCGTTCTACCAATTCATCAAAATCAGAAGGAAAGTCAAAATGTTCATCACCGATACGGCAATGTTCGTACCCGTTAGGGTTCATTCTAAAAAATACGAGATCATTTGCAATACCTAAACCTCTATACAAATTGCTAGTAGATTCCCCTTTTCCCATCAGTCCAACGTAATGAACCCCCGGTGTAAAACGATGACCGTTAAGGTAAAAACTGTGGCACCAACCTCCTGGAACATCGTGTTGTTCCAAAACCAAAACCTTTTGTCCCGCCCGAGATAGGCAAATTGCAGCGGCTAACCCACCTGCGCCGGATCCGATTATGATGGTATCCCATTCTTCGGAAACCACACCATTTTTCGTTTGATTTAAAATGGCCTTAGGGGGATGGTTTATCATATTCATGGTAGTTGTTAAAATCATCGGTAAGAACAGGATGATTTGATACTGTCGTAATTATGCCAGTCGAAGATATGGATAAAATTTAAATGTCAGTTAGGCAAACCACAAATGAAACTATGACAATGTCTCAGGGTTTACTACTGACATCCTATGATTCATATTTCACAGAAAGACTTAAACATATAAAACCCCATTGATCTTTCAAGATCAATGGGGTTTTATCCTTATTAAGATGCTTTATTTAGGGTGTTGCAATGGCAATTGCCGCAGTATCACCGCTATCATAGTCATTTATCCGGTTGCTTCCGTCGGTATGAGTGGCATATACATGTAATACCTCGGCAAATGCCGCCATATTACAGGCGCCTAGCATTGCGCTGACATCCATCTCCTTTTTCTGTTGATGTTTTGCAGGTATGCTAGGAACCAATTTGGGATCGTCAATGGTGTTCGGGGTTACGTATCCATTGTTCAACTGGTTGACATATCCGCTGGTATTCGCTATGGCCACAGGATTACTGTTGCCCTTTGTAACACGAAATACATAGGTGGCAAAATCTTGGGGATGTCCGGCAATAAAGTTTAGAATTGCCTTATCCGTCATTTTATTGTTGTAATGTCCGATGCCACATTCTGTATCGGTCGGGTTTCCATCGACTAGCGCATCCAAAACATTTGCATAGCTGTCTTGATTGTCTATCCTCATTTTGAATCGGAAGGCTATGGCGTTTCCAGCACTATTCTTCACGATGTAATTTTCCGCCAGTCCATCGGCAAAAATAGTAGCTGGCCCAGCAGGATCTGAACTTATTCGATCTACCACAAATGTATTCGGCGCTACCGGAACAACATTTCCAGAACTGTTCAATAGTTCAAACGTGAATTCATATAGTCCATCGCTAAATTTAGTGGGGGTGTCAATTTTGACACTATTTGTATCTTGGTTCCATTCAGCGGTAGGTTCTGCTGGCACATCGACAGAAGCCTCTACATGTGGAATTTTAAATTTAGGCTTTCCGGCATCATAACTTGGCCCTAATGGAAAGGACCCGGTCGCAAAGACAGTACCACCACTTGTAACTACTTCATAGGTATATGATTTGCTGATATTCCCTTCTATCATGTGATTTGAGTCGGAAACATTTGTTAAAAAGGCATCTTTTAACCGGCGATGACTCCAACGGTAGTGAGTGACCGTTGAATTTGGAAAGCCACTTCCGAACTGCACTACCAAAGGAAATACCTTTCCAAACGGGCTTACCCTATTTCCGGTGTTTCCGTACCAAGTCAATCCGACGGCATTGGCCAGATGGCCGCTGGATACCTCGCTTTGTTGTATGCTACGCAGGCTTACCCCAGTATTTACCCGCTTCATCCAAACAACAGCGCCTGGCAATGGTTCGCATTCGCAAGGACGTACCCTTGAATCGGTAATACGAATATTAATATCGGTGCCACAATTGTAGTTCCATCGAGTATAACACGCAATAGGCGGACGGTAAACAGTGACCCATTCACCATTTATGTTGACTTCGACCCAGATATAAATATCCTTGTCATTCGTGAAATTCAGGTAGTTAAAATCAAAATTTCCATTACAATCACTATATACCGTTGCTATATGGTCACAATGGTAGAAATAAGGCCAGAACCAGGGCCAAAAACAAATATAGGGATGTAGCAATTGAAAATTATTGAAAATTGTCTCGTGAACAATTGTTTGTGATGTGGATAAAAGGCCTTGCTTCACGCGATCGGGCAGTTCGATCAGCGTATGTTTCTTTAATTTATCAGTGGCTGATCGTAACCGGGTAATTTCGGGAAGTTCAGTATCTATTAATTTTGTGTCCCGCAAGCGCGGTAAAATTATTTCTGGATCAATAATGACCTCTTTGAGCTTCTTTCCCAGATCATCGAGGACAAGCCGGGGTATTTTTGGCCACCACCATTTAATGCGATCAATTTCGCAAATATGCACCCTGGCATCGCAGACCGGTAATATTTTGTTCTCGCCATCTATTGTAAATGATTTGGATAAATTGCCCGTAATCAAACACCAATCCCAGTTTGGAAATTTAAACTTTGGGAGTCCAGAGATAATGATTTCATAATTACGATTTAAACGTAACGATGGTTGGTACCCACCCATTTTTTTGATTAGGAGCGGACTTATTTTTCGACCTTTGAATTCTTCGGGAATAGGTGGGCCAAAGATTATTTGGGCTTTGCCCTTTATACCCTCGGCATTGGTCTTGAGTTCTGCAACACCATTTTTCAGGCCTGAAGTTTCCAATAATTCCCCGTCATTGTCGAACAGATACAGCTGCAGCTCCTTGGGAATTTCCTCGCGTTCGCTTTTTACCAATACTTTGACCGTTTTACTTTCCTTTTTTGCCATGATTTTTGATTTTTATGTTAATTTTTGCCAGTTATATGGGGAAACCGTTCTGGAGTAAATTAGTTCGATCGAATCGACACAAGGGTCGAAAATTTTTTCAATTGTGGGGTAGCCGATTAAATTCGTTCTATCAAAAAACCTGGTTTTTTGATTGGAAAGAACATTTACTTGATCTTTTGTTGGGAGGAACTACCTGTTTCTTGGGGGAAGAAATAAATTACTTTGCAAACGAAATATTGGTTTCTGGGTCGAGGTGGCTTATCAAAATAAATGTAGGTAACGCCTTTGGTAAATTGGTGTTAAATTGTATGCATTGTCCGTAATTTCGTATGGACTGCATATTTCACCTCTTAAAATGCAGTATTTGTTTATAGATATCTAAATGTTAAGGCTTCAATCACCTAAAAATTAAGGGATTAAAACATCTTTTTACAAGATACAATAGGTTTTGAAATCTTTGCAATGGAATAAAAAACTGGAAGTTTGGCTTTATTTTGGATTCCATAGACGAATCAACATAATAATTGGATTAAGGATTGAATCAGAGATCTTTTTTTAATCTTTCAACGGGAGAAATCGCATAAGGGTTTGCAATTATTTTATATTATGTTTACTTTAAATTAACAAATGAATAATTGATAGCAATGAGCCCAACACAATCATTTTACTTGGTCATTTTATGATAAAAAAGTCATTTTTTTATATTTTTTTAATTGTGCTTGGGGTTGTCTTATTTTTTAACCCAAATTTTAAAACAATTTCGGCGGGTGTTGCCATTTTACTATTTGGCATGATCATGCTGGAGGAGGGGTTTAAAGTTTTTGTCAAAGGGCCTCTTCAAAAGCTTTTAAAGAAAGCGACTGACAAACTCTATAATAGTATTGCCACTGGGGCCGTGGTCACTGCTTTTCTTCAATCAAGTTCGCTAGTATCGGTAGTTACGATTTCTTTTATAAGTTCTGGGCTAATCAGTCTAGGTGGCGGAATGGGTTTGATTTTTGGAGCGAATATCGGTAGTACGGTAACCGCTTGGCTCGTTGCCGGTTTTGGCCTTAAAATAAAGATATCGGCCTTGGCATTGCCCATGCTCGTATTCGGTATTGTTTTTTCGTTACAAAAAAGGGCATCCTTAAAAGGGCTCGGAAATGTATTGGCCGGGTTGGGATTTTTCTTTCTAGGTATCTATTTCATGAAAGAAGGATTTGATGTTTTTAGTAAAAATATTGATTTAACCCAATACGCAGTCTCGGGTTATTTAGGGGTGTTACTATACACGGGCGTCGGTATTTTTATAACAATTGTATTGCAATCCAGTGCGGCATCATTGGTGTTGGTTTTAACCGCATTGGCAGCAGGACAAATAGAATATGAAAATGCTTTGGCAATAGCCATAGGAGCCAATATCGGCACAACGATTACTGCTATTTTAGGGTCTTTGAGTTCAAATATAGCAGGCAAAAGACTGGCCGGGGCACATCTCATTTTCAACGTTGTGACGGGCCTTCTGGCACTTGCCTTCATTTATCCGTTAGCAAATTTAGTTAATATATTGTCAGATGTATTTAGAATTGGCACCACTGATTATACATTGAAACTGGCACTTTTCCATACCATTTTTAATATTCTTGGGGTGATTATCATGATTCCATTTATTGAAAAATTGGAAAACTTGCTATTGGAGTTCTTTAAGGAAAAGGAAGATAAAGGTATCGAGGAGCCTAAATACTTGAATGATAGTATACTGAAGTTTCCTAGTGCCGTTGTCTCCGCGTTGACAAAAGAATCGAAGTTTTTATATGAAAATGCCATTTTTGAAATTGTCACGCACGCCCTGAACATCCATAGAGATGACATAAAATCTGAATTAAAGCCAAAAGAAATCATCAAGAATTCAAAAGAGGATTTTGAAACCGATGTGCGCGATCTTTATTATAGCAAGGTAAAAACCATATATGGAGAAATAATCCGCTATGCCACTACAGCCCAGAGTACCTTGAAATTGGGCAAAAATCAAAACGATAGGATTTCTGAGCTAATAATTGCCAATCGCAGAATGGTGGAAATTATAAAGGCCGTTTTGGAAATTGGCTTGAATGTATCCAAATATATAGATTCGGAAAACACTCAGATGGCCACAGAGTACGATAAGTTCCGGAAAAAAATCGTGAAAGTATTGCGTATTGTTTATTTATTCAGAACCGGGGATGATAAAGAACAGTATTCTGCGAAATTAGCGAAGTTAAGAAATGACGCAAAAGAAAAGAAATACCATTTTACTAAATCCATCAATTCCATTATAAGGAAAAATGTGATAACGCCAGAGATGGCTTCTTCGTTGGTCAATGACAAAGATAATGTAAACGAAATCATTAAAAACCTGATTACGGTGGCAGAGCTCCTCTACGGAGAAAAAGATTCTTTGTTGGAAAACGGAAATTAAAGCTAAATGTGCCTGACCAGTCTTAGGTGTTCTCTAGTGTTTCTTTCCGATCATGTTCGTCATAGTACAAATTTAGAATATTCATATTGGCCATTATCAAATCTTTAGTCTCTAAGAGAATCCTAAAATATAAGATAGTATTTTTAGGACTTGCTTCTTCGGTTCTCGTACGTTCGACCTGCCTTTGTATTGACTCTTGAACGCTATCGAGAAGGGTTTGTTTTCCCTCAATTATAGCGGGAACAATTTTATCGAACGACCTGGTATCGAATACCGCCCTGATTTGGTCAAAAAGATGTATAAGTCTGCCGTTGATGAACAAAAGTTCCTCTGCCTGCTTTTTCTTTAAAGACTTATGGTTATTATTAACATGCTTGTGGCTTATTTTTGTAATTAGACTTGATGATTGGGCCACATCTTGTATGCTACCGATTACATCGATATAGAATTTGCTGGCACCCAAATATGAATCGTCCATGTCTTTAATAAAATAGAAAATATCGTTTTGCAGCTCCTCTATTTCAGACTCTAGCTTCACCACTGTTTCCTTCGCCTTTTTAAGGGCATCCAAGTCTTGTTCGATTAATCCATTAATGGTATTATTGTTTATCTTGCCTACTCTTTTTAAGGCCTTAGAGATATTATCCGCACTTTCTTCTATAACACCATGAATAGAATTGCTTTCCGCCTTATTCAAACTATCTTCAGCTCTAACTTTCTTAGTTTTTTTAATGTGTTTGATATAATTTCTTGCCAACAATAAAATTGCCAAAAGTAGCAATACGGCAATCATTGTTCCACCTCCAAGATCTATCAAATATGCAACCGTGCCCGCCGCAATAAATGCACAAATGGCCGTGAAAAACCAGCCTCCGATTACATTCAATACGCCGGCAACCCGATAAACGGCACTTTCGCCGTCCCAGGCCCTATCCGCTAAAGAAGTACCCATGGCGACCATAAAGGTAACATAGGTGGTTGATAAGGGTAGTTTCATTGAAGTGGCAATGGAAATCAGTACACTGGCGACCATTAGATTGACGGCGGCACGCACCATATCAAAGGCAGGTAGGTCATGTGTTTTTCCTCTGGGAAGCTCTATAAAGGGTTTTGCAAATTGCTTCTCTATTTTTTCTTGGATTGAGCTAGGAAGTACCGTAGCGGTATATTTTGAAGCAAGCATCGCAAATCTTACCAAGTTCCTTGACAAGAAGTTTGGTTTAAAACGCTCTTGGGTTTCTCCTTGGCTAGATAGATCAATGGAGGTCTTGACCACTTTCTTTGCCTTACTAGAAAACCATAAGGTCAGCACCATTATCAACCCTGCAACTAATAGAAAAATTGTTGGAGTGGGTACTTTGTTGCCCAATACACCCATTGCAAAATCGGTGGCCGCGACCCCTGATGCCATCCAGGCTTCGTACGATTGCCAAGCAGCAATAGGAACACCGATGAAATTGACCAAATCGTTGCCGGCAAAAGCCAAGGCCAAGGCAAAGGTACCTACGGCAATGATGAGTTTATATATGTTTTGTTTGAATACCGTGATGAATGTATAAGATAAAAGAGACCAAATAGCGAAACTTATGGTAACTATCAATAAGGTTTTACCTTCAATCAAAGGCTTAATCTCCGTATAATAGTCCGTTCCTTTAAGTCCCTTGATAAATATGAAATATGTTATAGCGGCCAATGCGAACCCACCAAAAACGGCACCTACCCATTGGGCTTTCCTTTCAAAGTTAAAGGAAAGTAAAACACGGGAAACATATTGAACCAGTGCACCCACCGAGAAAGCCACCAGGACCGAAAGTAGGATTCCCAGAATTATTTCCGTTGCCTTCGTGGTATTGATATAATTTACAACCTCGGAAAAAGAACCATTGTAGGCTCCTATCTTTATTAGGGCCATGGCAACAGCGGCCCCTAACAATTCAAACACTATTGATACCGTTGTCGAAGTCGGCATACCTAAGGTGTTGAAAAAATCGAGGAGTAAAATGTCAGTAATCATGACGGCCATAAAGATGATCATGATTTCACTGAACATAAATTCACCCGGCACGAATATACCTTTTCGAGCGACCTCCATTAAACCACTTGAGAAAACCGCGCCACAAGCTATGCCAAGGCTTGCCACTATCATTATTGTTTTAAAAGAAATAGCTTTAGAGCCTAAAGCAGAGTTCAAGAAATTCACGGCATCATTACTAACACCCACAACTAAATCCGCAATTGCCAAAACGGCAAGTGCAATGATCATTAGGAAGTAAATATTATCCATTGGTAAATTCAGTTGGTCCGAGACGTGAAGATGCCGAATTAATTGGACTTATTTTGTGACAGATGTCATTTGAAATTGATTATATAGTTGTATATTCTGCACATCAATTCACCAGATCCAACATAATTAAAATGGTAGCTCAAGTCCATCGGGACTTTTATGAAACGCTGTCAGTTGACTGAAATGATCTTTTAGGTCTTATTAGAAATGATGTCAAAGAAAATTTCTCAAAGTTCAATTAATGGGGTTTAATTAAGCAGTTTATGGCACATAAGATGCACGTTTTTGGGCTAAAGATTTTTCGCCATTCTGTTCTTCTAAACGGCGCCTAATAAGACTTTTCTAAATAATAGAAAAACCATTTTATTGAAAATCTTCGTCCTGGTCTTTCTTTGTATTCTCGTTATTACGGCTTTTTTGGCACAAAATATTTTTCCAAAATCAGTAAGTTGTTATAAATTTTAAACAGCGATTCTTACAGTACTCAAAAAAACGACCTTCCAGTGGATCTTTGAAACGGGGTATTATCAAGAAAAGTTCAAGCCCTGTCTGCACTACTCCTTTTCCAAAGCTTCGGCTATAGCTGCATCTACCATGGGTTCCATAACTTTATAACCCGTAATTGTGGGATGTACTTCATCGGAGGCATATTCTTTAGGCAAACCATTGCGCTTATCGGCCATTGCGGAAAAATAATCGAGATATACATGACCGTTTTCCTCCGCATACGCTTTTATAAGTTTGTTAAGTGCCGGAATTTTTTCGTTGGGTTTAAGGCCGGGCCGCCATGGATAATCAAAGGCCGGTAAAACGGAAGACAGCACGACTTTGATGTCGTTCGCCTCTGCGAGCTCGGCCATGGATTTGATATTGTCGAGGATCATTTGAAGTGTAGAAGGCCCTGTATTGCCGGCTATATCATTGGTTCCCGCAAGAATAACGACGACTTTCGGCTGTAGCGCGATTACATCTTGGCGAAAACGAAGTACCATCTGTGGTGTGGTTTGTCCGCTAATCCCTCTATTGACATACGGCTTTCCCTCAAAGAACTCCGGTCTTTTATTCAACCACCCAATGGTAATAGAATTGCCCATAAAGACCACACGGTTTTCATTTTCCGAAGGTAAACCTATCTTGGCATTGGCATCCTTGAATTGCTCGAGATTGGGCCAATCTTGGGCCTGTATATCCGATAGTACTCCTAGTGTCATAAAAAATAGCGCTATAAATAATGGTAGTTTCATACTGGCTCTCTAAATTAAGATTGAAAAGTATCAAATGATTTTCGTTCCTCCAAATTCAAAGGCAACTCATTGAACAGTTGCTTTTTGGTCGGACGTTGGGCGTATATATATACGATCAATGAAATGGCAATGACAAAATGCAATGCATTTCCGTTAAGATGATAAGCTACCAATGCCAAAAAAGCCGGGCCTTCTAGCAAAGCGTATTTTACAAGAAGCGCTGTTTGGTATGTTCCTAGTTTGGTTGGAAGGGTATCGTTCTTTTTTATTGATTGAATACGTCTTTGAAAAAGAAAGGTACCTGCAAAATACCCAATAAGCGCGGTTATTGGAACGACATAGGTGAACATACTGTCAGCGTCCATCTGGGCATTAAAGCTTTGCTTTTGCAAATAGGCAAAAACGGCATAAGCAATAGGGCCTGCCAGCAATGAAAGGTGCAGAATCTTCAGGGTTTGTAAGCTCTTCTTCGAATTCATTAAATAAATTCGTGAGTTTTATGGTTTCGGTAATGAATGCAAGAGTTCCATTCCTGTTGATGACCTAGGTACAAATCCAGTCCAATCTTTTTCATTGGAATCTTCCTGTATATCTAAGTACTTTTGATAGTCTTTTTGTTTAAGATGTATTCCTAAAAAGGCAGTCACAAAATGCTGATTGATATTATTAATACGCCGTTCGTCCCATGAAGGCTCGGCATAGCGGTAATATTCATCGATATGTAAACCTGGTGCCAGCGCCTCCGCTGGTGGCGGATTGGGGGCCACATTGTGTCGGGCATTTTTATACGTCAACAAATAGCGGTCGGCACTTACTGCTCCTTTATAAATGGCTTTTATTCCTTTTTCATAACCTGAGATATCGTCTTTGCTTCCAGCAACAAAAAAAGTTGGTGTTTTTAAGCCTTTTAATCCTTCGGCATCCCAAACACCACGCTCCATGCCCCAAGGGGCAAAAGCTACCACAGCTTTTATTCTCGAGTCATTTTTGGCTTTGTAATCAGGATTGCTTGCGGCATGCCTAATAATGGCGTTGCTACCACCGGTCATACCTGTAAAAAAAGTTGTCAAACCATCACTATAGCCCGCTCCGGCGACATTGAGGACACCATAACCGCCCATCGAATAACCAATAATGCCCGTTGAACTTGCATCGACCAATCCTGATAAAAAATTGGATTCATTAGCTTTTTCCATCGTTTCCATTTGATCGATAACAAAGGGAATATCAATGGCCCGATTTAGCAAGGTGCTATGAAACGCTGCCGCATCTTTAAAAGTAGAATCAGTATGGTCGATGGCCACGACGACATATCCTTTCGAGGCCAGGTTTTCGGTCAAATATGACATAATGTAACGTGTACCGACATATCCATGGCTGACCACGACCAAAGGAAAAGCCCCCTCGGAAACCAACGGAGCAGCATCGCGAACGGCACGCCCTTTAAAGGTAAAAGGAATCAATGGTCTTAGGGAGTCATTGGACGAACCCATGACTTCATTGTAAATTACGGAGGCATCAGTGTCAACGGGCAAGGCCGCAGGGTACCAGACTTCAACGGTCAATGGTCGATCATAGGTAGGGTCAACTCCCTTTTTTGAATTGAGTATATCGACCTGACCTTTATGCACTAAATTTAAAGTGCGAACACCTATGGTATAGTCGCCCCTATGTGCAAGTTCAGGCGCATCAGGAAGCGCATCACCGTATAAAAAGGGTTTGTCTTGGGCAATACCAACAATGCCGATAAATAGTAGTAGGAGAAATGATGTTACGGTCAAATAATGGTTTTTCATAATGTGTTTGTTTTGGAATACTAAATGTACGTAAATAAATGTGTTGTTGGGTAATGCTTCCTATCTGGGTTCTGTCGCCTTTGCCGAATCATTATAAAGAGCATTTATTGATACTTCCATAGTTTTTATTTCATTAAAAATTCTTTGTCAATTTAATATTCATATCAATTTTAATGGTAAATTTAGAATGCTTTTTAGGTGCTCTAAAGTTTGGTTTTCAGTTTGTTGCTAATTTCAAGGAAATCAAAATATGTGGAAATTGCAATTTTTAGTATTGTGGTTTTTCGTTTGTTATTTATTGCCTTTAGCGGCTCAAAAAAGTGGTGAACCAGTACGGATGTATCGCGTATGGATTACAACCAGCGAGCCTAACGAACTTATCAAGGGCTATCTATATGCGGCCGATTCAAGTTCTATCACCATAAGCCGGGAGAATGCGTTTCACCATGCTGACCTTCATACTATTCAGGCCAACGAAATAGACCATTTAAAAATTAGAAGAAAGGGTGCCGTTGCAAAAGGGCTTTGGATAGGCGCATTGTCTGGTTTGGCCGTTGGCGTTGTTAGTGGCCTTGCGAGCGGGGATGATGATTCGTCTTTTATCTCATTTACAAAAGAAGAAAAAGCGGTGCTAAATAGCCTTTTCACAGTCCCCATAGGCGGAGGCATCGGGGCTTCGATTGCCACGAAAAGAATTAAGTTAGAGATCAACGGAGATCCACAGCAATTCATAGGTGCTTATTTGTTTTTAAAGGAACGTGTTTTAAAGCCGACGGGTACGGAATAGATTATCATTAGAATTTCTCAAAAACACCGAGGCCGAACAAAGCAAAATCATATTTCACAGGGTCTTTCGGGTCGAGTTTTCTGAGGTTTTTGTCGAGTTCGGCAAGGGCTTTGGCATCATTTAGTTTGCGGTGCAATAATTTGAGTTTGCGGGCGACATTTCCAGAATGTACATCCAAGGGACAAGAGAGTTGGGCTGGCGATATCGCCTTCCAAAGTCCGAAATCAACTCCGGTAGAGCTATCCCTGACCATCCATCGCAAAAACATATTTATCCGTTTAGCGGCCGAACCTTTTAAAGGATCTGAAATATGTTTGGTAGTACGATTGGGGTAGGGGAGCTCAAAAAAAGTTTTTTTGAAAAGCGATATTGCGGGTTGTAGAGATTGGTCTTTTGCGTGCTTGGCGAATACCCCTTCAAGTCCGTTTTCCTTGCCGTAGATATTTTTTAGGCTTTGGATAAAATAGACCAAATCAATTTCGTTAAAAGTTCTATGTACAAAACCAGATAGGCATTCCAAATCTTTCTGTTGATGGTTCATTACAAAATCAAAAGGCGAATGGTCCATGAGATCCATCATTTTTTTAGCATTGTTGATAATGCTTTTTCTATTGCCCCAAGCGATGGTAGCCGTTAAAAAGGCACTGATTTCAATGTCTTGCTTTCTATTGAACAAATGTGGAATCTGTAGCGGATCACTCTCCAAAAATCGGGGGTGATTGTATTGGAGAACTTTGGCATCTAAAAAATCTTTAAGTTCTTCTTTCTTCATTGAATCGGAGAATGATTAGTATCGGCACTTATGATCAACTCCCCCAACAGTTTTGTTCTGTAAGAATAGCAAATACAATGACTTGAAGAGTTGAAACTAGCGGGAATCATACTTTGCTTTCGTCAATTACTTCTTCGGGTATGGTAATTAAACCGTCTACCATCGTCAATTTGCGATCGGCAAGATTGGCAAGTTCTTGGTTGTGGGTGACGATGACGAACGTCTGACCGAATTGATCTCGAAGTTCAAAGAAAAGCCGATGTAAGTTATCGGCGCTTTCGGTATCTAAGTTGCCGCTGGGTTCATCGGCGAATATTATTGAGGGGTTGTTTATCAAAGCCCTGGCCACTGCAACCCGTTGCTGCTCACCTCCGGAAAGCTCACTGGGTTTGTGATCATATCGGTGTGAAAGTCCGAGAAAGTCCAGTAATTCCTTCGCCCTTTTTTCGGCCTCTTTCTTTGCTGTTTTTTTTATAAAAGCAGGAATGCATACGTTTTCCAAAGCCGTGAATTCAGGAAGCAATTGGTGAAACTGAAAAATAAAACCGATGTGTTCATTTCTGAATTTCGCGAGTTCCTTATCCGATAATTTGGTGACTTCTATACCGTTGATGACCAGCGTACTTCCGGCTTTGTTCGATTGTAAGTCTAAAGTTCCTAAAATCTGTAAAAGTGTTGTTTTTCCAGCTCCCGAAGCCCCAACAATAGAGACGACCTCACCCTTTTTTATATGAAGGTCGACGCCTTTTAAAACCTGTAGTTTTCCATAGAATTTTTGGATGTTGGTGGCTTTGATCATATGCTAAAATTTGAAACTCGAAAATTAGTCATTAACGTAGAGACGGCAAAATATAAAAGTTTGCCTCCTTTTTCTTAATATTGTCAGTTATGACTAAAATTATCGTCTTAAGGGATAATGTAACCATATCTATAACTAAATTGAAGAAATAAATGTCGCCATATAAAAATTTAGAGGAGTATAACCTCGAAATAACCGATGAAGTAAAAGACAGGTATGCCTCCATTATCAATGAAATCGGAGAAGATGTAGCTCGGGAGGGATTGGAAAAAACACCGGAACGTGCCGCCAAGGCCATGCTTTTTTTAACCCAGGGCTACAAACAGGATGCCGTAGAAATATTAAAAGGCGCTATGTTCAAAGAATCATATGACGACATGGTCATTATAAAGGATATTGAGGTGTATTCGCTTTGTGAACATCATATGTTACCCTTTTTTGGGAAGGCCCATATAGCTTATATACCAAATGGACATATTGTGGGGTTGAGTAAAATTCCCCGTGTGGTCGATGTTTTTGCCCGACGATTGCAGGTGCAGGAACGGTTGACCCATGATATTTTAGAGTGTATCAACGACACCTTGAAGCCTAAAGGGGTGGCTGTAGTCATCGAGGCCGCCCATATGTGTATGATGATGCGGGGAGTTCAAAAACAGAATTCCGTAACTACAACTTCGGGATTTCGCGGACAATTCGAAAAAATTGAAACGCGCAATGAGTTCTTAAAACTGATCAGTTCCGATTTATCCTGAATCGCTGTCAAACGGACGGATCGAGAAACTGCTCTATTCGTATTTCAAATAATTTATAAAGGTTCGCACCCTTGATGTTGGCTTTATTATGGCACCTTTATTGCTTCGCATAAAGGGAATTCTTATTTTTAACTATGTCAGCAAAGAAAGACAAAAAGTACAACGACCTTCTCCTGGGATTGCTTTTCGATGGCATCGGAATGCTTTCTTTTGCCATTCCGTTAGTAGGGGATTTTTCCGATATTATATGGGCACCTGTTGCCGGATGGTTAATGACCCGTATGTATAAAGGAAAAATTGGTAGGGCCGCCGGAATAATAACCTTTGTTGAGGAAATAATTCCAGGCTTAGACGTAATACCTACCTTTACCATAATGTGGTTTTATACCTATGTGTTCAATCGTTCGGGGAAAAATAAAATAATTGAGATAGAATAAATGCTCCCCACCAAAATCAAACATTTTCTGTTTCCTAATGCGCATTATTTTCCGGTTGCCGCATCCGATAAATTATCCAAAGCATTGGCAATTGTTCTTATTACTTGGGTGTTTCCCTTTATTTTATGACGTTTTGCCAAAAATCGAGGATCGTTGTACGACACATGAACCATTCCGTTAGTATCTTCCCAAACTAACATCTTCTGAGGTAAATCCAAAGCAATGGTCTGTTTGTTGTGCATGAGGGGTGTGCCCAGTTTAGGATTTCCGAAAATAAAAAGTCGTGTTGGATTTAAATCAAGTCCGTTTTTTAAAGCGTTTTCTTTGTGGTCAACAGATGCGAAAATGTTTAAATTTGGATTGTTCTCCAACACAGCCTTTAGACTATCACAGGTATCTTCGAATGACTGGTTGCTTTTTTTAGTAATGATTCCCTCGCCGAAGCCGACAATACTATTCTCTGCATTGATAACGGTGCCTTGGCCTGCACCAGCCGTTAGATTTGTCAATGCCGTTTCAATTGTAGGTAGTGTGGCCACTCCATCGAGACCGTGGCGACTTGACAGGTATGTAGTATTACTAAAGCCCAAATAGCTCTCGCCACCTTTAGTTTTATAAACAATGATTTTTTGAGGCAGATCCAAGCCGGCCAACTGATTTCGCTGCATTAATGGAGTGCCTAAATTCGGGTTGCCAAAAAAGATTACGCGTGTTGGGTCGAGTTCCAAATTGACGGAATTGGCATTGGCAGTATGGTCTACTTCCGCAACTATTCCGATATTGGGGTTGCCCTCGAGTGTATTACGCAAGGTTTCATAGGTGTCTTCAAAGGGTAATTCACTTTTAGAATAAGTCAATCCCAAAACATTGGGCGGTGGTTGAATAATTCCATCACCATGACCAAAATACCTGCAAGAGACTAAACTTATTAAGACGGCAAAAACGAGCGCATTCATTTTCATATTGTAGATTTTTAAGTATAGTTATATATACGTATAAATTTGTATTGTAGTTGTTTTAAAAGAATTAGCTTTTACCTTTATCGCGTTGTAGGTTGCAGTTATTTGTTAAGGTAAATTTTCAAATGGCCCAATGATTTCCAACTCAATACATTAACCATTTTTAAAGAATCCTTTTGGCCCTTTTATAAGTAAAGTATAGTTGAAAATTATAACTTTGAAGTAATTATAAATTGAAATTAGATTGCATATGCGTAGACGAATTTTTGTTAAGAACACAGTATTGAGTTCTATGGCAACCGTCATAGGGGCTGATATTGTTTTTGGTACGACTATGCCAAGTGGGTATCAACCTCTAGCGCTTCAAGACCCAGATCCCTTCGAAATGTTCAAAAAGGATAAAGAAATGGTCGTTTTAAATGACAAGCCATGGAACATGGAGGCTCAGGCCCATTTGTTAGATGATAAGATTACCCCAAATAAATATATGTTCGTTCGTAACAATGGGCTGATACCCGAAAACATCGATGTTTCGAAATGGACATTGACCATAGACGGTGAATCGGTCGGTGAACCTAAAACCTATACGCTCACTGAACTGAAGACGAAGTTCAAACATCATACCTACCAGCTCACTTTGGAATGTGGAGGTAATGGACGTAGTGAGTTTGACCCCCCGGCCAAAGGAAATCAATGGACAATCGGGGCAGTTTCGTGTGCCACTTGGACTGGTATTCGCTTACGTGATGTACTCGAAGATGTAGGAATTAAAAGTGATGCCGTATATATTGGATATCACGCAGCTGACCTTCACCTTAGTCGTGATCCCAATAAAGAGGCTATTTCTAGAGGCGCCCCAATGGCCAAGGCTCTACAAGACGAAACTATTTTGGCTTTTCAAATGAATGGAGCCGATATTCCCCTTACACATGGGTATCCATTGCGTTTGATCGCTGGTGGTTGGCCTGCGTCCGTTTCAGGCAAATGGTTACAGGGTATCAGTGTACGGAATAAGGTGCACGACGGCGAAAAGATGTTAGGAACGGCTTATAGGGTACCTTGCAAGCCCGTCGCTCCCGGAGATAAAGTACCCGATGAAGAAATGTGTATCATCGAATCGATGCCCGTAAAATCGTTGATAACCTATCCGAAATCTGGGGCGGTGATTCCTAAGGGTAAAAAGTTGAACATTCGTGGTCATGCTTGGGCAGGGGAGCTGGAAGTGGCTAAAATCGAATATTCAATTGATTTTGGCTCGACTTGGCAGACTTGCAACGTAGAAAGACCTGCAAACCGATTGGCATGGCAGCATTTTACCGCGGCAGTTAATTTTCCACAAGAGGGATATTACGAAGTATGGGCCCGCGCAACTGATTCCAATGGTATATCACAGCCCATGTTGCTACCCGGGTGGAACCCGAAGGGTTATTTAAACAATGCTTGCCACCGAATAGCAGTAAAAGTAAGCTGATATGGGAGATAGTGAGAGAAATAGTGAACAATTAAAGTTCGGTTCCCGAAGGATTTTGATCCTATTTTCCGCAGTTTTTTTGATAATTGGAGTTGTGGGCATTTATTTTTTGGTAGATCCTACTTTATCTCTTTTGGATTCGGAAAAGCCCGATGCCGAAATTGTCGATATTCCTGTTGTGGAAGACGATTTTGATAAAATTGAAAATGGCATACATGTTCGTACTGGTCTTGTTGACGCGGAAGGGCTGATGACTGTAGTCAATAATTGTACGAATTGTCATTCGGCCAAATTGGTCACTCAAAACCGAATGAATAAGGAACGGTGGTTGACAACGATACGATGGATGCAGGAAACCCAAAATTTATGGGACCTTGGTCCGAATGAGGACATTATCATAAATTACTTGGTGACCAACTATCCACCGAAAAAGAAGGGGAGGAGGGAAACACTTGCCAATATCGAATGGTATGAACTGAAAGATTGATATGCTTTTGGCGACTAAGCCTAGAATAAGATTTCATCTATTTTGGAAAAATACACGGAAGCTTTTATAAACTCGTTTATCGGAACGTTGCAATGGACATGGAAGTCTATACTGTTCGACGTGCCATGGTATATCAATTATTTTTGGGGACTCATAGCCATATCACTCTTGGTGTGGGGATTTGAGATAATAAGGCCTTGGCGTAAAAACCAAGCCGTTTTCCGGAAGGATTTTTGGTTGGATGCCTTTTATATGTTCTTTAATTTTTTCGTTTTCGCCATCGCCATAAGTGGATTTTATAAGGTACTTGAATTATTATTCCTTGATATAGGTATCTCTATTGAAAGCCTAGCAATTTTTGACCTAAAATCATTACCATCTTGGGTGC
This sequence comes from uncultured Kriegella sp., assembly GCA_965368185.1. Classification (GTDB taxonomy): domain Bacteria; phylum Bacteroidota; class Bacteroidia; order Flavobacteriales; family Flavobacteriaceae; genus Kriegella. The sequence goes on from CBDULZ010000034.1 coordinate 45,493, forward strand.
AGTTGCTGCTCTTTTTTGTAGTACTTGATTTTGTGCAATGGTTCACCCATATTTTGCTCCACAAATACGAGTGGCTTTGGCGCTTTCATAAAATTCACCACAGCGTAAAGGAAATGGGATTTGCCGCCCATATGCGCTATCATTGGATGGAGAATATTTTCTACAAACCGTTAAAGACTTTCGGGATTATGGTTTTAGGAGGTTTTGAACCCGAACAAGCCTATATTGTCCATTTTGCCGCAATAACGATTGGCCATCTGAACCACTCGAATATAAAGATTACCTGGGGGCCTTTAAAATACATCTTTAACAACCCCGTGATGCACTTGTATCATCATGCCTACAAACTTCCAAAAGGGCGCTACGGAATAAACTTCGGCATCAGCCTTAGTCTTTGGGATTATTTATTTCGCACAGCCCATATTCCAGAAGATAGCGGTGATGTTCCCTTAGGCTTTCCGGGGGACGAGAATATTCCAAAAGATTTTTTACATCAGTTTTGGTATGGATTTAGACATTCAAAATCTAAGGATTGAATATCGGCAGGAAGCAAAAGCAGTTCTATAGAGCTCCCCGCCGTTATCTTTATAAAGGAAGGCTTATACCCAAACTAACATTACGCCCAATATTGGCAATACCATCGGTTTTAAGTCTTGATAAATGGGAAATATAGGTTTTATCCAACATATTGTTGCCACTTATTCGAAGGTCGATCTGCTGTTTCCCTAGGGAAATACTTCCTCCAAATCCTAAATTCAGTAAATTATAGCCATCAGATCTCGTTTCAAAACCATTGGTCTTTTTTTGATCAAAAACAGATTGCAAGGTCACAAAAGCATAATAGTTGTTAAGATATTTGCTCTGGTTGTTAAATTCGACCCTTAAGGTATTGGTAAGATTGTTTGCCGGTATCAAAGGTAAATATTCATCACTACTTAACTTACCGGTTACGCTCTCGAAACTGCTTTCTAAATGCAACCAATCCAATGGGTGCGGGTGCAAATGGAAGCCAAGTTCATAACCATAGAGATGTGCATCTTGTTGCCGGTAAAGAAAAACAGCATCGCCGTCTATTAGCTCGCCATTGGGCTCAATAAAAATGTAATCGTTTATGGTGTTGTAAAATCCATTGGCGAACAATTCAATGTGCTTCCCTTTGTATTCAAAACTAAGGTCGGTCTGAAAGTTTTGCTCATTACCCAAATTTGAATCACCGATTTCATAACGGTTGGTTCCTTCATGCGAACCGTTCGACGTAAGTTCGGCTAAATTCGGAGCCCTAAA
>CBDULZ010000035.1:0-42535 GCA_965368185.1 uncultured Kriegella sp.
CCTTCTACCCGCCAATATTAATGCGGCAATTCATGGACTAAATTATCAAACAGGAAATACAGACGGACCAGGAATCGAATATCTATGGTTTAGAATTCCGTTGCAATTGTTGTTTATAGGATGGGTTTATTTTGCCACCTTGCAGAAGAAGCAGGCATAGGTAAGATTCACATCCAAACGACTTTGTCTTCGATAGGCATGCGCGTTTGTTCTTCAATTTCTTCATCGGAATAGCCCATATAAAAGAAACCTAGGCATTTTTCGCCATCGTTCAGGGCAAAAAATTCATCCATATATTTAATGAGCCCGGGTGAACTCCAATAACTTCCAATACCCAATTCGGTACAACAAAGCCACATATTCTGTACGGCCATGGCAGTTGCCGCTATTTCTTCCCATTCCGGTAAACTTTCAGATGGATCGCGTTGCATGCAAATGGCAATGATCGCCCCTGCCCGCTTTGGATTTTCTATAAGTTTTTTAACCTTGAATTCTTTGGGTTTGGGATCGTTCTCCATATACTTTAGTGATAGAAACATGCCCAACTTCGCCAACGTTTCTCCCTGAAGTACTTTAAAACGCCATGGCTCGGTCTTTTTATGGCTAGGAGCCCAATTGGCAGCTTCCAGAATCTTCTCAATATCTGATTTCTCAATAGGTTTGGCATTATACTGTACCGGGAAAACGGAACGTCTTTTTTTTATAAGGTCAAAAATCATTTTTCGCCAGAATTTTTTAATTGAAAGCCAAAATTAGTCATTTTTTGACCGTTCTGAATGATTGGAGGATTAGAAGAAAAAATAAGAGAAAAATCAAAGACGACCTATCATCGTCACCCCCAACTAGCCGTTTATTTGGTCGTATATAATTTACTGCCCATTGTTCAACATTTGTTGTTCTCTATTACCAACTTACTGTTCTCTGTTCACTGTTTCAGTTCACTATTTTTACTCCAACCAGCTTTGATAATATTTACCGTCATCGATATCTAAAGCGGCCTGCGTCAACTGTAAAGGTTTAAAAGTGTCAATCATAACCGCCAGCTCTTCGGTCTTGGTCTTGCCGATACTCGCCTCATAAGTACCGGGGTGCGGTCCGTGTGGAATACCCGCAGGGTGTAGTGAAATAAACCCTTGAGCTATATTTTTTCTACTCATAAAATCGCCATCGACATAATACAAAACCTCATCGGAATCAATGTTTGAATGATTGTAGGGAGCGGGAATCGACTCGGGATGGTAGTCGTACAATCGCGGGCAAAACGAACAAACCACGAAAGCACTGGTTTCAAAGGTCTGATGAACCGGTGGCGGCTGGTGTACGCGCCCGGTAATAGGCTCAAAATCATGAATTGAAAAGGCATATGGATAATTGTAACCATCCCAGCCAACAACATCAAAAGGATGGGAAGCATAGACCAGATGATGCAATTGTCCCCGCTTTTTTACTTTTATCAAAAACTCACCCTTTTGGTCATGTGTCCGTAAATTTTGCGGCAGCTTAAAATCGCGTTCGCAATAGGGCGAATGTTCCAAATGCTGTCCGAACCAATTGCGGTAGCGTTTAGGTGTATAAATCGGATGGTACGATTCGGTCATCAACAAACGATTGTCTTTGGTATTAAATTCAATTTGATAAATCACTCCTCTCGGAATAAGGATATAATCTCCGTATTTAAAAGCTATTTCACCAAACAGGGTTTTTAACGTTCCAGATCCCTTATGCACAAACAAAAGTTCGTCGGCATCGGTATTTTTATAAAAATAGTCGACCACCGATGACTTTGGGGCGGCAAGACCAATATGAACATCGTTATTGAATAGCACTGTTTTTCGGCTTTCGAGATAATCGTCTTCAGGTTTGATATCAAACCCTTTTAATAATCTTGATTTTATATTATGTTCCACTGCGGCACGGGGGGCAATATCTAATGTCTTGCCCACATTTTTAACCTGTGTGGGCCGATACAGATGGTACATCAAAGACGACATACCGTCGAAGCCGATCGTTCCGAACAATTGTTCATAATGAAGACCACCATCGTCTTTCTTGAAAATGGTATGTCTTTTATGGGGTATCTTTCCTAATTTATGATATAAAGGCATGGCAGCAAATTACTTTTCTTCTTCCTTAAATTTACGAATATTTTAAGGCAATAGCTTTATTTAGTCCAAAGTCATTGCGAATTTTGCATTCTTAATAACATGACCCCAATGATGATTTGGGAATAAAAGAAAGGGATGTAAATTATAAGATGTAGGCCGATGGGAATATGCGTAAACAAAAAAAGCCTCCCATAAGGAAAGCCTTTCATTGGTGGGCAATTTTGGTCGCCCAACACATCCCCGTGTGGGGACACAACACAACGCGCAAATATACTAAAGGTTTTTGGATTAATTTAAAATTAAATAAAACCTATTTCTGTTGTGCTAAAAAGGCTACCAAGGAAGCCATTTCTTCATAGCTCAAGGAATTCGCCAGACCAGCAGGCATCATCGAGGTTTCCAATTCTTTTCGCTCAGCTATATCCGATATTTTCAAGTTCGTTGCAGTTCCGACAATATTTCGGATTGTCAAATCATTCGCTGATTCACTAGTTACAAAACCAACATAGTTATCACCTCCTTTAGTACTAATCTGTACCGTTGAAAATCCCTGGGAAATTGAGGCATTCGGCTTTAAAATAGATTCCGCGATCTGTTCCCTGTTCATTATAGACCCGATCTGCCCCATAAAGGGCCCTTTCATAACCTGATCTTTAGAAATACTATGACAGGCAATACAACCTTGACTATTGAAAAGCTCTGCGCCCTTTGAGGGATTCCCCTTAATCTTTGCTAAGGCCAGCATCACATCTTCTATCGATGCTTCCCCGATCTGTCCTTTTTTATTTTTGATTTTTTCAAAATCGACTACGGGCATATCTTCCTTGGGTTTTTCAACTTTCACTTCGCCAAAAACATCGACACCCAATCTATATTTACTGTTCAACTCGGCGAAAAACTGCTTATCCCCTCTACCCATGTTCTTAAACTGATCTACCAAGAAAGAGCGAATGACCGGCGACTGCTCCCATTCGACCGTCTTGTAATACGGACCGTGGGTATCGGGTCGGGTACTCCACCACCAGGAAGTGTCGTAAGGCGCTTCCTTGTGATAGATTCGTGCCAATGTATTAATCACCTTTTTCTTGAATACTTCATCACTCGATTTGTTGGAAGCATCGATAAGCTCGGTTACTACCTTAGAACTGTGCATATAGCGCATGGCCCATAGTGCCATCGCTTCTTGGTCGGTCCCAAGTGCAGCAATGCACGCGTTTTCAGCATTCAAAGCAACCAATGCCTTGACGGCCAAATGGGGCAGTACGATTTCTGCGTTTGGTGTTGCATGTGGGCCTTCCGTATTTATTTTCGGTGCAACAAATGAACCCGGAACCTCGAATTGCAACAGTTCTTTGGCCGCGGACAGATTGCCCAATCGGCCCAGACCGATAATAGCTGCCGCCTGAACTTCGGGAGTGCTAGACTTTAAGCCCTTTAGAAAGGGCTGCATCGGCGCTTTTGCCGCCATTGTCTTAGTGTCTGCCAATGAACGCAATGCAAAACGTTGAACCGCGGTGTCTTCGGTTAGGCTTACCAAACTTTCTATACCGCTCTCTCCGGCAATTTGCGCATAAGTAAAAATTGCGGCAGCACGCACTTCCAAAGATTGTTCGCTATCCTGTGCCAACTGCAACACTTTTGAAGCCGATCCACTTTCAGAGCGTTGTAATAATTCATATTGGGCACTCAAACGGGACTTTGCGTTTTTGGCCTTTAATAAATCAATCAATTCATTGATCGACGCATCTTCTATATCCACAAAGGGTTCGTATGAAAATCCTTTTGGAGTCACCCGAACCACATAACCTTTATCAGGGTTTCCTGAATAGCCGGCACCATCCCAAGCGGAAAGATACATCGTACCCGAAGCATCGACATCAACATCGGTTATCTGGGGTAATTGAATAAACTGTTCTTCACTTTGGGTGAAACTTGGGCCGTCTTCGGTAACGCGATGTATGTACAACTCGTTTCTTCCCCAGTCGGCCATCAAAGGCACATTATTGTATTTATCGGGCCACCGATTATCATTCATAAAAAGAGCTCCGGTTCCCGACCCACCGCCGACATCGATCAACGCAGGCAACGTCTCTTCCGTAAAATGTTTGAAAAGCACAGGATACCCATATTCCGCAGACTGTATTTGATGGATAAACCGAACATTCCATCCGCCTCCATCATTGGTATTTCCCCTAGTAAATATGTTCATAAAAGGGTCAATAGCGACGTCGTAAATATTACGCAAACCATGTGTATACACTTCCATACCGGTGCCATCGGGCCGTATTCGTAAAACACCTCCGCCCAATTGGGTCAGTTTGGTTCCATCGCTGGCCGTGGCATTGTAAAAACCAAAATCGCCAACGGCAATATAAATCCATCCGTCAATACCCATTTGAATACCGTTCGTGGCATGGTCGGTGCCCCGATCTTGTAAATATTTTGAATTACTGATATTCTTGATCAATACTTTGGCGGGACCGTCGGCAACACCGTCATTATCGACATCATCAAAAACCACAAGATCCATATTAAAGGCCTTTTTTGTGTCTTCGGAAAAGGTCGTATGAAGTACGAATACCTTGTTGCCCACCGGCAAAATCCCCCTGGGATTATCCAATTGTGCAAACTCGGTATGCGAATCCATGATTCCATCATGGTTACAATCAACCAATCGCTTGATAAAACCCTTCCCCATCTCTTTTCCGAGAGAGCCCATCATATCAACACCTACAAAAACTTCACCCGAAGCGGCGACAGCCATACAAGCGGGACTCGGAGTAAGTTCTGGTCCTGAAAAACCCTTGACCACCAAATCTTTAGGCCAATACAATGCGTTTACAACAGAATCTGTAGGATATTCAACCGCCACATTACTTGGCACACAGTTTGCCTGCTCATCTTTACAGCTCACAAACATTAGTACAAGCACCAAAAAAAATCCGACTCTTTTAATCATAACTGGACGACTATTATTGTTTACAATTAATATATTCCTTTGCCTAAAAAATTCAGGGTCACCACACACAATTTGGATAAGTATTTTTAATATTAGGATTGCAAATAAACGAATTTTAGGCCACCTATTCGGAATATTTTAATGCGAAACACCATCAATTCGTGCTGAGAATTGAAGTTTTCGAGACCTATGTAATTGAAAATCAAAAATCACATATTGGTAAGTATCATTCCCCTGAAATATGTTTTTTTGGGCTAAAAGGTCTGACAATCAAGCGGGCGGCCTTATCATAATTTATGTAGTTGTAGACCCAATTAAAAAAAACGATGACCTTATTCCGAAAACCGACCAACGCCATAAGATGAACGAACATCCATATAAACCAAGCAAAAAACCCGCCGAATTTGAGCTTTGATAGATCTACCACGGCCTTATTTCTTCCGACGGTCGCCATGGTACCTTTATCATTATATTTAAACGCTTTCATTGGCTTACCTTCAAGAAGTCTTTCTAAATTATCTGCCAAAAGTTCACCCTGTTGTATAGCAGGTTGTGCCACTTGCGGATGCCCTTTGGGATAATCATCGGTAACCATATACGCAATATCGCCTATGGCAAAAATATTGTCATAGCCCTCAACTTGATTATGTGAATTTACTTTGTACCGATTCAGGTGTTCTACTAAAATGGAGGTATCAAAACCTGGTATGGCGGCCCCAGTAACTCCCGCCGTCCATATAAAATTTTTGGTTTTAATTGTTTCGCCGGTATTAAGTGTCAAAAGTTGGCCATCAAAATCTTTGACCATACTATTCAAATGGACTTGTACTCCCAAATTTTTAAGAAACTCTGCTGCCTTTTTCGAGGCATGCTCGCTCATCGGAGGCAATAATCTATCGCTTCCTTCAAAGAGGTGTATCTCCATTTCCTCAATATTGAGGTGCCGATAATCTTTGGGAAATACATTCCGCTTTAGTTCGGCAAACGCTCCGGCCAATTCCACACCTGTAGGACCACCACCCACAATACAAAAATTTAAAAGCGCCCTTCTTTCTTTCAAATCTTCACTATCGTCGGCATCTTCAAAATTTTGAAGCATCAAACTTCTAATATTCAATGCCTGGGGCACGCTCTTCATCGGCATGGCATAATCTTGAATCGATTGGTTTCCGAAAAAATTGGTTCGCGTTCCGGTAGCCATGACCAAATAATCAAAGGTTAGGCTTCCTATATCGGTTACTATTTCGCGGGTTAGGGGGTCGACACTTTCCACAGTAGCCAACCTAAAATGAAAGTTTTTTAAACGTTTTAATATTTTACGAATTGGATACCCTATGGAATCGGGTTCCAGCCCCCCTGTTGAAACTTGGTACAATAAAGGTTGAAATGTATGGTAATTATGCCGGTCTATTACCACTATTTGGGCGTTGAGATTTCCCAGTTTTTTAGCCAAGGATATCCCCGCAAATCCACCTCCGATAATTACAACCCTTTTTTTGTCGGTGTGAGGAACATTCATGAAGAAATTTTAGTCAAAATTAATCAATCTCAACCCGTTTTCGACAACTTTGAACGAAGAATTGCCTATACTTCACGGCAGATTAAAAACATAGAAAAACGATTAATGGTTTTCAGATGGAAACTTATCGTAGGTGTCTCCCTTTTATCGTAATATCCGGTGGCAATCACAAATTAGCAGTTAACTTTAAAAAATTGCTATGTCCACCCCAAACCACCGTCACCTATGAACAAGATTCTATTTTTTGTTTTTTTTATACATTTTTTTATCATTTCATGCTCCAAAGAAGCTATCGGTGATATCAATTCTATCGAGCCTATAATTGCTTCTGTTGTCGACGAACACCAAGAAACTGAAGCAAAGAATCCGATAATCGAAAACGAATCATATCATTGGTTGGTAAAAATGCAACTACCAAATGGTCTTCTAGAAAGTACGGAACATTCTGATTTTGTGTCCTTATATGACAATGCGCTCTCAGCCCTACTGTTTACGAAAAGTGGTGAAACCGAAAGGGCCGAATATATTTTTGATTTCTTCGAAAGTAAGATCGACGCCGAACTACGGAACGGTACCGGCGGATTTTATCAATTTCGTGATAAAAGCGGTGAAAATGGAAATCGTGTATGGATGGGCGACAACGCTTGGCTGCTCATTGCCATCAATTATTACCACAAAATAACGGGAAGCCAAAAGTATAAGGAGCTGGCAGTCGACCTAGCAGACTGGCTTCGTACATTGCAAGACCACGACGGAGGCCTTTGGGGAGGTCAAAACGAGAACGAAACACCAATACCAAAGGTAACCGAAGGAATCATTACGGCCTTCTGCGCAGTAAAAGGTTATGATGATTTTCATAAAAATATGCTTTCCTATTTGTTTGAAAATAGATGGCACGAACCCAAAAGGGTACTCACTGCATGGCCGGAAAACCCGACTTACACCCATGCCCTTGACCTACATGCCCTAAGTCAATTAATTTTTGACGATTTTCCTAGCGCCAACCTGAAGCAAACAGAATCGATGTATTTCACGACCCAGTGGTCGACGCTTACGGGGCATGAGGTTTCGGGATATTGTTTTGACGAGGACAAAGATGTGGTCTGGTTAGAGGGTACCGCACAAATGGCCGTAGCATATAATAAAATTGAAAATCACGAGAAAGCCAAAGCCCTTATTGCCGAACTTGAAAAAACATTCATTTTCAGTTCAATGACAGAAAACGCAAAAGGCCTGCCTTACACTACCAACTACGGCAGTACATATGGCGCTAATCTCTTATGGGACCATGCTGACACAGCCCCGGCAGTATCTTCAACAATTTGGTATCTCTTTGCAAAATTGGGCTTTAATCCCCTGGAATTTGAAGAACACAAAAATATTCCCGAAAACGACAAATTCTGGACTCACTAAAGCATTCGAAACTTCATAGCGATTTACCCGAACAACTGACCATTCATTTATTCAAAAAACTGTAAATTCATACGGAATAAATGGTTTTTAAAGGATATCAAATAATTTCGCCCCCACAAAATTCGGAATCAACGAAATAGTCATTAAACAAAACATCGTTATGAAACGTATATCGCTATTATTTTGCCTGCTATTTTTGGGTATTTTCGGGTTTTCCCAAGAAGACAAACTGAACATTATTGTTTTCGGAGCCCATCCTGATGATTGCGATATCGATGCAGGGGGCACAGCCATATTGTTCTCAAAAATGGGTCACAACGTGAAGTTCGTATCGCTTACCAACGGTGATGCCGGACATCATATCAAAGGAGGCGAAGAACTTGCCAAAATACGCTTGGCAGAGGCCGAGGAAGCCGGAAGACGTTTCGGTGTGACCTATACGGTTCTCGACAATCATGACGGCGAATTGATGCCTACTTTGGAAAATAGACTGAAAGTGATTCGGGAAATAAGAAAATGGAAAGCCGATATTGTGATTGCGCCAAGACCCAATGACTACCACCCAGACCACAGATACACGGGCGTATTGATTCAAGATGCCGCCTATATGGTAATCGTTCCGAATGTGGCTCGAGATACACCTCCTTTAAAAACGAATCCCGTATTTATGTATTCAGCCGATCATTTTCATAAACCCAATCCGTTCGAACCTGATATTGTGATAAATATAGACCAGGTGTTCGCCCAAAAAATCTACGCCATGGCAGCCCACGAATCCCAATTTTTCGAATGGCTGCCGTGGACCTCCGGGAACTTGGAGAAAGTTCCGGAAGATGTCAATGCAAGATTGTCAATGCTGGCCAACTGGCGTAAAGATGCCCCGAATGAGGCAGCTTTAGAAACCTTAAAAAAATGGTATGGACCAAAAGCGGCTGACGTACAACATGTGGAAGGATTTGAGATTTGCGAATACGGAAAGCAGCCTTCCGAAGAGGAACTCAAAAAATTGTTTCCTATGTTAGGAAAATAGAACAATACCCATATGTTGTTCCGGTAGAACTTCATTATGAACATAAGGGGGCACCATTTCAACTAACCCCCTCAGTTAAAGATGCTTTCACGGTATAAAAATCATCTGCGAATGGAATATTTTACATAAGTAAAACACTAGAAACTGGTTTTTTAACTTCAAAAACCTATTTTTGCCCCTTTAATAAAATCAAAAATTATGACATTACTCTTAATGGCTGCCGGACGCGGTAGCAGATACGGTAAATTAAAACAATTTGATGATCTAGGTCCGCATGGTGAGTTTTTAATGGAATTCAGTATGTACGATGCCCTTGAAAACGGCTTTGATCATATCGTAGTCATAACACAAAAAGAGAATATTGATTTTTTAAAAGAACATATGTCCGGTAGACTGCCCGAGAGTGTGAAATTTGATGTGGTGTCGCAGGAGCTGACTGATTTACCGGCTTCTTCCACTTTTGAAGGCCACCGCGAAAAACCATGGGGTACGGCCCATGCCGTTTGGTCGGCCCGAAACGTTATCAATGGTCCTTTTGCCGTTATAAACGCCGATGATTATTATGGAAAGAATGCCTTCGAAGCAGCTTCAAATTTTATAAAAAACAGCTCCGATGACAGCGAATTCGCCTTAATGGGCTATACGCTAAAAGATACCCTTTCGGAATACGGATCTGTTTCGAGAGGAGTTTGTAAAATGGATGGAGACAACAATTTTATATCTGTCGATGAGCGTTTAAAATTGGAAAGACAGGGTGCTATCGTTAAGGACACCGATACCGAACTCGAATTTAGCGGTGATGAATTGGTAAGCATGAATTTTTGGGTATGCCGTCCGTCATTCTTCGATTACGTCGAAAGTGAATTTGAAGTGTTTCTAAAGGATGAGGATCGAATCAAAAACTCCGAATTATACTTACCTATCGTAATTCAAGATATGTATGCCGAAGACAAAGCAAAAGTGCGCGTAGTACCTGCAAACAGCAATTGGTTCGGGGTCACTTATTCCGAAGATCGTCAGTTTGCAGTAGACCAGCTACAGCAAATGACACAAGAGGGGGGCTACAAAACACCTCTCTGGAAATAAAACAACATAGATTCGGATATATTGAAGAACTCACAGGACTTACATTCAATTCTCGGTCAATTTACGGTTGAAGAAAAAGACTATTCGTTTAGACCTATTAATCAGGGTTTTATTAACGATACGTTCTTAGTAGTAAATGGGGAAACTCCCCTCTTTATTCTTCAGCGGGTCAACCACCTGGTTTTTGAAAATGTTGCCGGACTGATGAAGAACATTGGTACGGCCCTTGGTTTTTTACAAGATCAAATATACACCCGAATTACCCTGGTCGAGACGGCCGAAGGAAGCTCTTTTGCCAAAATAGGTGAAAATTACTGGCGGTTAATGACCTATATCGACGGTACTACTGCTTATGATACAACAACACAAAACAAAATAGCCCGAGGTGCAGGAACGATAGTCGGTAAATTTCATCAGCTTTTGGAGAAAGCTCCCTATAACGAGTTTGTTGATACTATTCCCAGGTTTCATGACCTAAGTCTTCGAAAAGATCAATTTGAATCGGCTTTGGCGACGACATCTAAAGAGCGGAAAAATACTGCCAAAAAAGCCATCATCTTCGCCCAAGAAACGTTGCCTTTGTTGCTCGAATTTTCAAAAAGAAAGATTCCAGTCCGCATATGTCATAATGATACGAAGTTGAATAATATCCTCTTTAAAAAAGAAGGTGATCAAGCACTTTGTCTAATCGATTTGGATACGATTATGAAAGGGTATTTTTATTATGATTTTGGGGATGCGGTACGAACCATTGTCAATACAGCCCCGGAAGATGAACAACAATTTGAAAAAATAACTTTTGAAAACAAGTTGTTCGAAGCCTTTGTGGATGGAATAGCCGATGTTGAGCCCTTTTTAGCACAAGAAGAAATAAATACGCTGCCCTTAGGAACAGTATTTATGCCATTTATTCACGGCTTGAGAGCGCTCACAGACTACCTCATGGGAAATGTATATTACAAAGTTGCCTATGAGAATCAGAATTTAGACAGGTGTTTGAGCTTGTTCGATTTCTCAAAGAAAGCCTTGGACAGGGTTGGGTATATGGAGGAAATCGTGTCGCAAAAATTAACTGCCCGGGAAGAATAGCGGTTTTCCTGATTTTTATAGTAAAGGGCTTACCTTAAGTTGGCAATTTACAGTACTTCTCGCCTTTTCTTCCAACATGAAAGAGTGAAAGTTGTTTTTTTGTATCTTCTTCTTCTATAATATGTAAATCCGCCATTTCCGTTTGATGAAATTTTATCTGGCCTGTATTTTTTTTATTGTTTCTATGTCGTCTTCATTATGGGGCCAAAATTTGTTGCCTCCAATTTACAACTATAAAATATTCGAATATAATGCAGCAAGCCAAAACTGGGGCGTAGCAGTCAATAAAAATGGAGAACTTTTTGTAGCCAACAATAAAGGATTACTCTATTATAATGGTGAAGAATGGATTTTGAACAAGCTCCCCAACAATACTATTGTCAGGTCAGTTGTGTCAATCGGAAACAAAATCTACACAGGATCATATGAAGAGTTCGGATATTGGATCAAAAACGATATAGGTCTTTTCGAATACAGATCTTTAACCTACCTCATTGAAAATTATGAATTTACAAATGAAGAATTCTGGCAAATAATACCCTATGGAAACGCCATAATATTTAGGTCATTTTCGACAATTTATCATTATGAAAATGACAAAATTACGGTTTGGGATACAGATCTCGTAATCACAAACATCACTATTCACAACAATGAGGTATTGGTCTCGGCAGGGAATATAGGGCTGTTCAAGTTCCAAAATGAAAAACTCGTTCCAGTAAATGACAATGCCCTATTAACCAATAAAGCGGTAATCGACGTTATCCCCTATCAAGACGGACTACTCGTGGGCACAAAGCTGCATGGTTGTTTCCTTTTGAAGAACGGCGAATTTAGTGTTTGGAACGAAGAAATAAACGATCTTTTGAGACAATACCAACTAAACAAAATGCTTACGCTCGACTCGGGTGAAATTGCTTTTGGCACGATCAAAAATGGTATATACCTGTACGATCAAAAAACCAGAAAACCAAAAAACCTAAATCGGGAGACAGGACTACAGAACAACACAGTGCTGTCGATGACGCAATTCGAAGAACAATTATGGGTCGGCCTAGACAACGGTTTAGACAGAATCCGAATAAATACACCCTTGAGTTATTATACGGATCATAGTGGCACCTTAGGAACCGTATACGACATGGCTATCAACGATAACGTGTTATATTTAGGCAGTAATACGGGAATCTATTTCTTTGACAAAAACACGCTGCGTTTTGTCGAGGGATCACAAGGCCATGTCTGGGACCTGGAAACTATGGACGGTGATCTACTCGCCGGTCACAATACCGGTACTTTTAAAGTGAATGGGAATATACTGGAGAAAGTTTCTCCTATTGCCGGAGGATATCAGTGGGTAAGGGTGCCTGAACAGCAAAACACTTTTTTACAAGGCACCTATACCGGCATAGCCAAATACACTAGGGATGACCCTAAATCTTGGAAGGTTGATCGCATAGGGAAAGTTAGCTTTCCCGTAAAACAATTGTGTTTTGAAGACGATTACACTTTATGGGGGGCGCATCCATATAAAGGTTTATTCCGATTCAAGTTGAACAAAAATTATGATGAAATTGTCGACACTCAAGAATTTGGGCCAGATGTAATCCCTAATGACTATAACATAAAACTATATAACATTAAGAACCAAATTGTGGTTCAAAGTGAAGGAACATGGTACAAATACGACCCCATTTTGAAGAAAATAGAGATTTTCAAAGAATTTGCGTCCTATAATTTTGAAGAACTTATTAGCACCAATGGCGATTTCTTTTGGTTCATCGGCAATGAAGGAGACAAAGAGATCAGTTATACCGATTTAAAGGATAATACGATTTTTATATCGGAGCCCAATCTACAGGAACGATTGGTACCCGATGCCAAGAATATTTTTGCCTTGAACGATTCGATATATTATTTGACATTAAATGACGGTTTTGCCAGAATAAATCTTTCACACTTGAACAAAACGCTTGAAGGGTTTTCACTTCCCACCCCAACCCTCCAATATTTTAAGGATAAAGCAAAATCCTATAACATTAAATCCGAACATATTGAAATCCCCTTCGGCAGTTCACAAGATATCGTTTTACAGGTAGCAGCACCTAGCCTGATTCAACCGCGCTATTATTACGAACTAGCCGGTCCCAAAACCCAGTCATCCCATCTTGACAAGGGAGCGCTAACTTTTCAAAATCTTCCGCATGGCGACTATAGATTACTCATTTTCACAGTTGGAATGAACAATAAACAATCACTTCCAAAATTGATAAATTTTGAAATAGCGCCGCCCTGGTATCTTTCAAAAGTGAGTCTTGTGGTTTATTTGTTGGCTTTCATCGGAGTAATCTTATGGGTAAGGTTATATAATAGGCGTAAATTGGAGCGAAGGCACAATAAACTAAAGCAGCAATTGGAGCGTGTGCAAGTCGAACATATGGCCAATCTTGAAAAAGAAAAATTGGCCAAAGAAATAAGACTAAAACAAAAAGAATTGGCTAGTACCACGATGAATATGGCCAAGAAAAACCAATTGATATTAGAACTGAAGAATATACTGTTGATGAACAAAGATAAGTTCGGCAGTCAGCAACGGTATCGCTCCTTTATGAGAAAACTGGAAGGCTCTATCAATGAAGATAGGGATTGGAAGAATTTTGAGTTAAATTTTAAAGAGCTTCATGATGATTTTTTTGAAAATCTGTTGCAACAATTCCCAAATCTAACACCAAAAGACCTTAAACTGTGTGCTTACCTCAAGATGAACCTATCGAGCAAAGAAATTGCACCACTTATGGCCATCACCATAAGAGGTGTTGAAATACATCGCTATCGTTTGAGGAAAAAACTAGCAATTGACAGCTCGCAAAACCTGTCCAACTTCCTAATTAAGTTCAAAAAATAGGGTACAACTTCCCAATTAATCGCATTTATCTCATTTTCACAGCATTACAGGACTACATCATTACTACATCACATTGTTAAAAATTATAAAGGAACTACCGGATGTACTACTGCAAAGTCCCGTCGATACGCTGTTTGAATGTGCGGGCAAACTGATGTAATTTTTATGTAGACTACAACAACTACTTCAGCTTGACATTTTAATATCTTAGTATCACACTTAACAACTCAATAAATTTCTAACTCAATTTTTGAACAATTATGAAAATAAGAAACATTTTTTTGACAATATGCTTCTTACTGCTTCAAATAATCGTTTACGCCCAAGAGGGTATTACGGTTTCTGGAACGGTATCGGATAATCAAGGGCCTTTACCCGGAGCTTCGGTTGTGATAAAAGGCACTACTACAGGAACCCAGACCGATTTTGACGGTAATTTCACCTTAGCTGATGTACCGCCTGAGGGCACCCTCGCAATTAGTTACATTGGCTATACCTCCCAGGAAATTCCCATCAGCGGGCAAACAACGATAAACATAATACTTGTTGCCGATGCTCAGGCACTAGACGAAGTTGTTGTAATTGGCTATGGCGAAATGAAGTCAAAGGATTTGACATCTTCGATTACCACCATAAAATCAGAGGAATTATCGGCAACGCCCACAGGTCAAGCAATGCAGGCCTTACAGGGCAAGGTAGCGGGTTTGCAGGTCGTCAACAGTGGCGGTCCCGGTCAATCACCTACTATACGTGTACGTGGAATCGGATCGTATGATTCAAATGCCTCAGGACCATTATATGTCGTTGACGGAATGTTCTTCGATGACATTGATTTCCTAAATACCGCGGATATCACTTCCATTTCGGTATTGAAAGACGCCTCCGCGGCCGCTATTTATGGCGTACGGGCCGCAAATGGAGTAGTTCTGATAGAAACCAAATCGGGCACTTACAATAAAAAGCCCGAAATCACCTATGATGGCTACTCTGGTTACCAAGTGGCACAAAATGTGCTTAAGTTGGCAAATGCGGAGCAATTCACAACCCTTGCCCTTGAATCGGGCTCTGAACCCGATATTCAATTTATTCAAAATGCAATGCAGCGTTATGGCCGAAGTCGTATCAACCCTAACGTACCTAACGTAAACACTGATTGGTATAATGAAATAATGCGACCTGCCCTAATTCAAAATCACAGTATCGGAGTAACGGGCGGAAGCGAGAATGCCACCTATGCTATAGGAGCCAATTATTTTGGCCAACAAGGCATTCTAAAAATGAAGAACGAGTACGAACGGTTCAATCTAAGAAGTAAAATCAATTTTAAGGTGAACAAGGGCCTGACCATTGGTGGAAATGTCGTGATAAGTAACGCTTCTCGCTTCGATGCCGAAAACTCTGCCTGGCGCCGTGCTTATTTTGCGGTGCCTATTCTTCCTGTTTTTGACGAACAGCTTGCCCAAGATCCCAATGTTTTCCCTACCAACTATGCCAATGCGCAAGATTTAGGGTATCGTGGTGGTCAGAATCCCTTTCCTATTATGAACAATAGCGAGCTTCGATCAAAGATCAGAAACGTCTTGGCCAATTTTTATGCTGAAGTTCATATTATTCCCAACAAACTAAATTTTAAAACGGCATATAACCACAATTTCGAAACGGTCGAGCGCAGGGAAGTTCGGCTACCCTACTTTATAGGAAATGGGTTTCAGCGTGAAAATTCTGAACTGATCAAAAGAAACGAAACGTATTCAAACCAAATCTGGGACAACACCCTGACCTATATCGAATCCTTCGGAAAACACAACCTTACGCTTTTGGGAGGAACATCCTTCCGAGACGAATCGTATGAGCAATTGGAAGCCAAAGGATTGAATTTTCCGCTATCAGGTGAAGAGGCTTATTACCTTGATCAAGCACAGACCATCGTACAAGATGATGTTGGTGATGATGGTCGCAGGGAATATGGGTTATCTTTTTTTGGAAGAGTATCCTATAACTATGACAATAGGTATTTGCTCTATGGCACGTATCGGGCAGACGGAACCAACAAATACCAAGAAAAATGGGGTTATTTCCCCACTGTAGGTGTTGGCTGGGTGCTATCGGAAGAGAATTTTATGGAAAACAATGGTCTATTCGATTTTCTAAAGTTTCGTGCAAGCTGGGGTAAATTGGGTAACGATAAAGTTCCCTCAAGTGAAGGATCGATTACCTCGAGTGTAGTAACTACCGCTTTTGGCGATACGATGTTCAGCGGAGTCAATACCAGTAGTAATTTTACGGCTCTGAAATGGGAAGTTACCGAAGAGGTGAATGCAGGTATTTCCGCGCGTCTTTTCAACAACAATTTGTCTTTGGAAGCCGATTATTACGTTAGGGACACCAAAGATGCCGTTATACCCGTAGAAGTACCGCTTATTCCCGATGCGACCAGGCAAAATGTAGGGGAAATTCGGAATTCCGGTTTTGAATTGGCCTTAAACTGGACCAAACAAGTTTCTGAGGATTTTAGTTACAACGTCGGAGGAAATCTTGCCACGCTTCACAATGAAGTTTTAGACCTTAACGGCGCTCCACATATCGATGCAGGCTCAGCAGAGTTTAGACAGCGGTCAATAGTGGGGCAACCAATTTTCGCATTTTATGGGCGCGAAGTTGCGGGAGTATACCAAAATGAAGCAGAAATTGCCGCCGATCCCGCAGCGCAGATAGAAATTGCTGCAAATAGACCTATCGTGCCCGGTGACCTTAAGTTCAAGGACCAAGATGGTATCGATGGCATCACCGATGATGACAGAGTGGTGTTGGGCTCATACCTGCCTTCCTATTCCTTCGGGTTTAATCTAGGATTCGATTACAAAGGATGGGATTTTTCTGCTGCTGCATTGGGACAAGGAGGAAATAAAATACTGAACCGGAAGCGCGGTGAGGTCATATTCACTAATGACACCAACTGGGACCGCGACTTTGCCGTTAACCGATGGCATGGCGAAGGCACGAGCAACAGCTATCCTTCCTCGGCCGGAATACGAAAAGGTTGGAACCAAAGATTGAGCGATTTCTTTATTGAAGATGGTGATTTTTTCAGAATACAGAATATCACCCTTGGGTATACCCTTAATAAAAAAGGAGACCAAAACGGGATACCTCGAACGCGTATCTACATCACGGCAGAAAAACCTTTGACCGTTTTCAATTACAATGGCTTTAGCCCAGAAGTATCCAATGGAATTGACAACGAAACCTATCCTATACCCGCGGTATATACTATCGGAGTAAATATTAAAATATAAAAAAGAAAACTATGAAACTCTTTAAGAAAACTAAGGTCTGTTTTGTGTTGATCATATCGACACTGACCATTATAGGGTGCACCGATAAATTGGACGAACCTGAATTGAATAATAACTTTGCCGGGGGAACCGATTTCACCGATGCTTCCGGAATGCAGCTTTCGGCAGTTGGGGCCTACGAAGCCTTTTATTCTAGAGGTTGGGAGCAGCCCCTCATTATATCCGTTCGCGGTGATGACGTTAATTCTGGCGGACTCGGAGACCAACCGGAATTTACCGAAATGGATAAATTCAACTACAGCAAAGACCACTGGATGGTCAACTCACTTTGGGAAAACATCTACGCCGATATCATATCAGCGCATACCGCAATGGAACAGATAGGTAGATTTCAAGAGTTCGCCAATGATGCCAATGTTGCTTTGGGCAATCAATATATTGCTGAGATTAAGGTGCTCAGAGCCATGATGCTCCTTCAAATTTCACAGGTCTACGGTGATGTTTTTATTCCGGAATCTTCCAATACCGAGCTGCTTTTAGAAGTGGAAACGTTGCCCGCCAAAAGTGAGGTAATGCAGCACATTTCCACTCAGATGGACGAAGCTATTCCATTGCTTCCCGATATGCGACCCAACGAGCGCACCGACCTTCCCGGAGGTGTTACACGGTATACCGCATTGGCCATTAAGGCATTGGCCAACCAAGAACTGGGCAATTATCAGGCGGTAGCCGACGCCTCGGGTCAAATTATCAATTCGGGCAGGTTTAGCCTTTTTCCAGATTTTTATGAGCTCTTTAAGACACCCGGCAAACTGAGCGATGAAAGTATTCTAGACCTACAATATTCCGATTTCAATCAAGGTGAAGGCGACCGGTTTGCCCATTTATATGCCCCTTATGGCCCACAGAATTGGACACCGGCCATCGATGGATCGGCTAGCGGGTGGGGGTTCTACGAACCCAGCCTGAAGTTTATCAAATTTATGTTGGATCGAGGTGAAACAGTGCGATTAGAAACTTCCGTATTGTTTACCGACCGGGGAATCGCTGAACTTCAGACCGATCCCGCTTATGCTACCATACCGAATTTCGTCTCCAATACAACGCGTGATGGTGATGTCATTAACGACTATGCACGGGCATTTTTTGCCAGTGGCAAACACTATTTACCATCAAATCAATTGATACCCGGCAGAACAGCTTATGGCAGTAATAAAAACTATAACCTTATCAGGTATGGGGAAATCTTATTAATGTATGCAGAGGCCTTGACACAGGGTGCATCAGGCTCTGCTATGACTGCAGTTCAAGCTGTTAACCAGGTGAGGTCAAGGGCGAATATGCCTACTTTGACAAGCGTGACACTAGACGATATCGTTGACGAAAAATTCGCTGAACTCGGTATGGAGTGGGGAAAACGCTACTACGACATGCTGCGATTGGGAAGGCTTGATGAATTAAGCTATGATGGTAGAACATTCTCGGAAAGCAAAACTTTTCTCCCTTATCCTCAGCCACAGGTAGATCAATTCCCCATACTTGGCAATTAACTAACTAATACTCAAAAAAATGAAAAATTTAAAATACCTCTTTGGATTTTTGGCCGTAATCGCTCTTTTTTACGGATGCGACCAAGGAATAGATCCCATAACTGAAGTTGCACCCGGCACCGATGCCGCTGCACCTCAGGTGAAGATAAACGCCCCAACCGAAGGCAGCACAATAAAAGTACTTGAAACAATAACCTCTTTGACCGTTGATTTCGAAGTAACCGATGATATTGAGGTAGGCTCTATACATGTTACTTTAGATGGTAAGAATATCGGCAGCTACGATGGAGGATTTAAAGATTACCGTCGCGTTTTAGTAGACGATTTAGTATATGACAAACTTGCCGATGGCGCACATGAACTTACGGTCACCGCTACGGATATAGATGGCAAAGTTACTTCCGCAACGGTAAATTTCGCCAAGGAACCTCCTTACATCAAAAAGTATGCAGGGGAAATCTTTTACCTTCCCTTCGATGGGAATTACACAGACCTTATCAGTTTCCAGACCGCTGCGGTAGCCGGCGCTCCGAGTTTCACCGATGATGCCCTAAATGGCCCAGGTGCCTATGCCGGAGCTACGGATTCGTATTTGACTTTTCCGACCGACGGATTGCAAACTCCTGAATTCAGTGCCATTTTTTGGGTCAAGATCAATGCCGTACCAGACCGTGCCGGAATATTGGTTATGAGCCCCCCATTGATCGATGGCACCAACAATGACCTTTCGAAAGGATTTCGATTTTTTAGGGAAAATGCCGGAGGAAAACAACGTTTCAAACTAAACGTGGGATCTGGGGCCCAGGGTAATTGGTTCGATGGAGGTGAAGCTGCCGACGTAGATCCCGCTACCGGCGAATGGGTCAATATGGCTTTCACAATAACAGGAAGCGAAGTTGTCGTCTATATCGATGGGCAAGTAGTCAGTCAAGGAGCTCTTTCTGGTATAGATTGGACTGATTGCAACGTACTTTCCATAATGTCGGGGGCACCTAATTTTACGCAGTGGAACCATTGGTCTGACAACAGTTTTATGGATGAACTCCGTATTTTTAACCGGGCGATAACCCAACAAGAGGTACAAGAGATCATGTCTGATGATTCGGGCTTATTTGTGTCTTCCTATTCGCCTACATTCGATGGTGAAATGTTTTATATGCCTTTTGACGGTGATTACAATGAACGCTTCAGAGACACCGAAGCAGCGGCCGTTGGCAGTCCTGCTTTTGCAGGCGAAAGTGCCTCCGGTACGAATGCCTTTGCCGGGGCGGCAGATGCTTACCTAACCTTTCCCGCAAATGAAGTTGGTTCGATTACCACCAATGAGTTCAGCGCCACCCTTTGGTACAAAATGAATGCCGATCCCGACCGCGGCGGAATTCTAGTTTTGGGCCCAGAGGACACTGAAAACGAAAACTATCCTGATGTTCAAAATTTACGTACCAAAGGTTTTAGGTTTTTTAGGGAAGGAAATGCTACCAGACAAGTGTTTAAACTAAACGTAGGCACTGGTGATGGGGAATCGTGGTTCGATGGCGGTGATGCCGCGGCCCTAGATCCCACAACCGTCACTGATTGGGTACATCTGGCATTTACCATATCCGATGCAAGGGCCGCTGTCTATATTAACGGCGAGGTCGTATCGGAAGGAGCTTTCACGGGTATCGACTGGACTGGATGTGATATGCTTTCTATAGGTTCAGGTGCACCAAGGTTTACCCAATGGGGCCACCTCTCCGATTTAAGTTTTATAGATGAGCTGAGGTTGTACAACAAGGCATTATCGCAAGAAGAAGTACAGGCCACTATGAATACCGACTAGGTACACGATTCAGAAAATTTATCAACAGAAGAATATCTTGAACTGTTTGGCGTTACCCGCCGTCGTCCTGCACAATAGCTAAAAATTGTAAAATGAAGATAATAGTTAGGTTAGTTTTGAGTTTGGTTTTGTTGGTCGTTGTAGCCTCTATCGCGGGGTGCAACGACCGAAAAACCACAGATAAAAAAGTTGCCGATTCCGCCGAAAATCCGTCAAAAACCGTGTTGACCGATACGGAATTATTGGACAAAGTACAGCGCGAAACTTTTGACTATTTCTGGGATGGGGCCGAACCGGTCTCCGGACTAGCTCGGGAGCGTATACATATGGATAATATTTATCCCACCCATGACGAAAACATCATTACCATTGGAGGATCTGGTTTCGGACTCATGGCTATTCTCGTTGGTGTTGAACGAGGGTTTATCACGAAGAATCAGGCCCTCGAACGTTACGAAAGGGCCGTCGATTTTTTATCAAAAGCTGACCGTTTCCATGGCGCATGGCCGCATTGGTTGATGCCTACGGGAAAAACCGCACCATTTAGCAAAAAGGACGATGGTGGAGATTTAGTCGAATCGGCCTTTTTAATACAGGGGCTTCTGACCGTTCGAGAATATTTTGAAGACGGCGACGAACGTGAGAAACTACTTGCCCAAAACATTCAGAAGCTTTGGGAGGAAGTGGAATGGGATTGGTACACCAAAGGAGGTGAAGATGTGCTATACTGGCACTGGTCGCCGAACTATGGTTGGGATATGAACTTCCCAGTGGGCGGATACAACGAAGCACTCATCATGTATATTTTAGCGGCTGCCTCGCCCACACATCCCATAAAAAAATCGGTTTACGAAAAGGGATGGGCAAGAAACGGCGCCATTGCCAATGACACTGTGTACTACGGACTCGAAACAGAACTGGACCACTACGAGCATGATAAATCCCCGGTCGGACCAATGTTTTGGGCTCATTATTCGTATTTGGGCCTTAACCCAAAAGGATTAAAAGATCAATACGGGGATTACTGGAAGTTGAATGTAAATCATGCTCTTATTCAATACAGGCACAGCATTGAAAACCCGAACAACTATAAAGGTTATGGAAAAAATCTTTGGGGACTGACTTCAAGCTACTCCATGAAAGGGTATGCCGGCCACAGGCCCGATCGGGATTTGGGCGTCATTTCCCCCACGGCCGCATTATCTTCCATGCCCTACACCCCAAAGGAAAGCCTTGATTTTTTAAGGTATATGTACACCGAACAAGACTCTTTGATTGGAAAATATGGACCGTACGATGCTTTTAGTCTTGAGCATAAATGGGTTCTACCCCGATATCTAGCTATCGACCAAGGGCCGATTCCCGTTATGATCGAGAACTATAGAAGTGGACTCTTCTGGAAGCTCTTTATGAAGAATGAAGACGTTCAAATGGGACTGCAAAAACTTGGTTTCACAAGTTCAAATGTGACTATGGATGAGTAAAATTTGGAACGTATTTCTTATCAACTTTTTACTGTGGTCATGTTCTTCAGGTGATGATGGCCAAGGTTCGGTTGGGCTTTCCGAATTACCGCAACCATCGGAACAAACACCTACGGAAGATGAAGAAGGGCCTACCATAAGTGATGAAGAATTGCTTGACCTCACTCAAGAAGAAACTTTTAAATATTTTTGGGATTTTGCAGAAGCCAACTCCGGTGCTGCTCGAGAAAGATATCATTTCGACAACCCCGCCAATGACCCGAATACGGTCACAATTGGCGGAACAGGTTTTGGTCTTATGGGTATTCTCGTAGGAATCGAACGCGGATTTATATCACGCCAAGAAGGGGTGGAAAGACTACAACAGATTGCGGACTTTCTAGAAAATGCCGACCGCTTTCACGGTGCTTGGCCACATTGGTTGGATGGCCGATCTGGGGAAGTACGGCCCTTTAGCTCCTTGGATGATGGCGGTGACCTCGTGGAAACGGCCTTTCTCGTTCAAGGACTTATCTGTGTCAAGGAGTACTTTAAGGATGGCACCAATGACGAAAAAGCACTTTCCAATAAAGCAAATGAGCTATGGAAAGGTGTAGAATGGAATTGGTATACCCAAAATAAAAATGCCTTGTATTGGCATTGGAGCCCCAATAATGATTTTGCAATCAATCTCGAACTCAAAGGGTACAATGAAGTTTTGATCACTTATATCCTAGCGGCGGCATCACCAGATTATTCCATTGAAAAGGAGGTTTACACAAACGGCTGGGCCTCCAACGGTACTATCAAAAGCTCAAGTACCGAATATGGTATTCCCTTAGTAGTAGACCATGCCGGTAATACCCCGGCAGGTGGACCCCTATTTTGGGCCCATTACTCTTATCTGGGTCTAGATCCGCGAAATCTGTCCGATGAATACGTCAATTATTGGGATGTCAATGTAAATCATTCAAAAATCAATAACAGCTATTGTATTGAAAATCCGAAAGGCTTTAAAGATTATGGTTCCGATTGCTGGGGGCTTACAGCTAGCTATACACGAAACAATGACGGGAGTATTGGGTATAATGCCCACAGTCCCTCCAATGATTCGGGGGTAGTTTCCCCAACCGCAGCGCTTAGTTCCATACCTTACACCCCCGAGGAATCTATGAAAGCGCTGCGGTTTTTTTATAAAAACAAAGACCAACTTTTGGGGCCCGCCGGTTTCTTTGATGCGTTTAGTCCTGAATATAATTTCTGGGTAGCCAAAGCTTATTTGGCCATAGACCAAGGTCCGATCTTGATTATGATTGAAAATTATCGATCCGGACTGCTCTGGAATCTATTTATGCAAAACGCAGAGGTACGTTCAGGCCTCGATAAGCTTGGTTTTAATTATAACAATTAAAAACTAACAGATGAACCACCATTGTATTTCATTCTTAAACATGACCAGAGTCTATCTCGTTTTATGCGGATGTTCAATAGGTTCACTTTTTGCCCAGACCGAAACCTACTGCAACCCTATCAATATAGACTACACCTATATGATCTACAATGCTCATAAAGATCTTTCTTATCGTTCGGGTGCCGATCCGGCCGTAGTACGGTTTAAAGATGAATATTATATGTTCGTCACACGATCTATGGGATATTGGCATTCGCCCGACCTCATTGAATGGAACTTTATTGCTCCTCAAAAATGGTACTTCGAAGGATCCAACGCCCCTGCAGCTTTTAATTATAGGGATTCTGTTCTTTACGTTGCCGGAAACCCTTCGGGGGCCATGAGCGTTCTATTTACAGACAACCCAAAAAAAGGTGATTGGCAGGCCACGCCTTCCATTCTAGGCGGATTACAAGACCCTGCGCTTTTTATCGACGATGACGGGCAGAGTTACGTCTATTGGGGCTCTTCGAATAAATTTCCAATACGCGCCAAAACCTTGGACAGATCTAAACGGTTTAAACCATCAGATGAAACCTACGAATTGTTCAACCTTGACCCCGAAAAACATGGCTGGGAACGTTTCGGCGAGAATCACTCCGACACCATTTTAGGCGGCTATATCGAAGGGCCTTGGATGAATAAACACAAAGGCAAGTACTACTTGCAGTATGCCGCCCCCGGTACCGAATTCAATGTCTACGGTGATGGCGCATATATGTCAGACTCACCCCTTGGCCCTTTCGAATATGCCCCGAACAATCCGTTTTCCTATAAGCCTGGTGGATTCATTAACGGTGCAGGACACGGCAGTACGGTTTTAGGTCCTGGAAACATGTATTGGCATTTCTCTTCCATGGCCGTCAATGTCAATATCGGATGGGAACGCAGAATCGGTGCTTTCCCAACGTTTTTCGATGGTGATGGATTAATGCACAGCAATACGCGATTTGGTGATTATCCCCATTATGCCCCCTCAAAACCTGAAAAAGAGGGAGCCTTTACAGGATGGATGCTACTCTCTTACAACAAACCTATAGAGACATCTTCCCAGATAAACGGCCATGGTTCCGAAAATATGGTCGACGAGAATATAAAGACCTTCTGGGTTGCCGATGATAATAATTCAGAACAGTGGGTAAAAATCGATTTGGTCCAGTCCAGTACTATAAATGCCATTCAGGTAAATTACAACGACTACGATTCCGATATGTACGGAAAAATTCCAGGGTTGTACCATCAGTATATTATTGAAGGTTCATTGGATGGTCAAAATTGGACTATTCTGGTCGATAGAAGTACCAATAAAAAGGACGTACCCAATGATTATGTCGAATTAACCAATCCTAAAAAGGCAAGATTTATCCGTTTTAAAAATATTCATGTTCCGACTCCATACCTATCAATCTCTGACATTCGTGTTTTCGGCCTCGGAAAAGGTAAAATACCCAAAACACCTACCGGAGTAACAATAGATCGCCAAAGTGATAGACGAGACGCCTTAGTAAGTTGGAAGGCAGTCACAAATGCACAAGGCTATAATGTCTCATGGGGAATTGCTCCTGACAAATTATACAGTTCGTGGTTAGTGTATGGAAAAGATTCATTAAACCTAAAATCATTGAACACAGATCAGTCTTATTATTTCGCTGTGGAAGCATTCAATGAAAATGGAGTTTCCGAAAAGTCGAAAACGATACATATAAAATAATCAAATCTTAATCTAATGAAACATTACCGAATTTATTATGCGATTATCAGTATTTGGATAGGTACGGCCTCTTTAATTGCGCAGCAAACGATACCTAAAGTCGAAACGCTGTTAAGCAAAATGACCTTGGATGAAAAAATCGGTCAGTTGAACCTATTGACCCCTGGTGGGGGCATTGCCACAGGATCTGTGGTCAGCGAAAATGTCGAAACCAAAATCAAGGCTGGTGAAGTTGGCGGGCTGTTCGGGGTTTCCGGTCCGGATAAAGTACGAAAGGCTCAAGAAATCGCTATAAAACATTCACGTCTGAAAATTCCGTTGCTTATAGGTTCCGACGTAATTCACGGTTATAAAACCACTTTTCCCATCCCTTTAGGCACTGCTTCAAGTTGGGATATGCATCTGATCGAAAAACTGGCCCGAATCGCTGCCACTGAAGCCACCGCCGACGGCATCAATTGGAATTTTTCTCCCATGGTCGACATCGCACGTGATCCACGTTGGGGGCGAATCGCCGAAGGTGCCGGTGAAGACCCTTATCTGGGTTCGGCCATCGCGACAGCCATGGTCAAAGGGTATCAAGGTACTGACCTTACCAAACCCAATACCCTGTTGGCGTGCGTAAAACATCTGATACTATACGGTGCAGCAGAAGGAGGGCGAGATTACAACTCTGTTGATATGAGCCGTGTAAAAATGTACAACCAATACCTTCCTCCCTATAAGGCCGCCATAGAAGCAGGAGTGGCAAGCGCCATGACCTCTTTTAACGATATTGATGGTGTACCGGCCTCCGCCAACAAATGGATGATTACAGATTTACTCCGAAATCAATGGGGTTTTGAGGGGTTTGTAGTCTCCGATTACACCTCGGTAAATGAAATGATCGCCCATGGGCTGGGAGACCTCCAGACCGTTTCGGCACTCGCCTTAAAAGCAGGGCTCGATATGGATATGGTCGGCGAGGGTTTTTTGAGCACGCTTAAAAAATCGATTGATGAGGGTAAGGTCAGTGAAGAGGACATAACCAGTGCCTGCAGAAGAATTCTAACTGCAAAGCATCAATTGGGACTTTTCGAAGACCCTTATCGCTATTCCGATACCGATAGGCCGGCGAAGGACATTCTATCTGCCGAAAACAGAAAGACAGCCCGCGAAGCCGCGACACGTTCCTTTGTGCTTTTGAAAAATGAGAACAACGTGCTTCCCCTTAAAAAAACATCGAAAATAGCACTCATAGGTCCATTGGCGAATAACAAAAACAATATGTTGGGCACTTGGGCACCGACTGGAAACCCCCAACTAGCTATTCCGATTTTAGAGGGATTTAAAAACATAGCGCCCAATGCTACTATTGCCTATGCCAAAGGAGCAAATATTACCAATGATCCTGTTATGGCGAAAAATGTAAATGTCTTTGGAACCCGTGTAGAAATCGACGAGCGTCAGCCTGAAGTGCTTTTAAAAGAGGCCTTGACCATCGCTAATAGTGCCGATGTGGTAGTAGCGGTGGTGGGCGAAGCCACGGAAATGAGTGGAGAAGCCGCAAGCAGAACGGAACTTTCAATCCCAGAAAGTCAAAAGAAATTAATTCGAGCTTTGGTAAAAACAGGAAAGCCCTTAGTTTTGGTACTAATGAGCGGACGCCCACTCACTATAGAGGAAGAATTCGATCTTCCTGTGAGCATACTTCAAGTTTGGCATCCCGGGGTCGAAGCCGGTAATGCCGTGGCCGATGTGGTTTTTGGAAATTACAATCCCTCGGGGAAATTAACCGCTACATGGCCCAGAAACGTGGGACAAATACCCATTTACCATAGTATAAAAAACACCGGAAGACCTGCGGCTTCCGAAAATTTCGAAAAGTTCAAATCCAATTATCTCGATGCTCCCAATTCTCCACTGTTACCTTTTGGCTATGGACTGAGCTATACCGAGTTCGAATATTCAAATTTTCGAACAGATGGAACGGAAGTCGGGCAAGGCGAAGCCATAACCGTTTCGGTTACTCTAGAAAACAAGGGAAATTATGATGGGGAAGAAGTGGTGCAGTTGTATCTTAGGGATGTCGTCAGAAGTATTACACCCCCTATACGCCAACTCAAAGGCTTTAAGAAAGTGTTTCTTAAAAAAGGCGAGTCAAAGACCATTACCCTGACACTGACACCTGAAGACCTGAAATTCTATAACAGCACGCTCGATTTTGTAGCCGAACCGGGAGAATTTGAGGTATTCGTGGGGACAAATTCAAGTGCCGATAAAAAGGTATCTTTTAAATTACGATAGTACTTTCCAACGATGCGCTATCTCTCGTATTTCGAAGGTCCATAAAAGATTACAATGATTAAGATTCACTTAAAAAAAGATTATAAAGGGCTCAATGGGCTCGTAATCCTCTTTTTACTTGCTCTTTGTCTAAGCTGTAAAAAGCAATACAAAACGGAAGAAAGTAAAACAAAAAGGCCCAACATACTCTTTATTATGGCCGATGACCATGCCCTTCAGGCTATCAGCGCCTTTGGGCACCCCATAAGCCAATTGGCCCCAACGCCCAACATTGACCGATTGGCCCGAAACGGGGCTTTGTTTTCCAACAGTTTTGTCACCAATTCGATTTGTGGCCCTAGCAGGGCCGTGATACTAACCGGAAATCACAGTCACATCAATGGTTTTCGTCAAAATGGCGATCGCTTTAACGGAAGCCAACCGACACTACCTAAGATGTTACAACAAGCCGGTTACCAGACGGCCGTAGTCGGAAAATGGCATCTTCACGGATACCCGGAAGGTTTTGACTACTGGAAAATAATCGTAGATCAAGGCAATTATTACAATCCTGATTTTATAGAAAATGGAGATACCACTAGAATTGAAGGCTATGCAACGGATATTATTACCAATGATGCGCTCAGCTGGCTGCAAACCCAAAGAAATGACACACTTCCTTTTTTTATGATGGTACACCACAAGGCACCGCATAGAAACTGGATGCCTGCTTTGCGACACCTCAATCGCTACGATTCTATTCAATTTCCCTTGCCGGAAAGCTATTTTCCCAATTTCGAGAACCAAAAAGCAGCTGAAGAACAATTGCAGACCATTTACAAAGACATGTACGAGGGCCATGATCTGAAAATGACTACGGAATTCGGAAGCACGGAACTGGCTCATAATCCTTGGAAAACCGATTTTGATCGGATGACTCCGCTTCAACGACAACAATGGAACGATGCTTATTTGCAGAAAAACAATGCCTTTCATAAAGCCGATCTACATGACAAGGAGTTGGCGGAATGGAAAGGGCAGCGGTACCTTCAAGATTATATGGCCACTATAGCGGCCATCGACGAAGGCGTTGGCCGAATACTCGATTATTTGGAAGAAAAAGATCTCGCTGAAAATACCTTGGTGGTCTATACCTCCGATCAAGGTTTCTATTTAGGGGAAAAGGGCTGGTTCGATAAACGATTTATGTACGATGAATCGTTTGGCACTCCTCTATTGATGCAGCTCCCTGGCGTCATAGAACCCGAAAGTAAAATCAAGGCCATGGTACAGAATCTTGATTTTGCCCCAACTTTTCTAGATTTTGCAGGCGTACCCGAATTGGGCGCCGAAATGCAGGGTGAGTCTTTTAAAGGATTATTGGATAAGACCATTAGCGAAGATGATTTTAGGGATGTGGTATACTATCATTATTACGATTACCCTGCTTTTCACATGGTGAAAAAACATTATGGTATACGTACAGAACGGTATAAATTAATGCACTTCTACGACGACATCGATACTTGGGAGTTTTATGATCTAAAAAAAGATCCCAAGGAATCGAACAACGCCATCAACGATACTTCCTATAAAGAGGTGATTGGCCAAATGCATCAAAAACTCGACAGTGTTCAAAAAATGTACAAGGTAGACTCCAAAGAATTCGAAAAGGCATCCGAAGAAAAAATTCAGAACGCATATAGACAGTTTGAGCGTTTAAGAGGTGAACCTATGCTATGATATCGCGCCGTAAAGATTACTGAGAAGATTATCGCCTACCCTAAATAGTATGGAAAGCCTGTCGGGATATAAAACCATCAGGAAAAGAAAAATTTTCCTAAACGGAAATAGTGCGTTGTTATTTGAGGGTCCGCCCTCTGAGCATACTACGAATACTTACCATCCAACGTTACGGTTCAACTCCAATCCAATTGATAATGAGAAATTGGAAAGTGAGTGTTTATGCCTTAATTAATTGTTTAGCGACTCTGATTAATTTTTGTACTTTGTAAGCGCTAATTTTAAAAGTAAGCATGATGTCAAAACAGTACTTAAAATATGTAATGGTTCTTGCCTTAGGTCTAGGTTTTATGACTTTAGTTTCAGGTCAAGAATCCAGCAATGCAAATGATGAAGGTTGGGTTTCTTTATTCAATGGAGAGAACCTTGACGGTTGGAAAGTAGGTGAAAATGCCGATACGTTCTCTGTCGAAAACGGATACATTAAAGTTGCGGGGCCAAGGGCACATCTCTATTACATGGGTACGGTAGAAAACCATGAGTTTAACAACTTTGAGTTTAAGGCTCAGGTGATGACAAAACCAAGTGCAAACTCAGGCATTTATATACATACATCGTATAAAGATGGAGGTTGGCCAGACCAAGGCTATGAGGTACAGGTTAATAATTCGCAAAGCGATTGGAGGCGTACAGGAAGCCTTTACAACATCGTTGACGTAAAGGAACAGTACGTTCCCGATAATGAATGGTATACAGAATATGTTAAAGTGGAAGGCAAACGCATCATTATCAAAATCAACGATATTGTCGTTGTAGATTATACAGAGCCTGAAAATGCAAAACGTGATGACGGTCAAAAAAACCGATTGCTGTCAAGTGGCACGTTTGCCTTGCAAGGTCATGACCCAGGTAGTATTATCTTTTATAAAGATATTATGGTAAAGCCATTGCCTTGATCGTCTAGACATTTAGCTAAACCTAGACAGGCATTTGCAATATGAAATAGATAAAAATGGCACATGAATTTCATGTACCATTTTTATTTTTGGTTGAAGCAGATTTAACTGCCTTTGTAACTTCAACGGTCGAATCACTTTTTGAAACGTTACCAATTGGTAAAGGATCCATCATTTCTCCATAATCGGGGAATTTCCACAGGCTTGAATTTCTGTTTCGAGGCATAATCTTCATCAAATTCAACGCCAAGTCCAGGGGTATCTAAAACCCGATATCCGGGGCCTTCCAATTTTGGGCGTAAAGGATAAAAATCAGGTGCGTCGGTACCCATATATTGAGCTGGGGTATTCATTTCCTCCAACCAGCTAAAATTAGGACATGCCGCAGCCAAATGGATAGTTGCCGCCGTACATATAGGACCCAATGGATTATGCGGCATTAAATCGATATAATGTGCCTCCGCCAACCCGGCCACTTTCATGGCCTCGGTAAAGCCTCCAACATTACAGATATCTATACGGGCATACTGGGTCAGGTTTCGTTTTAAAAAGGGCAAAAACTGCCACTTACTGGAAAATTCTTCCCCTATGGTAAACGGCACATCCACCATTTTACGCAGGCTTTCATACGCATCGGGATTTTCGTCCCTTATGGGCTCTTCGATATAATCAATTGTGCCGGGAGGCATCCGCTTCACAAACGAGTACGTTTCTGCAGCACTAAGCCTGGTATGATAATCGATTCCGATAGTTATTGTGGAACCTACTTCTCTTCTAAGTTCTGTAAGCCATTCGGCAATAACTGAAATAGATTCCCTAGCATTAAAAAGTTCCTTATTATCCGTGGCTTCAAATTCAGCGGGGGCAAGACGTAACATCTTCCACCCTTCCTTTATACACGTTTTTGAGTAAGCCAACAATTCTTCTTTGGTTCTAAACCTTACGGAAGCAAAGCATTCCACAAAATCGCGCTGCTTTCCGCCCAATAATTCATAAACGGGAACACCCAAGGCTTTCCCTTTGATATCGTAAAGGGCAATATCGATTGCCGAAATGGCGGCGGTCAATACGCGTCCTCCTTCAAAATATTGTCCTCTGTAGAGCTCTTGCCAAATAGCCCCAATCTGGCGGGCATCCTTTCCGATCAAAAAACCTTTAAAATGTTCGATTGCACCAACCACGGCCAGTTCCCTTCCAGAAAGCCCTGACGCACCCCAGCCGTAAATACCGGATTCTGTTTCGACCTTGACGACCAATTGACTGCCAGACCCTACATTGATAGGATACGTTTTTATGTCTGAAATTTTCATTGATTATAATTTTACAAAAAATTACGAGTCTTATTAGTTCCGTAAATTATCAAAACTTAGGCACAATACGCTCTACTTTTCCGACAATGAACGTATAGGAAATAAAACCTAAGAGGGCAATACCGCCAATAAAGAAGAGGGCGGGACTGAAATCGCCATCTTCGACCAAATAACCAATAGCCACCGGAACAACAACGCCGGCCAGTCCTCCAATAAAATTAAATGCACCTCCCGTAAGTCCGATCATCTTTTTCGGTGCCATTAACGAAATAAAGACCCACGCAATGCTTGCCAGACCATTCCCGAAAAAAGCGACCGCTAAAAATAGAATTATAAAGAATGTACTATCGGTATAGTTGGCCCCGATAATACAGGTGGAGAGTAACATTCCAATGATTATGGGAGCCTTTCTTGCTATTTCAACAGAATATTTCTTTTTAATCAGAAAATCAGATGTGAAACCCGACAATAACACCCCAACAAAAGCTGCCAAAAACGGAATGGATGCTAAAAATCCCGATTTAAGAAAATCGAGTCCCCTGAATTCGACCAAATAGGTAGGGAACCAAGTGAGAAAAAAAATAGTGGTTGCTCCCAAACAAAACTGACCGATGTACAAGCCCCAAAGTTTTCGATACATAAAGGCCTGTTTAAAATCTTGCCATTTAAACTTTTGATTTTTTTCAGATGTGCTTTTCTTATCAAAAAGGCCTCCTCCCTTTTCAATATATTCCAGTTCGCTGATACTTACCTTTTTGTGGTCATTTGGGTCGCGATAAAACAAATACCAAATCCCGGCCCAAACCAAGCCTATTATCCCTGAAATAATAAAAAGACCCCTCCAGCCCATGTAGTTTTGTATCGCTACCAAGGTAGGGGTCAGAAACGCCAGGCCTAAGAATTGTCCCGAGGTATAAATGGCTATGGCCGAAGCTCTTTCGCTTTCAGGAAACCACCGGGTTACGACCAGATTGTTAGTGGGATACGAAGGCGCCTCGAAAACACCGATACTTGCCCGAAGACCGATCAATGCCGCAAACGAATTTACAAAACCTTGAATCAGTGTGGCAATCGACCAAAGCGCCATAATAATTGTATATAATATACGGGTGGGGATTTTATCGGCAACAATACCGCCGGGAATCTGCAAACAAGCGTAGGTCCAAGCAAAGGCAGAAAAAATATACCCCATTTGAATATTGCTAAGTGCAAGGTCTTCCTTCATGGCGAAGGCCGCTACAGAAATATTACTACGATCCAAATAATTGATGACCACTGTAATAAAAACCATGGCCAAGATAGTGTATCTCTTTTTGGAAGTTGGATTCCCAATCGCCTTCAAGTTAGTCATTATATGCTTTTAAGTATTGAGATCATCAAGCTATTGATTTGCTATAAAAAACATTATTTTTTGATTAAAGCTGTAATTAGCCCAAACCATTGGCATAGGCGACGATTATAATACCTGCAATCATACAACCAAGTCCGCCATATAACATATTTCTAGCTTTAGGGGATGCACTCACCCACTCTTGGGTGATGATGCCACTCACGATTGCCGTTGCCACTGAGGCCGTATTAAAAATGGCATAACCAACGGTATTCCCCGATGCACCTAGTTTAAAGGCGGCATACGCAAAAAGTGCCGATGCTGCGTAGTGGAAAACGGCCATAATCAAAATAAGAGAGAGATTTTTGCCAAAAGCAGGCGTTTTGAAGTCGCCCCAAGCCTTTTTGGCGTTCAATTGCCATAGGAAATAGGCTGTCATCACAATACCCCCACTAATAAAAATAGGAAACATTACGGCCACGGCAGTTATCCAATCGGCATTGCCCTGAGCAATGCTAGCTTCATGCAAATAAGGTCTACCCGCGGCATTGGCATAGCTAAATCCTGTAGCCAACAATCCCCCAACGACGGCAATAATAATACCCGTTGTCATCGAACCTTTGGTCGAATTTCCCTCTACCTTCCCCTGTTTTGCCTCATCTTTTTCACGGAGGAGTCCGGCCCTACCATTTAAGATGACACCTAAAAGTACCACCAAAATACCCACTAGAATAAAAGTCAATACATTGGAAGGCGGCAACCCATCTTCAATAAACGGCAACAGGGAACCCACTAAAATAATCGTACCTATAAATATGGAAAAACCCAAAGACAGCCCGATATGGTTAATGGCTTTACTCCACATCATAACCCCTATTCCCCAGAGAAAACTTGTGAGTCCCATTTTTATCCAAATATCCATTGGCATATTGCCGAAAATTTCACCAAAGCCCTGAATCAAGCTTACCGAAGCAATAATTGGCACAACGAACATGGTCAATAGAAAAAAGAGACTCCATGTATTTTCATACTTAAACCCTTTTGTGAATTTTTCGGGAAGGGCATAAAGGCCCAACATCAATCCGGCGAAAATCGCCCATAATACTCCTTCGGTCATAATTTGAATATTTAATTTGGGCTGGCATTTTTTAATAATGCAAAACCCGTTTGATTTACCAGTTGAATTTAAAAATGGTCGTACTTTCGTAAGATTCCCCGACTTTTAGTATGCTTTTAGGTGCTTCGGGAATATTAGGTCCGTTCGGATAGCGATGTGTCTCGCAACAAAACCCACGGTATTTTCCGTATTGGAGTCCCGATTCACGTTTTAGTTCATCCGAAGTATATTTCCCCGTATAAAAAAGCATCCCGGGCTCTGTGGTAAAAACCTCCATTGAACGTCCGCTTAACTTTTCATTGATCTCGGCCACTTTATCCAGCTTGAATCCTTTATCCTCAAAAAGATAAAAATGTTCGAAACCATCGTCCATGGCCTCATGTACTTCTTTTATGGATTTAGGGGAACGTAAATCATCGACTTGACCGACAACGGAAGTATTCTCTCCTGTTGCAGCGCCGCTTTCGTCCCAAATTTGTTTGGTCTTGGCCCTAACCGTTACCGTGTGATCTTCAATACTATTCTTAAATCCGGATAAATTAAAATAGGTGTGATTTGTTATCGTAAAAGGCGTGTCTTGGTCGCTAATCGCCTGATACTCTATTTTAAGTTCGTTCTCATTCGTCAATGTGAAGGTTACCAGTACCGTAACGTTTCCGGGGAAACCTTCTTCCAAATGTTTACTTTGAAGTTCCATCTGGAGCCTTGCCGATCCCAAAGAAAAAGATTTTACAGTCCAAATCTTCTTATCAAAGCCTACCTTACCCCCATGCAGATTATTGTTCCCCACTATTTTGGTCAATTCATAATTCTTTCCGTTCATCAAAAATTTGGCGTCCTTTATCTGTGAACAATACCGCCCTACCGTTCCTCCGAAATAGGGCGCGTTGGATTTATATACCTCTGAAAAATAGCTCTCGAACGTATCAAAACCACAAACAATTTCTTCCGCTTTCCCCTCCTTTTTCGGTAATAGAATAGAAGTAATTGTGGCACCATAATCGGAGATTTTTACAGAAAGCCCGTTATCGTTCTCTAGTACAAAAAGGTGTACCATCGTACCGTTGAGCTCACCAAAATCGGTCTGTGTCGTTTTCATTGTTTTGTGTCGTATGTTTTACCTGAACTTTTATTTGGACTGAAATGGCGATAGTTTCTCCCAATCAAATTCTACACCTACTCCTGGAATATCGGGCGCAACTGCCCTATGGTCTTCAACTACCAAAGGTCGCTTGGTGTATTGGTCGATCGGAAAACTATGCACTTCCAACCAACCGGAATTGGGCTGCGCCGACACCAAACTTACATGCAACTCTTGCATACCATGCGAACAGGCCGGAATATGATGTTTATTGGCCAATCTTGCGGCGGCCAACCATCCTGTAATGCCACCGCAATTGGAAGCATCGGGCTGAACAAAAGATAGTTTTGCTTGATTCATGGCGTATTCGAATTCATGTATGGTATGCAGGTTTTCTCCCATTGCCAACGGAAAATTCGTAGCATCCGAAATCTGGGCAAAGCCTTTGTAATTATCAGGAATAATGGGCTCTTCGAACCATGTGATATCGTATTGCCTAAATTTTTCAATGGCCTCAATAGCCTTCTCCACAGTCATAGAATAATTGGCATCGACCATAAAAGTCACATTAGGACCAATAAATTCACGAACGGCTTTAATACGTTCGATATCTTCGGCCAGGTTTTCACGTCCGATTTTTATTTTGACCGCATTGAACCCAGCGGACAAATAGCCCTCCATATTCTTTAAAAGTTTCGGAATAGGAAACTGCAAATCGATACCGCCACAGTACGCCTTACACGTATTTCCAGCTCCTCCGACCATTTGCCAAAGTGGTTTTTCGGCTTTCTTACATTTGATGTCCCACAGGGCGATATCTATCGTAGACACGGCAAAGGAAACTATTCCGCCACGCCCCACATAGTGCATGTGCCATTCCATAAAATCATAGATAGCATCTATATCGGAGCCCTCTTTCCCTATCAATGCCGGTGAAATATCAAAATCTATCATGGCCTTTATTGCATGGCCGCCTTTTCCGCCGGTATAGGTGTAACCGGTTCCCTCACTACCATCACCCAGGGTAATGGTCGTAGTCACTAGTTCAAAATGGGTATGGTCGCCGTGTTTGGCATCGTTCATCACCTCTGGAAGTGGCACCCTGAACAATTTGCAATCGACCGATTTAATACGAGTATCCATCTACGCTTTATGTCTGATGTAAAAAGTCTTTTTCTCCATGTACTGCTCAAAGCCGTACTTGCCATCTTCACCACCCGAACCACTCAGTTTATAGCCATTGTGGAAGCCTTGATGTTGTTCACCGTGACCACGATTTACATAAATCTCCCCGTATTCGAGCTCGTCATTGCATTTCATTATGGTGTTCATGTCGTTCGTAAAGACCATAGCTGCGAGTCCGTATTCGCAATCATTGGCATAACCGATAACTTCTTCAAAAGTCTTAAATTTCAATACGGGTAAAATAGGACCGAAAGACTCTTCGTGAACGATGGTCATGTTTTGGGTAACGTTAGTCAATACAGTTGGCTCGAACCAATATCCTTTTTCAAAACCGGTACCTTCAGGGCGTTTACCTCCCGTAGCCAAGGTCGCCCCTTCTTCAAGGCTAACCGCAACCAAATGCTCCATATGTTTTAATTCCGAAGCATTTACTTTGGGGCCCATATCGGTATCTTCCAGCATAGGGTCACCCACTTTTAAAGCCTTTGTTTTTGCAATAAAACGCTCCATAAAAGCATCATAAATAGCTTCATGAACGTACATGCGCTCGTTACAGGTACACACCTGCCCGCAATTATCAAAGCGGGAATGCAAGGCTGCGTCAACGGCCGCATCAATATCTGCATCGGCAAAAACAATAAAAGGTGCCTTTCCGCCAAGCTCGAGCTGCACATGGGTAAGGTTCTGAGCCGCATTTCTAGCTATTTGTTGACCAACGGGCGTCGACCCTGTCATGGTTACCATTTTGGTAATAGTATTCCCGACCAAAGCATTGCCCATCGCCCTTCCCGGACCTGTTAAAATATTGATGACCCCATCAGGGATACCCACTTTTTGAGCCAAGTTACCCAACTCTAAAGTAGCCAATGGTGTTTCGGAAGTTGGTTTGAGAACGATTGTATTACCGGCAACAAGTGCCGGACCCAACTTTCGTCCGGCCAATGCCAAAGGAAAGTTCCATGCGGTAATCGCGACAACGACACCCCGCGGTATTTTTTGAATCCAGATCTGTTCGTTGGGATTGTCTGAAGGAACAATATCACCCTCTATCCTTCTAGCGCCTTCGCAAGCATATTCGATAAAGGAAGCGGTAACGGCAACCTCGCCCTTGGCCACCTTTAACAATTTGCCTTGTTCTTTAACCAAGAGTTCGGCCAAGTAATCGGAATTGGCTTTGATTTCATCGGCCAATTTATACAACAGTTCCGCACGAGCGCGGGCCGGTAATTTTTTCCACTCTTTTTGTGCCCTTTCGGCAGCTTCCAAAGCTTGGTTTGCCTCAGCCACTGTACCGTTCTGCACTCGTGCCACTATTTCCTCGGTAGTGGGATTTATGATATCAATGGTCTCGCCCGAAGTTGAGGTCACCCATTTACCCCCAATAAATAATTGGTATTCCTTAATTGCTGACATATTTTTGATTATTTGTGTTTTCTATATGTGTCCATTCTTTTGGCTGGGAGGCCCTCAAATCTTCTTTCTAATTGCCAAAGGGGCCGTTCGAATGTAAGTTCCCAATCGTAGTGCCTGTTTGCTTCCCCATTTTTTCCTTTTTCCAATACGAGGTCACAGGGGGTTTCCCGCTATTTTATCCTCGCAAATAAGGCATAAGGTCAACTCCACCTAAACCTTCCACAATAGCAATTGATTATCTATCGCGATTTTATTATTTTGGGAATATTATCTTCCCATCCATCCGCCGTCTACCAGCATGGTCGTTCCGTTCATATATGCCGCTGCATCGGAACACAGGAAAACCACCGGGCCTGCAAAATCTTCCGGTTTGCCCCAGCGACCAGCGGGAATTCTTGAAAGAATCGAAGCGGATCGCTCTGGGTCGTTACGCAAAGCTTCGGTATTATCGGTACTGATATAACCTGGTGCGATTGCGTTTACGTTGACACCTTTGGATGCCCATTCGTTGGCAAATGCCATGGTCATTTGGCCAATAGCGCCCTTGCTCGCTGCGTAACCCGGCACGGTAATACCACCTTGAAAAGTAAGCAGTGATGCCGTAAAAACGATTTTTCCCTCTCCACGTTTAACCATCTCTTTACCAATTTCCCGGGTCAAAACAAATTGCGCCGTTTGATTTACTTCAATAACCTTGTCCCAATATTCATCGGAATGTTCGACCGCAGGGGCACGAAGAATAGTACCAGCATTGTTTAACAAAATATCAATAGTCGGGAAGTCATCTTTAACTATATTGATGAATTCGTACAGCGATTCGCGATTGCTAAAATCACAAGCATAGGCCTTAAACTTTCTGCCGAGAGCAGTTACTTCCTGTTCTACCATACTACCATGCTTTTCTAAAGTAGCACTGACGCCTATGATGTCGGCACCAGCTTCGGCCAACCCAACAGCCATGGCTCTACCAATGCCACGTTTACAACCAGTGACAAGAGCCGTTTTTCCTTTCAGATTGAATTTGTTTAATACGCTCATTGTATTTTATTTATAAATTTCTATTTTATTCAAGTTTTAGTCTGCGTTTTTCACATACGATTTGAACTTTTTAATATAGTCCCAGCCCTCTTTGTGATCAAAACACAAGCCCCATTCCAAAGCTGCAAGAGGACTTTTTTCATGGTTCAGCGAACGCACGATACCTGCGGCATGTGGGGGTTTAGTTCTGCCTCCAATATGTGATTTTATTTCAAAATTAATTCCGTCAGGCGACCATTGTATGGTATTGTTCTCTGGGCCATCAGAAGTCAACATTGCAGCCATTCCGCCATTATAAGGCCAAACGCAAACTTCATGACCGCTATTGGTAACTGGATTAAAAGGTGACTTTTTATATGGACCTTCCGGTTTTTCCGCAATTGCCACACCCCATTTAATTTCACGACCCCCTAAAAAATGTTCTTCACCCATACGTTCCCCTTTGTAATAGAGGTAAAATTTGTTATTGAAGAACATCAAACATGGATCGTGCACTTTTTGGCTATCGAAGTCTCCTTTTTCGGATACCTTGAACCGGTTGTCTTCGTCTCCCGACCATTTACCATTATCCGCGGGTTTCAATATGGGGGTGTCCAATTTTTTCCAAGGGCCCAAAGGAGTATCCGCAATGGCCATGCCCACTTCGTTTTTCACTCGATTAACATAGGGTGCTTTAACCGTTTGATACACCAAATAATACTTTCCTTCATGCGCCAATACTTCGGGCGTGAATACTGCACGATCGTCATACGAACCTTGATCGCCGCGACCCACGGCCAATCCTTCATCTTTCCATGTTTCGCCATCGACAGAACTAGCGCACCAAATTTCTGATTTATCCCAAGGAAAAACCTTTTTTTCAGGGTCTCCAGTATGAAAACCGTAAGAATCGCCAACACTTTTAGTATAGTACACATAGTAGACATCGGCCTCTTCAATCACCGCACTTGGATCGCGTCGAACAACCCCTTTCTCAAATGCGAAAACTCCTTTCAAATCGGACTGCCGGAAACTCGTCCACCATTCCGGTCCAGCATCATACCCCATCGCTATGGCTCTTTTTGACGCCAGACTTAGACTATCTTTATTGGTGATACCGAG
This sequence comes from uncultured Kriegella sp., assembly GCA_965368185.1. Taxonomy (GTDB): domain Bacteria; phylum Bacteroidota; class Bacteroidia; order Flavobacteriales; family Flavobacteriaceae; genus Kriegella. The sequence goes on from CBDULZ010000035.1 coordinate 39,938, forward strand.
TTTTTTCACAATATCGACATTAACGGAAGTAGCATTTACGACGTTCTTCGCTTCTACTTCGTGATTTTCGGACGGAACTTTTTTACATGCTGTTAGCGATACGGCTATAAAAACAGCCGTTAAAACTAGATTTTTCATATAGATCATTATTACAATTGGCAGTCCATAAGCACTTTCATTCCATCGGGATTGTTATCAATATTTTCGAAGACCTGCTGAATGTTACTTAAAGGCTGTACATCGGTAATCATCTCTTCGAACGGCAATTCATTGTCCGTTATGAGGGCAATAGATTTCTCATAATCTTCCTTTTCATAGACCCGTGCCCCTATTAAACTAAGTTCTTTCCAAAAGAACTTAAACAAATCGACTTCTTTCTTTTGGCCGTGGATGGCCACCATTACAATTCTACCACGAATTCCCGCTACCTCGCACATTACGTCTAAGGCAGCTTGAACTCCCGCAACTTCGAAAACAACATCTGCCCGACGATTATCGGTCTGCTCTTTTACATACTCGACCAAATCTACCTTCACAGGGTTTACCGCGTGCAGCCCCAATGATTTTGCCTTTGCTATTCGCTTTTCATTTACTTCCGATACGATAACATGCGCACCAACTTCTTTAGCGACCATTGCGACTAAAAGACCTATTGGGCCTCCCCCAAGAACAACGGCGGTTTCTCCGGCTACCAATCCACTTCTGCGAACATCGTGCGTGGCTACGGATAACGGTTCGATCAAAGCGGCCAATTTTAAATCGGTTTCATCCTTTAGTTTATGGAGTACAAATGCGGGTACGTTCCAATATTGCTGCATGGAACCTGGGCTATCAATTCCGATAAATTTCAGGTTTTCACAAATGTGATTAAACCCTTTGTCAGAAGGCTTTACCAAACGATCATCGAGCGGCCGTACAACCACCTTGTCCCCTATCTTATAGTTGGTAACACCTTCACCGACGGCATCAATAACCCCTGACATTTCATGACCGATGGTCAAAGGCATTTTTACCCGTTTGTCCATCATACCATGATAGATATGTACGTCGGTACCACAGACGCCTGTATAGGCCACCTTGATTCTTACATCACCCTTTGCAGGTGCCTCAATTTCCCTTTCGATGACCGAAAAGGTTTTATCTCCTTGATAAACAGTTGCTTTCATTGAATTAATTTTCCTGTTATTTTTTTTCTCCTTTAGCGACATGCCGTGTTTTTCTTTCGGAAGAAAAACGCATAATGCTCTGGTAATCGCCATTATTGTATATATGTGTCAATCCCCATCTTAAAATCTCTGTGGGCTCTTTTTCAACATCGGCCGAACGGTTCAAACCAATAGCGTGCGCATTCACTCCCGGAATAACCGACATAATTTCAAAATTGATACCATCTGGTGCCCATTGAATGGTGTTTTTCTCGGGCCCATCCGTTGTAATCAAAGAGGCGACACCACCGTCGTATGGCCAAACACAAATTTCATGACCACTATTACTGATCGGATTATAAGGAGATTTGATATAGGGTCCTTGAGGATTATCGGCAATAGCGACACCATGGCGGATTTGCCTTCCACCAAAAGTAATTTGCTCGCCCATTTGCTCGCCCTTATAATACAGATAAAATTTTCCTTTATACGGCAAGATGCAAGGGTCATGCACTTTATGACTATCAAAGTCGCCCTTTTTTTCCACTAGAAACCTATTCTGTTCTTCGCCCTTCCAAACACCATTATCAGCTGGACTCAAAATTGGCTCTTCACTTTTCGTCCATGGACCATCAGGAGAGTCGGCCCAAGCGAGTCCCACTTGATTCTTAACCCGGACATTATACGGCGATTTCACCGTTTGGTAGCAGAGGTAATACTTGTCTTCCCATTTCATAATTTCAACCGTAAAAACAGAACGATCGTCATACGCCCCCTTTTCACCTCTTTTTACGGCCGGCCCTTCTTCTTTCCAGGTCCACCCGTCTTCAGAAGTTGCATACCAGATATCGCAGCGATCCCACGGAAACACCTTTTCTGTTTCTATATCACCGCCAAAACCCTGTGTTGGCCCGGTACTTTTAGTATACCATACATAATATTTGCCATTCTCTTTAATTATAGCACTAGGATCACGGCGAACTACTCCTTCTTCATAAGCCAAATCTCCTTTTAGAGGTTGAAGTGGGCCAAATTGTATAAACCATTCGTTACCTAAATCCATAGGCCATTTCAAGGCTCTCTTCGAGGCCGTGCTCAAATGATTTACATCGGTTATACCTAAATGATCGATTTGTTCAGGCGTAATTTCTATTTTTTCCTCTTGTGAACCGGTTGCTTCTTTTTTCATCTGAGTTGAGGAATTACAGGAGGTCATCATTGTTACCGTGCACAATGCAATCCATAAGACATGGTTTTTCATTTATTATTTTATTTATTTTAAACATCAGTTTATTGAGCATTTCCAAATATTTTGTAATTCAACTTCGACCTTCTACATAATGTCGCCAATAAAAACGACAAGCTAGAGACTAAACAATGCGCTCCTTAAGTTAATACGATCGGTCGAGACCGTCAAACCTTTATATTGTAATGCCCTGAGACTTATATTTTC
>CBDULZ010000036.1:0-42169 GCA_965368185.1 uncultured Kriegella sp.
GATTTTGTGGGCATGCTAGGGATCCCTTTGCTGCCAACGGCACATTATCCGGAAAGTGCTGAAACCATTTTCTTGCCAACGCAAGCTGCGGCCGATCCCGAAATTGTCGGTAAGGTATTGGCATCGCACAAGCAAGGAAAAAGAATTATCATGACGGCGGGATTTTTGGCAAACGTAGATGACAAAGGGAAACTAGCTAAATTGGCTGGTATCGTAAAGCCAGAGGTTAAGGCGCTAAGCGCGGGGAAAATAATCCTAGATGGAATTGAAACTACTTTGGAAAGTCCGCTAGATTTGGAGGTGGCATTGGAAATAAAAACTGCAACCGTAATTCTGGAAGCCAAATCAAGAAATCGCGCCGTTCCCTTCATGACTAAAAGCAAAGACGGAGGGGTGTTTGTATTAAACTCCCATACGTTTTCCGAGGCGGATTTCAAGGCAGTAGGTGAGGTTTTGCTTTGCCCTCGCCCACTGGGTTTACTCGATTTGCCAACTTCCTGGGCCAATGTCATTCGCAATGTGTTCAATGAACAATTACAAATTGAACTTAATGCGCCAACCAGAGTTACCATGCAACCTATGGAAAATGGAGACATTGTTTTGCACAATTACAATAAGGAAGAAGTAAAGCTTCAATTAAGCGGATTGGAAGGCCATGGATTTTTTGATGCCTTTACCGGTCAAAAAGTGGATTTGGTAACAGGAACCCTAAAAATGAAACCGAGGTCGAGGATTTGGCTGAAGTACAATGATTAGACCATTAAACGTATAAATTAGTATTTGATACAGCATGGGGATGAGTACGGCACATGCTAGATTGTTTGTCACTATTGAAAATAGAAAGGTAACATTAGATACCTTCCCTAGAATTTATTGTAGAAGCCAATAACCAATTTTTCAGCCAACCGCTCTGTCTTTTTAAAGTAGTAATAATTGAAATCTAAAAAAAGATGAAATGTTGCACGCGCCCTAAATCAAAAAAGGCTCCCGATTTCTCGGAAGCCTTGTCTTTATTACCGTGGGCCCTACTGGATTCGAACCAGTGACCCCCTGCTTGTAAGGCAGGTGCTCTGAACCAACTGAGCTAAGAGCCCTAAAAAGGTGTGCAAATATAATATAGATTTTTAGATGCCCAAAAGAAAAATCAGAAAAATAAAAGTTTATTTCAAGAACCTTCAAATATGAAGTAAAGTGGACTCCATTGTTTTAAAAAATGAATCAAATACTCCCATAGTTATCAAGTATCATCTGGTCTGTTTCCGCTTTTGATTTAAAAACTTTAAAATCACGACCTTGAGTTCGTTGTGCGCCAAGAGCATTTGCGTATTTGGTTGCCTTGATATAGTCGGTATGATCGGCCAAAAGTCCGTATCCGAGACCTCCAGCAAAAGAATCTCCACAACCCGTAGTGTCGACCACGTGATCGACTCGAATGGATTTTACCATTTCATGATGTACTTTTTCACCTTTTTTAAAGAATACTGCACCACCATTGGCGTCTAAGGTGACGATTAGTGATTTTATCCCGGTTTTTAGGGCATGCTCGGCCAAGGCAGGCAGATGGTCTATACTTTCATCATTGCTATGGACCAATTTTTCAGGTAAGTATTCCTTGTCGAACCAGCAACACTTAGATTCCTCAAGATTCATTTTAAGTACATCGATATGGGGCAACCATTGATCGCGGTCTATCCAGAACTTGATCAACCGATCCCCGGTCATGGTCACCGTGTTGGTTGGTCCGTGACCATCGAAAATAACGATGCCCTTGCTGTTTTCTTTAATATATTTTAGTGTTTCTAGAGGTACTTCATAATCTGTAATGGGCACACACACAAAAACATCGCAGTGTAAAAGGTCTTTAATGTCGTCTGGAATAATCGGATTCATAAAACCCGTCTGTTTCTCCAATCGGTTGTTTTGATCGATAAATTTGAGACTGATAACATCCCCTTGGTCTAAATCGCTTGTTATGTAATCTACATTGATATTGTCATATTCCGACAACAGCTGTTTTACCGCGGCTTCGTCTTTTTTGCGGACATGGGATACCAGAAAGACGGTTCCATCGGAACCCAACAATTTGGCCAGACCAATTGCAGTATGGGTAGCACAACCATATTTTTCAATGACTTCGCCATGATGGGTCGTGATATGATCTCTGGGTATTGGCCCCAATACGGCTACATTGTATTTTGACATACGCAATATATTTTTTTATTAAATAAATGAAACTTCCCCAAATCTACATCGGACATTCAAAAAGACAGGCAAGTATATAAATATAGGTAAAAATGTTTACATGTTTCAAGCTTATACAATGTCAGTACAAAAGATGCCCTGATTTTGAGATAGCTAAACTTTTCATATTAAATGATGAAAAAACTGTGAGCCATCTTTACAATAGTTCCGCGATATTCCTGACGAAACCACGTCTGTTTTACATACTAACCATTGTTTTGTTATCAAAGGCAGATTTGATTTTTGCTCTAAATAGTATTAGGTTTTTCCGCCGATTATTTGTAATCCGACTTTTTCTTCCTGTAGTTTTTTGGCATCATCAGGAGAAACCCCCGTACGCCATAGGTATACCCGTTTGAGACCTTCCATTTTTTCAAGATCGACCAGACACGAATCGGTAACTTTGGTGCCGTACAAATTCAACGTTTCAATATGATTTAGATTTGAAAGCAGAGCCACACCTTTGTCCGAGATATTCGTTTTTTCCAATTGAAGCCGCGTCAAGTTTTCAAAATTACCCACTATGGAAAGCCACTCGTCTTCAATATTGCTGTCAGCAAGTGAAAGCCAGGTAATATGTTCTTTGACTTTTTCCAACTCCAGAAGTTGTTCTTTGGTCAAATCGTTGTTCGAATATTTTACATCCAATAGCGGATTCTTTCCCCCTAAAGTTCTTACTGAAAATCCGACGTTGCGCAAATTTTCGATTTGTATGCTATCCAATGGAGCTAATTGAACCGTTTCGTACCAAGGTTTTGGTTCGGTGTCCAAACCATATAGGCGTAAAATTGTCGGTTTAATGGAGCTAGGGATTTCTAGATCGACCAACTTTTTATCAAAAGTCGCGCCTTGTGCAATCCACCATTCCATAACTTTTATTTCATCATAAGTCATGGGTTCACCCTTGGGTGGCATAAATTTTGTATTTTTTTGCGGCAGCGTAACTCTTTTGAAAAGTTCACTTTCAATGGGTTGATTAGCCTCCACAACCGGGCCGTTTTCTCCGCCTTCCTGCAGCAATTCGGGAGTAGCAAGATTGAGTCCGCCACGTTGTACTTCGTCACTGTGACAGCTAATACATTTCGCTTCTAAAATCGGATGGATCATATCGGCATAGACGGTCACTGAATCAGGGGAGCTCAGTTGGGGAAGTTTTTCTTCCTTTTGAACCACTCCCAACATATTTTGTATCGGTTCAGGGGCATGTTCGACCAAATAGTTTTCCCCATGGGTCAAATTTCCGCCTTTATGCCCTTCTATCATCAGCATTAATAATAAAACGATATTGATTCCATTGTGTACAACATTTGAGAAATTTTCGTATTTGTACTTAATCCACCATCCTATAAAGGCAACGATAACCAAAGCGATGCCCAACCATCGGTGTACAAATAAATTATCGGCTTGATATGAGCCACTTTCTCCCAAGAACCAACCGCAAAGGGCTGCCGCAAAAGCACTAACACCTCCTAAAAGCCATGCAAAAGCGATCAAGCGACTTTTTCTTTTTTTCTTTTTTTTGGATTGATACCATTCCAGAAGTATAGCTAAAAGCAAAAATCCAATGGGTAAATGAACGAATAGGGGATGGAAGCGGCCCAAGAAGATAGAAAAATCCAATGCGATCATAGTAAAGATTTTGTGGTGGAAATTATAGGGTTGATGGAAAAAATGTCGGGAACAATAACCTCCCTTTTATATGTTGTGCTGCATCTTTTTGTAAAGGAATTGTCATTTCTACTTTCCTTTTGAGCTTTTTATTCAAGTTGCTGTTGCCAGTATTGTTGACCATTATATCGAAGCCAAAATTGTGAGTAGCTGAAAGAAATTCAAGACTGCAAAGCCCAATTTCACTCTTAAAGTTTACCATTTTTCTTTATGCTAAAATTTCATTGACAACTTCGCCATGAACATCGGTAAGCCGATACCGTCTTCCCTGAAATTTAAAGTTCAATCGTTCATGGTCGACACCGAGGAGATGCATCAATGTCGCTTGAAAGTCGTGTACATGAACCGGTCTTTGTACCACATTATAACCAAAATCGTCGGTAGCACCCAGGGTAAAACCTTTTTTGATTCCGGCACCGGCCATAAAAATAGTAAAACATTTCGGATGGTGATCTCTTCCAAAATTATCAGGAGTCAATTTCCCCTGTGAATAATTGGTACGACCAAATTCTCCGCCCCATATGACCAGGGTGTCCTCAAGCATTCCGCGTTGCTTCAAGTCGGTTATCAAGGCTGCTGTGGCCTGGTCGGTATCTTTACATTGTACTTTTATGGCATTGGGCAGGTTCCCGTGTTGGTCCCATCCTTGATGGTACAATTGAATGAATTTAACATCGCGTTCAGCCAATCTTCTGGCCAAAATACAATTGGCCGCAAAAGTTCCGGGCTTTTTACTGTCTTCCCCGTACATGTCATAAATGTAATCGGGTTCGTCCTTGGTATCCATAATTTCCGGAACCGAGGTCTGCATGCGAAAGGCCATTTCATACTGGGCCATACGTGCCAGAATTTCGGGATCGCCAACATCTTGATGGTTTATCTGTTCTAATTTCTGAAGATGATCCAATTGTTCACGGCGACTGTTGCCGTCAATTCCTGGGGGATTGTTCAAATATAATACCGGGTCTTTTCCCGCTCTAAATTGAACTCCCTGGTGTTGGGAGGGAAGAAACCCATTGCCCCATAATCTGGAATAAAGGGGTTGGCCGTACTTATCTTTGGTAACCAAAACAACGAATTCAGGAAGGTTTTTGTTGTCGGTTCCAAGACCATAGCTTACCCACGAACCTATTGAAGGCCTACCCGGAAGTTGTGATCCCGTTTGTAGAAATGTAATTGCCGGGTCGTGGTTTATAGCCTCGGTATACATCGACTTCACAAAACAAAGTTCATCTACAATTTTAGAAGTGTGCGGCATAAGGTCCGACATCCAGGCCCCGCTATCACCATGTTGTTTAAAATCAAATATGGTACCTGCAATGGGCAGGGTGGCCTGACCCGATGACATACCTGTAAGACGTTGTTCGCCCTGTACGCTTTTGGGCAAATCTTGCCCTTGCATTTTATTCAATAAGGGTTTGTAGTCGAAAAGATCTAGTTGTGAGGGGGCGCCACTTTGAAACAGATAAATAACACGCTTGACCTTTGGTGGAAAATGGGGTTGGCCCAAAATACCACCACTATTGGCCCGATTGTTTAGCAAGGGCGTCTGTTTACCGAATAGGCTCATTGGGTCGATCATCGATGCCATTGACAAGGCGCCCATGCCAAGAGAGGTTTTGGTCAAAAAATCACGGCGTGAATAATTTTTATTTTCGTTGTGGGTACACATGGTTTAAAGGTACAAGTTTAAAAATAAATTCGGTTTTGCATCTGTTTAGATTTCAGGTTCAAATTGAACTGGGTTTCCGGTCTTCCTTTTTCTATCGTTTCATATAGGTTTCGTCATGATTTAATATTGTATTGGCGACCATGGTCAAGGCAGCTGTTTTTGGGGTCTGTAGCGCCTTTTCTATTTCTTTTTTTCCAACGGTCAGTAATTCCCTGATTTCTTTCGGATTGGCCTCAAAGCGTTCTGACTGCGCTTGAAACAAATCTTTTAATATCGAAGCTTCTTCATGTTTCGGAAAACGGCTCACCGCTAATCTAAATCCATAGGCGATTTGATCTTCAAGTGTATTCCCACCTTCTTGTTGCATACGTTCCGCCAGAATTTTCGAGGCTTCAACAAATTGGGTGTCGTTCATAAGCACTAAAGCCTGTAAGGGCGTATTGGTGTTTTCACGTTTCACGGTACATACTTCTCGAGAAGGGGCGTCAAAAGCGGTCATCGCCGGGTGGGGCGAAGTACGCCGTATAAAAGTATATAACCCTCTTCGGTATAAACTATCACCTTCAGATTCCTTATAATTTAACAAAATGTGCGAGAAACTGTTTTTCTCGATCCACAGTCCTTCAGGTTGGTACGGTTTTACACTTTTGCCACCAACATGATTTACCAGTAATCCACTAGCGGCAAGTGCATTGTCGCGAATCATTTCGGCGGGTAAACGGTAGCTGTTACTTCGTGCTAAATAAAGGTTGGTGGGGTCTTTTTCGCGCATTTCATCCGTAGTTTGAGATGATTGACGATAGGTGTGCGACATAACCATGGTCTTGAGTAAATGTTTTACATCCCACTTGTTTTCGACAAAAGATGTAGCTAACCAATCCAACAACTGTGGGTGGGTGGGTAACGCTCCTTGGACACCAAAATCTTGCGGGGTTCTGACGAGGCCTTTCCCGAAGAGCATTTGCCAATAGCGGTTTACAGTTACTCTTGCGGTTAAGGGGTTAGCTTCGGAAAACAACCATTTTGCAAGTCCCAACCGGTTTTTTGGATAGTCTTCCGAAAAAGCCGGAAGCACTTCAGGCGTGTTGGCATCTACTTTGTAGATGGGTTGTTCATAATCGCCGCGATCATAGGCATACGCCTGTCTTATTTCAGGCATTTCTTCCATGACCATTACCTCCATGACCGGCATCATGAGTTGCAACCATTCCTTTCTTAGGTTTTGAAGGTCTTTTTCGATTTTGCTCACTTGAGGTGATTGCTCAATCCAATATTCGGCAAGCAGTTCCTTTTTTGGAGTAGTTGAACTGTCATCGCCAGTTTGTGCAAGTTTGGCGATTTCTAAAGGAGTCAGAACACGGGAGTACATTCGAATATCATCAAGGGCACCTTTGAATATACCATCTTCCCCAGTAAAAGCACGGTAGCTCTTTGCAACTTTTACCGGCCTGGCCTCTATTTTATGAGCTGAGGATTGTAATGTTTTTATCGATTTGTATAAATGGTCGTAGGGTATGGTGGTCTGAATCTCTTTTCCGTCGATGTAAAGTTGCAGTCCTTTTGCCCTTCCTGATCCGTCATAAGAAAAGGCTACATGTTTCCATTCGTTGGTTTTAATCGAATCTTTTGACCGTACTTGAAGGTAATTGTGTGGTAACGAGTGGATCAAACGAGCATTTAAATAATTTAGGCTGTCAAGATAAAAATCCCACCCACTCCAAAAGTTGTTTTTCAGACCCGAAGTGCCCATTATTTGTTGGGTTCTTCCCTTTTCGCGTTTCTTGGTATTTATCCAAAGAGCGGCTGAAAAGGAATCTGTATATTCAAAATTGGGAATGTTTTTGAGAGATAGGTCGTCATATTCTCCAGTAAACACAAAAGCATTTCCCATTTTGCCGTTAACAACTTCGGGGGCTTTGCCTGAAGTCGCATTCGGATTGTTGTCGGCCTGGTAAGAATCTCCCTTTTTATTTATTTTATCTAATGGGTAATGTCCCAATAACCCTTTTTTCTGAAAATTCTCGGGTATCTGATTTATGTAACTATCCAAATCGAGCAACTCTTTTTTGGTCAGTTCTAGTTGTTTTTCCTTTTCTTGAATAGCCTCGTTGACCGTTGTTAATTGTTTTTCCGTCTGTTCATCAGGAAGTGCGAGTAAAGGCCCATAATTTCCATCATCACCCGTCATTCCCAATTCCTTTACATTATTAAAAAATGCGGTCATTTGAAAATAGTCTTTTTGGGAAATAGGGTCGAATTTATGATCGTGGCATCGGGCACAGGCCACTGTAAGTCCCATTAATGCTGTTCCCACGGTCTCCGCTCGGTCCCAAACGTAGTTCAGTCGAAATTCTTCTTCAATGGCCCCGCCCTCAGCAGTCATAGGGTGGTTTCTGTTAAATGCCGTTGCCAATTTTTGTTCTTTGGTCGGGTTTGGGAAAAGGTCTCCGGCCAACTGCCATGTTACGAACTGATCGTATGGCATATTGTCTTTGAAGGCATTGATGACCCAATCGCGCCATGGCCACATCAATCGCCAACCATCGGCATGCAATCCGTGCGAGTCGGCGTACCGTGAGAGGTCCATCCAATCAAGGGCCAGTCGTTCGGCATTGGCATCTGTCGCTAGCAGTGCGTCAACAACTTTTTCGTAGGCATTGGGACGTTCATCTCTTAAAAAGGTATCTATTTGCTCGATTGTTGGAGGTAAACCCGTAAGGTCAATAGTAACCCTGCGCAATAATCGTTCTTTATTGGCCTCGGCAGAGGGTTCAAAACCTTGTCGGTTGAGCGTGTTCTGAATAAATAGGTCTATTTCATTGTTACTTCTCCGCGAGTTGTTAACCTTTTCTGGAATCTCCGGTTTTTCCGGTGTGGTGAAAGCCCAGTGGTCTTTCCATTGTGCCCCTTGTTCAATCCATTTAATAATGGTTGCCTTTTCTTTTGCCGAAAGGGTGAGGTTTGATTCTGGTGGGGGCATCATAATTTCCGGGTCATCACTCAGAATCTTAATAATGCTCTCGCTCTTTCCTGGGCGGCCAGAAACAAAAGCATGGTTTCCATTGCTTAGTTTGGCAAAAGCTTCCTTTTCAAGATCTAATCGCAATTCCGCTTTTCGGGTATTTTCATCAGGACCGTGACAAGCATAACAGCGATCGGAAAGAATCGGCTTTACATGAAAATTGAAATCAATTGTTTCCGGAAGTTGATTATAGGCCAATTCGACTTCTTCTGGCAGATCCAAAGAACAAGACAGCGTTAACCAGGTCAGACATAATATGGCAATTTTTTTAAATTTCATTTTATACATTGAATCCAACTCCTTAAAATTACATTTTTTAATTTATAAATTTTACAAAGGTTATGGTCTGCCATTATCTTTTCGTATAGGTTTCATCGTGGTTCAAAATGGTGTTGGCTACCATCGTCAAAGCCGCAGTTTTATTATTTAATAAGGATGGGTTCATAGATTTTTTTCCAACGGTCAAAAGTTTCTGGGCTTCTTTGGGATTCGCTTTAAAACGGGCGGCCTGCTTTTTATAGAGATCTGCTAAAATTGAAATTTCTTCCTTTTTTGGGAAGCGGCTTATTGCTAAACGAAATCCGTAAGTAATCTGGTCTTCTAAAGAAATACCTCCATCCTGCTGCATACGTTGCGCCAATATTTTTGATGCCTCGACGAATTGTGTATCGTTCATTAGTACCAAGGCCTGTAACGGAGTGTTCGTGTTTTCACGTTTTACTGTGCAGACCTCCCGGGAAGGTGCATCAAAAGCCGACATGGCCGGATGTGGTGAGGTGCGGCGAATAAAAGTGTAAATCCCCCTGCGATAAAGACTGTCGCCCTCAGATTCGACATAGCGCAATAATTGATGTGAGAAATTGCTTTTTTCGATCCAAAGGTTACCGGGTTGATACGGCCGAACACTTTTTCCGCCCACATCATGAACTAACAGTCCACTGGCGGCAAGGGCATTATCCCGGATCATTTCCGCCGGTAAACGATAACTATTGCTTCTGGCCAAATAACGGTTTACCGGGTCTTTTTCATAGGTTTTTTGGTCGATTTGAGATGATTGTCGATAAGTATGTGACATCACCATGGTTTTGAGAAGGGCCTTTACATCCCAGCCGTTTTCCATAAAAGACAAGGCCAACCAATCCAATAGTGCCGGATGGCTCGGTAACGCACCCTGTACGCCAAAGTCCTCGGGGGTGCTGACCAAACCCCTTCCAAATAGCATTTGCCAATAGCGATTAACGGTAACCCTGGCGGTAAGCGGGTTTTCGGGAGAACATAGCCATTGCGCCAACCCTAATCGATTTTTAGGATATTCTTCGGGGAATCGTGGCAATGCCTCAGGCGTATTGGCACTTACTTCGTAAATGGGTTGCTCGTACTCTCCCCGATTATAGGCAAATGTGGTTCTTTTTTTTGGCATTTCCTCCATCACCATGATTTCCATAACGGGCATCATATGCGACAACCAGGCATCGCGCAAGTCTTTGAGCTCTTTTTCAATATTTTGTATTTTTTCGGATTGATTTATCCAGAATTCTTGTTCGGGTTTCTTGATTTCCGAAATAGGCGATGAATCTTCGGCTTCCGCGATACCTTGTACTTCCAAAGGGGCAAGATTTCTTGAGTAAATTCGGATATCATCTATCTTTCCTTGAAAAATCCCATTTTCTCCAGTAGAAAAACTATAGTTTCTGGCCACCTTTATAGATCTTGTGTACAACGTATGTTCTTTATCCTTAATGGATTTGATGCTTTTGTACAGCCTGTCATAAGGACTACTGGTAGCCTGTTCTTTACCATCGATAAAAAGTTTTAATCCTTTTGCTTTTCCTGAACCATCATAGGTAAATGCGACATGGCGCCAAGTGTTCAGATTAATCGAATCTTTGGCTATAACATGTATGTAATTATGGGGTAGGGAACTGACCAGTCGGGCATTCAAATGATTAAGGCTGTCGAGATAAAAATCCCAACCCCGCCAGAGACTATTTTTTCCACCGACGGTGCCCAGTAATGTCTGGGTTTTTCCTGCTTGTCTTTTTGTGGTATTGAGCCATAGACTGGCGGAAAATTTATCCGTCCATTCGAAATTGGGGGTATTATCGATATAAATTTCATCATACTCTCCGGTGAATTCAAGGGCATTTCCTTTTTTTCCCGAAACCACTTTAGGGGCAGCTATTGAGGTTACTTTTTTATTGCGATCGATGACATACCTGTTGTCAGAATTGGGTTTTTTTGATACGTTGTCGAACGGGTAGTGACTTATGAGTCCAGTTTTGTAATAGTCATTGGGCAGCTGTTTCATGTAAGTATCTAAATCGGCTAACTCTTTTTTTGTGAGATTTAACTGCTGCTCTTTATGTCGAATATCGGCCTTTAGGCTGTCAAGCTTTTGGTCGGTGTCTTCATCGGTAAGGGCTAACATCGGGCCTGAATTGACATCATTGCCGGTAACCCCCAACTCCTTGATGTTATCGAAGAAAGCCGTCATTTGAAAATAATCTTTTTGGGAGATGGGATCGAATTTATGATCGTGGCAGCGAGCGCATGCGACGGTAAGACCCATAAAAGCGGTGCCTACGGTTTCAGCTCTGTCCCAAACCGAGTTTAATCTGTTCTCTTCATCAATGGCGCCACCCTCACTGGTACTAGGGTGGTTGCGGTTAAAAGCCGTGGCTAATTTTTGTTCTTTTGTAGCTTCTGGTAAAAGATCGCCGGCCAATTGCCAAGTAATGAATTGGTCGTAAGGCATATTGCGCTTAAAGGCACTGATAGCCCAATCACGCCAAGGCCACATCATTCGTGCCCCATCGGCATGCTTTCCGTGGGAATCGGCATATCGCGAAAGATCCATCCAGTCTAAGGCAAGGCGTTCGGCATTGGCATCAGTTTTTAACAACGTATCTACCACATTTTCATAGGCATCCGGACTTTTATCCTTTAGAAAATCATCGATTTCGGAAATAGTTGGCGGTAACCCCGTAAGGTCCATCGTAACCCTGCGTAACAATCTTTCTTTATCGGCTTCGGAAGACGGACTAAAACCTTTTTCCTTTAGAGTATGCTGAACAAATAGGTCAATCTCATTGGTGTATTTCCATGTACTATCCGAAGGTTGCGGTATGGGTGGTTTTTCTGGTTTGACAAAGGCCCAATGCGCTTTCCATTGCGCACCTTGTTCGATCCATTTGATAATTGTTGCCTTTTCATCGGCGGTGAGTAAAAGGTTTGATTCCGGTGGAGGCATCAACACTTCGTGGTCATCACTGAGTATTCTGATGATACTTTCGCTTTTGGCCGGATTTCCCGGAACGAAGGCATGGTTCCCACTGCTAAGCGTGGCAAAAGCTTCTTCTTCAAGGTCTAATCGTAATTCGGCTTTCCTACTATTTTTATCGGGCCCGTGACAGGCAAAACAACGATCGGAGAGAATAGGTTTTACATGAAAGTTAAAGTCGATAGTTTCAGGGAGTTCACTGTATGCCATTTCAACATCTTTCGGTAAACTTAGGGAACACGAGGTGGCAAGAAATCCAAAAAAAAGCAATACAATTCGAAGACCGGCCATTGAGATATTTATAATAGCCTCCTAAAATACATATTTTATTTAGATGCTAATATTTTAAGGGAATTTGTGTGATGTGTTCAAGGGACCTACTCGTTTTTTAAATACGTCAATGGTTTCTAAGGTGAATACTTTTCTTTAATTTCACAATCTGAATTATTTAAATTTTTGGAGACCAAAAATTAGTTTTACATTTGCGCCCAGTTTTAGGGATATTAGCTCAGTTGGTTTAGAGCGCTGCCTTGACAGGGCAGAGGTCACTGGTTCGAATCCAGTATATCCCACATTTTCTTCTTCTTTTTGGGTTTTCGATAAATTCAATTTAATAAAACTGTTTTTATTTCTTTTTTGCCTTTATCGTAAGTAAATGAACGGATAAAACACGAAATCCATCTATTTTTAGGTTTTTCATGACATTTGCACGTTCACGACCCACAATCATTTGTTACATTTAAGCGTTGATAAATGCAATGGTTTCTGTTTTGTTTTTCAGAAGTTCGTTTAATCCTTGAACATGCTCAACAAAAGCATTAAATTTTTAATTGAAAACAAACTCGTAGCTTTTATTTTGCTAGGGTTATTTTTGATTTGGGGTGCGGTGCATTCACCATTTAGTTTTGGAGTTGACTTTTTGCCCAAAGATTCGGTGGCCGTCGATGCCATACCAGATATAGGGGAAAACCAACAAATCGTTTATACGCGATGGGATGGACAATCACCTCAAGATATTGAAGACCAGATTACGTATCCCCTAACTTCCAATCTGCTGGGCGTTCCCGGCGTTAAAACGGTTCGAAGTTCTTCAATGTTCGGTTTTTCGAGTATTTATGTCATTTTTGAGGAAGGTGTCGATTTCTACTGGGCACGAAGCCGAATTTTAGAAAAAATAAATGCATTGCCATCAAACATACTTCCCGAGGGTGTCAAACCGACCCTTGGTTCGGATGCCACGGCTTTGGGCCAAATTTTTTGGTACACACTTGAGGGCAGGGACGAAAACGGGAAAGTGACTGGTGGTTGGGATCTTCACGAAATTCGGAGTATTCAAGATTTTTACATAAAAAATGCACTTGCTTCGGCAAGCGGAGTTTCAGAAGTAGCTTCTATAGGGGGTTATGTTCAAGAATATCAGATTGATGTAGATCCAGAGCTGATGCGGCAGTATGCGGTAACACTGTCAGAGGTTATTCGGGCTGTAAAGGAAAACAACAAAGATGCGGGGGCAGAGACTTTGGAAATTAACCAAGCGGAATATTTTGTTCGCGGATTGGGTTACGTCAAGAGTATAGAAGACCTTGAAAATGCACAGGTTCGAACCACGAATTTCACACCTATTCGCATCAAGGATATTGCCCGGGTAACCATGGGGCCTGCTGAACGCAGGGGTATTCTCGATAAAGGCGGGGCCGAGGTAGTCGGTGGGGTTGTGGTTTCACGGTACGGGGCAAACCCAATGCAGACTATCGATAATGTAAAACAGAAAATTAGCGAGATAGCATCAGGTCTGCCATCAAAGGTTTTGAAAGATGGGAGAACCTCACAATTGACAATTGTACCTTTCTATGATCGTACGGTATTGATCGAAGAGACGTTGAATACCCTTGGCGATGCGCTGACATACGAAGTGTTGATTACCATTTTGGTTGTTATCGTTTTGTTATTAAACCTTCGCGTGTCCCTGATGATTTCGAGTTTGATGCCCATAGCTGTTTTAATGGTTTTTATCGCTATGAAGTTAGGCGGGGTTGATGCAAACATTGTAGCGCTATCGGGTATAGCCATAGCTATAGGCACTATGGTCGATATGGGTATTATTTTATGCGAAAATATTGTCAGACATCTCGATTTAAAGAAAGATACAGATACTGTTGATAAGGTGGTTTATAGTGCTACGACCGAAGTTTCTGGGGCTATTCTTACGGCCGGCTTGACTACGATCATTAGTTTTATCCCTGTTTTTACACTTACCGGTGCCGAAGGTAAACTGTTTACGCCTTTGGCGTTTACAAAAACGGCAGCACTGACAGCTTCTATGATTATTGCTTTGTTTTTGATTCCTCCAATTGCTGCACAGTTGTTTCGTGAAAAACGCTCTAACAATCGAATG
This sequence comes from uncultured Kriegella sp., assembly GCA_965368185.1. Taxonomy (GTDB): domain Bacteria; phylum Bacteroidota; class Bacteroidia; order Flavobacteriales; family Flavobacteriaceae; genus Kriegella. Next base: position 14,279 of record CBDULZ010000036.1, read on the forward strand.
GCTATGGGCTTTGATATTTTTATCATTGTCATGGGAATTGCAGGTCTTTTTTTTGGTACCTATTTAAGTTGTATCCTGATAGTTTTTGGAATAATTGGCCTACTGGGAAAGCTTCAAAAAATTACCAAGAAACAAGTGCAATTATCTCGAATGATCTGGAGTGTTTCGGTGATTGTAATCTTATTGGCATATTACTGGCGTCCTTTGGGATATAGTAATAATACAGTTGTAAATTTATTGTTTGTCGCAGTTCTTTGTACAATTGTGATTGGTGGTATTCTTATATTCAAAACGTATTACGAGCGTATTCTTATTTGGGCTTTAGAATACAAATTATGGTTTTTGAGCATTCCTGCTGTGTTGTTGATGTTAGGGCTCTTGATAATGGGAAATACAGGAAAGGAATTTATGCCTTCCTTAGATGAAGGGGCGTATCTTTTGATGCCCACCTCTATGCCCCATGCAGGTATAAGCGAAAATAAGCGGGTGTTGAAACAGTTGGATATGGCCGTTGGTCAACTTCCTGAAATTGAAACTGTAGTCGGAAAAGCAGGTCGGGCAGAATCTTCTTTAGATCCAGCCCCCTTATTTATGTACGAAAATGTCATTTTTTATAAACCGGAATTTATTCTGGATGAAGATGGAAACCCTATTACGTTTCGTACGAATGCTGACGGACTTTTTGAAACTAAAAGCGGCGCATTTGTTGCCTCTGGAAGTGGATATGATGCACAGGACCTTGTTGAAGAAAAGGGTGGCGATTTTTATAGGAATTGGAGGCCCGAAATAAAAAACAAAGCAGACATTTGGGATGCCATAATCGCCGTTACGAAATTGCCCGGGGTAACTTCGGCGCCTAAATTACAACCCATTGAAACCCGATTGGTGATGTTGCAGACTGGAATGCGAGCACCCATGGGTATAAAAGTAAAAGGGCAAGATTTAAACAAGATCGAAGCATTCGGATTACAGCTTGAGTCCATTTTAAAAGGTGTGCCTGGTATAAAGAAGGAGGCGGTTTTTGCGGATCGGATAGTAGGGAAACCCTATCTCCTAATTAATATCGACCGCAACAAGATTTCCCGATACGGCGTTTCGATAACCCAAGTTCAAGAAGTTTTGGAGGTCGCCGTCGGCGGTAAGGTGCTTTCCCAAACTGTTGAGGGAAGGGAGCGCTATGGGATTCGGGTGCGATATCCAAGAGAACTTCGTGGAACTCCCGAAGATTTGGAAAATATCTATCTGCCATTATCGAATGGTACTTCGGTTCCACTGTCAGAGCTGGTTTCCCTTCAATATGAACAAGGACCACAGGTTATCAAAAGCGAAGACAGTTTTTTGGTCGGGTATATCTTGTTCGACAAAGAAAACGACTTTGCCGAAGTAGATGTCGTAGAAGCGGCGAAAGCAGCGATACAAAAAAGTATCGATGATGCTGATATTAAGGTACCCCAAGGTATTAGCTTCCAGTTTGCGGGTACCTATGAGAACCAATTGCACGCCGAGAAAACCTTGTCATTTGTAGTACCTTTGGTTTTGGTAGCTATATTTTTGATACTTTACTTACAATTTCGATCAGTGTCCGTTTCGTTAATGGTTTTTACAGGGGTGGCGGTCGCATTCGCAGGAGGTTTTATATTGCTTTGGCTTTATGGGCAATCTTGGTTTATGAATTTTAGTGTTGCCGGAATGAATTTAAGGGAACTATTCAACATGGGGACAGTGAATTTAAGTGTTGCCGTCTGGGTCGGTTTTATCGCTCTTTTCGGCATTGCTACCGACGATGGTGTGGTTATGGCTACATATTTGAAACAAACTTTCGAAAAAAATACGCCAACTGACGAAAAGATGATACGAGCAGCAGTTTTGGAAGCGGGAAAAAAACGTATTCGTCCTTGTTTGATGACCACGACAACTACCATTTTGGCGTTGTTGCCAATTTTGACGGCTAGTGGCAGGGGGAGCGATGTAATGATTCCTATGGCTATTCCCAGTTTTGGGGGTATGTTGGTCGCATTGATTTCATTGTTTATCGTGCCCGTTCTTTTTAGTTGGTATAAAGAGCGGACTTTGAAGTCGCTAGAAAAGAATAAAATAACATTACCATGATAAAAAAATATGGTACATATTTGGCCGTTTTGGCAATTGGTCTAGTGTTGGGATATTTCATTTTTGGAAATTCCGATGGCTACACTGAAGAACATGCACATGAGGTTGTGTCTGAGAATACTGTAATGTGGACCTGTTCTATGCATCCTCAGATAATGCTTCCAGAAAAAGGAGATTGCCCCCTTTGTGGTATGGATTTGATTCCCTCCGAAACAGGATCTTCCTTGATGGCGAACCAATTCAAGATGTCTGAAGAAGCATTGGCACTTGCCAACATAGAAACAATCACCGTTGGCACCGGTGATTTGCAGAATAATAAACTTACACTTTCGGGAAAAATCACAGCCAATGAAAAGACCAACGGCATTCAAACTACGGTTTTTGACGGTCGCATAGAGAAATTAAATGTCAATTACGTTGGACAATATGTGAAGAAGGGGCAACAGTTGGGGTACATCTATTCACCTGAACTTTATCTTGCCCAAGATAAGCTGTTGACTTCTGCATCGTATAAAGACTCGCACCAAAAATTATATGACGCGGCCCGTAATACATTGGGGTTATGGAAATTGACTGATGAACAGATCGATGAGGTGCTTCGAACGAAAAAGCCCATGATGAAATTTCCTATTTATTCCGATGTTTCCGGAACAGTTACCGAAGTTTTTGCCACTGAGGGTAATTGGTATAAAGTAGGTGATCCATTATACAAAGTATCGAATCTTTATACCGTATGGGCGGTTTTTGATGCCTACGAAAACCAGCTCACGGCGCTAAAGCAAGGTCAGAATATTACAATAGTATCCAATGCCTTTAATGATGAGCTGCAGGCGAAAATCTCATTTATAGAACCCGTTTTGAACGACGCGCTAAGAACAGTTTCGGTTAGGGTAACTTTGAATAATAAAGACCAATTGCTGAAGCCCGGAATGTTTGTACAGGGCCAAGTAGAAGTAGCCGACACTGGGCAAGTCTTGACAGTACCGAAATCTGCTGTTTTATGGACAGGAAAACGATCATTGGTCTACGTCAAGCCCGATCCGGATCTTCCCGTTTTTGAGATGGCTGAAGTCACTTTGGGGAACGCCATCGGTAATTCATATGTGATTTTGAGTGGATTGTCAAATGGTGATGAGGTTGTAGCTAACGGAACATTTACAGTAGATGCCGCCGCCCAGTTGCAAGGAAAGAAATCAATGATGAGCAGCAAGAGGCCGGTCAAAAACGAAGAGGTTATGATGGATGGCCATACAAATGCCATGCATTTTAAGGGAGATTTTAAAAATAAATTTACGAAGGCGATACATGCCTATATCGATTTAAAGGATGCCTTGGTGGCCACTGACGCCAACAAATCGGCAGAAAGGGCGAAAGTACTGTTATCGCGATTGAATGAAATAGACCATACGATGCTCGAGGAAGCAGTACAAATACCGTTCGATAAAATCAAGGAAAAAGTTATGCATATCTCGGAAACTACCGATATCAAACTACAGCGCCAACATTTTAAGCCGCTATCGGAGGGCATGGTTGCCATTGCCTCTAATTTCAGTGACCTTGATCAGCCAATATATGTTCAGTTCTGTCCTATGGCAGATGGTAATAAAGGCGGTAATTGGCTAAGCTTCCAAGATCAAGTGAGAAACCCTTATTTCGGGGATATGATGTTGACCTGCGGAAGCGTTACAAAAACCATTCAATAGTCACAAAAGATTCAAAAGCCGCTCAAGGGCCATTCCTCTAGATCCTTTGATAAGAATATGGCCATCTGACGGCAAGGTTTCTTTTTCAAGAAAAGAAGTTATAGCGTCAAATGATTCGAATTTTCGATATGTTGTATTTACTTCGAAGAAGTTCTTTCCTATAAAAAATACCTTGTCAATATTCGTTTTAGCGACTAAGTCGGCAATATATTGGTGCTCTTGGGCCGCTGACTCCCCGAGTTCGAACATATCTCCCAAAAATGCAATTTTAGGGGTATTACCCATCGCATCGAAATTCAGAAGTGCTGCTTCCATACTAGTAGGGTTGGCGTTATAGGCATCGAGAATGATTTTATGACCGTTCTTTTCAATTATTTGCGAGCGATTATTTTTAGGTACATAAGAGCCAATGGCGGATTTAATATCAGGTAATGGCACATTGAAATATTTCCCGATAAGCACTGCCGCCGCAGTATTCGTGAAATTATAGCCTCCTACCAATTGGGAAGATATTATACTGTCTTCGGTTTTAAGTTTCACAAAAGGATCGGCTCCCAAAAATTCAATTTTATGAAAGGCTTGTTTCGCAGTACTAAAACCGTATTTCTTAATGTACCCGCTTAATTTTTCCTGTTGAACGGAGTCGTCGGCATTCATGAAAATGGCTTTGTCGTTTTTGATCAAATAGTCATAGAGTTCGCTTTTAGCTCTTATGACACCTTCTTTGCTGCCGAACCCTTCAAGATGGGCTTTGCCGAAATTGGTGATGTACCCGAAATCGGGTTGTGCCAGACTACATAGAAATGCAATTTCTTCCAAATGGTTGGCTCCCATTTCGATTATAGCTATTTCAGTATTTTTTGATATCGTCAGCAAAGTCAGGGGAACGCCGATATGATTGTTTAAGTTTCCCTTTGTGGCAACGGTATTGTACTTTCTCGAAAGCACGGCATTTATCAATTCTTTTGTGGTGGTTTTGCCATTACTACCTGTCAAAGCGATAACTTTGGCATTACAATAATTTCTATGATAGGTGGCCAATTCTTGAAGTGTTTGTAATACATTGTCGACAACGATAAATCTGTTTGAGGTTGCGTATTCCTTTTCGTCCAATACAACATATGCTGCTCCTTTTTCAAGGGCTTGGCCGCCATATTTGTTTCCATTAAAATTGTCGCCTTTTAGCGCAAAAAAGATACAATCGGAACCAATGGTTCGCGTATCGGTAGACACGTTGGGAGACTTTAAAAAGAGCGAATGTAATTCTGGTATGGTCATTTATAATAGTCGTAGGGAAAATATTCTTTACTGTTTCAGGGTATGTGGTGCATATCGGCCACAGTTTCTTTAAAGGATAAAAATAGTTGTTTTTTGAATATTCTGAAGACCAATTCGCTAATACCTCTATTAAAATCATAGATGGTTCAGAAGTAATCTTTGTCTGGAGATTTGTTCTTTCTTGTGTGCGAATGAACATCGATTGTCATTTTTTATGAAAAAGGGAATCAGCTAGAAACAAAGAAGGCCTTGATTTTATCAAGGCCTTCTTTGTTAAATTGTATAAGCTTATTTTGCTTTTTTACCGCGTGGTGTCTTGTTCTTTGTTTTAGATTTAGAGCCAACTCTTGACATGGCACATCTGAATCCGATATCATCGGTAGCCATATATTGTGGTAAGTATCTTCGCTGGGCTGGATCTAACCAGTATGCACGATCTCTCCAAGAACCTCCTTTATAGACACGTACTTCATCATTGATCAACGTGGTTCTATTATTTGAGGTGTCGTATTCACGCACTAGATTTCCGTCAATATCACGTTCAACTTTGTGTTTTGGTGAATTGTACATCTTTTTCGAATCATCTTGTTCTTCATCTTCATCGCTAAAGCGATCAAAGAAGCGTGAAGAACCTGGGTCGCCGTCTCGGTACCCTCTGTTGTCACTTGATGAGAAATTGGTTCTTAAATAGGTTTCTTGTTCATCAACTGGAACCATTTTGATTTCTCCAGGTAGATTTACAGCTACGATTTTTCCGTTTGGTAAGGTGTCATATACGATAGAGTCTCTAAGTATATTCACCTTTCCATCTTTGCCAATAGCAGATTTCATATAGATATTTCCTCTATAATAGTTGAAATCACTTACTTCATCATCTACTATAGGTCTATAAACATCGGCTACCCATTCAGAAACGTTACCTGCCATGTCGTACAATCCTAAGTCATTGGGCTTGTATGACATTACTTCTGCAGTGATATCGGCTCCGTCGTCAGACCATCCGGCAATTCCGCCATAGTCACCTTTTCCTTGTTTGAAGTTGGCCAATTGGTCTCCTCGACCTACACGTTGTCCATTTCTTGTATACTCACCATCCCATGGATATTTTTTTCTACCCCTGTAGTTGTTATATTCTCGACTACCTTGATTGGCCTGGGCGGCATATTCCCACTCCGTTTCTGTGGGAAGACGATACTCTGGCATAATTATACCGCTACTCCTCTTTGCATACGTATTCGTACTGTCTTTTTTCATTTTTCCCTGGAGTGAATCGATTTGCCCGTTGTAAACCGATTCGGGTCGGTTTAGATAGGCTTCGGTACTGAATGTCCCTTGAACCTCACCTGTCGCAGCTTGGTATTTGGCGTCTTCAGAAAGATAGCCTTCCCTTTCCAACATTACTTCGTTTACACGGTCGGTTCTCCATTCAGCAAATTGTGTAGCCTGAACCCAATTAACACCTACCACCGGATATTCGGCATATGCCGGATGTCGTAGGTAGTTGTTGGTCATGGTCTCATTGAAGCCTAAACGGTTTCTCCATACCAAAGTGTCAGGAAGTGCTCCTGTATAAATGTTCGTATATTTTGGGTTTTCGGGCGGGTATACACTCTTCAGATAATCCAAATATTCCAAGTACATCACATTGGTGACCTCGGTTTCATCCATATAAAAAGACTGAACATGCTGCGATGTCGGTGTATTGTTCCAATCGTGCATTACATCATCCTGTACTTTGCCCTTGGTAAATGTACCTCCTTCGACAAAAACCAGACCTGGAGCGGTTTCTTGTTCTTTAAAATCGGTATTGAACTGGAAACCACCTTCCTTGGCATTTATTTTCCATCCCGTAGCTCTTGAGACATTTTTTGATGATGAGGATGATTTTTTACAGCTTGTGACGGTAAAACCTCCCGCTACGACTGCGCAAGAAAGTACAATTTTTATAAACTGTTTTTTCATAATAAGGTCTTGAATTCAAATAAATAAACTACGACAAGGTAGTCCGGAATTTGTATTTTGATTAATTTTAGCATCAGTTTCGGCATATAAAACGGTTATTTTCATATAATATTTTATTCCGAAAAAAAAATCTTAAATCGGTTCGAACATCCTTTGAAAACTACAAAGATGTTTCTAAACTTCATAACGGATCAAAACGAAATATAGTATGAGCAATCGGTTTTCTTTTCCATGTCAACGATCAAATAGTACCGTTAAGGAATAAAAAACTAATTTTAAACCGAATAATGGATATTTTTGACCTAATTTTTATCTCTTTGCACGCGAGCTCGAAAAATAATGCATTTGTTATATAAGATAATCGGTAAATGCCCGTTTACATGTGTAGTTCAAAATTAAAGAACTTAGTAATAGGGAACCAAAACTTTGACATTAAGAAATGAAAAAATTAGCAGTATTTTTACTATTGACCTCAGTATTCAAACTAGCTGCCCAAGAAGAACAAAGGGTGATAACTACGGCGGTTCCCTTCTTAACTATTGCCGCCGATGCCCGGTCGGCTGGGATGGCGGATATGGGTGTTGCTACATCGGTTGACGCTTTTTCCCAACAATGGAATTCTGCAAAATTTGCCTTTGCCGAACGAAAAATGGGCATTGGCGTAAGCTACACACCATATCTTGAAAGTGTTATTGCCGACATCGGACTGTTAAGTGCAAATTATTACAATAAAATAAATGATCAGAGTGCGTTTGCTCTTAGTTTACGCTATTTTACATTAGGAGAAATAGAATTAAGGCAAACCCTTGATGACGGGGGTACCATAGTGAAACCCAATGAATTGGCCTTTGATGGATCTTATTCCTTGAAGTTAAGTCCGACATTTTCAATGGGCGTAGGTGCTAGGTATATCAGATCGAATTTAAAATTGCCTCAAGAAGGTTCCATTGATTCAAAACCCGCCAGTACTTTGGCAGTAGATGTTTCTGGATATTACAGGTCTAGGGAGATTGCCTACAATCAGTTCGATGGGCGTTGGAGGGCTGGGTTTAATATTTCCAATTTGGGCGGTAAAATCGCATATGACGAAAATGGGCAGGAGAATTTCATTCCTACAAATTTAAAGTTCGGTGTTGGTTTTGATTTTATTCTAGATCAAGATAATGTTCTTGGATTTACTTCGGAGTTCAATAAACTATTGGTGCCTACTCCAAAGGATTTTAACGGTGATGGGCAACTTGATAGTGCTGATAATGATGAATATCAAGATATTGGTTTCTTTAGCGGAGTCTTTAAATCTTTTGGTGATGCCCCTGATGGATTTGGGGAAGAGCTAAAAGAATTTACCTGGGCATTGGGTGCTGAATATACCTATCAAGATGCCTTTATGCTTAGAACAGGATATTTTAACGAGAGCGAGGAAAAAGGATTTCGCAAATTTTTTACTTTGGGCGCAGGATTTAAGTTTAAGTCGGCTCAAGTTGACTTGGCTTATTTGTTCTCGGCCTCAAAAGTTCGTAACCCTGTAGAAAATACTTTGCGATTTTCGCTGACCTTCAATTTAGGGGAAGAGTTTTATAATGATTAAGGAAATTCGACAACCATACTAATTTAGAGCCTGCTTTTGCAGGCTTTTTTATTCCAGCAGAATGACTTCACGAATGTTTTTTGCTTCCTATAGAAATACAGTACTTTTAGATGCTGTTATGATGGTTTTCATTATGTGATGCATATTGGAATGAAAACCAACATGTTTAGTAAGGTAATTGAATATTAATTTTTTTGCCAGATGAGAAAACAAGAAATAACTATTGAACTAACAATTTTCGAAACAATCGAAGCACTTTCATCCCCAAACCAAAAACTAATGCGGCAGGCCATCGAGGCAAGAAAAAATGCTTACGCTCCATATTCTAACTTTGAAGTAGGTGCCGCTGTACTATTAGAAAATGGCGAGGTGGTAATCGGTAACAATCAAGAAAATGCTTCGTACCCGTCTGGTTTATGTGCTGAGCGGGTGGCAGTTTTTCAAGCGGGAGCAAAATATCCGGGAATTTCCATTAAGGCCATTGCTATTTCTGCTACATCGAAGAACTATACGGTCGATAAACCTGCAGCACCCTGTGGCAACTGCCGTCAAGCCATTTCAGAATATGAGGTGAGGCAAAGGAGTCCGATCAAACTATTTTTGATGGGTGAGGCTGGTGAGGTAATCGTATGTAATTCACTTGCAGACATTCTTCCACTTGCCTTTACCAATTCATTTTTAGGATGATTATTGTAAGAATACCCGTGTTATGAGGTATCCATTCGGCGTTTTAGAGGAGTCCTGCCCTTGTTTTTCCATTAAGCTTTTGACTTTATTGTTTTATCGATTCATTTATATGTGTATTTTTGTTTCCTGATTTTCGTTATATTGACGCTGTTAAAGTCGATGCGAAGCGTTGAAATTCTAAACTAAACACCGATTAATGGAAAAAATAACCAAAGAGACCTACCTAAAGTGGTATGAAGACATGCTGTTTTGGAGGAAGTTTGAAGATAAACTTGCTGCAGTATATATTCAACAAAAAGTACGCGGATTTCTTCATCTATATAATGGGCAAGAGGCTGTTTTGGCAGGTGCTTTGCACGCCATGGACCTTACCAAAGATAAAATGATCACCGCTTATCGAAACCATGTTCAGCCCATAGGAATGGGTGTTGATCCGAAAAGAGTGATGGCAGAGCTTTATGGAAAAGTAACCGGTACCTCTCAGGGAATGGGGGGGTCGATGCACATTTTTTCAAAAGAACATCGGTTTTATGGAGGTCACGGCATTGTCGGTGGACAAATACCCTTGGGAGCCGGTATCGCTTTTGCCGATAAATACTTTAAGCGAGAAGCCGTAACTTTGTGTTACATGGGAGACGGGGCCGTAAGGCAAGGTTCTTTTCATGAGGCCTTGAACCTTGCGATGCTTTGGCAGTTGCCCGTAGTCTTTATTTGTGAGAATAATGGATATGCGATGGGAACTTCCGTAGCTAGAACTTCGCATTCAACGGAAATATGGAAATTGGGACTAGGTTACGAAATGCCCTGTGGTCCTGTTGATGGTATGGATCCCGTTACAGTGGCGCAAGAAATGAGCAAGGCTATTGAAAGGGCGAGAAGCGGCGGTGGGCCGACCTTTTTAGAAATGAAGACGTATCGCTATCGCGGTCATTCAATGTCGGACGCGCAGCATTACAGAACGAAGGAAGAAGTAGAAGAATACAAAAAAATAGATCCTATTTCTCAAGTACTTACGGTGATAAAGGAAAAGGAATATGCGACTGAGGCTGAAATCAAAGAAATAGACAAGAGGGTTAAAAGAAGGGTTTTAGAATGTGAGAAGTTCGCAGATGAGTCTGATTACCCGCCGGTAAATCAATTATATGATATGGTCTATGAACAGGAAGATTATCCATTTGTACAACATAAACAATAGGTAAATGGCAGAAGTAATAAACATGCCCAGATTGAGCGATACCATGGAAGAAGGTACCGTTGCAAAATGGCTTAAGAAAGTTGGAGATAAGATTGAAGAAGGAGATATTTTAGCCGAAATCGAGACAGATAAGGCGACCATGGAGTTCGAATCTTTTCATGAAGGTACCCTTTTGCATATAGGTATAGAGGAAGGCGATGGCGCACCTGTTGATACACTTTTGGCTATTATTGGCGAAGAAGGTGAAGATATTTCGAGTTTGTTGAACGGATCGAATGCTTCTTCAGATGCAAGTGCCGCGAGTTCTGAAGAAAAAAAGGAAGATAAAGAAACGGCCAAAGCTGAGGATAATGGTGTTCAAGCTCCCGCCGCAGAGGTCCCTGAGGGTGTTGAGGTAATTAAAATGCCTCGCTTAAGTGATACCATGGAAGAGGGTACTGTTGCCACTTGGTTGAAGAAAGTAGGGGATGAGGTTGAGGAAGGTGATATTCTGGCCGAAATCGAAACCGATAAAGCTACGATGGAATTCGAATCGTTCTATTCTGGAACTTTGTTGTACATAGGTATTCAAGAAGGTGAGTCGGCACCAGTCGATGAAGTATTGGCTGTTATTGGTCCTAAGGGAACCGATGTTGATGCTGTGTTGAGCGCAGGAAGTGGGCCATCAAAAGAGACGGCATCCGAAGAAAAAGCTCCGGCTGCCAGTGAAGAAAAAGCGCAATCGTCTTCTTCTGATTCTCAAACAAAACCGGTAAACGATGGGCAGCGTATTTTCGCATCCCCTTTGGCCAAAAAAATGGCTGAAGATAAGGGTATCGATTTAGGAAATGTTCAAGGTACCGGGGATAATGGTAGAATAACAAAAAAGGACATTGAAAACTTTAAACCATCCCAACAGCCTGCTAAAGCCGAAAGTTCTCTGGCTAAAGAATCTTCAGGTAGTACTGCCGCTGCGCCGGTGAACCTGCCCGTTGGTGAGGAAGGTCATGAGGATGTGAAAAATTCGCAGATGCGTAAGACCATTGCGAAACGATTGAGTGAATCTAAATTCACGGCACCCCACTATTATTTGACTATTGAAGTCGATATGGATAATGCATGGGCATCGCGATTACAAATCAACGATTTGCCGGATACAAAGGTATCTTTCAATGATATGGTAGTTAAAGCCTGTGCCATGGCCTTGAAAAAGCACCCACAAGTAAATACAACATGGATGGGTGACGCTATGCGTTACAACCATCATGTGCATATTGGGGTTGCCGTAGCTGTTGAGGACGGTCTGGTTGTTCCGGTATTGAAGTTCTCCGATCAAATGAGTCTTTCGCAAATAGGATCGGCGGTTAAAGATATGGCAGGTAGGGCCCGAAATAAAAAATTGACCCCGGCCGAAATGGACGGAAGTACCTTTACTGTTTCTAATTTAGGAATGTTCGGCATTCGAGAATTTACATCGATTATCAATCAACCAAATTCAGCTATTTTATCGGTTGGCGCAATCGTTGAAAAACCTGTTGTAAAAAAAGGTGAGATTGTCGTAGGTAAGACGATGACGGTAACATTGGCCTGTGATCATAGAACCGTTGACGGGGCCACTGGATCCCAGTTTCTTTTGACGCTTCGGTCTTTTCTTGAAAATCCGGTTACGATGTTGGCCTAGTTTAAGGGTAAGGAATAATAATTTGAACATCCGCCACTGGCGGATGTTTTTTGTTTTTAAGTTTAGACAAGCCATCTTACCGATAAGATGGTACTTTTAAGCCTGTTCATTTTTTGGTTAACCTCCTTACCCGTACCTTTCCCGATCGGTTGTTGTAAACTCAACCGGAAAGAATAGTATATTTCAAAATGAGATATGCCATCTCATGGACAAAACGGCATAAAAATATCTTTACAAATGAGAATATATTACACAATAGCGTTGCTGGGCTTTCTAATTAGTTGCGGTAGTTCTAAGGTGGAGCAAGAAGTCGTATTGAACGAAACTGCCCGGAAAGATTCCAACACAATTGCGAATAGTAGCGTTGAGGCCAATGGTGATTCGGAACAAACGAAAAGAATACCAAATGGAAGTGCTACCATCACACAAAATGACTTTTCGAGTAAAGAAAAAGTAGCGGAAATAATGAAGTTTTTGGCATCCGATGAACTACAAGGGCGTGAGGCAGGTAGTGAAGGAATAGCTAAGGCGGCCGATTTTATCGCGACAAACTTCGAAAAAAATGGTATAGCTCCGTATTTTTCATCGTATCGTGACACCTTGGTCAATTTTGACCAACCGGCTTTTAATGTTGTTGGCTTTGTCGAAGGCAATGACCCACTACTTAAACAACAGTTTATCATTATTGGTGCACATTATGACCATATTGGCATTTTAGAGGAAGAGAATGGAGATAGCGTAGCCAACGGAGCCAATGACAATGCATCGGGTACGACCACCGTGCTAGAGCTCGCCCGTTATTTTGGTGCTGCTCGTAATAACAGGCGCAGTATAATCTTTGCACTTTTTAGTGCTGAGGAAAAGGGACTTATAGGGTCTAAACACCTGGCACGGAAACTAAAGGAACGAGAGTTAAACCTGTACGCCATGTTGAATTTTGAGATGGTCGGGGTACCCTTATCGGGACGGAATTATGAAATGTACGTGACCGGTTACCAGAATTCAAACTTGGCGGAAATATGTAACCGATATGCCAAAGAGAAATTGGTCGGTTTTCTTCCCTCCGCTGCCGATATGAATCTTTTTCAGCGGTCTGATAACTATCCATTCTTTACCGAATTTACAGTGCCGGCCCAAACTTTTTGTACCTTCGATTTTACTAATTTTAATCATTACCATAAAGTAGGTGATGAAAATGCCCTTATGGATTTTGATCACATGGCATCCATAATAAACAAAAGTATACCAGTGATACAGGGCATTGCGAATTCACCCATCAAGGAAATCATTTGGCATCGTTAATATGGCGAACATTATCATTACGGGTACGAGCAGGGGTATTGGTTATGAATTGGCAAAACTTTTCGCAGATGAGGGGCATCAGGTTTTGGCACTTTCTAGAAATAATGTGCCCATAGCATCTTTGAACCATAAGAATATTACTTCATTTTCATTCGATCTTTTCAGTACTGTTGACTTGGAGAAACTGAAGACTTTTTTGAACGATCAATGGAAAACCGTCGATATACTCATCAATAATGCTGGACGATTGGTCAACAAACCTTTTTTGGAAACTACTTCAAAGGAGTTTGAAGAGGTTTATAAAGTAAATGTTTTTGGCGTGGTGGAAATTACAAAACTGGTTATTCCCAAGATGTCAAAGAATGGCCATGTTGTGACCATAAGTTCAATGGGTGGTGTGCAGGGTAGTGTTAAGTTTCCAGGGCTTTCTGCCTATAGCAGTAGTAAAGGTGCGGTCATAGCGCTAACGGAACTTTGGGCAGAGGAGTTTAAAGAAGCGGGCCCTTCGTTTAACGTATTGGCCTTGGGTGCCGTGCAAACGGAAATGTTGCAAGAGGCATTTCCGGGTTACCAAGCCCCTACTACTTCCCTCGAAATGGCCACTTATATCAAAGGGTTTGCTTTGACGGGCCATAGACTGTACAATGGGAAATTATTGCAAGTAAGTAATAGTACACCGTAGGGTTATTTTCTTCAAACTTTTTCGTTACGATTTCTATTTGGCTCCCTTACCCGAAATTAAGCGCGCGATAAGTTGTGTTTGCGGAAATTGTTCCAAAATTATCTTAAGAAAAACGGTCAATGGTATGGCCATGATCAAACCTGGAATTCCCCAGATAAAGCCCCATAACATTAGCATTACCAAAACCGTTATGATGTTTATGGAAAAAGATTTACCCATTAAAATAGGCTCGAGAATACTTCCAAAAAGTACCTGTACCCCAGCTATAATCACTACGAAAAATAGCAAATGACCCGTAGTATCTAACTCAACAAAGGCAAATACACTTGTTAATATTACGGATATAAAAGAGCCTATCATTTGCACAAAATTGATAACAAAGGCGAAAAGACCCCAAAAAATAGGGAAACTTACCCCGAAGAAATAACATGCCAATCCGATGCCTATACCCGTACCAAGGCTTACCAAAAATTTTACTTTTATAAAAGTGATAAGGTCCTTTTCAATTTTCATGAATGTTTTGACAGAAGCATGCTTCTGTTTCAAAATTGTAGAATTTAATAACTTTTGAACATTGATCGATTCGGCCAACCACAGAATGACAAAAAAGGCGGTCATTAGAATCATGGTGAGAAAATTGCCGATAAAACCTAGGGTCGAGCCAAAATTTTTCATGACATAATCCCTATCGATAAAATGGTTTAGAACCGGTTCGTCTTCCGCATATGGAATTCCAAATATAGTTTCTATAGAAATAAGTAGGGTCTCCAGTTTGGTCTCCGCCTTGGCCAAGAATACTTCGTCGGTTGCCCGTATCTCGCGACTTGAAAGCTGTATTAATTCACCTCCAATTTTTAGGGCCCCGATTATAATGAGAATAACAATAAAGATACTTACCCCCTGTGACAGCCTTTTTTTACGTAACCAGCGCATTAGGGGCAAAAACAACAGGGCGATAAACATTGAAAATACCAGCGGAACGAGAATAAAAGACAGTATTTTCAACAAGTAAAATACAAGCGGTATAACTATAATAAGTAATAGTCTGTTAGTGGTTCTCAACTTATCCATTGAATGTAATATCTTTGATATACAGACTTGCAAAGGTAAATGAAAGAAGCATTATACTCAGCTCAAATCAAAGAAATGTGGATAGATTTGCCTTTGAATATAAAAAAATACCGTACCCGGTATTGTTTTAAGGGGTAATGAGCGGAAATGCCTTTGCCAAATGCAGAATTTATGTTTTGAGATTTTTCAAAAACCTAAACGTGTTGATCGATAAGTATATTATTTCCGTCAGGGTCGGTAATCACAAAACTTGCAGGGCCAGAGGTGTCTTCTTTGGCTTCGCTGTCGAACTTTAGACCTTTGGTTTTAAGTGTTTTTTGAATTTCCCGTACATCATCAAAGGATTCAAGTTTATTTGCATTTTCATCCCAACCGGGGTTAAATGTGAGTATATTATTTTCAAACATACCTTGAAATAACCCGATAAGGGCGTTCCCATTTTTCATAATGAGGTAATTTTTTTCCAGGTCACCTGCAAAAACAGTAAATCCGAGGTTTTCGTAAAATGATTTGGATGCTTTGATGTCCTTTACTGAAAGACTTATTGAAAATGCGCCTAATTTCATAATGTTTTTTTCTTGGGAAATGTTGTTTGACTATCGAAACCTCTTAAAATCAGGTTGATTTTCTCCCTTAACTATCCTAAGTTAAAAAAAATTTATGAATGTCCATGACTTGTTTTTCCATTTAATAAAAACTTACTTTTGCCCAAGTGAATAAGATATTGATTAAATATTTACCTGAAAGAGCAGTAGAGCCATGTTTTGTCCTTATTGAAGAAACCGGGGTTCATTTAAAAATAGTGAACGAACGTGTCACGAGACACGGTGATTATAGAAGATTACCAAATGGAAGGCACCAAGTAACGATCAATGCGACGCTCAATAAATATCGATTCTTGATTACTTTGATTCATGAAATTGCCCACTTGGTGGCTTTCGAGAAATATGGTCGTCGAATAAAACCACATGGGGCGGAATGGAAACGCACCTTTCAGTATCTGATGTTACCCTATATACGCCCAGAAATTTTTCCAACCCAACTATTACCCCTGCTGGCAAGCCATTTTAGAAATCCAAAGGCAAGTAGTAGTACTGATGCAAGATTGTCTATTGCCTTACAACAGTTCGATATACAACATACCGATAAAACCTACGTTTTTCAAATACCTTCCGGAAGTACTTTTCGTATTTACAATGGAAAATTATTTAAGAAGGGTAAGAAACGGGTAAAACGGTATGAATGTGTTGAAGTGACTACAGGGAAATTATATTTATTTCAGCCCAATGCGGAAGTTGAACTGATTAAAGGATGATTTTTGCCCCGGTCATTGGGTTATATACGTGCAACTGAATGAACATACCGAATAACTGATTAATTTTGATTAAGAACAAGAAATGAAAAATAAAAACTACTACGCAGTATTAATGGCCGGTGGCGTTGGCTCTAGATTTTGGCCTGTAAGTACATCCTCATATCCCAAACAGTTTCACGATATGTTGGGTACGGGCGATACGCTTATACAGAAGACTTTTAAGCGGTTGAATAAATTCGTTCCTACGGAAAACATTTTAATACTGACCAATGAGCGATACAATGATCTTGTGTTGGAACAGCTACCATTGGTCACACAAGAACAAGTGGTTTTGGAACCAGCCATGCGTAATACCGCCCCTTGTATTCTATATGCCGCGCTCAAAATTCAGAAAATGAATAAAGATGCGGTTATGATAGTGGCGCCAAGTGATCATTGGATAGAAGACGAAGATGCTTTTGCCAAAGATGTCACGACCTGTTTTGAGAAGTGCGAGAATGAAGAGGTACTCTGTACTTTGGGGATAAAACCCACATTTCCGAATACTGGATTCGGCTATATCGAATTTGAGAAGGAAGGTAGTTCTGACCTTAAAAAAGTGCGACAATTTCGTGAGAAACCTGATTATGAAACTGCAAAAGAATTTTTGGCGCAAGGAAATTTCTTGTGGAATGCCGGTATTTTTATGTGGAGCGTAAAAACAATTGTTAACGCTTTTGAAAATTATCAACCCAAACAATATCAGCTTTTCGAATCGGGCACCTCATGTTATAATACAGAAGAAGAACGGGAGTTTATTAAAGAGAATTATCCCAAGGCGGAGAACATTTCGATTGACTATGCAATTTTAGAAAATTCGAAATCCATTTTTGTACTTCCGGCGACCTTTGATTGGAACGACTTAGGAACTTGGGGCTCGCTATATGATAAGTTGGATAAAGATTCGAACCAAAATGCCATTGTAAACAGTAAAGTTGTTTCCCAAGAAGCTTCGGGCAATATGATTCGTTCAGCCAAGGATAAAATTGTTGTTGTCGACGGTTTAAAAGATTACATTATCGTTGATAAGGAGGAGGTTCTGTTGATTTATCCAAAATCGAAAGAACAAGACATCAAGCAGGTTTTAGGAAAGGTAAAAGATGCTTTTGGAAATAAATACGCATAAGTATGAGTGAAAATTCGGAGAAAAACAACGGGGTTACTGTTGAGGAAGAACCCATTGAAAGCAGAGAGGAAGTAAAAAAAGATTTTAAAGGACTTCTTGAGAGCACTAAGGTTTTTCTTCATGACCTCTTGGATATTAGACCAAATACAGACCAAGAGGCCACCAAGGAAGCTATCATTGCCGATATTCCCTTTAAGGGCCATACTTCATGGATTTTGATTTGTTCGATTTTCATTGCATCCATCGGTTTAAACGCGAATTCGACGGCTGTAGTTATTGGCGCGATGCTGATCTCTCCATTAATGGGTCCTATTTTGGGTGTTGGCATGTCATTGGCCATTAATGATATTGATACCCTGCGACGTTCATTAAAAAACTTTGCGGTTATGGTCGTCTTAAGTGTTTTGACGGCATATTTGTTTTTTGCATTGTTTCCCTTACGTGATGAATCATCAGAACTTTTAGCACGAACCGCACCCGATATCCGAGATGTTCTGATCGCTTTTTTTGGTGGTTTGGCACTCGTTATAGCCCGTGCCAAAAGAGGAACTATAGCCTCCGTTATTTTTGGTGTGGCAATTGCAACTGCTTTGATGCCACCTTTGTGTACTGTAGGTTTCGGAATCGCAATCGGCAATTTTGAATATGCCATGGGGGCTATGTACTTGTTTACCATCAATACCATTTTTATAGCCTTGGCCACTTTTTTGATCATTAAATTATTGCGATTTCCCATGGTACGGTATGCCAATTCGCAGAAAAGAAGAAGAACCGCTAGAATCGCTTCTATAATAGCGATTTTGGTGATGATTCCGGCGGGCTACACCTTTTACAATGTATTTCAGGAATCGCGTTTTAAAAAACAGGCCAATGATTTTATTACTGAAAAAATAATGCCCTATCAATTTTCCCAAGGCGGTAGGTTTTTAAAAGACTTTTCAAATATCGAATACAACGATGGTAAAGATTCGTCAATTGAATTGGTTTTTATGGGGAATGAAACAATTCCGGCGAATATAATAGATACTTGGAATGCCCAAAAGCAGGAGTTTTCTAAACTGACCGGATGTAATTTGAGAATAATTCAGGGATCGAATAGCGCTGAGGTGGATCAGTTTAAATACGTAAATGAGCTTTACGAGTCACAGAAAAATGAATTATTGGGAAAAGACGATAAGATAAAACTGCTTGAATCGGAATTGACACGTTTGAAAAAATTGACCACAAACCAGATTCCATTTGCTGAGATAAGTGCCGAAGCCAGGACCAATTACGAGAATTTATTGACTTTGAGCTATTCCCAGACCATAACCACTGATTTTAATAAGTTGGATACTATTCCCGTATTCGAAGTGAAGTGGAAGCCGGAAGTGTCGCAGGAACAAATGCAAAAAGATGCCGGTAAATTGACCGATTGGCTAAAATTGCGATTAAAGGACGATAAGATTCAATTGAAAGAGGTAGTTGGTGTCAAAGAACAAGGTTAATTTTAGTTCCGCTCTTCGATATACATTTGACGAACTTTTTTAAATAGGTCCGATGAGTAAACAAAATCGGTTACCGCTTTGTTATCGGTTTTAAATATTTCCTTGTTGGTACCTTCCCATTCTTTTAGGCCATTCTTTAAAAAAATAATTTTTTTTCCAATTTCCATGACAGAGTTCATGTCATGCGTATTGATTACCGTAGTAATGTTGTATTCTTCGGTAATTTCTTGAATAAGATTATCGATCAAGATAGCCGTTTTAGGATCGAGGCCCGAATTGGGTTCGTCACAGAACAAATATTTAGGGTTCATAACAATAGCCCGAGCTATGGCAACTCTTTTTTGCATGCCACCTGAAATTTCTGAAGGGAATTTATTATGCGCATCTATTAGATTTACCCTTTTTAATACAAAATCTACACGGTCTTGCATTTCCGATTTTGATTGCTTGGTAAACATTTCCAACGGAAACATCACATTACCAGCTACGGTCATCGAGTCAAACAAGGCGCTTCCTTGGAATACCATGCCCATTTCTTGGCGCAGTTCACGTCGCTCATCCGCCGACAGTTCGGTATAAACCTTGCCATCATAACTAATGTTGCCCTCATCGGGTGTAAATAGTCCCAAAAGGCATTTAACAAAAACAGTTTTTCCAGAACCACTCTGGCCTATGATAAGATTCGTCTTTCCCTGGTCGAACGTAGTGGTTATTCCCTTGAGAACATGGGCATCACCAAATGATTTGTGTATGTCGTTGACTTCGATCATTAACTAAGTAGCAATTGGGTGAGAATATAGTTTAAAATAATGATAACTACACTGGTCCAAACGAAAGAAACGGTACTGGCTTTACCCACTTCAAGGGCTCCTCCCTTCATGTAAAAGCCGTGAAAAGACGGAATGGTTGCCAGCACGAATGCAAAAACCAAGGTTTTTATAAAGGAATATGTAATATGAAAAGGAATAAAATCCATTTGTACGCCTTCAATAAAATCAGCGCTTGTAAGAAATCCACCGAAGACGCCGGCCATCCATCCACCTAGAACACCGACATACATGGCTATGGCAATGATAAAGGGATACAACATCAACGCAACAATTTTAGGAAAAACCAAGTAGTTCAAAGCATTCACCCCCATTACTTCCAGTGCGTCGATTTGTTCGGTAACCCTCATAGTGCCGATACTGGAAGTGATGTACGAACCTACCTTGCCTGCCATAATAATTGAACAAAAGGTGGGAGCAAACTCTAAAATAATGGATTGTCTTGTGGTAAAACCGATTAAGGTTTTGGGGATGATCGGATTGGTAAGATTCATTGCCGTCTGTATCGCAACAACAGCGCCCATAAAGAAGCTGATAAATATCAGAATACCTAGAGATCCATAAATGAGCTCATCTATCTCTTTTAAAATCAGCGACTTCATTATGCGCCACTTGGTGGGCTTTCTAAAGACTTCCTTGATCATAAGGGCATAACTGCCAATCGATGCGAGATAGTTCATAAATTGATAATAGGCTTATTGACGTAAAAATAACAATAAAGAATGAACTCGACTTGTGTTTTACTATTTTAAGGGAAAAATTATGCAATGCAATTGTCAGACCACTTATAGGGAATAGGATTATAAAATCTATGGGAAAAATGTATAAAAACTAGAAAATTCCGTCAACTTATCATTGAACTTTTAAGGGGTATTTTATTTACTTTTATGGCTTCAAAAAATATAACTATGACCCTTAAGAATTCTTTAGTACTGATTCTAGTGATTGCATTGGCAAGTGTTCCTGTTGAAAGTTATGGACAGCGCAAATCAAAAAATAAAAAAGTAGTTGAACACGTTGTCAATGGTAAACAAGGAGTTAATCTTAAAGCTACCCCGAAGTTGGTAGTCGGTATCGTGGTAGATCAAATGCGATATGACTACATTACCCGTTTTTGGGACGATTATGATGAAGATGGAGGCTTTAAGCGTTTGGTAAATGATGGATTCAATTGCAAAAACAATCATTTCAACTACGCCCCAACCGTTACAGGTCCCGGACATGCTTCGGTATATACTGGGACAACCCCGGCTACCCATGGTGTCATAGGGAACAATTGGTATGATAAAGAGTCTGGTGTTAGTGTATATTGTGCTGGCGATGATGACTATGCCTCAGTTGGTACGACCTCTGATGATGGTAAAATGTCGCCCCATCGTTTATTGACTTCTACGATAACCGATCAATTGCGATTGAGTACCCAAATGCGAGGCAAGACCATTGCCATGTCTATAAAAGACAGAGGTGCAGTGCTTCCCGGAGGCCATACGGCCAATGCCGCATATTGGTTCCGTGGTAGTGATGAGGGCAATTGGATAACCAGTACCTATTACATGAACAGTCTGCCCAAGTGGGTCTCCGATTTCAACGGCTCCAATGTAAAGGAATCGTATAAGAAACCTTGGACCACTCTAAAGGACATTAATGAGTATTTGGAAAGTGGCGCTGACAATAACGCTTATGAAGGACTTTTCAAAGGGGAGACCGCACCCGTATTCCCACATGATCTTCCAAAGCTTTGGGACGATAATGGGAAATTTGATATTATAAAATCAACACCTTATGGTAATAGTATTCTCGCTGATTTTGCTATTGCAGCTCTTGATGGAGAAAATTTAGGTCAAGACATATATACCGATTTCTTGGCAGTTAGTTTTTCCAGTACCGATTATGTCGGTCATAAGTATGGCGTAAACTCTAAAGAAGTTCAAGATACCTATGTTCGGTTAGATCAAGATTTAAAACGGTTATTGGATGCATTGGACACAAAAGTAGGTGAAGGCCAATATACAGTATTTTTGTCAGCCGATCATGGAGCTGGTCATGTGCCTTCATTTCTAATGGATCATCGGTTGCCCGCAAGTTATTCTTCATCTGAAGATTTGAATGCCAAGTTCGCCAAGTTTGTAGAATTTACATACGGTACTTCTGATTTAATAAAAAATAGGTCGGGTAGTCAAATTTTTCTAGATCATCAAGTAATCAAGAATCTTGATTTAAAACCTAATGAAGTACAGGAAACCTTGGCCGCCGAACTTTTAGGGTATCAAGACATTGAAAGTGTTTTTACTGGGTATCAAATGTGGCAGAACGAATATACGCACGGTGTGCCTTACCTAATGCAAAACGGATACAACCAAAAGCGTTCAGGTGATATTCTAATAGTTCCAAAACCTGCAACCACCTCTTCAAAAACAGGTTCAGGTCATGGTTCGCCCCAAATCTATGATACACATGTACCTTTGTTGTTCTATGGAATGGGAATCAAGAAGGGCAGTACCGTAAATCGAACGGAAATACCGGATATAGCTGCTACGATTGCAGCATCTTTGGGCATTGCCTTCCCGACCGGTACCACAGGGGAGCCAATTGCCGAAGTCTTGGAATAAACCCGAAAAAATGAACAAGCGCCCTATTGGTATTTTTGATTCTGGAGTTGGAGGTACTTCCATTTGGAAAGAGATCCAAAAGTTAATGCCCTACGAAAACACGATATATCTAGCCGATAGCAAGAATGCTCCCTATGGGGAAAAGTCAAAAGAGCGTATTGTCGAACTAAGTGTAAAAAACACCGAACTTCTAATTGATAAAGATTGTAAGCTAATTGTGGTTGCCTGTAATACGGCAACCACAAATGCTATAGCGTTATTGCGCGAAAAGTATGAGGTACCTTTTATAGGCATAGAACCGGCCATTAAGCCAGCGGCTTTATTTTCAAAATCGAAGACCGTCGGCATTTTAGCTACCAAAGGAACTTTGTCAAGCAGTCTTTTTCATAGCACTTCGGCAAACCATGCCCATGGCATCCGAATTTTGGAGCAGGAGGGTACCGGTTTAGTACCGCTGATCGAACAGGACGAAATAAATACCAGGGAAACCAAAGACTTGTTAAAAAAGTATCTGCAACCCATGTTGGATGAAGGTATGGATTATTTGGTATTGGGTTGCACACATTATCCGTACTTGATTCCTGTTTTAAAAGGGCTTCTTCCCGAACATGTGAAAATTATTGATTCAGGGGCAGCAGTGGCCAAACAAACGAAAGCCGTTCTCGAACGGGATAAATTGTTGAACAGCACCAATACAGCGCGAAGTTATCGGTTCTTTACCAATGCCGATGAAGGTATATTAAGGCATTTTTTAAATGATGCACCTGTATCTGTCGAGGTCGATTATTTAGATTTTTAATCGGAGGTTCAAAAGGCTAGCCCATTATTTAAAAAGGTGCTCGTACAAGGATGTTTTTCATAGTTGTAAATCAATACTCACGGGTGCTCTTCCCCGACAGAATAATTTTTCTCTTGATACCCGATACGCCCATCCTCGGAAATCGTTTCTACAATTATTTTATAGTCGCCCGTAATATCTCCGTTGTAAAAGCTAATAGCGGAAGCTGCCGATTTATCGATGCTTAAAATTGGTGCCCAGTGTATTAAAGACCTTAAATCAGGTTTTTCATTAGGTGTTGTTTGCTCATATTTTGGCGAGTAGAATTCTTTTGTGGGAGCGAATAGATCGATTGTGGTTTGAAGAGAGCCGGGCGTGGTCCTGCCCGTGCCGTGAATACCAACTCTTCCTTTGGTATATATTGAAATGATATGACCAAGACTTGGTGCTTCCAAGGGGTCCGTTTCAGGGAATACGGTCAAGTACTGTTTTTTAAAAAAATTGGCATATTTTATAAGTTCAACATCTTCGACAATCCCGGATGGCATGTGAGGGACAAATTCATATTCCTCCTTTGTCAGTAATTTTCCGTCCACTACCAACAAAGTTGGTTCGCCACGCCCTCCTTTAATATGAGCTAGCATAAATCCGTCGGAAAACCGTTCGATATGTACTTGGTCACCATAATTAAACAAAAGGATGCTGTATAATCCGTATGACCATTTCCTTTCCTTTTCTCTTATACTCTCCCCTTTGATGACCACGTCAGGTTCACCAAATTGCCGGTACGCTTTTTTCCGTTCTGGAAGCAATCGACGGCCTTCTATCACCACCTCTTCCAATTGGGTTACTCCTTGGAGCGAATCAAATAAAGTTCTGATTTGGTCGCGTTTTTCTTTGGCCTCGATCACTGCGCTTTTAACGGTGTCCATTTTTTGCAAGAAAGGTTTTACCTCATAAACTACTTTCGGGGCGCGTATCGAGTCTAGCAAAAGCCTATAGTTGGTTTTCTTGCCTTCACTATTTTTTGCATTAAGAAAAATCTTTGTTTTTTGGCCGTAGCTATCCTTCAATAAAAAATTGAACTTTCCCAAACTGTCCGTCTGTTGGCTGAAAAAAGATGTTTCCTCGCCAAAAACCACCATCGTAATGTTAACGTCCCTTATATTTTTGCCATTGTTCGGGTTAGGCCGTACGTTACCCTTAATGGTCAGGCCCGGTTGGGGCCAAAAGAATGATCTTCCCTGTCGTTTTACCGGATATTTATAGTTTCGCCATCCCTGAGTCAATAAAAGGGCGTCCAAATCGATGGATCTGCTAAGGTTTTCCTCGTCAAAATAATAACCGGGTTCTTCTACAACCCCTCGCAGCTCAGAGCTCAACAGAAAATAGGAACGAATATTTCCATTTGCTTCTTTATGCCAAGGTTCCTTTTTTATTACTTTAACCGACATACCTACATTCTTTGGTATAGAATCCTTATCCATAACCTGAATACTCAGTTTGGTTTCCTCGCGGGTACTATAAAAAGGTTTATCGGTCGCTAAAAGAACATCTAACTTGTGCCGTTCCGATTCATTAAAGTACAACCGTTCCGCAATGGGTTTCTTATCGTTGTCTAACAGTGTTAAAACAATGATGCCCTCGGGCAAGTTGGCGGACGGTAGTTCCGAGACCAGATATCCTTCCCGTAATGGACCTTCTACCATATAGTAATCCGTTCCTCTACAACTGGCCTTAATATAAACATGCCCTTTGAGTTCATTTGAGGCCACATAGAGCCGCAGTTTATCTTTGACTTTGACCGCAGATAACACACTACCACTAGCGACCACATTTGGTAAGGACACCCTAAAGGAGGAAAATTCTTTTTCCGAAAGAGAAACTTTAGCATGATAGGTTGAACTGCTATCGGGTATTACAGAAAAATACCCCATGCCCAAATGATTGCTGGTAAAATCGGTAACCTTGATTCCCTTTTCATTGAAAACGTCCCCGTATATTTTCCTTCCTTTACCGTCGAGACCAACTGCCTTGAAACCTATTTTATTTCGAAAGCCATGAACCAACTTGCCACTTTCGGGAAAAAATTGTACATCTAGTATGGAATCGTTAAGAACGATTGTTCGGGTCTGTCGAAGCATATTGCTATTTGTAAGGGTCAGGCTAACCCATTCCGGTTTTTCAGAAACTTCATACACTAACGGATAATTGTCACGACCCTTTCTCTTAACTGAGATCGTATCTCGACCTTTGCCCCAGTCGAGGTATACCTGAATTTGCTTTTCGGTTTCTTTGCCTATTATTTGTGGTTGTAGATTTCCGGTTAAAAAAAGTTTTCCCTGATCTTTTTCAATGATGGCCAGGTCACCAAAAGCAGCGTTGTCACTGTCGTTTGAGGTGTCGTATAGGTTTATATAGGTCTTGAATATAAAATCTTCCCCAAAATTCAGATTCCATTGTGTATACGCTCTTATCTGATAGCGCCCCGGTTCATAGTCCTCTTGCATGTCAAAATGACCCTGGCCTATGCCACGGCTCAATTTTATTAATTTATGTTCTACAACCTTGGTATTAAAATCGATCAAATCGATATAAAGTAGACTGCTAATTTCGCTTGGCAGGTGGTTTTTGGTGTCTGTAACAATAGCTTTAAACCAGATAGTCTGGTCTGTGGCAAATTCGGAGGAACTCAATTGCAGGTATATTTTTTCGGCTACCGATGTATCCGTTTTTCGATGATGTTCCTGTGAAAATCCGGATATGGGCAAGAGTAAAAGGAACAAAGCAAAACTATTACTTGCCAATCGAAAAAAATGGAGGATATATTGGTTACGTCTATTTGAAGAACTATACATTACTGTACGAAATTTAGCCAAAACCGATGTCTTTTGCGCTGCGCATACTTTTACCGCAAGCCGGTTTTCATTAGATCTCCCATTTTCAATGGCATTGAAATCAAGGTAACGGTGCTGGGCATACTAAAATACTAAAAAATCAGGGTGAATTGAGAAGCTTTAGATGTATCAGGCCATTAATGAAGCTTTGAATTTACATTAAAACGCACTTTTTCGATACGTCAAGGCTCTAGGCGGAGGTGTGTTCCTTTTTAATGTACGTCAAATACGTAAAGTCAAATTTGTGCCGTTCGTCTTTCGGGTGGTATTCTTCATTTAGCAATTTCCATTCACTCTTATTTATTTCAGGAAAAAAAGTATCGGCATCCTTAAAAGAAGCATGTACCCGTGTCAATTCAATTTTATTAGCGAATTTTTCTCCTTGTTTATAAATTTCACCTCCCCCGATTATAAAGGAAAGGGACTCATTTTTGACCAGAGCTATAGCTTCTTCTATAGAATGTACAACAATACACCCGCTGTGGGAAACCTGATAATTTTTGTCGCGTGTGATTATAATATGGGTGCGATTGGGCAACGGCTTGGGAAAACTCTCAAAGGTTTTACGGCCCATTATGATTTTGAAACCTGAAGTAATTCGCTTAAACCGCTTAAAATCATCGGGTAAGTGCCAAAGCAAATCGTTATTCACACCCAACGCATTGTTTTCGGCTGCGGCGGCGATCATGGTAATCGTGTTTTTCAAGGCTCTTTTTTTTTATTTATTTGAGAAAGCGGAAAATCGGTCTCGATTTCTTTTTGTAATTCTGCAATACGCTGCTTCTGTTTACGAACCAATTTTTCACGTTGGGTCCGTTCCCAATCCTTGCCCATAAATTTTTGAGTAACAAAAACATTAAAGGCATGTATGACGAATAGAAATGCCCATAAGGTTATGGCCCAGATAAACCAATCGTAGTTTTCCCAGTATTTTAAAATTTTGTTGATCAAGATTAAAAAAACACTTCCAATCAAAAAAATTACAAAATGAGTGTACAGCCGCTTCTTTTGCTTGATCCGGTCGTGGGCATTTTCCAAGAGCTCGTGCTGCTCCAGATCTACTTGAACCTTGTTTTTGTTTTTGGAGAACATGCTAATGATTACCTTTAAAATTTAAACAAAGATAAGGCAATTGCCAATTGTGAATTTGATTTCTATGGAAAAGACGCGAGAACAATTTCCCATTTCAAACGAATATATTTATGCAAATACCGCTTCTGCAGGATTATTGAGCGAGGCGTTGTCGTTGTGGCGCGCACAACACGATAAGGCTTATTTAATGGGGGGGAGTATGATGAAAACAAAGGCGATGCAAATCGAAATTCCTGAGGTCCGTCAAACGGTGTCTGATTTTTTTGGATGTGCAACCGAAAATGTCGCTTTAGTTCCTAATTTTTCCTTAGGTCTCAATATCTTACTCGAAGGCTTGGATCAGCGGTATAAAGTGCTGTTGCTGGAAAATGACTATCCTTCGGTTAATTGGCCTTTTGAATATCGCGGTTTTGACATTTGTTATGCGAAGGTGGATGAGCATCTCGAGAATACAATTTTCGAGCAAGTGAAAACGAAAAACATC
>CBDULZ010000037.1:0-42058 GCA_965368185.1 uncultured Kriegella sp.
TGCCCGATTTTAGGTTATTCATAGGTGTTCAATTATCATTATGCATTATCCATTCCGGTTTGAAACTCACACAATACACAGGGCTATTTTTTCCAGTCTCGTAAATTAAAACAACGTTTCCATCTTGAAGTAACGCCATATCACTGTACCAAGCCGATCTTGTATCTACAACTTTTGAATAAGGCCAACTTGCTCCGTTGTCCTTGCTCAAACGAACAACGAGGTTTTTCCTGCCATTGAGCGATTCGTTTTTGCTGTAAACGAGTAAGGTTTTATCTTTAACAGAAAGCAACCCTGCATCACAAGGATTGGATAATGGAAAGTTTCTATCGATCTTAGGATCAGTCCAAGTTATTCCGCCGTCATGGCTTATAGCCGTTAACCTATGATTGTTTCTTTGATCAGTTGATACATATCTCGAATTTATCATAACATCCCCATTTGCCAATTCTGCCATTCTAGACTCGTTCATACGATCATTATGCCCGAATGCAGATCCAAAATTCCAAGTTTTACCATGATCATCGCTATAAATAGTCGAAACCCCATATTGTCTTTCATTTATAGGAATCCTTCCATTATTCAAAGTACCCAATGCCGTCCGGCTCCAAATTTGAAGTAAAAGTCTACCAGTAGAAAGTTGGATTCCGTGACCTGGCCCCGGCATATGAAAAGCTCTTCCCAAGAAATCACATGGAAATCCATTCTTATCCACTATTGCATTTCCGCTTTCATCCCTATTGGGTAGTCCTTCCTTATTTACATTAATGATGTGCGTAATTTCTTGTCTATCCGACCATGTTTGGCCATCATCATCACTATATTTATAAAAAACTTTTGTATAGCGCTGTACATTTTGACCTGCAATAGCACCCTCGCTCAATGAATAGAAAAAGAAAATTCTACCTGTACTTTTATCAATAATAGGTGCAATATTTGTCCATACCTCTTTTTTATCCTTTGTATCCATCGGATGAATTTTTTCTGAATTCCTATTCCAGTAAGAACCATCCGACTTTTCGATATATATACTTTCAGACCAACTTTTTCCATTGTCAAGACTTCTCTTGGTCACTATCGATTTTGGAGCGTCATCATGAAATTCAGGTCTTTCCTCAGAAAAAGCCAGTACCGTTCCCTTTGCAGAAACCACTATTCCTGGAATACGATACCCCTCATTATCATTTTCATTGGCACTCCAAACTACTCTTTTTTCGGATATTATAGGTTTAGTTTTATTATCTGCACACCCTACAAAAGCCAAACATAATATTGAGAACCATACATAAGTGGTTAAGATTCTATAATTACTTTTCATAGTTATTTAAAATATTGTAATGCTGCTTCTAAATGTTCAAAATTGGATGTGTATTACGGCGACTTAGCCTAAGAACATGGATTAATTGCCTAGCGATACTGTGCATTCTGCACCTATCTTCTTGATTAATCGAAAAAATTGGCTCCTCTTTTCCTTATTTTTAAATTAAGCGTCTTTCCTTAAACAAATGCAATAGGAAAATCAATAAAATAGGCCATAGCATTTTGAGGCAGAAGTCTCTCTCTGCTTCAATTTAAAAACTAAACAAACTCAACTCTCCCAATTATTCCTGATAGTTTGTATTTCCCGAAAATAGTATGCTGTACTGATACCATTCTTATTTCATACTATTTTCAATAGTGCCCTGTTCTTGGCCATTTAACTTCATTAATCTATCATTTAATAGATTTTCGTTAATCCTAAAGGAAAGGATATATGGTTTTTCGCCCTTTTCCCAATGACCGTAGGTAGTACAGACTAAAGTACCATCGGGCAAGAGCTCTGCTGCAGGGTAGGTGGAATCCCATCCATTAGTGTTGTCTTTGAAACGAATTCGAAATTGACCCTCATATCCATTCTTCAGGTCATCCCAAGTTCCAACCCATCCAACCCAATCGCCCTCTGTGGGACTCATCTCATTACCTGGCCTATTGCGTGGTGTATTATCTCTAAACTGTATCAACAACCGGCCATCGGGCATATATATTCCTTGATGTCGGTCACCGCATAGCGCTCCGGGCATAGGTTTGGGTTTAGTCCAAGTTTTTCCTTCATCGGAACTGAACATTATCTGACTATTATAATTTCTGGCATTTTCCCGCAATAACATGGCAATTTCACTCTTATCGGGACTGTAAATTAAACCTGCCTCGCAAAGGTGGTGACTAGTGGCCCTATACAGTTCTTTTGGTTCTCCCCAAGTAAGCCCACCATCCCAACTTTCCACTTGATATAAAATCATCGAATTTTCTGGGCCGCGTATATGGAAGGTGGCCAGATAATGTCCGGCATCCTTTAATGGAATGCAATCTGCCATTGCTACTATTCCCTTATAGTTTCCGATGGGTTTTAATTCGGACCAATTTTCCCCTTGGTCTTCCGATACCGACATCCTTATAGCTCCCATTACATGATCTTGGGTTCCACTGAACATGATTAACCTATCAACGCCTTTTGCATCGGTTGTTGGATAGAGTGTGGGAACTTCTTTACTAGTAGACCAGCTCTTAGGTGTCTTCAAACGATCAGACCAAGTTTTGCCGCCGTCACTGGATTTTTTCATTACCACCCCTCCTTTTCCATGGCCTTTGGGGTACACACAAATTATAGTCTTACCATCTTTTAAGAGCACCGTGGTAGGATGACCTAGGTACTGGTCCTTTTCCTTATCCACTACGACTTGCAATGCCTCTTCGCTATCTAAATCAATAATGGGAAGATCAAATCCCTGTTTACCGAATGCCTGGGAAAAGCTACTTGTCGCCACCAACGAAAGACTTAGATAACACGTAAAAAATAACAGTTTTTTCATTTTTTTCATTTTTGAAAATTAATAAGTGGCTCTACGCCCGGCCCCCGGTTGTCATGCCAAGTTTTTATTGATTCAATAAATATATATTCAATTTTTATTTACTGCTCTTTCTCATTCTAGTTGGGAAAGGAACGCACCATTTTAAATAACCCCCAATCGCGAAGTTCAGATTCAAAGTTCACAAGCTCATCGGGCGTAAGATTAGGCAGTGGTTTTCGACAAGCCCCACAATCAATTCCTAAAAGCCGCATTAAAGCCTTCCCAGAAACCAAGGCTCCGTGATATCGAATTAAAATATCTATAAATTCAATAGATTTTCGTTGCTTTTCCCTTGCTCTTTCGATATCCCCTTTTTGAAAATCTTCGATTATACCGTAATACAGCGGAGCTATAAAATTGTAGGTACTACCAACAGCCCCTTGCGCCCCAAATGCCAACCCCGCTATCAACAGCTCATCATAACCATGCAGGATATCCCATTTACCATTGTCCAAGGAGAGGCAATTAGACATTTCCATCAGATTATTGTCGGTGTATTTGATTCCGGCAAGATTGGGTATGCTATCTTTTGCCTGACTCAAAAATTCGGTCATTGAAATATAGACCCCCGATAGCGACGGCATGTGGTAATAATAAAATGGAATTTCAGGTGCGGCCAGCGCAACCTCCGCACAAAAGTCGGCCAAGTCATTTACTCCTTTAGGCCCTAAAAATGGAGGCCCCATTAGGGCAATGGCATCAGCCCCCGCCTTGGCCGATTCGCGAGCTATTGTCTTGGCACTTGACAGACTCGTACTTCCCGCATGGGCAATAATTCGGAAGCTATCCGTTTTTTGATCCACCCAGGCTTTTATAACCGACAACCTTTCTTCATCACTCAATAACATTCCTTCACCGGTAGTCCCCGCAACGAAGGCCCCTTTTACCCCCATCCTTTTTAAGTGAGATCCATAGGAATCAATAATTTCCAAATTCAAAGAACCATTTTTATCCATTGCTGTAAATGGAGCCGCAATCAAACCTTTTGTTTTATATATTATCATTCTAATTTTAATAATTGTAAAAGAACTCCCAATAGGGCCTTAAGTGCATTCTAATTTTTTCTTGATATAAATTTTTATCCCCATCTTTTATCGATTGCAATAAATCGCTATGGGTGACAACCCCATTACTTTCCTGCAGTTTTTTGTTGATCGGCTCAAAATAACTTTCATAGTTATGTTTGGCAAATACAAAAACAGGGTGCATCAACTCATAGAAATTTAGGATAAAATCATTTCCCGCAACTTCATATATTTTCTTATGAAATTGCATTTCATCGTCAATGGACAAGTTATTGACTCCTATTGCTTGATGCCGAGAAATAATCTGTTCCAGTTCTGCAACATCTTTTTCCGTAACATTTGTAAATAAAAATTCGGCTATACCTACCTCTAGTGTTATCCTCATCCCCATTAATTCCTTAATAGTGGGAATGCTTAAAAGTTGTGGATCCAATACTTTTTTAAAACCATTTAACAACGGAGGCTCTTTGACGATAATCCCCCTTTTTGTCCGTGATTCTATAATCCCCAACATTCTTAAACGACTCAAGGCTTCTCGTATTACATTCCGTCCCACACTAAACATTGCAACAAATTCCTTTTCGTTCGGAAGTGGATTGCCCGGGACTAGATTGTTCTCTCGTATATATTCGATGATATTTTCCTCGACTTGATCTGTTAATGTGGTAATGGTTAGTCTAGATTTCATAATTCGTTTATAAATCCCTTTTGTCCTACAAATATAACAAAATGGATTAGACGATAAATTCTAGTCTGCCCAGTAGTAGCTGTCTTCCTATTTTCGAAACAATGGACAATATCTATTTCCTTATTTTTGCGCAACGTATTAGATAAAGACAGGCCTTATCAAAATAACACTTAACGGTACTTTTGTTTTCTATCTTTACTTCTCACACAGAAATTTAGGGTGTATTAAATTAATAAACTGAAGTAATGAACAAGGATTTCGATAATTATGCCTACATACCATTAAAACAGCATTCCAACAGGGTTTGGCGCACTTACAGTGGTGGTGCATTAATTGATAGATGGAAAATGCTCACACCCGAAAACGATGGCAGTATGCCGGAAGAATGGATCATGTCTACCGTTACCGCAAGGGGAAAAGGTCGCCCTGAAAACGAAGGGCTTTCCTTATTAGACACACCAGATGGCGTAAAATCACTAAAGGAATTGGTCGACTCGAATAAAGAACTTTTTTTAGGGAAAAAATTAGCCGAAAAATTCGGAACGACCGGCGTACTCATCAAAATGCTCGATTCGAATGAACGCCTAACCATACAGGTACACCCCGATAAAGAATATGCACGAACCATACTCAATTCAAGTTTTGGCAAGACCGAATCTTGGTACGTATTGAACAATCGCGAAATTGACGGTGAAAAAAGTGCGGTCTATATGGGCTTTAAAGAGGGTGTAACACCAGCCCTTTGGAGAAAACATTTTAAAGACCAGAATATTGATGGTATGCTCGATTGTCTGCATAAAATAGCTGTAAAACCGGGAGATGCCTTTATGGTCTATGGTGGGGTACCCCATGCCATCGGCGGTGGATGTTTTTTGATGGAAGTACAGGAACCAACAGATTACACTATGAGGGTTGAAAAAGTAACTCCCAAAGGATTGACGATATCGGATGAACTGATTCATCAGGGCGTTGGGGAAGAAACAATGTTGGATTGCTTTGATTATGACTGTTGTTCGCATGAAGAGGCGCTAAGGCGTTGGAAGGTCGAACCACAGCTTGTCGATAGTTCCGATTCCTATACTTTAAAATCAATTTTCAATGAATCCCACACCGATTGTTTCGGACTTAGTGAGCTCGATCTCAATGGGGAATACACCATAAAAGCGAATGGCAGTTTTTATGTCGCGGTCATATACTCGGGCAAAGGCACTATTGTTTGCAATGGAAAGGAATTTGATTTTCAACAGGGGGATGAGATATTCCTATCCGCGGCAATTGATGAGGCAACCTTTAAATCTAACACAACATCTAAGATATTACTCTGCTACCCACCTAGTTAAAGCATTTCTTGGAACCGACTATACCCGCCCGGGAAGGAACCACCAGAATATTTCGCCACGAAAGTTTTTCAGGCTGTATTTTGCCTCACCCGGAACTGCTTTTTGCAGTTCCGACCTCTCCCAAGGAAAGGTGAATCGGAAACCAGACCCAAGGGTCGCATAATTTATAGATTAAAGACGGAATAATTTCTTTGCATTTTCATATAATATTTTACGTTCGGTGGACTTAGACACCAGTTTACGTACCTCGGCAATATCAAGACTGCCGCTACAGCCCTCACCAAACCCCGTTGAGTCTGCACAATCACTGCCGTACAATAGCTTATCCTTATGCTTTTCAAGGAAAACTTTCGCATGATCCCCGTCTCTCGTTAGGGCATTAAGGCCAGAGCCCGCAGAAAGGTCGCCATACATATTCGGATAATCGCTGAGATACCGGTCTGTAATTCCTCCGGCAGTAACGGGGTTCTTGGGATAAAGTATTGATTGATCCGTATGATTTTTGTCAATATTGGCCCACCAAGTTTGTGCATGGCCGATGAAGTTAA
This sequence comes from uncultured Kriegella sp., assembly GCA_965368185.1. Lineage (GTDB taxonomy): Bacteria > Bacteroidota > Bacteroidia > Flavobacteriales > Flavobacteriaceae > Kriegella. The sequence continues at coordinate 6,490 of CBDULZ010000037.1, forward strand.
CTTTCGGATATTTTTCCAACATTTTATAGAAGCGTTCGAAACCGTAATTATACATTTTGTGCTGCCAGTGCATAAGTACCGGAACGTCATAGTTTTGAGCCAATCGGTAAATCTTTTGCATCTCCGGTGAATCACATTCAACCCCAAATTTTAATTCGCCAATAATCACCGCACCCAACTTTAAATATTTTTCAATTTCATAAAGTCCGTCTTTCATGTCTGGAACGGCGCAAGCGCCAAAGCGGAATTCCTTCTTATGTTGACTTGCAACCAAGTAACACTCTGCATTTCCCCCGGCTTCCGCCTGCAAGCCATTGGCAAAACCTTGGTGGGTAGATGGCGAATTTACTGGACGACCTGATGGCAAAAGAAAAGTAGTGGTGACACCCAGCGCCCTTTGATGTGCAAGGAGCTGTTCATCTGTACGTTGAACATAGTGGGTGTGTTGATGGATATCAATTATCGGTTCTTTTTTGATACCTGCAATTTCAGAAAGAGCATTTAATTTTAATGAAGTTCCAAGAGCGAACAGACTAGTACCTGCTACAAATTCACGTCGCGAATAATATTTTTTTGATTGTGACATAAGTGACAAATTTTAATCTGGTTTGACAATTTATGATGCTATGGCTGCCCACTGAACACAATGGCCTTCGTTATATACGGGTCCTTTAAATAATATGCATCCCCCACAATCTTGATTTGCTTTTGGGGGAATATAGAGTGCACAATTACTACAAAAATTTTCGGGGACAGTTGATTTTTTTACATATCCCAAACTGTGGCGCTTTTTAATTTCCCCATCACTTACGTTGGTCAAATCATCACAGGGATCTTTCAAAGTGTTTTCTTTCTTACGCTCACTTTCATTACTAGATGATTCATTTGTACCGCGACAGTTAAGAAATAGTACTCCTCCTAAAAAAAGACTACTGACACCAAAACATTTATTTATAAATTTCCTTCTAGGATTGTCTTTACTGTCCATTTTTATAATTGTTGTTTAATGAATATAATTCTTTTAAGTCTTGGATGGCCTTAGTGACATTACTGCCTATTTCCGATGAAACGGTCTTTAGTTTTTCTTTTAAGGAAGCATCCAATCCCTTTGATTTTTCAAATCCTTCGACCAATCCCCTTATACTTGCCGACTGCCAGTCTGTTGCACTTGAAAGAGCAGGTTGAGCCAAGATATTCAATAAACCTGACACCTGGTTCTTATCATTACGAGCACCTATTACATGGGAACAGTTCTCAAAAAACTCCAGTTTCCACGATGTGGCGTGCTCAAAAAAGGAATTCTTTTCAAGGGTTTTTAAAAGGTCAATGCCCGATCCAGCATCTGAGCTCAACACTGCGGTCCTAAACCATGAACGCTGTCCACGTAGTTCCAAGGTTTTGGCCAGGGCGGGTATCACCGTATCATTTTTAAATTGACCTAAACTCAAAGTAGCCTGAAACGCAACCCTTATCGAAGTGTCATCAATCATTTCTTCCAACTGGGATAAACAACTCGGAAAGCGCTCTGAAAGTATTGCGGCGTTTTCCCGTACCCCCGGCGAAGGGTCTTTCATTGCAGTCTTCACAATGTCGGCATCAAGGGCATCCATTCCTTCTAAAACATATAAGGCATGCAATCTGAATCTTGGATCTTCATTTTGGGCAAACAAAGCGGTTACTTCGGGTAACACACTTTTATCCTGGCGTTCTAAAAGAAGCCTTTGGGCGGTAAGACGCCACCAACTGTTTTCATGTGTCAAGGCTTTGACCAGCTCGGAAGAAGATGCTTTCGTGAGATTGGGATTCACTGGTTTGTACGGCCCATCGTCTCTTGGTACTATTCTGTAAATACGCCCATATTTATTCCCGGCATTAAAGTCCATAGGCTTTTGCAGATCTTCGGGGATAGACATTGGAGTTTCAATATGTTGCCGATACATATCGATCATATACAAATAACCATCAGGGCCAACTGAAAAATTTGCGGGACGAAACCATGAATCTGTAGTGGCCATAAATTCTTTATCATTTTCATTTTTTCCACGCTTGGCCACCAAATAAGGTACACTATCAACAACAGTAAGAATATCGCGGTGCACGAGGTTGCCTGCAACGTCTCCTGTGAAAATAGAACCATAATATTCTTTTGGAAACTTATCCCCGCCGTAGTAAGTGCCCCCAGATGCACCCGTAAAATGGTCCCTTGCATGTTCTACCCTATCAAGTTGATTCTCTTGGAATTGCTTATTGCGTCGATCCGTACGTTCCTGTCTCCAGTATGGAGTTGTGCTCAATTGGTACATAAGTGGGTCGTGATCTGAACTATTTTGAATCGTAGTTTTAGCCGAAGATGGCAGATAAGGATTTCTTTCAAGGTATCTCAGGGGAACCACAACCTCCCGGAGGTGCAAGGAATTCGCCGTAAAAAACCGGTGTCCCCAATCATCTATGGCAAGTCCAAACTGGCCTGGTCCTGTGCTCCGTTCAAATACATTGCGGTCAAGCCGAAAACGAAAATCAGAACCGTGTACATTTAGACTGGGAGCGCTAGGTTTGCGACTAAAACTTATTTCACCGGCTTGTCCGGCATTATTTGCATAAATCCAGTTATCAATACCAAAACGAAGATTCGTAATTTGCGCCTCCTCATTCTTATTAAAGAAACCGGTAAAGAGAATCTCTTTTAAATCTGAACGCCCATCACCATCAGTATCCTTGTAGTACACGATATTGGGTGCCGCACAAACAAGAAGGCCGCCCTTCCAAGGCAATATACTGGTAGCCTCCCTAAGACCGTCTACAAAAACGGTTGAAGTGTCGGCCCTTCCGTCACCATTGGTATCTTTCAGCATAACGATTTCTCCTTTTCCTTTTACAGAATCAGGCTTATACGCATCCAACATTCCGACTACGTACACATTTCCATCTCCGTCGTATTGCATCGACACGGGGTCTATGACCAAAGGTTCCGATGCGAATATTTCCGCCTTAAAATCTTCGGCAAATTGAAAAGTTTTCATTGATTCTTGCGGACCAAGCGGTCCTTCATACAGCGACTGTCTCTTACAAGAAACCAAGATAGATACCAATAATATCAGGAATTGTACAGTAATATTCAAGCACCTGTTTAACGTGTTACATTTGTTTCTAATCTGCATAATTTTCTTGTAGGAGAAGTTTATAGTTTCTATTTTTTCTGAATAATTATTTGAAAGTAAAAATTATGCGCTATAGCGTAAGACCCAAGTAAAGCGTACCCGAAAATACTAAAAAAAGTGCTTTCAGAATTAAACAAAGAAAGGTTGCCCCGACTGAACGATGAGCAGGTCGGTTGTTACGCTGTCTTAATTGGTCTCTGTGAATATAATGGCCGTTTGCCGACCAAACGCTTGGACAGCAATATAGCCATCAGAATCGGTAATTAGGATCTTTTATTTTGAAGTAGTAATAACCAGAAGTACAACAGTTTAAAACAAAAGAAAACCTTGCGCACAATGCTTTAACTTTGATCTATAAAGAATTCCAACCTCATCGTATGAAATACCTGTTGTTGTTTTTATTGACACCTATCCTTTTTCTTTCTGGTAGGGATTTAGCGTCAAATGACGCAAACGTAAAAAAAGACATTCCGATAGGAATTCTAGTCTCTGTCAAAGAATTATCCGATATCAGGGACCGCGCCCATTCAGGTATTGAACCCCATCGCACCAATGTTACACTTTTCCTTGGTTTTATAGATAGTTTGATGCGGGCTTCATCGTCTTGGCCCGAACTATCAAACGAAGTCATCATCGCCGGACGAAGTTCGCAAAATCCCATTCAACTGAGCTCTACGGGTGGCAAATTGGCCTATGGTACGGCTATTGCCTGGCATTTGACAGGTGATAGCACATATGCCGTCAAGGCCAGGGAACTAATTCTTGATCTCACGGAAACTTACGGATTCCGTAACGAGGAACATGAAGATTTTCATTGGGGCGCCCAAGGGATACTAAATTTGGCCCGGGGAGGTACGCCCTATATCTATGCCGCGGATCTTCTAGAGGGCTGGAAGGGTTGGCGTACGGAAAACAAACTGAGATACCAGATCTGGTTGCGTGATATCATGTATCCCAAAGTAGCATGGGCCAGCCGGACCAGAAAAAACAACTGGGGCGTGGCAGGTTCGTTTTCCGCGGCACTCATTTCTTATTATCTTATGGACCATCCCGAATGGCGATTGGAAGAAATAAGTCCTTTACCAATAAAACTATCTCCAAAAGAAGCCTTTGACGTGCATAACAATTACCAAATTGGGCGTTTAAAAACTTCCGCCGATTGGAAAATGGATGCGAAGGTGAACTTGTGGGGCATTTTACCGAACGGGGCAATCCCCGAAGAGATCCGTCGTGGGAAAGACCCGATCGATGGCAACCACCTACCTTCCGATGGTAGCGGCACCCACTATACCATGACCCATATCGAACATCTTACCGCACATGCCGAATTTTTAAATCGCCTCGGGGACAGTTCACTTTACGATCATATGGAAGCTGATGGCTCGGGCTCCCTTCTGCAGGCCTATATGTATGTGATAAACAACCCTATCAAATCCCATTGTTTTACTGAGAATAGGATAAATGCACTTTATATCGCCTATCGATACTATCAACATCCCGCCATGTTACAATCATTAAAGGAATGTGGTCCAGGAAATATCTCAGGACAACGCCTTGCGCTATTCGGCAGGCTGACCCATCCTTAATTGATTTCGATGGAATAAATAAATATATGCCAGACTTGATAGGGAGCGGTTAACAGTAGCGACGCTTCAGTTATAACGGGCAAATAGATAGGAAAGAAGGTCATTCATTTTCCCTTAATAGCCTAAGCATAGGTATCCCCTAGCTGTAGAACGTCCACATCAGGATTTTCCGTATTGAGTATGGTTTTATGCGCATCGACCCCTTGAACTCCTCTCAACGAACTTCAGGTACTTCCCATGTTATAGGCAAGGAACATTACCTTAATGGCCTGTGCCAACCACTTACATACTATTTTCTCAATTCTTCCAATGGAATAATAGCTAGTTCGCCACTATTATTGTTCCAACTTTCTCTCAGCGTTTTTCCAGGATCTCTACCTACTTTTCCTCCATCATTTGAATAGCCAACATAAAGTTTACCTTTATGTTCGTATGCATGTGGATAAGACAATGCCGCCTTTGGGTGCGATTCTCCCGGACCATCTTCAAATACAGCATTACGAATAATATACAATTTTGAAAAAAGCATTTTGTTTGGCTCACTCATAGCGATGGTCAATGGGTTTCTTCCTCTTTCAACACCCTTATACATCGTACCAATTGCATAATATTCTCCTGTACTTAACTGCCCTGAGTATACCTTTGAAGAGACCATGGGCAAGTTGCTTTCTTTAAGCTCAGACCAAGTCTTCCCATAATCTTCACTTTTTGATGCAAGGGCTTTGTATTTTCCTCCCCAGCGTGCTATATTTACTATTGATTTACCATCGATCAATAACGTACTTTCACCCCATACTTTTGTATGTTTCATTGGTATAACCACTACCTCCCATTCAAGAAAATTATCTCCTTTGCTAATCGCCACTGCCGGAGGATTATTGCCTGCCCCTATCGAATTTACCTGAATTCCAGCCACTATCCAATTGCCATCATCCATCTTTACCGGTTCAACCAATGGCCAAAAATTATTACGACAAACTATTCCCCTGTCTATCCATTTGCCCTTTCTTTTTTTAAATTGAAAAGCCCTCATTCTAAGATTCTGCATCGTACCATCGTATTCGCCATGAAAAGCCCATAACTTACCTTTGTTTTTTAGAAACTCTCCATGGCTAACGGCAACATTGCTTTCCCCTCCAATTCGTTTTACAGCTCCCCATGTTTTTCCTCCATCTTTGCTTACTCTATAGTTTGCCTCTTCAGTAACTGTATTTTCGCCATTCTTGTTATGGCCAAACGATGCATAAATTTTGTCTTTGTACCATATAACAGCTACACCATGCAAAAAACGATAACCGTCCTTATAAAATTCATAAGGTTTAATTACTGAAAACTCAACATTGTCTAATACAGGAATTTCTTCTTTTGATGGAAATGGGACATTTTCATCCCATAAAATAAAAGGACCATTTTCTTGAGCATTTACACTAAAATTTAAAAAATAGCATACGATTATGATTAAACTCTTCTTCACTTTTCCTTAAAATTTACCTTTAGTTACTCGACTTAAAACTCAAATTATTAATTACCATTTCCCTTTAATAACGCAAGAATTTGTGGGTCATTTATATTCGCATTTCTTAAAAAAACAGCAATAGTATTTGAAATGAACTTGTTTTCTGATTGTAACAATTCTGCTATTTTATAATACATTTCCGAGGTCAGCTCTTGTTTCGTTAGTATCGTTAATGCTTTTTTAAAAACCTGTCCGTTCAAGCTTCCTAAATTTTCAACTAATTCCCTTTTGATGGAATCCTTTAAAAATTTACAGTCCCCCATTTTGTCAATAACACGAATCTGAACATTATAATTTTCTTGCATCAAGGCTTTCATCAACAACTGCTGAACACTATTGGAATCCAATTGGTTTTCACCTATGGCATTTAACGCATTCTCTACAACTATATAGTCATCGCCTTTTAATAACTCGATTATCTTAGCGCGAAGATCGGATGTGAAATCTACATAACCATCAATGTGTTTTAATGCCCATATCTTATCTGCCTGAATGGGGCTTTCCAATATTTTTAGTATTAACCCAGGTGAGATGTCACTTATCGTAAAGTTTTGAACTTGATTTTTTGTAGTGCCGTGTATCATATGCCATAACTTAAAGGTTGTATATGCCGCTCCTTCAATTACGTAGGGAGCCAAGTTTTGCGGGGTAGCAGAGGTAATTGCGTCAATATCTCCCAAACCATGACTATTCGATTCAACGGTTAGTTGATAATAATTTATTTCGGCCAGTGGAGTGCTCTCAGTGGCCAAAATTTGATTTAGTTTGTCATACTCATCAGCTGAAAATGGGTCATGGTCCGTCTTACTCAAAAATTCGTCTTCCGGTAACTCGAAACCCAAATATCGACCTGTTATATTCCAATATAACTTAATAGTTAAAGGCCGACATTCATTATCAAAGCACACAGGAGTGAATATTTCTCGATAAAAATAAATCGGGGTTCCATCTTTTGACGAAATCTTGTACAGCAAATCACTTTTTGAAATGGAATCTTGAATACCCACCTGATACTCCCGCGTACTATATGGTTCCAATAAAATAGTCTGTGGTTGGAAATATTTTATGCTTTCCGTATTTCCAAATGAAAGGACCAAGAAGACAACTACAAATTTCACAAAAAGTATACCATGCCTAATCCTACGAAATATGGCCAATGACTTCATTCGAACTTTATCAAACATAATTTTTAAGTCCTTATTGGTAGAATTCCACCATGGTCCCTTAATAACTTCTTTAAGTCTTCAATAGGTACATCGTTAGGCGATACACCTAGTTTATTTGCCAAAACCGCAGCAGCAGCAGCAGCTTGCCCCATACCCATGGCCGATGCTTGCACCCTAAGAGCTGAATTGGCCATACGATCACTGCTTACACATCGCCCCGCCACCAAAAAGTTTTTACTTTTCTTGGGTATGAGTGCCCTTAATGGAACACTTGCCACTACATTCGGTTTTAAGAAAACCTGATGAATTCCTTTCCCCTCTATATGAAGATCAATAGGATAAAATGAATTCGAAATAGAATCCTTAAATACTTTTCCTTCCAAATAATCGCTTTGGGTCATCTTGTAAATACCGTCAATTCTATATGTCTCTCGTACGGCAGTTTCTGTTTTTAAATCGAGGATTTTTAAATTTTCACATCCCGGAAAAGTCTTAAGTTTCCGTATTAAATTTAACAAAGTTGATCTACCCTCATTATTGGCTATGGTATGAGATTCTGAAGTAGTAGAATCCGCCCCGGGAACGTACACATAACCATAAGGTACAAAGGTATTTTCAAAACTTGATCTTGGTTGATTTTTAATCATATTCTGTCTAAGCACATGATGATATTCATTCGGAATTTTCGTCAAATCGAGCGCATCATAGTCATACCCTCCTATTTGGAATATCAAGGATCCAGGCTGTGTTTCCGTCTCCCTTAGCACATCGAAACCAGCCATTGAAGCAATCGACGCGTTACCTGTACAATCAATAATTTGGTTGCATATTATTTGTGTGGAAATTCCTTTTCCCGTTGTTTGCACGACCCAATTTCCGTTTGTAAACTCTACACTTGTCGGGGTTTCATAATAACGAATATTTACCCCTGCTTCGATGCATTTTTCTTCGGCCAGCAGCGTGTATAAAAAACCATTTACCGAAACCTGATGTTTCCAGTGACGGTCTGGAGGGATTGAAAAATCTGGTAACCTATCCCCGTTTAGTTTTACGCAATCCGTAACAAGTTCCCATCCTATTCCTCCTATAATTTGTTTGCCCCACGCATGAAATATCCCTGGAAAAGTAACACCGCCCGTGGTCATGGTTCCACCAAGCTGACTGCCGCTTTCAATCAATATTGTTCTGGCCCCAGCCCTTCCGGCTTGAATGGCGGCAATTGTACCGGCTGTACCGCCTCCGATTACCAGTATATCAGTTTCTACTGATTTTTCAATGACCTTATAGGGTTCCTTTAGCGTTTCTGCATTTAGCACCGCAGGTGTCATTGCTCCGACCGAGGCTAGACCTAGTGCTTTGAGAACGGATCTTCTTTCTACTTTTCCCATAATTAATTACATCTCATTAATAATAATAGAACTTTTTTCATTCTCACAGACACCGTAGAATTTCGCTTATCTCAACTTATAAAGGCCGAATATGAAAAACAGTGTTCCTTTTTGACACAGTGATTAAAATACGACAATAAGACTAAGTACCCAGAACTAATTCTTGTCCAGTTTCTGTAGCACCTCTCGTAATTTGTTAATATTCTCATCATTTGGTTTACTCTTCGTATCTGGAAAACCTGTATGTAAAATACCTCGATCTACCTCGTACAATAGAACACCACCAATTCTTTTGTCTTTCTCTATCGCATTTAAAAAATCATATGCTATGCCATCTCCCTGGGTGAAATAATTATGGACCCACACACGCTTTCCCCCATCACTTGCATATGATTTTATGCTATCTGCCATCCCTGGCCGGTAATCGCCGTGATAATAATGTTTAATAGTCACCTCATCGGCCAAATCTATTGCTTTTTTCCAATCGAGAACTATCTTGGGCATAGCCCAGAACCCCAATTCATTAAAATCATCTGACAATACAGGCTCCTCATGCGCATGACGCAGATGTACCTGCATCTTTTTATCGGAAGCATGAATAATTTCTGCTGCTTTTTCAAGAAACGATAGAAAATATTCGCCTCTTATTTCCATTATTTTCAATGGATCTGCTTCTGTCTTGAGTATATCAACACCATATTTTTCCATATAACTTTTTACTATGGGCTCATTGTATCCGTAATTTACGTAATCGGAAACCATTCCGGAGTGGTTTTGAAGGCGGAAATCGATTCCATCGAATCCTAATTGGACGACACGCTTTACCTGCTCCAACCAATATTCCCGTACTTCGGGATAAGCCTCGCATGGAGTTCCAGCCATATATTCTCGTTTACCCTTCGCTATGCCGTATATCGGACTGCTAACCCAACCATCTCCCCAATGGCCTGTTCCCTGAAATCCAAATTCGAAACCCCAATCCATAAACGATTTGGCTGCCTCTTTCCCTTTAACTGGGCGTTTTTCCAACCCCCAAGTTCTTTCCTCAGGGGATTTCCTTTCTTCCTCTTGGCTCATCGGACTTCTGGAATGTATCCCCGTGGTAATGGGTATCTCACCAGAACGGGTATAAGCTTTAATCATTGAATAAGGGATGGTATACAGATTCTTGTTCTGATCCAGGGTTATTGCCAAATACTTATAGTTTTCAGGTAGACGGAAATTTTTAATTGTTAAAATTAAAAAGCGCTTTGGTTCATCAGCTAATGAAAAACCATTCGCATCCTTTACCTGGCGATACTCAAAATTTGATTCGACTTTGATATTCCCATTATATTTGACATACTTACCATTTGTTTCACTATACCATAAATCAATACCGGGAATTTGAATATCTGAATCTTTTAAACCGTTAAACTCAAAATATTTATCATAGGAAACTTTTTGTTTTAAGGAATCTAGACAAAATGCAACTTCCAATGTTTCTACAGGTTCATTTAACCTATTTAGAATGCCATCAGATTCTGGCTTTCGTTTTACCCTTAAGTCTGGATTGCGGGATATCAAATTGTCAAATTGAATATGTTGCCCGCCAATAGTCGCTATTTGTTTTCTGCTAAATGGGGCATTGGCACCATGCGGAATCGTAAACCCTGTACCCGATTCATAAGGTTTTATGATGGCCCAGGCTTCCATGCCCAGCCTTTTGGCTTCATATAAATAGGCATAATTCGGATCTCCTAGGGCCAGAATAGATTCCAAAGTTTGATTTCCCGTACCCTTATCAGTGGGCATAACGGAAATTGTTGGATCGGAAAAAGTAGGGAATCCGGGTTGACACAACACAAAATAAACCCTGTCGAAACCCAATTTTTTCAATATGGTCATTTCTTCACGCACCTCGGTATAATCGTGAAAACCCCTTAGATGAGGCATAATGTCTACCACAGGGGCAACCATTTTACCTGCTTTTGTTGGTATTGGGAGTTTCTTAATTGATAATTGGGAAGTGTTTAGCGTATTCGAATTATTCGCAATCTGTGCAATTATCGTCCCCGTCGTAATTACCAATAAGATAGTTAACGATGTTATTAATTTCATAAATACTGGATTCGTTTAATTTTAGAATTCTATACTTGGGCATCGATAAATCCTACCCTGCAATCGTTTGTTACATTGTTTGGTTTTCCCAGTAGTATCGTTCGTTTTGAAGTTGATAAAGGCTAAGGTAGAAGCAGCTAAACCACTCGTTGCACCTCTCGTAAACTTTTATTCCTTTATAAGTTTGTTGCCCATTTGCAAAACTTAATCTTCATATCCAAAATAAAATATCCGCACTTAAAATTCTGAAACGTTGAATTTGAAGTACGGATATTTTTATAGGTCATAATTTCAAATTACCTATTCCAACCAGGATTCTGTTCCATAATCACATCTTTATTTCTGTCGATTGTACTTTGTGGTATGGGCCAAAGGTTGTAATCGAAGGTAAGTGTTAAAGCTACATGCGGGTGTAAGGCATATTCTTTGATACGATCGGTAGCCACTGTTCCCCCCATTCTTAACAGGGTATTCCATCTACTTTCCTCAACATATAGCTCCCTTGCTCTTTCATCTAGAATATAATCGATATCAATATCGCCAGCAGTAGCCAATACCTCACATTGTGCACGAGATCTGATTAGATTTATGTCATCAGCGGCCTTTTGATTTTCACCTTTTCGGTGATAAGCTTCAGCTCTCAGAAGAATAGTCTCCGGTAAACGAATTGCATATTCATCACGGAAAATATTACTTCGATTTTCCCCCTGATCCAAGCCATCGAACTTATCTGTATTCAATTTATAGAAAATCGGAAAAATCCAACCATTACCTTCATTAGTAGCATCTATTACATCTTGAGGAACCTGGGTTCCAAAAAGCGGATCTGCTGGTTGGTTATAAAATATTTTACGGCTAATGTTATGTTCTGCATTGCGTTGGTCACCTGCCGATATACTTTCGTCCCAAATTGCAAACTCTGTTAAAGGAGTCGGCGCATAAAACGCTACGCCCCTCCCACCTGCATCTTCACCAACACCGCCTCCTGGGTCTCCGTCACCACCGAATCCTTCAATGGCCCTATAAACCGGGGCAAAATATCTTGGATAATTTAAGACCGATTGACCATCTTCCTGAAGATAGGCATCAAAATCGACCTGAAAAGTCCATATACTTTCCCTATTTCCATCGGAATAATTTATATTTCCTTTTCTGAAAAGATCCCACCATACATCGGCACCACCGGTTACTGTGTTTTCCTCATCCATTCGGGTACCAAAACGTTCTGTCATCAAGGCATAAGTACCTCCATCAATGACATCCGAGGCATACTTTATGGCCTGATCATAAGCAGCGTCGCTTGATGATTCTATCCCCAAGGCGAGATAAAATTCAGATAAGTAATTTTGAGCCGCACCTTTTACCAATCTACCTCCTTGTTCTGTTGTTTCGGGCAGATCGTCTACTATGGCCTCCAATTCATCTATCGCAAACTGATATGTTTCTTCACGGGTACTTCTTACATAATCATAACGCGGTTCTGTCGCCACTTCGGTTACAATTGGCACACCCCCAAAAAGTTCCGCGAGCATTCCATGTGCGTAAGCCCTGAAAAAACGGGCCTGTGCAAGAATATATGCCTTTTTGGCTTCCGATTCAAAAGAAATATCATCCGAATCCGCTGCTGAAAGGGCCGTATTGGCGGTGGCAATCAGGTTATAATAGAAATCATAAACAGTTCTAAAATTTGAACTTTCAGCATTGATTCTACTATAATCGCTAAACGAGTTTGAAACCCTAAACTCCGGTGCATCCAATACATCGGTACCGATACCATGCATTTGATCATTCGTAAGTTTGAAATTGCGCAATCTAGAATACAAGGTCAAAATTACCTGGTCAATCTGTGTATCCGACGAAAAAATATTATTCGTCGTATAAAAGGTTTTTGGTGTTTCGCTCAAAAAGTCTTCATCATTGCACCCCACAGAAGTTAATAATAACATCAACAGCGTGAAAACCTGTATTTTTATTTTTTTGATTTTCATTTGATCAATTTTTAGGTATTAGAAACTTACTTTTAATCCCATTGTATATGTCGTTGGAATGGGTTGTACATTGTCATTTGGTCTAATTCCAGCCTCGGGATCACCACCACCAAACCAATTGGTAAATGTAAATTGGTTATTTATGCTGGTATAAAGCTCCAATGAATTTAATCCGATCCGGCTTAAAGTTTCCCGTGGGAATTTATAGGACAAATTAATGTCTTGTATCCTTACAAATCCTCTAGACTGCAACCCTAAGTAGCGGTTGCTGTATGCATTGGCCCGCAAATATTCTTCGCTTTGGTTTTCAGGTGTCCACCAGTCGTGGTCTATTTCATTAGTGGCATATCGGTCTTGGAACGAATTGTGTAAGGGGTTTTCCCTCAGGTAAAAATTGTCTTTACCTCCACCGAAAATTCCCGATATCATTACATACAAACTAAAGTTCTTATACTCGACCGTATTTGAGAGGCTCATTCTGAAATTCTCTTTTCGGTTGCCTAATATTTTACGATCGTAATCGGCAGAGATGATTCCATCGGGCACACCATCGGGACCACTGATGTCTCTAAACATTGCGTCGCCAGGTTCGGCGCCTACATTTTCAATGTATTCCGTGTCATCTTCCTGAACCACACCTATATATTCATAACCGTAGATAGTTCCCAAGGATTCCCCAATAAACAAGCTATTGGAAATATCATCATCTTCTTTTCCGTCACCATCGATATCATCGCCATAAAGACTAACAATTTCATTTCGGTTTTGCCAATACGAAAGGCCAGATGACCACTTTAGGTTTTCGTTTGAAATATTGACCGTGTTTAAACTTATTTCGATACCCTTATTATCTACTTGCCCTAAACTTGAAAAGATTGAACCAAAGCCCGTCATAATCGGTATTTGACGTTCAAATATCTGGTCGGATGTTTGTGAGAAATAAAAATCGAGATCGAAAAACACCCTATTGTCAAACCATATAGACTGAAAACCACCGTTGAAGGCAGTGGTTGTTTCCCAGCCTAAACTTGGACTTCCTAAATTGGACTGATCAACACCGTACAATATGGTTGATGGGGCATCACCGAATTCATAGCGAATACCACCATCGCTGCCGCTAGCCACCCTTGCCAATGTTTGATACGGATCGAGCCCTTGATTCCCGTTTTTACCATAGGAAGCTTTAAGCTTCAGGTAGTTCATTTTTTCAAATCCGCTGATAAAGTCTTCTTCAGAAGCTGTCCATGCAGCCCCCACGGATTGGAAATCACCCCATTTCTGATCTTCCCCAAAAACAGAAGCCCCGTCTCTTCGCATAGTTGCCGTTAAATGGTATTTGTCTTTATAGGTATAACCAAGGCGGCCCACATAACCAACATTTGCCCTTTCAATTACATCTAAATTTGTTCGTTGAACTGCGGCTTTATGAATACCGTCAACACCGAGCAAAGTATTTCCGTTTGAGGAATAGTCACTGCCAGTTACACTTACCAGTTTTTGATATGAATAGTCACGTGTAGCCACCAAAGTCGCATCTAGATAGTGGTTCCCGAATAACTTTTTATAGTTCACAATATGGTCCATAACGTAGGCATAACTTTTCGTTCGGTTGTTATACCCATTTGCCTGTGATAACAAATTCGTCAATACTCCCTCAGAATACCTGTCTATATAGGGCGTGGAAGTTGCTTCTTGCACATAGTAATCCTCATAAACAAATCGATCGTTTTCATTATGATTGGCATTAATGGAAAAATTAAACCGATACGTCAAACCATCTATTTTTGGAACCTTGACTAACGCATAGGTACTTAGTCTATAAAAATTCCGCTCATCAATATCTTTGATTGTTCCATCTGTTCCCCATAAAGGATTCGGCACAGATTGTCCGGTAGGGTATCTTTCCAACAATGTACCTGTATTTGCTCCTGGATTAACCGGCATACCATCATAGCGGTATGGATACCCCCAAGGTTGCTGCATATAAGCAGTATTGCCCAAGGCTGCCCTAACTCCGGAATAATCATTGTTATTGTACGTTCCGTCAATTCCTACCGTTAACCAATCGGTAACATCGGCATCCAACTTTGACCGTATTGAGACCCGTTGAAAATCATCACCGACAATAGCACCTTCATTGCTGGTGTAGCCGCCAGAAAAATAATAGTTTATTCGATTCGATTGACCAGAAACGGCAATCTGGTGGTTTTGATTCAAACCAGTGCGCGAAATAAGATCCATCCATCTGGTATCCACCTCCTTCTGCTCCCATAGCGTGGTGGCATAGGCCGCATCAAAGACAATTTCTTCCGGGGAATCAATGGATACGGTTTGTGCAATATATTTCTGTGTCCATCGCTCTCGATCCATCATGTCAAACTTATTTTGCCAGGTGTTTACACCTACCGAGGTAGTATAGGTGATTAGCGGTTTATCCGATTTTCCTCTTTTGGTAGTAATGACCACTACCCCGTTCGCAGCTCGCGAACCATATACGGCTGCTGCAGAAGCATCCTTTAAAACATCAATCGTTGAAATATCGTCCGTATTAATATCCGTCATGCTTCCCAGATAAATAACACCATCTAAAACAATTAACGGATCGTTTGATCCATTGATTGAATTCTGCCCACGCACCAAAATACTGGGTGTTGTTCCTGGCGAATTTTGTACCCCAACATTAACACCCGAAACGTTTCCCCTTAAGGCCTGAAGGGCGTTGGTATTTGGTGAAAGTGCTATCGGTGAATCTTCCAGCCTAACTGTACTGACAGCTCCAGAAATATCTTTCCTCCTGGCGGTTCCATACCCCACAACGACAACTTCATCCAATTTAGCAGAATCTTCCATTAATACGATTTGTAACTCAGACTGTCCATTAATAACGACATCTTGTGTGGAAAAACCAATATAAGAAACTTCCAAAACAGCGCCGTCATTTTCCAGGGCTATGGTAAAATTTCCGTCAAAATCAGCTGTCACACCATTGGTGGTGCCCTTTTCTACAATATTAGCCCCGGGCAAGGGGGTGCCATTTTCATCTGTAACCGTACCTCTGATTTCCGTTTGTTGCGGCGAAAATGAGGATTGATACTTAAGGGTTAAGACAATTTGATTTTCATTTATTTTAAAGTCAAAATTTGCCTTTAAAGCCAATTTGTTCAAAACCTCCCTAACGTTTTCTCCATCTACATTTACCGAGATTTTTTGATTATCGTCTATTTCCTTGACATTATAAAAGAAGCGATAGCCGGTTTGAGACTTGATTTCTTTTAGAATGCGTTTTAGAGGAACATTATCATAGTTTAGCTCTATTTTCTTTTGCGCCATTTCAGCATTGGCCGATAACGGAAGCATCATTAGGAAAGTGAAAAGAAAACAATATTTGACTTTACATTTTAATTTTATGCCGCGCTTCTTTTTAAGGGCATCGTCCTCATCCTGTTTTTTCATAATCTTTAGTTTTTGGTGGTTCGTAATAATTGTTTTTAATAGGCAGCTAGTTGTAGGGGGTGGCTTAAACACTCCCCTTTATTTATCAGTTCATAATTGTAACTATGTTTTGGTTAATTTCATAAGTAAATGGGCTGCTCATGGAAATCGTCTTGAGAACTGATGCGATATCCTCATCCACAAATTCGCCCTGATAGAGTTCATCATTTAAGTCTTCCGTTTTATTCACAAATTTCACTGCATATCTGCGTTCAAGCCTGACCAATATTTCAGAAAATTTTAGATTATCGATGACCAATCGGTTTTGCATCCAAGCTGTATACCCATCAACGTCTACTTTGGCCTTCCTGAAGTTGTTTCCGAACTTGTCATAATTAGCCTGGAAGCTAGGGGTCAATTGCATTCTGTTATCCGGTGTTCTATTTTCATATACACTGACCGAACCTTCGATTAAGGTTGTCGCTATGTAATCGTCGTTTTCGTATGACGTAATATTGAATTTAGTGCCAAGCACTTTCACATCTACCTCTTGCGTATTCACGATGAACGGCTTGTTCTTGTTTTTAGCAACATCAAAAAACGCTTCACCCTCTAAATAAACAGTCCGTTTATTATCGGTATAGTCGAAGCTTTGTGGAAAACGAAGTTTTGACCCCGCATTTAAAAACACTATTGTGCCATCTGAAAGCTTTAATTTAAAAATTTCACCATATGGAATATAAATTTCATTATATATCGGACTGCTACTTACAGATTCCCTTGCCGCATCAAAGGCGATAGAATTTTTTGCTTGATTTGCAACGATATTGCCTTTCGCATCGGTTACCACTTCATTGCTCGTTGAATTCAGAATCTTCGTTGTTCCATCAGCCAGTTTAATTACAATTTCATTTTCAAGTGATGGCTTCCCCTCTTTTTCAACAACACTTATGGTAGTCTTTTTAGTCTTGTTCAATAATTGTTGTTTCATTAAAAAACCAATAGTCAGCAATACTGCAAATATTGCTGCATACTTCAATGTTTTACGGAAAGGTTTGCGGGTGGACTTTTTTGATTTCAATATCTCGGAAAATCTTCGGTAAGCTAGGTCCGCATCAAAATCTGCCGATGTCTTTCGTCTCGATTCTTTGACGCTCTTTTTAAAGAAAGTCATGTTGGTCTCACTTTCCAAAACCCATCGTTCCAAAACCTTTCTCTCTTCAGCGGAGATTGTGTTGTCGATAAATTTATTTATCAGCAAATGGTATTTATGCATTTGACACTTCCTTTAACTTAAGGATGCAACAATCACAAAAAACCCCTATTCTTTTTAATTTTTTCTTAGATTTGGTCCGTATCCAGCTCAACATGACCGACCAAAAATTGATTGAAAAATTACGAAAAGGCAACACGAAGGCCTATCATTATTTGTTTTCAGAATACTATGATTGGCTTTGTAATTACATTTTCAATTTGTGCAAAGATCGTCACTTGGCCGAAGATATTGTACAAGATGCCATGGTTGCCCTATGGGAAAAAAGAAAGGTGATTAGTATTTCATCCTCGGTCAAAAACTATCTCTTCAAGACATGTCACAACCAATTTTTACAGCACATTCGAAGCCAAAAAATTGAATTTGACACTTTGGACAAAATAAGGTGGGACGTTATTTCTGAAGCTACACTGGAAGAGGATATCTTTGACTTTAGGATGGAAAAATTAAATAAGTTAATTGGCCAGCTACCTCCCCGCTGTAAGGAAATATTTATTCAAAGTAAATTGGAGAAAAAGAAATATAAAGAAATCGCCTTCGACATGGATATATCGATAAAGACTGTAGAAAACCAAATGTCAAAGGCGCTCCACTTTTTAAGGGTGAACGCTACTATTTTCATGTTTGTAGTATTAGCCCTGATTCTCTAGCGTTAGAAGGGGGGCAAACTTGCTAAGATACCATTAAGTTAAAGTCTAGATTAGAATATTCGGGTAAAAAGACGAGACAATCTCAAGATTCGTAAGGCAAAATGTACAACTTAAAAAATAAAAACAGAATAACACAACCTGAGATAGTTAGGCTAGAAATCGTTATTAGATCGATAAACATTGTCATTTCCATAAGCTAAAATTAAGTTTATATAAAAAGTAGACATCCCTACTTCGATTAATTTTGTTCTAACAAATGACATTCTTTTCATGGATAGATCTTGACTGAATAAGAAACAATGATAACGCTATCAAGAAGGTTTTTAGAGGCAATCCACTAAGATTTAGTTCGTCTCCCTACTTTATCAGATCATTTAAATTACCGTTTGAGCAAGTACAATTCAGTTCATTGATTAATTTTAATCAAGTTTAGAATATTTAATCAAAATAGTTTAAAAATGATTATTACCGATAACAAAAACCAAGACAATGAGCGAACTGACCGAGGCTTGGAAAATGACGTTCCTCAAAATAGCGGTTTAGACCCAGAACAAAAGGAAAGAATAAACGATACCGAAAAAACAATTGGGAAACCTGTCGACAATGGAGGAGTGCAATCAATCGAATATGACCGGCAACTTGAAAAACAATGGCTAGCAGTTCGTGATGAATATCTTGCCAACTACCCTGATTTGGAAAATACGGATATCAATTATGAAAAAGGAAGTTTCTATACGATGATCGAAAAGTTGGCGAAAAGAAGAAAACGTACATCGAAAGAGATTCAAAATGAAATAATGGACTGGTCTTTAATCAAGTAGCACCAAGTTCGGGAATTTGGAAT
Source organism: uncultured Kriegella sp. (assembly GCA_965368185.1). GTDB lineage: Bacteria > Bacteroidota > Bacteroidia > Flavobacteriales > Flavobacteriaceae > Kriegella. The sequence continues at coordinate 25,591 of CBDULZ010000037.1, forward strand.
ATTCGATATTATTTTACCCAAACTGGTTACAATAAAAATAAACCTTCTTTGGGTTGTGAAAGTAGTTGAGAACTCAAACCTGTTTTGACGACGCAATTATACGCTTTGATTCAGTAAACCATCAACTTTTTACCGTCTTCCACCTTCAGCTCAATACCATCACTAAGCTGGTTGCCCTGATATGTTATCGGTTCAGGTTTGTCGCAATCTAAAAACTGATACGTATTGTCTTTTGTAACGGTAAACCATTCGGGAAACTGATTTATCCGTGGCCAGTCAATAGGTAGTTTCAGGTTTGTTTTATGTCTTGGGGTATCAAAATAGAGCTTTCCGGCCCATGGTTTTCCGACTGTTATCGAAATCAGTAACGAATCTCCCTTTTGCTCTGCCCCAAGTAACAGGTCTTCACGCCAGGGTTTTACATATACTCCTTTACTTTTCCAAAGATTATACATTATGGAAGTTCGCGCAAAGTTACCATCACCGTGCCAGCCCTCGATGATTCCTGTATCTTGTTGTTTTCCCCACATCACTCTAATCTCACTATCTATCCAATCGGCAACCTCAGCTTCGGGCATACGGTTAAATAAATTTAATGCACTTTCTATGGCATCGGCATAACCATCGGAACTGCCATTTTCCCAATCGTGACTTTTATATTTGTGCAAGTTGGAAAATACCTTACTGATAGCCTCTTTGTACTCCGGTTTATCATCCAACAAGGCGACCGCATAATAGCCATTCAACGTATAGCCCCAATTATCGGCAATTCGCTCTTGTACGATTAGACCTGTTTGTGGGTTTATGGCATCATAAAAAAATCCGTCTTCGTTTCGGCCCACTTCAAGGATCCTGTCCAACATTTCATGCAACGGCTTTTGGTACTCTTCTTTCTTTTCAGGTCTGGCGAAACTGGTCGCTACATATAATTCGCAGAGACCGGAAATCAATTCGCACCCATGATCACGAAGTCTAAGGTATTCCAAGTCTCGTGTTGGGTGGTGGTCTCCCAATAAATAATAATCACCAATTTTAATTGCCCATTCTAAAAATGCCGTATCACCGGTCATCCAATAAATTCTGGAAAGTGTTTGTAATAATTCACCATTCACTTCCTCCCTTGTGGCATTGCCCGACCCTGCCCTGTCAATCTGATCGGCGATATTTACTTCACTTTTTAGGTCGTACAACATTTCGATCATACGCTCAGACCAAGGACTCTCTCCCAACCATTCGGTCAAAGGCAATAATCCATCTTTAATATACTCCGAAGTGCCGAAAATGATACTTCCCATATCCAGTTCTTCATTTTGAAAATCATTTTTAGCAAAGGAATAAGTATCTGGAAGTGTGTTTACCCGTGCCGTTAATTGCTTTTCGGCACGGAGCATATCCAGCATTTTACCATCAAATAAATCCTTATCTACAAAAAAGGAAGTGAGCACCATAAAGGGATAATTGTCGGCCGCGGCATCTTTCGCATTCCAAATGTCCGTATCCCCATCAAGATTTCTCGGAATGAGCCCTGATTCGGGATCGCTATGTTCCAACCAACCCTGAACAAAATTTTCGCAGCGAACAAAGCCTTCGTTGGCGGCAATGGCATTCTCATGGGCCCCATCAAAAAGCAAACTGTCTTTTGCAGATATTTCAACCTTCGATTTTGAATCTGAACAGGCTATGCCAATTAAGGATAAGAGCGAAAAAAATGTATTTTTTTTCATAATATACTTAATATTTTAAATGGATAGAACGCTAGAACCCCGACATAAATTCATCGAAAAAAATTTGCAACCATCGACCCGAATCATTGCTAACAATTGAAAAATTCGTTTGCTTACCTTTGAATACGTATTGCTTTTTAACCACATCAAACCGCCAAGAAAACGTATTATCGACTCCATCTTTTTCTTGAATAATCATCATTTTTTTAGGGGCAAAGGCGGCCGACAAATCGGGTAAGTCATAATGGGGCAAGGCCCCCGCCACTGTAAAAGGGATAAATTCAGGATTATAGCTTTTATCAGTAACAATATTTTGAAAAGAGGGCATGGGGTCTATAAGTACCATTCCGTCAAAGCCAGCACCCAAAATAGATGCGTGCAAAAGACTAGAGGCAAAGCCTCCTTTCGCCATTCCTATTGTTTCATAGTTAGCAAGTTTTAATTCATCATTACAAAATTTAAGTAGCGTTGTAATGGCCTCGGCATGAATCGCAACCGTGCTCTTTCCGTTCAAAATACCGGCGAACCATTGGTTATACGAAGTTCCTGAAAAATAGGCATCCCCTTTTAAATATCCCGGACCTAATTCACCAAACCCAGGTAAATCGGGTGCAATTACCGTAATTCCCTTTTTCGCCAATTCTATAGGTAGCACGTAAAGTGAATCTGACTTTTTATCGCCCAGATCATCCAAATAAAGTACGGTTCGACCAGAGGCCATTTTGGGTTCAAAAGTTACGAACGGAATTATTTTATGCTCCGATTGCACAATCAAATACTTATTCAGAAAATAATTGTCAAATTCCGTCTGGCCCGAAAAAATCAATTTCCCGCTTTTATCATGCGTCTCAAATCCCGATATTTCCTGGACCTTTTGCTTTAATCCCTGTAAGTGCTGATCAAGGCTATTGCGTTTATCTTCCAAAATGGCATTGTTCGATTGGGCGACATTCAAATTGATATCAAACAAAAATTTGCTTTGTAACGAAGTAGCGAGCTGACCTGTCTCGGTAACATGTAATTCCTCTACGGAAAAAAGTATAGTCTCCTCATCTTTTGAATTCCCAGGATTATCAAGGTGCTCTTGAAAAAAGGCATACATGGCTTCTCGATTCTTTAAAGTTGATTGATGCCCCGCATTATCTTCCACCCTCACGATATTTCCCTCTTGCCCAAAAGCCTTATAAGCCTTACGTACCTCATCGTAAGTATCGCGCGCTCCCTGAATACTAAAAATATCCCGTGTTGTAGTTATCATCAAAGCAGGCTTAGGAGCTCTGACCTCTAAAAGATCGGCGTGATCCAAACCGAGGTAAATGCCCCTTGGGAAGTTTTGTTCGGCATCTTGGGGCCCGCCAGATTTCAATTGATTTTCCAAGGTAGTGAGATAACATTCAGGCGCCACGGCCTTTATGCGTTCGTCAAAGGCCGCAATATGTGAAGATTGGGTGCCACCACCCGACCTTCCTGTAATACCGATACGGTCTTTATCTACTTCTTTCAGTGTGAGCAAATAATCTACGGCGCGAATGCCATCCCATATCATATATTTTGAGGCAGAAGCTCCATTGATAAAAAGTTGCGCCCCAGGGTACGAATGCTCTTGAGTTGATCCAAAGCGGGATTTGCCTGAATTTTCGTCAAAATATTGCAATCGTTCGCCCTGACCGAAAGGATCAAAGGCAAAAACGGCAAAACCCTTTTTAACTAAGTTCAAAATAACGTGTTGATAAACATCGCTTCGGAACGCCAAATCAGTATGGCCACTGCAGTAGATAATCGTTGGTAGGCTTTTACCTTTTCCTTTAGGAATAAAAAAAGCCGCGGTAACTTTTACACCGGGCATGGATTCGAAATACAATTTTTCTACGCTGTACCCCTCTTTTTTTATCTTTTTTACGATTACCGGATTCAGGGGTGTTTTTTCAGGAAATGGCCCTACTGATTCATTCAATTTTTCCTTGACCCATTTTTGACGTTGCACCCAGTCACTTTTTGTGCGAAGCCCGGCAATGGCCTCCGTTCTTTGGTCCAAACTTTGAAATGACAATTCAGTTTGTTGCTTGTAAAGTACATTTTTAGCATCGGAATAATAATTCCAATAATCCAATACCGAATAATCGGTTTGAGAAAAACCCGTAATGAAAGAAAACAAAAATAGTAGAACAATAAAAAGTTGGAAGGTGTTTTTTTTTGGCACAATGTAGTTTTTAGGTATGTACAGCGAAAGCAATTCGCAGTGCTTTCGACTTTAAAAATAGACCAATTTATATCACTAAAAAAATATGCTTTGCGACTTTAAATAATGTAAACTTTTTCGACGTAAGCATATTTAATTTCAATCACACAAATAATTCGTTCCTATAAGCCCGCGACACCCATTTCATGTAAAATTTATTTAGAGGAGGCCATTCTACAAAACTGTAAAACGCTTTTTTCTTAAACCGTGTTCATTATTGTTTCAATAGTACATAAGCTCCTATCCGATTATTTCCAACAGCAACAGAAAACCTAGTGCATATATACTGCAGCCATGAGTTCATCTCTTTTAAAGTTTATCGGAAAAATGCCATAACAGCAGCGCATAAAAACCAGATGTATAAAACCTTCGTAGGCTAATTTTTTGTCAATAGTTAAGCAAATCGTTATCACTATCAGATATAAGGCAATCCTCAAATGTGATTGACATATCAAAGGTGAATTTTGCACATGCTTCGTTGCTTTTTGCTAACTTAGTTCAGAGGCATGGAAACAGAGTTAAAACATTTTTCAGCGACAAAGTCCCTTTTTCAAATAATGTTTGTAACCAAATTGAATGTAATATTAAAGAGTAGTTGAAAGAATATTTAACATTTCATAAAATCGATGAACCATTTTTTTCTTTTAGCAGCACTTCTTTTAGCCTCAAATGGTCTTTCCCAAAACCTTCCCGGGACAAAACTAAAAATTAAAAAGTCACATGTAAAAATCGAGCTTGACGGAGTCTTGGATGAGCAAAGTTGGACAGAGGCCGACGTGGCGGACAATTGGTATCAGAACTTTCCGGTGGATAGTCTGCCTTCCCCTTTTCAAACGGAAGCTCGCATGACCTTTGATGATGAGTTTCTTTATGTATCGTTCGTTTGTTTTGATGATGACACTCCGGATGTTGTGAGTACGCTCCGAAGAGATTTCAGCTATGCGATAAATGACAATGTCTCTTTTATATTTGGCCCCTATAATGACCGTTTGAACGGATATTTTTTCAATGTCACGGCAGTTGGAGCCAAAAGAGACGGAACCGTATCAAGCGGCGGCAATGGAGAAAATGCCTTCAATACCTATTGGGACAATAAATGGTTTTCCAAGGTTGTTAGGTACAAGGACAAGTGGATCGCAGAATTGGCCATTCCATTTAAAAGCTTTAAATATAAAAGTGATGTAAAAGAATGGAATGTCACCTTTGATCGACTAGACAAAAAAAGAAATATTAAGTCGGCTTGGGTTCGAACCCCAAGACAATTTTATACAGGCACTTTTGCATTTGCCGGACAACTCGTATGGGAAGATCCCATTCCCAAGGCCGGAGCGAATATTTCGGTCATCCCCTATGTGTCAGGGGGTGGATTTGAAGATAGGGAGGTAGACCCTAAAATATCCTCCACGGAACTACAGACAGGGTTCGATGCAAAAGTAGGCATTACCCCTTCCATGAATTTAGACCTTACAGTAAACCCCGATTTCTCCCAAATTGAAGTTGATGAGCAAATTCTTAATCTGTCAAGATTTGAATTTCAGTTCCCCGAGCGAAGACAGTTTTTCCTTGAAAACACCGATCTATTTGCCAATGCCGGTTTCGAATCGGCCAGACCGTTTTTCTCAAGACGTATCGGCATTGTTAGAGATACTTCTGGCATTTCTCAAAAAGTACCCATTTTGTATGGTGCAAGACTCAGTGGAACAATCAATGAGAAGTGGCGCTTGGGTGTCATGAATATGAATACAAAGAAAATGTTGGAATTGGGGCTCCCCGCCCAAAACTATACAGTTGCTACACTTCAAAGAATGTTTTTTGAACAATCTAGTTTTTCGGTGACTTTAGTGAACAAACAAAGTCTGGGAGTTCAAGAACGGGATTCTTTGAAATACTACCACACCAGTATTTTTAGTAAACCTACCCTAGGGGAGCGCCTAAGACCAAATACATATAATAGGGTGATTGATGCTGATTTGGTACTTCGAAGTAAGGATAACAGATGGTACCATAGCTCATTTTTAGCCCAGTCCTTTGATAATCGAAATAAGGCAAAAACCTTATCGGGATCGGCATTTTTTCAATATTCCGACCGTAGTTTAACCGCAAACTTCGGTACTTTCTTCGTAAATGAAAATTTTAATGCCGAAGTTGGTTTTGTACCGGGAAGCACGGTATATCCCGGCCAAATGGGATATTATTCCGAAGTGGCCTATAAAATGTATCCTCAAAATAGTCGAATGCTGTATTCAGGTCCGCAAGCAAGTATAAATGACACGTTCTTACCAAACGGCACTTTGGTAGATAGGCAATACACTATCGGATATGTCTTTGATTTTAAAAATTCATCCAACTTAACATTTGATTTTGAACATGTTTTCCAACACTTGACTTTTGATTTTAACCCCGTGAACAATTCAAAGTACAGGAAATTCTTAGAAGGGGAAGAATATCGTTGGAACACCATTTCCGCTATTTATCAGAGTAATACAGTTAGAAAAATGAATTTTTTGTTGAATTCCACTTATGGCGGATTTTACAATGGCAGCAATCTTAACTTGGGAGGAGAACTTAACATGCGCTTTCAACCTTATGTCAACATGGCCATGCGATTTGACTATAACAATCTAAAATTACCCGACGACTATGGCAATGAGGAGTTATTCCTAATAGGACCCAAACTCGACATCACCTTTACAGATAAATTATTCTTTACAGGTTATTACCAGTATAATAACTTGACCGAAAATATGAATTTAAATGTACGGTTTCAATGGCGCTACAAACCGGCATCCGATTTCTATATTGTCTATACCGAAAACTATTTCCCATCCAATTTTATAAGTAAAAATCGTGCGTTGGTTTTTAAGATGACCTATTGGATAAATCTCTGAACGGCATTAACATTGGTACTTATGTGATGTTTATGAGGTTTAGAATATGGGTCGAAGCTAGGTTTTAAGCTGGTAAAATTACGCCTCGAATTATCCCAAATCGCCTTAAAACCTTGTACCTACACTAGAATATTTAAACGACCCAAAAAGATGGTGCCCAATTGACGTTTTAAAACCCTAGTTAAGGGTGGTTTTTTAACATTACTTGTCCCTTTAAGCTAAGAAATCCTTATTTTTAAACGTTGCGATAAAGAACAAGGCCTTTGTAGTTTATAACTATTTGGCCTGGTTAGACATGCCTCAAAAAAGACCGATTATGGCAAAAAAAGTGGTTTAGTAGTTTTCTTAATTTCATAAATAGTATAATCAGATTAAAAAATAAAACAACTAATCTGAACGAATGTAAAAGGATATAAAAAACAACCTATGTATTTTAAATTTTGAAGACTATGAAAATACTATACAGCATACTTATTCCAGTACTTGCTATTTCCTGTGGAGAAAGCGGGGAATATTATACCTATGAGGACTTTTCGAAAGTTGAAAAGATAGATGTTCACACCCACGTATGGACAGACCGCACCGATTTTGTAGACTTAGCGAAAGAAGATAATTTCCGATTGCTGAATATTGTCGTCGATCTTTCCAAAGGCGATGAATTCGTCAAAGAACAATACGTCCACTGCATGGACCAAAAAAATAAAAACCCTGAAAATTTCGAAGTAGCCACCGCTTTTTCCATGGATGATTGGGACAATCCGGACTTTACCAAAAATACAATCGCCTGGTTAGAGCAATGTTTTTCTGAAGGAGCGATTGCCATAAAGGTTTGGAAGAATATCGGCATGGAATTCCGAGATAAGAACAATGAACTGATCATGATCGATAATCCTAAGTTCGATACTATTTTCAATTATTTGGCGGAAAGAAAAACACCCTTATTAGGACACCTAGGGGAACCTAAGAACTGTTGGCTCCCGTTAGATGAGATGACCGTAAACAACGACAAGGAATACTTTAAAGAACACCCGCAGTACCATATGTACAATCACCCCGAACTACCCTCATATGAAGATCAGATTGCCGCCCGCGACCGCATGCTTGAAAAACACCCCGACTTGGTCTTTATGGGTGCTCACATGGGCAGTCTGGAATGGGACACGGATGAATTAGCGAAACGCTTGGACAAATTTCCGAACATGTGCGTAGATCTCGCGGCCAGAATGGGGCAAGTTTTTTACCAAACAATTGAAGATCGGGAAAAGGTGCGGAATTTTTTTATAAAATACCAAGACCGTATCCTTTATGCAACCGACAAGGGCGATGATGGCCAAGACGAAGTTGCTGAAATGCAAAAGGACACCCATGAAAGATGGCTTCAAGATTGGCGTTTTTTTGTAACGGATGATAAGATGACAAGTGAGCGCGTAAATGGAGAATTCAATGGATTGAAGCTTCCGAAGGAAGCAGTGGATAAAATCTTCTCAAAAAATGCCAAAAAGTGGTTAGGGATGTTTGGTGATAAGGCGAATAATCAAGCTCGTATTTCGTCAACACGATAGAGAAAATGAACTTCAAAAAACCAATACAGGGCAGAACACACGGGGCTTTAACACTCGAAATCAAAACTTGGGTCGAACCTAATTAGAAGTCGAGCCAGTCATTTCTTGCAGCGCCTTCAAGATCTGTTCCGGGGACATCCTTTCAGTGTAATTTGCCTCGACATGGCAGGCTTCAATAATTCCCTCTTTATTAATTATAAAGGTAGCAGGAACAGGTAGGGTTTTTGAACCGTCACCATTTAACAAGCTTAAGTCACGGCGTTTGTGATAATCTTCTCCCGGATCGAACTGCAAATTGTAAGCGTTGATCACCTCTTGGTTTGAGTCGCTAAGCACCTCAAAGCCCAAATTATTTTTTTGAACAGTGGTCAGTGCATTCTCCGGCTCTTGCGGACTGATTGCGATAAGTCTAGCACCGAAAGCAGTTATTTGGGGCAGGTGCTTTTGCACGGCCATAAGGTCTAGATTGCAAATAGGACACCATTCACCACGGTAGAATTTTAGTATAACAATATCGTACTTCAACACATCATAAAGTGATATTGGCTTACCAAAAGCATTTGGCAGGGTAAAATTAGGCGCCCTATCCCCTACCGCAAGACCTTTTACTTGAGATGCATTGGCAATTACCAATTTCTGAAATTCTTGTAGACCACCCATTCAATATGTTTTTAAAAATTTATTTTATCAATTGCTATTTAATGGTAAGAAAATCATCGTTCCCGAGGACGGCAAAAAATAACAGTGGAATTTCAGGACTTTGAACTAAAACTTGAATATCATTTTTTAATCCGTTAAGATTTTAAAGATTGAATATCTTCCGAAAAACACCCCTAAATAAAAACCAGATCAATAAAAAGTAGTAGCCAATACCATGGCCATCCGCCAAGAATACGACAATATTTTACGCATCTGGCCCATTAAAAACCGGTTCAAAAATTTCCAAATACAGGGAACAAAAAATGTACCTATTTCTCTAGCTTTAAGACGGCAAATTTGCCTTTATTCCATCCATGGACGAGCAAGTATAGCTGCTTTGATCCACTTTTACCTTCTACAAAATGGGGCCATACCTGATGGATATTGGTTAAGACCGGAATATCAAGGTCTCCGGGGACAACGGTCGATACTAGCTTTTCGCCAGTATGCACGTAAATAGGGGCCGATTTCTGTTCACCGATTGCACTCAAAGCATTCAAGAAGAAATGTTCCGTTTTATAGGAGACGTTACAAACGAGGCTTCCTTCAGGAATATCATTAAAGGTTTCCACAAACTTGCCTTTTTTCGTAAATTTCACAACCTGACCTGCTGCACGATTGGCCACGAGTATGTGATTATCATGGGCATATACCCCATGCGCTGTTTGAAATTGACCGGGATTATCTCCCTTTCCTCCCCATGCAAGTTTCCCCCAACTCCAAACACCATTTTTTTCCTTTATCGTCATCACGAAATCGCCTGCGGAGTAACCATGTGCTACATATAGCGTACCTTTCAGGTAGGTTACATCAGTTACCCCAAAATTGCTATCCTTAGATGAAAAGAATTCATTGGCAGGGGCAAATTTGAACTCGTTTCCGGTAGGCTTCAAGATTTCGCTTACAATTGTTCCATCCAAGGTCAACACAAGCACCCTTTTCCCCTCTTGTGCTACGGCAAGGTGCTTAACGCCCTTATGAACAAAGAAAACAATTCCATGAATGTTATCCTTTAAGCGCTCATCAGCGCCAATGATGCTCCATTTTGTAAGATCAGGACTGATGGAACAAAGCCCATACCCGGGAATTCCGGTGTAAACGATTCCTGTTTCGGGGTCTTCGTTAAAACCACCATGCATTTTTGGTTCAAATTCATGGGCATCTTTGGGAAAGGCATCAGTCAATTCTTGGTCAAAGGAAAAAATAAACTCCCCTTGGCCAGTTACCAGTTTTGCCAGACCACCCATATTATCAGATGGCATCGGGCCATGCTCGTTATTATGAACTGTGCCGGCATGCTCATGCGAATGATGTGTATGATCATCATGCGCCTCTTGGGCCATTGAGTTATAAGAAAACCCCAGAAAAGATATGATTGACAATACGGCAAGCGGTGTTTTTACTATCATGATTGATCCTATATTTTTTTGAAAAGTAATCATTTCTAGCTTAATGTTCAAACGGCCACGACTTTCCTGTTTTGGGTACTATTAAATATATAGAACATGCCAGCAAATTGTGAGATATTGTTTCTTGGCATTACGTAACATAAATAAACAAGGTAAACCGCAGCGGCGTTTCGCATTACTCCTTCAGAATGAACTCACTATGTATTTTAATTGGATTAAAAAAACTGGACTCCGTATTTAAGCACACTAACAACACAACTTCCTCAAAAAAATCTCCCCAAACGCCGTGACCTAAAAAACATCTTTTTTATGCTCTAGCACTTCGAATATATCGTCACTTTAACACAACCCGATTTTCTAAGTTACACGAAAGGGCCTTCCCATAGACTGTTTCTTATTGAAGAAAACCTTACTTATTAAACCCCAAACTCTTTTTTAATGCAACCGTATAGCTCGAACATTGAAGAAACTGGTTTCCTAAACTGTCCTTTTGAATAAAATAATAGCTGAATAAATAAATCCTGATAGAAAATGAAGTTACAAAGAACGTTTACTTTATGGGGCTCGTCTGGAACATTTTTCGATACGCTCGGGGTGTCTTACCTACAAATTTCCGAAAACTGGCATTAAATCGGCTAATGGAATTGAAACCGGCTTCGTACGCAATGGAGGTAATTGGGTCTATTGTGATGGAAAGTTTTCTTTGCGCATACAATACCCGCTGCTGAATTAGGTATCTCGATAAAGATTCGTCAAAGGTTTGTTTAAAAATGGAATTGGCATAATCAGGGTGTATCCCTACAGCAAATGCTACATCGGTAACCTTAATTGGATTTGTAAAATTTTGTGCAATGAAAATGGCCATTTTCTCGACGAGGTTCATGGTTGGCATTTCCATTTTAAGCTTTGACGCATTGATTCTTGGTTGTTGCTGCATCAGGCGTTTTAAATAAGCTTGTATTTCAAGGGTACAGACCTCATTTAGATAGTCTTTATTGCCATCCAAATCTAACGCCCATTGTTGAAACATGTCTTTCGTTTTCTGAGTATTTTGAACAGTTTCAAAAAGTTGTACCTGACCTTTAAAAAGTATATCCAAAAATGGTTTAGGCATATTCCATTGCGATATCAATGTAAATGGTATGGTAACTACAAAATAGGGTGAATCGCCATTATACTCAACAATTTGATGCGGAAGCAATGCCCAAAAAATTACTAATCCACCTTTGGCGACATGTATCTTCCTATCATGGATAAGATAGGTAATGGATCCGCCGGGCAAATAATTAATTTCTATCTCATTATGCCTGTCTGGTCTTCTCATAACATTGGGGCGCCATACTTCACACGTAAGACCATAGGGTGTTAAATCCTCTCTTTTTTCATCGAAATGTTTGAGCATATAGGAAAATGATAGGTATTTATCCAAATATAGGAAGTATAGATGTTTTTACGAGCATATCTTTACTTTTTAAGGTATTACCATTAAATCGTTGAATTACAGTTTGGCTATAGCAGTTGTATGGAGGTTTTTTGCCTGCACAAAATTTAAGATTATGAAGCTTTTTACGCTTACTTTGACCTTAGTTATCACGACTTTTTTGACAACCTGGGGTATCGCTCAAGATAAAGCAACCGATTACCTTGGTAAAAGATGGTCGGAAGTTGCCAACAAAATGCCTTCGGATTGGTATGGTTCAAACGAAGCAAAATTGGTGGCCGAAAATGTATTGCTCAGCCAAAAGGCTATCGGTGGCTGGGAGAAAAACAAAGACTTCCACCATCATTTTTCCGAATCGGAAAAAGCAGATTATCGAAAAAACAAGAATAAAATAGGTGCAACTTTCGACAATGGCGCTACCATTACCGAGCTGAAATTTCTTGCCAAGGTATATGTAAAAATCAAGGATGATCGTTACAAACAGGCTTTTAGAAAAGGCTTGGACTACATTTTTGCCGCTCAATATGCGAACGGTGGGTGGCCCCAGTTTTTTCCTGTACGGAAAGGAAGTGTAGCATATTCTGGCCATATCACCTATAACGACTATGCCATGGTCAATATCATGAAATTTTTAAAAGAAATTGGTTCTGACACCGAAGAATTTGCAGCACTTCAACTGGGCACCATTATAAATACAAAGGCCAAAAGGGCATTTGACAAGGGTATTCAATGTTTTCTTGATACCCAAATCGTATACCAGGGAAACCCTTCTGTCTGGTGCGCCCAACATGATTCAATAACACTCGCTCCCGCAAAAGCCCGTAGTTATGAACTTCCTTCGTTCAGTGGTTCTGAATCTGTAGGTATCGTGCAATTGTTGATGGATCTAGATAATCCTTCCAAAGAAATTGTTGCATCCGTAAATGGCGCGGTGCAATGGTTTGAAAACAATCGCATAGAGGGTATAAAAATAGAAACGGAAACGAAAAAAGATGGACGAAAGAATAGAGTTGTAGTTGAAGATAAAAATGCACCAACATTATGGGGGCGTTTTTATGATTTGGAAACAAGTACAATATACTTTTGTAGTCGTGATGGCATTAAAAGAAAATCCCTAGCAGAAATAAGCGATGATCGTCGAAACGGATACAGTTGGTACACAAATGCTCCCGAAAAGGTATTAAAAAGATATCCGAAATGGCTGGCCAAGAATCAACAATCGACGAACTGACCGCTAGATTCTAAATTAGACAACTTTATGATTGCATAACTAAATCTTATCCCAGTAAAGACCATGGTTCATCTGGGGCATCTATAATTAGAACAAAATCAAAATATTTTATATGAGGATAGCCCTTTCGTTCATTTCATTTTGCCTGATATGTCAAATCTCTGCCTTTGCTCAAGTAAATAATAAAAATAGAGTAGTCATTTTAACCGATATTGAAGCCGACCCTGATGATACACAATCATTGGTTAGGCTGCTATTATATTCAAATCAAATTGAAATTAAAGGCATCGTTGCTACCACCTCTTGCTGGCAACAGCATAAAATTGCTCCCGAATCTATAGAACGGGTTATTCAGGCATATGGTGAGGTGCAGCCCAACCTTTTAAAACATGAAACCGGATTTCCAAAACCGGAAGCATTGATAACCCTCATTAAAAACGGACTTCCCGTTTATGGAATGCTCGGTGTAGGCAATGGAAAAGATTCGGAGGGTTCGGACTGGATTATAAAAGTTCTCGAGGAAAAAGACGAGCGCCCCTTGTGGATATCGGTTTGGGGAGGTGTAAATACGTTAGCCCAATCACTGCATAAAATTAAAAAAACAAAAAGTGCAAAAGAGGCTAAACGACTCATCTCGAAGCTGCGAGTTTATACCATTTCGGATCAAGATGATAGCGGTATTTGGATACGGAATAATTTTCCCGACTTATTTTATATTGTTACTCCCGGGGATTACTACGCCAATGCTACATGGACGGGGATTAATAGTTTTATAAAAGGAATAGATAATACATCGATCAGTAATGGTTGGATAGCCCAACACATTCAACAAAACCACGGCCCTCTCGGCGCCGAATATCCTGATGTCGCCTATGGAGTAGAGGGCGATACCCCCGCTTTCTTGTCATTGATACCTAATGGACTTAATGAGCCGGAACACCCGGAATGGGGCAGCTGGGGTGGGCGTTATGCTCTTTACAAGCCCGATTTTTCAAATACAAAAAAAGGAAGCTCTATTGTAACAATAGCGTCTGAAACAAGGGCCATATGGACCAATGCCACTGATACCTACACCCCATACGTACCCAAGGAATATGGCCGTACGATAAATAGGGATAGTGTTACATTTAAAGGCAACAAGGTCACTTTATGGCGCTGGAGGGATGATTTTCAAAATGATTTTGCCGCCCGAATGGATTGGAGCGTCATGCCTTATGAAAAAGCCAATCATCCGCCTGTTCCCATTTTGACACATTCTGAACAGCTAATGGTGAAGTCGGGCGAGAGATTCAGTTTAGACGCATCTAAGTCTACAGACCCTGACGGTGACAGTCTCAGTTACTTGTGGTTCAATTATCCTGAGGAAAGTTCGTATAAAATGAATATCGATTTCGGTGCGGCGAATTTACATATTGTAAATCTTAAGGCCCCAGAAGTTCAAAAAAAGGAAACAATCCATTTCATATTGAAACTTTCGGACAAAGGCACACCCTCGTTATCGAGATATAAACGCGTAATCGTAACCGTAGTCCCTTGATACCCGATTGCGCTAGTTGCTAGACCTCTCTCCAACTTTTTGGGAAGAAAATAAAACTACAATGAATAAACTGATTTCTATACTGTGTTCCCTGAGTATTATGGGTTGTGCAACCAACAATGCGCAACAAATCAAAGCACAACCTCGTATTCTAATCAGTACCGACATTGGTGGCACAGACCCCGATGATAATCAGTCTATGATTCATTTTTTAATGTACAGCGATCAATTTGAAACCGAAGGCTTGGTTTCTTCACCTTCTTATGGTTTTGGTACCACACAAAATATTCTAGACATGATTGCCTTATATGAAAAAGATTATTCTAAGTTGAAAAAGCATAGTGCACAATTCCCTTTTCCAGATTCCTTGCGAGCGATCACCAAACAGGGAAGAAAAGGCGCTGCTCCGTATACCGGTTACGGCTCTCCAACGGAAGGTTCCGAATGGATCATTACGTGCGCAAAAAAAGAGAGCGAACAGCCGCTATGGGTTCTTGTTTGGGGAGGTCTTGAAGATTTAGCCCAAGCATTACATGATGCTCCCGAAATTCAAAAGGAAATAAAAGTATACTGGATCGGAGGACCAAATAAAAAATGGAGTGCTAACAGCTATGCCTACATTGCTGAAAATTTTCCTAATCTTTGGTTTATAGAGGCGAATGCTTCCTATAGAGGTTTTTTTTCTAACAGTAATGTACCCGACAGTTTGAAAGGCGATAGGTATTACGACCGCTACATAAAGAAGTTAGGATATTTGGGTAATGATTTTAAGAACTATTACAATGGGGATATAAAAATGGGAGATACCCCTTCACTACTCTACACTATGAATGGGGACCCGAATAATCCATTGGGCGATAGTTGGGGAGGCAGTTTTGAAAAATTCAACCATAGTCCAAAATATATTTTTAACCGAAGAACAACAGTTGAAGATACGGTTTCGGTATATTCGATTATAGAGTTCCGTTTCGATGGTCCGAAAATTAGTATCCCTAAAGATTCCACCTGTTTTACAATGACGGTACATGCAGGGGTCGGCGAACAAAAATGGCCAGGGTTTTATCTTGGCGAAGGCAAATATGCCATACGATACGCTCCAAAAAAGGCTGAAAATTTAAAGTACTCAATTACTTCAAAAGTTCCAGGCTTCCCAAAACAAAGTGGTCAACTTGTTGTTAATAATATTTGGCCAAGAGAACAATCAGCGAGCGATTACCAGTTAGGATCCAATTGGTACACAGACTCCACCAATCCTGAACTATTTGACAACGAATGGCAAGGTGCTAGAACCGTATTAAAATGGCGTAGTGCTGTTTTGTTAGAATGGGCGAGGCGATGGGAATGGCTTAAAGATGAATAACAGATTTGGTTTGGCTTCAACCAGGCTATTAATGTGTATTTTGTGATTGAACCGGTACCATGGTGTTTAATAACTTGTCTGATTAAGAGCCGGTCTGAAAAAATCGGCCCGCAATGACGCGATGCGGATGAGGACAGAGATGATTTGTTGATGTTGTATTACTTTTATAGAAAAAGGCTTCCGAAAAACAGGAAGTCCTATAAACATTGGTGATCGCGGAAGGATTAATTTCGTTGTTCCATAGTGTTACCATGTGAAAATGGGAAGTCCATTAGCTATCGCAGCTGTTTTTATTTTATTCCAAAATTGAAAAGCCTGTAGCTTCCTATCTTTTTATAAAATAAAAATCCACACGCCTATGGCGTATGGACTTTCCGC
>CBDULZ010000038.1:0-41873 GCA_965368185.1 uncultured Kriegella sp.
TGAATCACGAACTCATGGAACCGCAAGAAATAGTATCGGCTTGTGAGGCATTGACCGCCGAAACCGGTTTACCAACTTTTGACGTGTTGGCCCATGGAGCCGATAAACTTATCGATTTATTGAAGACGAAAATAAAATGAACGACATTCGAGCATTAGTTGTTTTTAATGAATTAAAGGTTCATCAAGTTATTATTGAATCAAAACGGGTCAAGGCTACCTATACGCTAGTGAAAAATGATGGGGAGACGGTGAGCAATGAACTTATCTATTCCTATAAAGAGACTTATTTCGATAAAAGCTGTGCCGAAGATGCCAATATGGCTTCCATGATGGTGGCACAGGTGGCCCTTAATTATGGGCTCTTTTTTAAGTCTATCACCTTCGATGGACTTTTCGATGCAGCCGATAAGCGTTTCCTTCTAGATATGATCGAAAATACCTCGCGTGAAATAGTGGTAAACAAGTTTTTGGTAAAAAATGAATTTTTAAAACCTCCTTTTGATAGCCTTTCGACGGAAAAATTAGCACGGTATACGGCGGCGGAACTAAACTTCGTTAATACCCATTTTGGTAATCTAACGCTAAATAGGAAAAAGGCGGTTACAGACAAAAACCAGTATGCCATTCTCAGTAGCGGGGGGAAAGACAGTTTGCTCACTTACGGAATTATAAAGGAAATTGGGGAGCCACATCCCGTATTTATTAATGAGTCGGGAAGACATTGGTTTACCGCCATTAATGCCTATGACCACTTTGAAAAAATAGAACCCAATACCGTAAAACCTTGGTGTAATAGCGATCGAATTTTTAATTGGATGGTAAAACAAATGCCATTTATAAAGGAAAATTTTCAGAACATACGGGCCGATATTTACCCCATCCGGTTATGGACGGTCGCCGTTTTCCTTTTCGGCGTGCTACCGGTTGCCCGAAAAAAAGGCATCGCGAATATTCTTATTGGCAATGAATATGATACCACGGTAAAAGGAAACCATAACGGCATTAGTCATTATAACGGACTCTATGATCAAAGTAAATATTTTGACAATGCATTGACGAGATACTACAAAAAAAAGGGGTGGAACATCTATCAATATTCGATTTTAAGAAGCCTATCGGAACTCCTTATCCTTAAAGTGCTGGTAAAACGCTACCCCGATCTGCAACGGCATCAGGTTTCTTGCCATGCCGCCCATGAAGAAGAAGGTCGTATGCTTCCTTGTGGCAAATGTGAGAAATGTCGCAGAATTGTCGGTATGCTAAAGGCTTTGGATGAAGACCCAAAGCGTTGCGGGTACTCCGATAATCAAATCGAAAACGGACTTAAGGCCCTAGGCCAACAGAAGGTAAAACAAATAGGAAGCGACGCAGCTCACCTCTATGACCTTTTACTGCAAAAAAAACTTATTGAAAGAAATGAGCATACCTCGAAAATTGGCAAACCGCACCCTGAAATCGTAAAATTGCGGTTTGATAATGAAAGGAGCTTATTGTCAGACTTGCCAAAACATATTCGGAAACCGTTGTTTTCAATCCTATTAAAATATAGTGACGGTGCCGTACGACTTCTAGATCGAAAATGGCATACCTTTATAATCGAAGATCAAGTTCTTGAGCCGGCCTATTTTTTGGATAAAGGAGAATGATAGAATATATTTTTTGCATTATGCGCAACGGGCCATTTGAAATAAATATAAACGTATTCCCCTGTTCATCTTGTCAGCTTTTTTCCAATTAACAAATATTTGAAGTATGAAAGAACCATATAAGAAAGGCAGCTTCCTTTGGGAACAGATGACATGGCCCGAGATTGAGGCCTATCTTAAAACCGTAGATACCGCTATTTTACCTTGTGGCGCCATAGAGCAACACGGTCCGCATTTACCTGTTGATATCGATTATTTTGATGCAAAATATATGGCCTTTAAAGTGGCTGAGGCTTGCGAGGATCCAAAACCTTTGGTGCTACCCACTATTCCTTTTGGGGTTTCGTACCATCATGACGATTTTAAAGGTACGTTGAGTGTAACCAATGATGCACTATCGAAATTTGTCTATGACCTAGGTATGAGCCTTGCCAAAAATGGGATTAAGAAAATCATCATTTTAAATGGGCATGGCGATAACGAACCGACATTGACTTATGCAGCTCAAATGATCAACCGAGATGCCAAGATTTTTGTTTGTGTAGATACCGGTGAGACCAGCGATATTGATTTGTATGGTCTTATCGATACGCCCAACGATATTCATGCGGGTGAAATCGAAACGAGCACGGCCTTGGCTTTACGACCTGATTTGGTGCAAATGGATAAGGCTGTCAATGAAACGATACAATTTGGCAGCAAATTTCTTGATTATGATAATGAACGCGGGGTAAATTGGTACGTTCAAACAAATAAAATTTCGGAGAGTGGGGTGATGGGCGACGCCACCAAGGCAAGTGCTGAAAAAGGACGTAAAATGTGGGAGCTGATGATCCATCATATGGTCAGGTTCGTCGAGTCGATAAAAAATACACCTTTGGAAGAACTGTACCAGAAGAGATATTGATGAGAATTACCAGGGTATCATATGAGCGTTTTGATATTCAATTGTCGACACCGTATACTATTGCTTATGAAACGGTGTCAAAGTCGGTCAACTTCATACTTAAACTCGAATCGGAAAATCTAATTGTGGGCTATGGTTGTGCCGCACCTGATAAAGTCGTCACAGGCGAAACCGCCGATCAGGTTGAACTGGCCATTCAAAATACGATTATTCCTTTTTTGAAGGGTAAAAATCCCTTTACCTATATTAGCATCATTGAGGAGTTGAAACAGCTATTAAACGGATATGCCTCGACATTGGCCATGGTCGATATGGCTTTATTTGATTTGATCTCGAGAAAGGCGGATGTGGCTTTATATCAATTTTTGGGCGGTTTTCGAAGTAGTATTCCTACGAGTGTCACTATAGGCATCCTGTCAAGTAAGGAGACCCTCGAACAAGCGAAAGAGTTTGTCAGGCAAGGATTTTTTATTTTAAAGGTTAAAGGCGGACTTGAACTCAAAGAAGATATTGAGAAAATGAGGTTGCTACGTGAAAAGTTTCCTGATATTATTCTTCGGTTCGATGGTAACCAAGGGTATTCCGTTGAAGAATCGATTTCTTTCGTTGATGCTACGAATGAAGTTGGAATCGAAATATTCGAGCAGCCGACAAAAATCGGTGAGGAAAAAAGTCTTGGGGCAGTTACTAAAAATGTAGGTCTGCCTGTAATGGCAGATGAAAGTATAAAAACCTTGGCCGATGCATTTCGTTTGGCGCAACACCAACGTATCGATATGGTGAATATTAAAATTATGAAAGTTGGTGGCATTGTCGAAGGCCTGCATGTGAATTCCGTGGCAAAGTCGGCAAATTTAGAGGCTATGGTCGGTTGTATTGACGAATGTCGTTTAGGGATTTCCGCCGGACTGCATTTTGCGTTGTCAAGACCGAATATTCAATTTGCCGATTTAGACGGCCATTTAGATATGTTGAACGATCCATTTACCGAATTGTTCCATCTAAAAAAAGGAGTTTTGTACCCAACCGACAGTCCTGGTCTAGGAAACATCAACCTGTGATAGGAGCGGTCATGCAATGTTCAGGAATTCCGTAACCTTCGACCAATACTTCAATATGCGGGCGCAATTCAGAACACAATCGCTCTACACGTTGCCGAATTGCTTTTGATTTTGTACTTCCAATATAGCCTTGTTCGAGAAACCAAGAAGCATTTCCCTTAATTTGGTTGAGTGCATATAAGGTTCCCAGTTTTTCAAATAAGAGTTGATTCTTTTCATCGGAAATGTTTTCGGTGAATTGTACAAAGGTATGATAGGCCAATTCGTGGCTATATGCCTTGCCCAGCGCCAGTAAATGATCTTGTACTTTCAGAAATGCTTGGTACGAAGGCATTCCCTTTTTTATGTAACTGCGAATACGCATGGCTAGTGTATAAGTCAGTCTTCTTGTGCGATATTGAAAGGCATGTCTGTGAAACTTGGTATTGAACAAATGTTCTTTATCAATTTTGTTGGAATAGACTGGGTTGATAGTCGTGAGTTTGTCACTAATTTGCGACCCCACCAATTTTAGCACTGAGGCAAATCCGGGGCTGTTGAATTCCGAATTAAAGTCCGACAAAATACCCTTCGCTGCCAGTTGTAGTAGAACGGTGTTATCTCCTTCGAAGGTAGTGAAAATGTCTACATCTGCCTTGAGGTCTGCAATTCTATTCTCAATAAGATATCCTTTGCCCCCACATGCTTCCCTACATTCTTGAATCGTATCGTTCGCAAACCAAGTGATGATTGATTTGAGTCCGGCAACTTGGGTTTCGATTTTCCGTTTGTCGTTTGAGGTGTCGGCGGCATAGGTCTGCATGATATGATCTAGCGTGACACTATATACATAGCACTCGGCTACCTTTGGTGTCAGGCGAAGTTGATGGCTTGGGTAGTCCATGATAAGGTCTTCCTGAACTTTAATGCTATCGTTGAATTGTCGCCTTCCCAATGCATATTTAACGGCAATAGTCAAGGCCATTTTGGCTCCGCCCAATCCGGCGCGTGCTACGCAGATACGTCCCCCGACCAGAGTTCCTAACATGGTAAAAAAGCGCTTATTCGCATTTTTTATTTCCGAAAAATAGGTGCCATGCGCATCAATTTCCCCGTATTTATTAAGTAGGTTTTCGCGAGGCACGGAAACTTGGTCGAACCATATCTTGCCATTGTCAACACCATTTAGGCCCAATTTGTAACCGTTGTCTTCTACCGTAATTCCGGGCAAAAGTTCGTGATTCTTATTTCGAAGGGGCACGAGAACGGCATGTACGCCCTTATTTTTACCTTCCACGATCAACTGGGCAAATACGGTTGCCATTTTAGCGTGAAGCGCATTGCCTATATATTCTTTATTGTCGTTTTTTCCAGGGGTATGAATAACAATTTGATCGGTTTCTTTAATGTAAGTCGCCGTTGTACGAATGCCACGTACATTCGAGCCATGTCTGGTTTCTGTCATTGCGAAGCATCCGAGTAATTTGGCGGTGCCGGCATCTTGCAGATACAGGTCGTGATGTTTTTTGGTTCCTAGTTTTTGAATGCTTCCTCCAAAAAGGCCCACCTGCACCCCGAATTTTATGGTGAGACTGCCATCGACATACATCAGATTTTCAAAAACATGGGCGTAGGCCGGCATATTATTAATACCACCATAGGCTGTCGGGTAGGCCATTGCCCCATATCCCTTTTCTCCTAAAAATTGAACCTGCCGAAGTACCTTTTGTCTAAAATCATCTTTATTTCTTTTTATTTCCCAGGCAAAGATTGGATTTGATAAAAGTTCTCGAAAAGTATCGAGGTATCCGGCATGTTCTCCTTTTAGGATGCCATCCAATTCGGAAGCATTATAATAATGAGAGGTTTTTTCGTGTACTACCGCAACCTCGAATAAGTGGTTATAGTGATTGGGCTGGATTCCCAAATTTATTTCGATATGTTTTAGTTGGTCATTAAAAGGGCATTCTTCCATATAACTGCACACCATTTTTTGACTAAAAGAGGAAAGGGGGAAGGTGTCACTTTCAATAAGTTTTACCCCTGAATTTGAAATAACATGCTTCCAGTTTTTCAATTCTGCATTGGCAGGCGGATGGTCTCTTTTTAGCCATTCAAGCATTGTTTTTTTATCCGAGTCGCTAAGTGATTCATCAGTATCGAATGATTTTTTTACAACTTCGATTTCAGAAACGGATAAAAGGTCATCAGACCAAATCACATAGAAAAAGGGAATATATTGTAATATACCGGAGGAATACGTTGTCTTTTGCATAGGCTGAATTTACGAATTAATTGCATTTAATTGATACGCTTGAAATAGTTGGCACCATAACTCAATCGGTCGGATTGAGTTTGTTAGAACGTTAGTAAATAAGGTAGTTCTAGCCAAAATTATAATAGAGGTCTATACCTAATTTGCCTATCTTTGTTAGCCTATGAACGAGCATTTAGATCCTACTACCGGTAATTTTTCTTCCGAGGAAATTGACATTGAAAGAGCTTTAAGACCTGTTACATTCGATGATTTTACAGGACAGGAGCAGGTGTTGGAAAATTTAAAGGTCTTTGTCGAGGCAGCCAATCAGCGTAATGAGGCTTTGGACCATACGTTGTTTCATGGCCCCCCGGGATTGGGTAAAACCACTTTGGCGCATATTTTGGCCAACGAATTGGGAGTAGGTATTAAAATCACCTCTGGACCGGTATTGGACAAACCGGGGGATTTAGCCGGTTTGCTGACCAATTTAGACGAGCGCGATGTACTTTTTATAGATGAAATCCATCGGTTAAGTCCCATTGTAGAAGAATACCTTTACTCTGCCATGGAAGATTACAAAATCGATATCATGATCGAGACGGGGCCCAATGCGAGAACGGTACAGATTAATTTACATCCTTTTACCTTAATTGGTGCCACCACGCGTTCAGGCTTATTGACAGCCCCTATGCGCGCTCGATTTGGTATTCAGAGTCGATTGCAGTATTACGATACCGAGCTGCTTTCTACCATTGTAGAGCGTAGTGCCGATATTTTAAAAGTGCCGATTACGCCTGATGCAGCTGTTGAAATTGCCGGGCGAAGCAGGGGAACCCCTCGAATATGTAATGCGCTTTTAAGAAGAGTACGTGATTTTGCGCAGATAAAGGGCACGGGCAACATAGATATGGCTATTTCCAAATTTAGTCTTAAAGCTTTGAATGTTGATGCTCACGGTCTTGATGAAATGGACAATAAAATTTTGACCACCATAATTGATAAATTCAAGGGAGGTCCTGTAGGGATTACGACTTTGGCAACTGCCGTTTCTGAAAGTGCCGAGACGATTGAAGAAGTTTACGAGCCTTTCTTGATTCAACAAGGTTTTGTCATGCGAACTCCAAGAGGCCGAGAGGCTACCGAATTGGCCTATAAACATTTAGGAAGGATCAAGGGAGGAGCCCAACCGGGACTCTTTTAATCTTTGAGTAAAAACAAAATGCAGAATAAAATTCCAGTAGTTTCATTGCCCCAATTTTTATTGCATTCATTGGATATTTTAAAAAATCCACTGCCTTTTCACCATCATAATTTTCAAAAGTATGGTGATGTATTTAGATTAAAGATCGGCTTTAAGAATTCCGTAATTTTTTCACGTGATGCAGCGCTAGCGGAATACGTTTTGCAAAAGAACTGGAAGAATTATACGAAGTCCCCGATACAGACTGTAGATTTGGCCAAGTATTTAGGGAAGGGTTTGTTGACTTCGGAAGGTGAACATTGGCGCTCACAAAGAAAATTAATACAACCTGCCTTTCATAAAAAGCAACTAGCCAAACTTTTGGGAAGCATTCAAGAGACTATAGTTGAAGCGCTAAATTTGGTCAAAACGGGAATCTCGACTGATGTTTTTCCCATTTTTAACGATCTGGCCTTTAAAACCGTGGTACGATCTTTATTCAGTAATGCCGCCAGCGATAAAGAAATTGCACAACTGCAGCATAGTACCGAAATGAATCAAAAAATGTTGGTGAAAGAATTACGGCAACCGTATCTAGGATGGTACTTCAGGGCTTCGGGTAAAATAGGGGAACATATCAAATTGGCAGATGCATCAAAGGCTATTTTACGGAGCATTATTACACGCAGAAAAGCGTCTGCTAAGCGGTATGACGATCTATTGGACATGCTTTTAGATGCTAGGTATGATGATGGAAGTGCCATGTCGGAAGAACAATTGATTGACGAGATTTTGGTGCTTTTTGTGGCTGGTCATGAAACAACGGCCAACACCCTTAGCTTTACAATACAACTTTTGGCGCAGCATCCTGAATGGCAAAGGGAAATATTGAAAGAAATTGAAAAGCGTGATACCGATAATCAAGATTTAATGCAATTGGTGATATCTTCACCAATTGTTGCCCAGGTCATCGAAGAATCTATGCGATTGTACCCGCCGGCCTATTTTATAGATCGGGTGAATTTGGAAGCAGATGATTTTGCCGGATTTACTTTTGAAAAAGGCTCAAGCCTGCTTTTTTCCATTTATGAAATTCATAGGCATCCTGATCTTTGGGAAACGCCTGAAAAATTTAAACCAGAACGCTTTAAATCCGATAAAGCCAGGAATTATTCATCTTTTTATTTTCCTTTTGGGGCGGGACCGAGAAAATGTATAGGCAATAATTTTGCAATGTTCGAAATGATATTGACTGTTATTCAACTAGTGGAACGTTTTGAAATCCTTCCGGTAAAGGATGAAATAGAAATTAGACCATTAATTACCTTGAAACCTAAGAATGCCGTGGTGAGATTGAAAAAACGATAAAGCACATAAAAGAATGGCTTGAGTCAAGTAGAAGAGATGTTAAATAGTAGTATTGCTTAATATCGGATGACATGCTCCTGGGAAAACAAAAAAACTGGGATATTTCGAAGTCTATTTCTTCTTTAGGAATAGGCTCATCCATGAAAACAAATCTTAAGCTAATTAAAGTTTAACCTGACAATCACAAAGGTCAAATAATATAAAAATAGGTGATATAACCATAAAATTTGCGCTTGTTCGGTAAATTTTTGAAACCGTAGGTAGATATTAAATATTTGTAGGTAGTTACTTAACTTGCAGAAAAAAATTGGTAAATCGCACAAGAAAATGTGATACTTTTATTATGATTGGTGACAATATAGTAAGTATGTAAAATGCATTGACTTTTTTAGAAGAGGAAAACCCCCTTCGTACATTCCATTATAAATGCTTGCAAATAGAAAAAAGAACTTAGATTTTTAATTTAATGTTATGAGAAAAACGCGTATTAGTTTATTTGGTTTAATGGGAATTGTACTGTTATCATGCAGTAAGAGTGACGATTCTACTCCGCCAAAAGTAGATCCAGATCCGGATCCGGTGAATAAGGCACCAGCGGCCTTTGATTTGTTGACGGCGGCCGATGGGGCCGAAGGTGTAGATGTCTTGCCCACATTAACTTGGGAAACCGCGACTGATCCTGATGGTGATGCGGTGAGTTATGATATCTTTCTTGATACTACTGCCGATCCTACCACATTGTTGTCTGGGGCCATCGCAGCAACTACTATTACGGGAACTGAGCGCCTTCATTTGTTAACACCCTATAATTGGAAAGTGGTTGCTAAGGATACTGAAGGCGCTACAACGTCCAGTGCTGTCTTTGGTTTTACCACAAGAGGGTTGCGGGTTCCGGCTGCGGCAACAACAGAGGCTGCGGCATTTACGCCGAAAATTGCCCTTTCTTCAGTTGCTTTTGGAGATAACCTTTGGGTGATAGGTGGAAGGGATTCAGCAGGATTTCAAGAAGAGGTTTGGTCAACAAGTGACGGGGCTAGTTGGTCTTTGGTTACTGAAGAACCAGGTTTTCTAGGTCGAGCGAGCCATACCACGGCGGTCTTTCAAGACAAGTTATGGGTAATGGGCGGTACCTCGATTCGCGAAGTACCTCCGACACCTGAAAACCCATCAGGAGACGAACAATATTATATGAACGATGTATGGTCAAGTGCAAATGGTACTGATTGGGATGAACTCACCCCAGAGGCTGCATTTGCAAAGCGTGATGGATTGACCTCTGCGGTTTTGGGCGACCGACTTTTTATTATGGGCGGTTTTGATGGCACCTATATGAACGATGTTTGGTCTACCACCGATGGTGCTGTATGGGAGCAGGTCACTGCATCAGCCGAATTTCCAGCAAGATCAGGTCATGCGACTGTAGTTTTTGATAATAAAATTTGGGTAATCGGGGGCTGGGACGGTACCAAAAGATTGAATGATGTTTGGTACAGTACAGATGGTGCAACTTGGACACAGGCTACAGACGCAGCCCAATTTTCCGCACGTGTGAATCCTACTGCCGCGGTATTCGACGACAAACTTTGGGTTATCGCGGGTTACGCCTCAACAACAGAGAACGATATCTGGTATACCACGGATGGTATCACTTGGGTACAGGCTGTAACCGAGGAAACTTTTCCTGTAAGAGGTGATCACACTACAGCAATATTTGATAACAAAATATGGGTTATAGGAGGAAATGACGGAAGTCTTAACCAAAAGTATAATGATGTTTGGGCCCTGGATTAACGAAGAAAATGCTACTGGCTAGTTAAAAGTAACTGGCAAAAAGGCAATTGAATATGCGGTCGGAGTGGTTTGAAGAAACACGCTTCGACCGTTTTTATTTGTTCAAATTTGAGTGTTTATACTAATCGTCGAATAATTAAACTACAAAGGTTTCATGTGACTTAAAAATGCGGTCATTTGTAAAAACCTAGATAAGATTAGTACCTTCGTCATTAATTATAAAGGTGGGTGACCAGATTAAAATGCTAGGAAAACCAGAATATGCGCAAGCTATAAAAACCGAGGCAAAACGTCTTGGTTTTTTATCATGTGGTATTTCGAAGGCCGAATTTTTAGAGGAGGAAGCTCCGAGGCTGGAGAAATGGCTGAAAAATAATATGCACGGCGAAATGGGGTATATGGCGAACCATTTTGATAAACGCTTAGACCCCACTAAACTGGTCGAAGAATCAAAATCCGTCATTTCTTTGCTGCTGAATTATTATCCGGAAGAAGCACAGCATCAAGATAGTTATAGGTTGTCTAAATATGCTTATGGTCAGGACTATCATCATGTCATTAAATCGAAATTAAGGCAATTACAAGAATTTATTTCTGACGAAATAGGAGAGGTGAACGGCCGTGCTTTTGTCGATTCCGCTCCGGTATTGGATAAGGCCTGGGCTGCCAAAAGTGGTTTAGGGTGGATAGGGAAACACAGCAACCTGCTCACACAGCAAGTAGGCTCTTTTTATTTTATAGCTGAACTCATTGTCGATCTTGAACTGGATTATGATTCGCCTGTAACAGATCATTGCGGAACCTGCACTGCCTGTATCGATGCTTGTCCCACACAGGCGATCGTTGAGCCTTATGTTGTAGACGGCAGTAAATGTATTTCTTATTTTACGATTGAGTTAAAAAACGAGATTCCGTATGAGTTTCACGGGAAATTTGATGATTGGATGTTCGGTTGTGACGTTTGTCAAGATGTTTGTCCGTGGAACCGGTTTTCAAAACCTCATAACGAACCTTTATTCAATCCACATCCTGAATTGTTGTCTATGACCAAAAAAGATTGGAATGAAATCACCGAAGACGTTTTTAAAAAAGTATTTCAAAAATCAGCCGTAAAAAGAACCAAATTTGCCGGTTTACAGCGAAACATTAAGTTTTTAAAGTAAAGGATACATCATTTGGGGGATTTCCGAATATTCAAAAGCCTTAACCCCCGTACTTATTCATGCTTGATTCTCAATGATTCAAACATTAAAAACACTATATTGGGAGACAGTTTTCTTTAACCAATAGTGTAATGAAAATACGGAAGCCTGAGTTGAGTTTTTGGCAAATATGGAACATGAACGTGGGGTTTTTTGGAATCCAGTTCAGTTTTGGGCTACAACAGACTGCCATAAATCCCATATTTTCATTCCTTGGCGCACATCACGAAGAACTCCCATTGCTCAATCTTGCGGGTCCTGTTACAGGTTTATTGATCCAACCGATAATCGGTGCGATTTCAGATAAAACTTGGTCGCCGAGGTGGGGTAGGCGTAAACCTTTTTTCTTGATTGGCGCTATAGTGGCGAGTTTATGTCTCTTCGCATTTCCCTTTAGTTCACATTTGTGGTTTGCCGTAGGGCTTCTTTGGATTTTAGATGCCGCCAACAATACGGCAATGGAACCATACAGGGCTTTCATTGGCGATAAATTACCTGATAATCAGTTGACATACGGTTTTCAAATGCAAAGTTTGTTTGTCGGCGCAGGTATTACACTGGCCAATTTTTCGTTATTCCTATTTCAAGACTGGTTCAGTGTTCCTTCAGAGGGTGGAAATCTCTGTTCTACGACTACCGAGGTGGTATCTGCAATCCCGACCTGGGTGTATTACAGTTTCTTTTTAGGTGCAGTGGCTTCCATGGGAACTATCTTATGGTCTGTTATTAAAACACCCGAGATTCCACCTTCCGAGGCAGAACTGGCCCATCTTAGAAATGAAGATAGGGGGAAGTCCTTTATTCAGAAAATTTTCGGGCCCATTTTAGAGATTGTACGAGCTATTGGCGATATGCCCAAACTGATGTGGCGCCTCTCCGCCGTTTATTTTTTTCAATGGTATGCCTTGTTCGTATACTGGCAGTTTATCACCCCGATGCTCAGAACCGGGCTTTTTGGTATAAGCAACCAAGATACCGAAAGGTTTGAAGCGATTATGGCCGCCTGTAACGCTGGTGGTGTAATTGGAACCGGCGACTTATCTTTTGCCCAAAATATTCAATCGCTGTCCGAACAGGCCTTGGCCCAAACCGGATTGATGAACGGAACGTATAATTTGGTGACCATGGTTGTAGCTTTAGCATTGGTGCCCGTGGCCAGAAAGTACAGTTCGAAATTGGTGTATGTGCTCAGTTTAGTGCTAACAGGGGTTGCCATGCTAAGCATGCCCTATATTTCGGATCAATATGTATTGCTCTTGCCCATGATTTTGTTCGGTATCGGGTGGGCGGCCATGATGGGAATACCGTATGCCATGGTGTCAAAAGTGATTCCGGAAGACCGCCGAGGTGTATATATGGGTATCGTTAACATGATGATTGTAATACCCATGCTTATTCAGACGATTTCTTTCGGATTTATTATTAAAAATATGCTCGGCAATGATGCCATAAACGCTATTCTCTTTGGCGGTATATTTTTTATTATTGCCGCTATCCTCGCATTGCGCTTAAAAATTCCGTCTGATCAATAAATTGACCATGCCTGTTTGTGAAAAAGAGGCGACTCGATGGTTTTTTCTTAAAACAAAAGAGAGAAATAGGATGGCACTTACATTTAAACTTCGATTCAGTAACTTTCAACGACTTTTATCCGAAGAATACTATTAAATTTGCTTTCCAAAGTCGAACTATATGAGCAAACAGAAACAAAGGCGCGAAGCATTGGTCTACCACGCCAAACCCCAACCCGGAAAGATTAAGATTGTACCAACTAAACCTTATGCCACCCAGCGTGATTTGGCCCTGGCCTATTCGCCGGGGGTTGCCGAGCCTTGTTTGGAGATTGCAAAAAATAAGGATAACGTATATAAATACACCTCAAAAGGCAATATTGTCGCGATCATATCAAATGGTACGGCCGTATTAGGGCTGGGTGATATCGGACCGGAGGCAGGAAAACCCGTTATGGAGGGGAAAGCCCTGCTTTTCAAGATTTTTGCCGATATAGATGGCATCGATATCGAAGTTGATACTAAAGATGTCGATAAATTTGTCGAAACGGTCAAGATGATAGCACCGACTTTTGGGGGCATCAACCTTGAAGATATAAAAGCGCCAGAAGCTTTTGAAATTGAAAGGCGCCTAAAGGAGGAACTCGATATTCCGGTGATGCATGATGATCAACACGGAACCGCGATTATTTCTGCTGCTGCTTTGTTGAATGCACTTGAAATCGCCAAAAAAAAGATAGATGAAGTAAGAATTGTCGTTAGTGGTGCCGGTGCTGCCGCAGTTTCATGTACCAAGCTGTATAAAGCTTTTGGGGCAAGGGCGGAAAATATTGTGATGTTGGATAGTAAAGGGGTAATTCGAAAAGATGCCGAAAATTTGGCCCCTTCGAAAATGGAATTCGCTACTGATAGAAAAATTGACACATTGTCAGAGGCCGTAATCGACGCCGATGTTTTTATTGGTTTGTCGATTAAAGATATTCTCTCGGCCAAAATGTTGCTTTCCATGGCCAAAGACCCTATTGTGTTTGCCATGGCGAATCCTGATCCTGAAATAAACTACGAGTTGGCCGTTTCAACTCGAAAAGATGTTATTATGGCCACTGGGCGATCAGACCATCCTAATCAGGTCAATAATGTTTTAGGCTTTCCTTTTATATTTAGGGGTGCCTTGGATGTGAGGGCTTCGGCTATTAATGAAGATATGAAGATGGCGGCGGTAAAAGCGTTGGCTTCCTTGGCCAAAGAACCCGTACCGGAACAAGTAAATATAGCTTATGGGGAAACAAGATTGACCTTTGGTAGGGAATACATCATACCTAAACCCTTTGATCAAAGATTGATATCTGAAATTCCGCCAGCTGTGGCAAAAGCTGCTATTGATAGTGGGGTTGCCAGAATTCCCATTGACGATTGGGGAAAATATCGAGAGGAGCTACTTCAGCGTTCGGGAGATGATAACAAGGTGATGCGACTGCTGATGAACAGGGCAAAAACCGACCCAAAAAAAATTGTTTATGCAGAAGCTGACCATTTAGACGTTTTAAAAGCTGCGCAGATTGCCTATGAAGAGGGTATCGCCATACCTATACTTTTGGGCAAACGTGAAATCATCGAAGAACTAAAGGGCGAATTGGAGTTCGATGCCGATATTTCGATTATTGATCCCAACGCCGTAGAATCGAATGCTAGAAGAGATAGGTACGCAGCCAAATATTGGGAAAATCGTAGAAGAAGTGGATCGACACTTTATAATGCGAAATCTAAAATGCGCGAACGTAATTATTTTGGGTCGATGATGGTACTCGAGGGTGATGCTGACGGAATGATTTCTGGCTATTCAAGAGCTTTTCCAAGGGTGGTAAAGCCCATTTTCGAGGTTATCGGAAAGGCAACCGGGGTTACACGTGCTGCTACAGTGCATATAATGATTACGCGCAGAGGGCCCTTGTTTTTGGCCGATACATCGATAAATATAGACCCTACTGCTGAGGAAATAGCCGAAATTGCCCGAATGACGGCCAATGTTGCGGCCACTTTTGGTTTTGATCCAGTGATGGCCCTTCTTTCTTATGCGAATTTTGGCTCATCGAACCATCCCCACGCGACCAAAGTAAGAAAGGCGATTAAGATTTTACATGAAGAGAATCCTGATTTGGTGGTTGACGGGGAAATTCAAACTGATTTTGCGCTGAATAAGGAATTGCACCAAAGCCAGTTTCCTTTTTCCAAACTAGCAGGAAAAAAAGTGAACACCTTGATTTTTCCTAATCTTGAATCGGCCAATATTACCTTCAAATTATTAAAGGAATTGAACGAGGCAGGCTCAATCGGTC
Organism: uncultured Kriegella sp.; assembly: GCA_965368185.1. Lineage (GTDB taxonomy): Bacteria > Bacteroidota > Bacteroidia > Flavobacteriales > Flavobacteriaceae > Kriegella. The sequence goes on from CBDULZ010000038.1 coordinate 15,244, forward strand.
CGATTATGGTCGGTTTACGAAGGGCGGTACATGTCTTGCAATTGGGTGCAAGCGTTGATGAAATGGTAAACATGACCGCAATAGCCGTTATAGATGCCCAAGAGAGAGAGAAGCGCAAGAAGGCAAAAATAGGTAGTAACTAGACTATTATTGCCAATAAAGGGGGCGAAGTTTGAATAAGAAGAATGGAATCTCCTTAACTTGAAGCGTATTACGGTAACTTGAAATTTAAACCTCGAACGCACTTATGATTCATCATCTTCAAGGCAGACTTATTGAGAAGAATCCTACCCACGTTATTATTGAATGTGCTGGGGTCGGATATTTTGTAAATATATCTTTGAATACATTTTCAAAAGTTTCCGATAATGAAAACATCAGTTTGTATACCCATCTACAGGTTAAGGAAGATTCACACACCTTGTTCGGGTTTGCCGAAAAATCGGAGCGTGAGATTTTTCGTTTGTTGTTGTCTGTTTCGGGTATTGGATCCAGTACGGCCCGAACGATGCTGTCATCGCTTTCACCGTCTCAAATAAGGGATGCCATAGCAGTCGGGGACGTGGCTACAATTCAGGGGATTAAGGGTATCGGCGCAAAGACCGCCCAACGGGTGATTCTTGACCTTAAAGACAAGATTTTGAAAATCTATGATATTGATGAACTTTCCCTTGTTTCGAACAATACAAATAAAGATGAAGCGTTATCTGCATTAGAGGTTCTTGGATTTGTCAGAAAGCAGGCTGAAAAGGTCGTTGACAAGGTTTTAGCACAAGACCCGACACTGAGCGTCGAGGAAACTCTAAAGCGAGCGCTCAAAAATTTATAACAAGTTTGAAAACAGGGGCAAAAAAAATTCTTAAATCATCATTTAAGCTTACCTTTCTATTCATTATTTTCTTTATGGCAACGGAAACATCCTTTGCACAAGATACCGATGAAGAAGAAACGGAAGAACAAGAATTGGATTCTGTAAAAACTGGTTTTTCGCTAGGAAGACTAAAGATGCCCAACCCCGAGAGCATCGTTTCAAAATATATCTACGACCCAAAACTTGATCGATATATTTACAATGAAAGTATCGGTGATTTTGATATCGGCTATCCCATAATCCTTACACCTGAGCAATACCTTGAATTGGTTCGTCAAGAGGGTATCAAAGATTACTTCAAAGAGAAATCCGATGCCTACTCCGGAAAAAAGGAGGGTAGTGAAGAAGCACGAAAAAACCTATTGCCCAATTTTTACGTAAACAATAGTTTCTTTCAATCCGTGTTCGGTGGAAATACTATAGAAGTCATTCCCCAAGGATCCGTTGCCATGGATCTCGGTGTAATCTGGCAAAAAAATGACAACCCTTCGCTTTCACCAAGAAACCGTACGAACCTATCCTTTGATTTTGATCAACGTATTAGTTTGAGCATGCTGGGGAAAATAGGCGAACGGCTTCAGGTGACCGCCAACTATGATACCGAGGCTACTTTCGATTTTCAGAATATTGTAAAGTTAGACTATACACCGACTGAAGACGATATCATTCGCAAGATTGAAGTGGGTAATGTGAGCATGCCACTCAATAGTTCCTTGATTCAAGGGGCGCAGAGCCTTTTTGGAGTAAAGACCCAATTGCAATTCGGAAAGACCATGGTGACCGCTGTTTTTTCCGAACAGCAATCACAGAACAATACTGTGGTGGCACAAGGGGGAGGGACATTAAATGAATTCTCTGTAACGGCTTTGGATTATGACGAGGACAAACATTTCTTCCTTGCTCAATATTTCCGGGACAATTATGACGCGGCGCTTTCAAATTATCCTTTTATCCGCAGTGGAATACAAATAACACGTCTTGAAGTTTGGGTTACCAACCGCAGTCAACAGACACTTAACGTTCGAAATATCGTTGGTATTCAAGATTTAGGGGAATACGATCCCCTCAATGGTCCCTCCGATTCAAAAACGAGAATATATAGCCAAATTGCCGGTAATAACCCTCCCCCCGGATTTTTTAATACGAACACCACCGACATGCAGCCTAATGGCTTGCCTAGAAACAATGCCAATGATTATGATCCAGCATTGATTGGTGCAGGAGGTGTGTTGACTGAAAGTATACGTGATATTGCTACGGTTGAACAAGGTTTTAATGTGCCCGGCTACCAAGCAAACCAAGGTTTTGATTATGCCATTCTAGAGAATGCACGAAAATTGGAACTGAGTCGAGACTTTGAGTTCAACTCACAATTGGGATATGTTTCTCTGAACCAACGTTTGAGCAACGATGAGGTTTTGGCCGTGGCATTTCAGTATACCTATAACGGAAAAGTGTATCAAGTAGGTGAGTTTGCCAATGGCGGCTTAGATGCTACTACGGTATCCGGCGGTATCAATGGCGCCAATCCTATTATCGAGAATAATACGTTGGTATTGAAATTACTTAAGAGTAATATCACCAGTGTTTCAGATCCCATTTGGGATTTGATGATGAAGAATATCTATGCGACCGGTGCATTTCGGCTGAGTCAAGACGATTTTAAAATGAATATTTTATATTCTAATCCAACTCCACGAAACTATATAACCCCGGTAGATGATGCTACATGGCCTGATGGATTGGAAGAAGATATCCTACTGAAAGTGTTCAATTTTGATCGATTGAATGCTTATAACGATGTTCAGCCTGAAGGCGATGGTTTTTTTGATTTTGTGCAGGGAATAACGGTCGATACCCAGGGAGGCAATATTATTTTTACAAAAGTGGAGCCTTTCGGTCAATATTTGTTTGAAACTTTGGGTGGGGGTGATTATGATGTGGCAAATGGCCAAGGCTATAATGCCAACCAACAAAAATATGTGTTCAGGGATATGTATGAGCTAACCAAATCGGCAGCACTACAAGATCCTGAAAAGAATAAGTTTTTATTAAAAGGTCGGTACAAATCGGAAGGAAGCAATGGTATTCCCATCGGAGCGTTCAACGTACCCAGGGGTTCCGTACGGGTTACGGCCGGAGGACGCCAGTTACAGGAGGGTATTGACTATACCGTAAACTATCAGGCGGGTACCGTGCAGTTATTAGATCCCAGTTTAGAGGCATCGAATACACCGATCAACATATCTGTAGAGAACAATGCGGTATTCGGGCAACAAACCAGAAGATTTACCGGGGTTAATGTAGAACATCAATTCACTGATAACTTCGTTATGGGAGCTACGTTCTTAAACCTGAACGAGCGTCCGTTGACCCAAAAATCCAACTTTGGGGTAGAGCCCGTGAACAATACAATTTTCGGAATTAACGGAAATTTCTCCACAGAGATTCCTTTTCTGACCCGTATGGTAAACAAATTGCCGAACATCGACACCGATGTGCCTTCCAATCTTTCGGTCCGCGGCGAGGTAGCCTGGTTAAAGCCGAATTCTCCAAAAAATGCCGATTTTCAAGGGGAGACCACGACTTATCTCGATGATTTTGAAGGGGCACAGGCGCTTATCGATATCCGGTCATCCTTGGGTTGGTCATTGGCCAGTACCCCCATTGAATTTTTAGATAGCCCAACGCAGAAAGGCTTGGAAACTGGTTTTCAAAGAGCCAAATTGGCCTGGTATACCATAGACCCTATATTTTATACGAACCAACGGCCATCAAGTATTGGTGACAGTGATATTTCAATTAACTCAACGCGCCGCATATTTGTTAATGAGGTTTTCCCAAAGGTAGAGATTGCCCAAGGGCAGACAAGACAACAGACTACGTTAGATTTGGCGTATTATCCGAATCTTAAAGGTCCATATAATGCAAATGACGATTTTGACAGTGCCGTCGCAGCTGACAGATGGGGGGGGATTATGCGTTCCTTGAGTAGTACCAACTTTGAACAGTCAAATGTTGAATTTGTACAGTTTTGGGTGATGGATCCCTACGAAGATGGAACGGCGACCAGTTCAGGTGAATTGGTTTTTAATCTTGGAAACATCTCAGAAGATATTTTGGCCGATGGTTTGAAACAGTATGAAAACGGTCTTCCGGTAAATGGGGTGGGCAGTGTGAAACCTGAAAACCCTATCTGGGGTGTAGTACCTGCCACCCAGGCTTTGGTATACGCCTTCGATGTAGATGAAGCGGCTAGGCAAGCACAAGACGTAGGTTTTGACGGATTGGATGACTTGGCCGAAGTTGATATTTATGGTCCGGGGGAAGACCCGGCCTCCGATAATTATGAATACTTTTTACAACGGGATGGGGGCATCTTAAATCGTTATTTGAATTTTAACAATCCCGAAGGGAATTCTCCGGTTCAGGTAACCAATGATAATAGGGGGTCTACGACTTTGCCCGATGTTGAAGATATTGATCGAGATCTAACCATGAATACAGTAAATAGTTATTACGAATACCGTGTTCCGATCAAGCCCAATACCAATATTAACGATAAATATGTCACCGATATTCGCGATTCATTAGTGTTGTCTGGCGATCGTATTCCTGATGGGAGTACCGTGCGAACACGGTGGATTCAATATAAAATTCCGTTAAGTGATTTTACTAATTCTGTAGGTGGTATTACCGATTTCAGGTCTATCAGCACTTTACGTATGTATATGACGGGTTTTAATGACGATGTCGTACTGCGTTTTGCAACACTGGACTTGGTGCGGGGTGATTGGCGTACCTATGCCAAATCGTTACAGGATGAAGATTTAGATCCGCTTGACGATGGCACAAGTTTAGACGTCAATGCGGTCAACATTCAGGAAAACGAGAATCGAAATCCCATCCCCTATGTACTTCCTCCAGGAGTGCTTCGTGAGCAGTTGAACAACAACAATACGATTATTCAGCAGAACGAACAATCACTTTCTTTAGTGGTTGAGAATTTGGAGGCTGAAGATTCAAGGGGAGTCTTCAAGAACTTAAACATAGACCTGCGGCAGTATGAAAAACTTAAAATGTTTATGCATGCCGAAAAAATATTCGATGCCGATTACCCCATTGACGATACTCCCCTTGTAGGGTTTTTGCGAATAGGAACCGATTTCTCCGAGAATTTCTATCAAATGGAAGTGCCCTTGAAGTTTACGCCCTTTAATGCGGTATCCGATACCGAGATCTGGCCTGAAGAAAACGAATTGGAGGTTATTCTTTCCGACTTGAATAAAGTTAAATCTTTACGTCTTTCACTACGATCGCAGAGCGATGTGCCGCTTAACGAGTTGCGATTCTTTGAAATAGACGGAGGAACTGTGGTAGAGGTAGATGAATTTGCACCCAGAACACTTGGAAATATCCGAATCGGAATAAAAGGAAATCCGTCATTGGGAAGCATTAGAAGTATGATGGTCGGTATCAAGAACATCGATAACCTCCCTGCTCGGGGTGAAGTTTGGTTCAATGAACTTCGGCTCGCCGGTTTAGATAATAATGGAGGATGGGCAGCGGTAGCCGCGATTGATGCCAATATTGCCGACTTTGCCGATATTTCCGCAACAGGAGGGACAAGTACCTCTGGTTTTGGAGCTATCGATCAGATGCCCAACGAACGGGCACGTGAAGATGCAATATCGTATGATTTGGTGACCAATGTAAATGCAGGTCAGCTGCTTCCTGAGAAATGGGGCATTCAATTGCCTTTTAATTATGGTATATCCGAGCAATTGATTACACCGGAATTCGATCCGGTCTATGACGACCTTAAATTGCAGGATAGAATTGATGCGGCCGAAACTGCCGAGGAAGCAAAAAATATAGAGGAGCAGGCCGAGGATTATACAAAGCGCACCAGTATAAACTTGATTGGTGTGCGAAAAAATAGGGGTGAAGAGGCAGATGCCAATTTTTATGATGTCGAGAATTTTACATTCAACTATTCCTATAACGAGACCGACCATCGTGATTTTGAGATTGCCGAATTACGGGATCAAAACGTGGTTACAGGCTTTGTCTACAGCCATAATTTCAAACCAGTCGAAGTGGCTCCGTTCGCCAAAAAAGATTCATTGCTCACAGGTAGATACTGGCAATGGTTAAAGGAATTGAACCTTAGCCTATTGCCTGCCAGCGTATCTGTAAATTCTAATATCAATAGACAGTTCAATCAGCAAAGATTCAGGGATGTTGTGGAAGAAGGGGTAGATAAACTGGCTTTGCCGACCTTAAAACAGCGCAATTATCTTTTCAATTGGCAGTATGCGGTTAACTATAGTCTCACCAAGTCGCTGCGATTGAATTTAAAAGGAAGTAATAATAATATCGTACGTAATTATTTTGAGGAAGAAGGGAATCCTGATTCCGAGATTGATCAGATGTTGGGCCTTTGGGATGGCTTTTGGGATATAGGCGAACCCAACCGACACTCCCAACAAATGGAATTGAACTATGAACTGCCTTTTAGTAAAATCCCCGCCTTGGATTTTATCAGTTCACAATATAGCTATACCAGTAATTTTGATTGGCAGCGAGGAGGCGACGCTTTGCGTGAGGTTGCCGGTTCCGATATAAATACGGTACAGAATGCCAATACCCATAACTTGACTGCGGCATTGACCTTGCAAAAGTTTTATGATTTGCTCGGGTTGAAAAAGCGATCGGGAAAAACCAGAGCCAATTCTGCACCCGTTCAGCGCGATAAGGCAGGCAATCCGGAAACCAATTCGGAACAAACAAAAAAGAAGACCGGTGGTTTGTTCAATGCAGCGGTCGATATCTTGACTATGGTGAAGCGTTTAAACTTTAATTATAACGAGAGCAACGGGAAAGTGCTTCCCGGATATACACAATCCGTGGGCTTCGTTGGTTCTTTACGACCTTCAGTCGGTTTCGTTTTTGGTAGTCAGTCAGACGTTCGCTATGAAGCGGCACGAAGAGGTTGGTTGACAAGGTTCACCGAGTTCAACGAACAATTTATACAGCGTACCAACAAGCAGTTAAATATTACCGCCACGGCACAACCTTTTCAAGACCTAACCATAGATTTGTCGGCAGACCGACAATATTCGAGCAGTTATCAAGAGAGTTTTGAGGTTATAGATGATATTGAAAACGGGGGCTCACGTTACAATAATTTATTGGGTAATAATTATGGGAACTTTAGTATTTCAACCGTGATGATCGGTACGGCCTTTGGAAAGAGTGATGAATTTACATCGGCTCATTTTGAGGAGTTTAAAGAAAACAGGTTGACCATAGCCAATCGTTTGGTTTCCGATAGAGGTGGAGTGCCGGGTACGTTGGATGAAGATGGTTTTCCTGAGCGATACAGTAAAACAAACCAAGACGTTTTGCTTCCCGCTTTTTTTGCGGCCTACACAGGTCAAGACGTAAATCGTGTGAACTTGGATGTTTTTAGACAAATTCCTATTCCGAACTGGAATATAAAATATACGGGATTGATGCGTAACAAATGGTTCAAGAAAAAATTCAAACGTTTTTCTCTCGGCCACGGGTACAGGGCTTCGTATAGTATTAATTCCTTCCAGACCAATTTAGAACGCGAAAATGGTGTTATAGATCCCGAAACAGATGACTTTTTACCAGAGCTTATTTTGAATAATGTAGTGCTTACCGATCAGTTCAATCCGCTGATGCGTGTTGATTTTGAAATGAAAAATTCCATTAGCGTGTTGGCCGAGGTACGCACAGATAGAGCTTTGTCACTTAGTTTTGACAACAACCTGATGACCGAGATCAATGGTAAGGAATATACAGTCGGGTTAGGATATCGAGTCAAGGATGTGCAGTTCGTAACCAATATCGGAGGGAATAAAACACGACTGAAGGGTGACCTGAATTTGAAAGCGGATGTAACTTTACGTGATAATATTACCATCATTCGCAATCTCGATATAGACAACAATCAAATTACATCGGGACAGAACCTGTTATCGATGAAATTCACCGCCGACTATGCCCTGAGCAAAAATTTGAATGCATTATTCTTTTATGATCATTCGTTCTCACAATTCGCCGTTTCAACGGCCTTCCCGCAAACTACTATCAATACAGGGTTCACCTTGCGTTATAACTTTGGTAATTAAGAGTATTCGTTGGTTTAACTTCTGAAAAATGTTTAAAGCATTCAAAATGCGATTGAGCCAAAAATTGAGCGATTTTTTTGTGCGTTGAATTTAGCCCTCCTACTTATACTTATTTTTTGAATTCCTCTTCAGAATCAGTTACATTTGCTTTCGTAAAACGAAAAAAATGAACATACCAGCGGAATTAAGCTATACAAAGGATCATGAATGGATAAAGGTAGAAGGCGACGTGGCAACAATTGGCATTACCGATTTTGCGCAAGGTGAATTGGGAGATATCGTTTATGTTGAAGTAGAAACCGTCGATGAAACGATGGATAGGGAGGAGGTTTTTGGTACGGTGGAGGCCGTGAAAACTGTTTCAGATCTATTCCTTCCTTTAAGTGGAGAGATTATCGAGTTCAACGAAGCTTTGGAGGATGAGCCTGAAAAGGTGAATACAGATCCTTATGGCGAAGGTTGGATGGTCAAGGTCAAAATTAGCGAACCTTCTGAGATTGACGACTTATTGAGCGCATCAGATTATAAGGCGTTGATTAGTGCTTAAAAAGCGAATGTACTCCATAACTTTCGTAAGTTGGATGTTGTTGGTTGCGTATTCATGTCTGACCTCTTTTTCTGGTGATGACCTTCCCAGTTTTAATATCCCTCACATCGACAAGGTCGTACATTTTGGTTTTTATTTCATTGGGGCTATTTTAGGTACCATGGCCTTGCGCGAAGTTTCAAAAGGTAAAATTTCTCTCAAAAAAGGACTGTTTGTTATTCTAATGGTTGTTATTGTGTTTGGTATGATTATTGAGGTTTTACAACATGCGTATACTCTTGATAGAGAGGGTGATATATTCGATGTTTTGGCAAATAGTTTTGGAGCTGTTTGTGGGGTATTGGGTATGAAATCTTTGTTTTCAGGTAAAACAGGATTAAAATGGGCAAATTAGTTGCTTGATTATCGATTATTTATTTAAATTAGCAAACCTTAAAATTTGTAGATATGGAACCGAAAAAGAATCCGAAAGCAGATATAGGACGTAATAGCGGCTTATATTTTGTAATAGGTTTGACACTGACGATGCTTATAGTATATGGGGCTTTAGAGTGGAAAACGTACGATAAGACCAATGATTACGATATTTCAATGAACGTTGACGATGATTTGGATGAAGAAGTGCCAATGACGGAACAGATAAAAACTCCGCCTCCGCCACCGCCACCAGCGGCACCTGAAATTATTGAGGTTGTAGAAGATGAAGAAGAGGTTGAAGAAACTGTCATCGAATCTACTGAGACTAGTCAAGAAGAAGAAGTAATCGAGGTAGAGGATGTTGCGGTCGAAGAAGAAATTGAAGATGTTGATGTGCCTTTTGCGGTAATTGAAGATGTTCCTATTTTTCCAGGTTGCGAAAATGAGAGTGATAAAAGGGCTTGCTTCAACTCAATGATGCAAAAGCATATCAGCAAGAACTTTAGGTATCCCGAAATTGCACAAGAAATGGGTATTCAGGGTCGTGTGAGTGTTATGTTCGTAATTCAAAAAGATGGTAGTATCGGCGGCGTGAGAATGCGTGGACCGGACAAAAACCTTGAAAAGGAGGCTGCTCGTATTATCGATAAGCTACCAAAAATGACTCCAGGAAAACAAAGAGGTAGAGCAGTAAGGGTTCCATTCAGTATTCCTATTACATTTAAATTGCAGTAGATTCATATTTTTAATATATAAAAGACACCCCGATAGTAATAGCTATCGGGTTTTTTTATGCGTAAAAGATAAACATTGTCAAGGGGTTGCACAAAATGGTGGTTGAGCCTATCTTTGCATTCCGATAAAAAAAGGAGGATGAAGGCTGCAGTCAACACGCCAACAAATACTGTTTGGGCGAATACAATTGCTGATTTTAAGGAAATTACCAAGGCCCGACTTGCGGTCAGTGTGGTTTTTTCTTCTTTGGCAGGGTATCTCCTTGGTGCTTATCAAATCGAATTAATTTCAATATTACTTCTCGCTTTCGGCGGGTATTGTATGGTTGGGGCTTCAAATGCGTATAATCAGATTATTGAAAAAGATTTAGATGCGTTGATGCACCGCACCAGAAACAGACCCATACCTTCTGGTAGAATGTCATCGAATAAGGCATTGGGCCTTGCTATAATACTTACCGTTCTGGGCGTGATTTCACTATATATACTGAACCCTAAAACGGCGATGTTCGGAGCTATTTCCATTTTTCTGTACACCAGTGTGTATACGCCATTAAAAACGAAGACACCTTTGGCTGTTTTTGTTGGGGCGTTCCCCGGTGCAATACCCTTTATGTTGGGCTGGGTTGCAGCTACCAATGATTTTGGAATTGAGCCTGGAACTTTGTTTATGATCCAATTCTTCTGGCAATTTCCTCATTTTTGGGCGTTGGGATGGATGTTGGACGAGGATTATAAAAGAGGTGGTTTCAAAATGTTGCCCACGGGAAAAAAAGACAAGGGTACTGCTTTGCAGATAATAATGTACACCATTTGGATGATGGTTATTTCCATTGTCCCTGCTTTCGGAATTACAGGAAGGTTGCAATTGTCGTTACCTGCCGCAGTCATCGTTTTTTTGATGGGGATGGTTATGTTCGTCTTTGCGCTACGTCTTTTTGAAAAGCGTGACAATGCTTCGGCGCGTAAATTAATGTTGGCAAGTGTAAGCTATATTACATTGATGCAGATAGTCTATGTTGTAGACAAATTCATATAAAAAAACTAGGTATTGTTGTGTTGCATTTGATGTTACGCTCATACGGTTTAGTTGTACAGATTGATAATAGGGTTGGAATTGAATAATTGATGATGGATTTAACACAAGCAACAGATAAGGAAAAAAATGACAGGGCAAAGAAAATGATGCTCTGGTTTGGCATTGCAAGCTTGCTAATGGCATTCGCCGGATGGACCAGTGCCTACATTGTAAGTAGCAGTTCTCGTGAAGACTGGATGAGTGAACTACAAATGCCCTCATCATTCTACATAAGCACGGGTATAATAATTTTAAGTAGTATCACTTATATATTGGCGAAGAAGGCGATGCGTTCGGGTGGTTTGCAGCAGTGTACGAAATGGTTGGTAGCAACTATGGTGTTGGGTGTAGCTTTTATAGCATTTCAATTCAACGGTTTTTCACAAATGGTAGCGCAGGGATATTATTTTACCGGCCCTACAAGCAATATTAAAATGTCATATGTCTTTTTGATTGCTACCGTTCATATTGTCCATGTGGTTGCCGGAATAATTTCGTTGGCCGTCGTGTTATATAATCAATTGAAAGGTAAATATAGTCCCGAAGAGATGCTCGGACTATCATTGGGTGCTACTTTTTGGCATTTTCTTGACCTTCTATGGATCTATTTGCTTCTGTTCATGATTTTTGTTGGATAATAATTTCAAATAAATTGGGTTTTGATAGCGATTGGGCTTTTGTTTGGTCGAAAAAAATGTAAATTTGTGCAAATTCTAAATAATACGTTAAAAAATATATGGATTCTACGGTAACAACAGCTACGGAAGAAAACGTTTGGGGCGGTGGTAATCGACCCCTAGGCGCTAGTTACGGAAAACTTATGATGTGGTTTTTCTTGGTGTCCGATGCCTTGACCTTTTCAGGTTTTTTGGTCGCTTATGGGTTTTCAAGATTTAAGTTTATTGAAACATGGCCCATTGCAGATGAGGTATTTACGCACGTACCTTTCTTTCATGGAAACTACCCCATGTACTATGTGGCATTCATGACCTTTATTTTGATTATGTCCTCGGTAACTATGGTATTGGCCGTAGATGCAGGGCATAAATTAAAGAAGAATGCTGTAATATGGTACATGTTCTTAACGATTATTGGAGGTGCTATTTTCGTAGGTTCCCAAGCTTGGGAATGGGCTACCTTTATTAGTGGTGATTACGGTGCGGTAGAAACCCGTGGAGGAAGAATTTTACAATTTGTCAAAGCAGATACGGGTGAGCGAGCAGGTTTGGCCGATTTTGCAAAAACGATACCGGGCGAACGTACTGAGCATGAACGAAAGAACGGTATTTGGTACGATGCCGAGGGGTATGTGACAAGTTATAACTTGAATGAGGTTGTCGAGGGCTTTAAGGCCAACCCTAATATTTTGATACGAACCGAGACAATTAATGATGACCATCAGAAAGTTGTTCTTTCACGTGATGAGTCACTAGCTAAATTAAAGGATGCGACGCAAGTAGTAGAAGGGGCAAACTTAATTCATAACGAATATGGCAGTAGACTTTTTGCCGACTTCTTTTTCTTTATAACTGGCTTTCATGGTTTTCACGTATTCTCGGGTGTAGTAATAAATATCATTATATTCTTTAATGTGATATTAGGTACCTACGAGCGTCGGGGCCATTATGAAATGGTCGAAAAGGTTGGGCTGTATTGGCACTTTGTAGATTTGGTCTGGGTATTCGTATTCACCTTTTTCTATTTGGTTTAAAATTTTAATTGACATTTCGACTGAAGATTGATATTTAAGTAACAAGACTGATTATAGCATGGCACACGAACATAAATTAGAAATATTTAGAGGACTTTTAAAGTTCAAGTCCAATACACAAAAAATTTGGGGTGTATTGATATTTTTGACCGTAGTCACCACGGTTGAGGTTGCCTTAGGTATTACCAAGCCCAAGTCGTTGACCCATTCCTATTTTTTGGGCATGAAATTGCTGAACTGGATATTTATTATATTGACTTTGGTAAAGGCCTACTATATTGCTTGGGATTTTATGCACTTGCGTGATGAAAGAAGTGCACTTCGAAGGGCAATAGTATGGACTCCAATTTTCCTAGTCGCTTATCTGATATTTATTCTTCTTTTTGAAGCGGACTACATTTACAATGTCTTTAAAGATGGCTTTGTAACTTGGAATTTCTAAGGCAAAATTAACAGAATCAAAAGACGGTATGACAACCGTCTTTTTTATTTTTGTACCATTCTTAAACTACCATGAAAAAGACATTTGTACTAGTAGTCTTATTCGTTTTGCCCGTTGTTATTTATCTCTTTTTTGCCTCGGGGGTAAACAATTTTGGCAAGTTGCCTGTGCTTACCGAAAGTGTGCCTGAAATCAATGCTATTGACGGTTCGGTCTCATTGCAAGATAAGATTACGATTTTAGGCTTTTTGGGTGATGATACCGGGAACAAGAAGGGAATCGCCTTTAACCTAAATCAAAAAATTTATAAGAGGTTCTATGAATTCAATGACTTTCAGTTCGTTATGATGGTTCCGATAGGAAAAGAAAATGAGGTGGCGGAAATTAAAAAGGAACTGGGCAACCTGGTCGACATGCAGAAATGGAATTTTGTTTTTGCGGAAAGAGATAGGATTCGTGATTTCTTCGAGGGACTAAAAACCGATAATTCGCTGGATGAACATTTGGGAACACCCTATGTTTTTATTGTGGATAAAGACAGAAATCTTCGTGGGCGGAAGGATGATGAAGAAGAGGGTACAAAATATGGTTTTGATGCATCTTCTGTGGCCGATTTGAACAATAAAATGGTTGATGACGTTAAGATTATTTTGGCAGAATATCGTTTGGCCCTTAAGAAGAACAATGCTGATAGAAAAAACAAATGAATAGAAAATACACGTACATTTGGGTGTCTTTGGTAATTCTGGTTTTTGGAATAATTTTTATTCCAAAAATTGTTGATCGTATCAAAGAAGGTTCTATTGTCGAGACTGACCGCATGAGCGTTGAACCAGTTAAGGTCGAGCTACAGTACATAACCCAAAACGGTCAAAAGCGGAAAGTCCCTTCTTTTGAGTTTATGAACCAAGATAGTTTATTGGTCACTGATGGTGATTATTTGGGTAAAGTATATGTGGTGGAATTCTTTTTTACAACTTGTCCCTCGATTTGCCCTTTAATGAACAAGAATTTGGTGGCGCTGCAAGATGAGTTCCAAGAATTTGATGATTTCGGAATAGCATCCTTTTCAATTACTCCCGAATATGACACGCCCGAAGTGTTAAAAGAATATGCCGAAAAATATGGAGTAACCGATGAGGATTGGAATCTTATGACCGGTGATAAGGAGAAGATTTATGAATTGGCCAATACCGGGTTCAATATTTTTGCCGCGGAAGCACCCGATGCTCCTGGCGGGTTTGAACATTCCGGACTTTTTGCGCTTGTCGACAAACAGGGGTTTCTTCGGTCAAGAACTGATAGTTTTGGGAATCCTATTGTATATTATCGCGGCGCCATTTCCGAGGCAGAGGGTGAGAACGACCATGGCGAAAAGCAACAAATTTCTATTTTAAAGGAGGATATTAAAAAGTTGTTGAGTGAGTGATATAAAGTTTGATTTGGTAAGGGAACGAAAGTTCAATAGGTTGATTACGGTAGTTTCTATCGTTATTCCTCTGGTAGTTGCTGTGCTATTTCGGGTAAAGCTCCCGAATGTAGATCCATTGTCATTTCTTCCTCCAATATATGCGTCCATCAATGGCTTGACCGCCTTGCTGTTGCTTGGGGCCGTTTGGGCAATTAAAAATGGGAAAAGAAAGTTACATCAAAATGTGATGACCTTCTGTATCGGTTTGTCGGTACTTTTTTTAGTGATGTACGTTGCTTATCATATGACAGCTGAATCTACCCCCTTTGGGGGTGAAGGCTTTGTTAAGTATGTATATTTTTTTATTCTGATATCCCATATTGTACTATCGATAGCAATCATTCCTTTGGTTTTAAAAACATATGCGAAGGCCTATTTGAAAAAGTTTGAGGCACATCGAAAGCTGGCACGAATTACATTCCCTATTTGGTTATATGTTGCAATTACAGGTGTGGTTGTTTATATAATGATTTCTCCATATTATGTATATTGATATTGCAATAGATGCTACAAGTAAATGACATTGTGAAAAGGATTAATAATATCATATCGTTTTTAGTGCTACTGTTGCTTCCCAGGTTAGCTGAAGCCCAGTGCGCCATGTGCCGAGCTGTATTGGAGAGTAGTGATAACGTTGGTGCAGCCGAAGGAATTAATAATGGCATCGTTTACCTTATGGCGATACCTTACGTACTTGTAGCCGTGTTATTTTATTTTGTCTACAAAAAAATGCGAACCTAAACCATCGAATCGATTTTCTAAAAACTTGTCTAGGCCATAGGTTTAATGTTTTAATTTAATGCGGTAGTCTTTCTTTGACCGTTATTTCCAGTAATCTTAATTAACTCTTAGTTGGGTTTATTAAACCTATTATATTATTTTTCCTTCGTTTGAGTGGTGATGTGCTATCCCATGGCGATAGCTATTCGCAATCAACTCCGAGATAAGTTTATTTAACATAACTTTTGCATACAGGTATGTAACAATGACATTCCTTGTTAGTCTTATTTCTAGAATTTAAGAACCAGAATAACTAACATTTTCCACATGATCGAAATAAAAGACCTTCACAAATCGTATAAGATGGGAAGTAATTCCCTTCATGTTTTAAAAGGAATCAATTTATCCATAGAAGCAGGTGAACTTGTAGCGATTATGGGTTCTTCCGGATCAGGGAAATCTACTTTACTGAACATTTTAGGAATGTTGGACGAGGCCGATTCCGGGGAGTATAATCTAGACGCTGTCCCCATTAAAAACCTTAACGAAACCAAAGCCGCTAAATACCGTAATAAGTTTTTGGGCTTCGTGTTCCAATCCTTCAACCTTATCAATTACAAAAGCGCCTTGGAAAATGTGGCACTGCCTTTATACTATCAAAGAATGCCAAGAAAGCAAAGGGAGGAAAAAGCACTTAAATATTTAGGCCAAGTAGGATTGAAAGAATGGGCTACCCATTTGCCAAATGAGCTCTCAGGGGGGCAAAAACAAAGGGTGGCGATAGCACGGGCCATGGCGGCCGAGCCAAAAGTATTATTGGCAGATGAGCCTACCGGGGCATTGGATAGTAAAACCTCATACGAAGTTATGGACCTTATTCAAAATATAAACGATCAGGGTAATACCATTTTGGTTGTAACCCATGAAGAAGATATTGCCCATATGTGCAAACGCATCGTACATCTAAAAGATGGTGTGATTGTAGAGGACAAAAAAGTTGAACAGGTTAGAGCGTCAACTTATGTTTAGTAGGGACAATTGGAAAGAAATTTTTGAGACCATTCAAAAGAACAAGCTTCGTACATTCTTGTCAGGATTTACGGTTGCACTTGGCATATTCATTTTCGTAGCGTTGTTCGGGCTAGGAAATGGACTTAAAAATACTTTTCAGGAATTCTTTGGCGATGATGCCACCAATGTATTTTATCTGTACCCTGGGAGGACTACTATTCCATATAAAGGGTACAAATCCGGACGGGGAATCGAATTCGATAATAGTGATTTGGCGGATATTGAAAATAATTTTCCATTATTTCTAGAATATGTAACGCCTCGAATTTCAAGACAAGATACCGTAAAATATAAAAATGAGTCCAATAGTTATCCCTCGCGTGGGGTTGCACCCTCCCATCAAATGGCTGAAATGACGATTATGATGAAGGGTCGATACCTTAATAATGCCGATGTAAAGAACAAGACCAAATATGCCGTAATAGGCCGGTTGGTGGAACAGGATTTATTAAAGGGGCAAAATGCCCTCGGAAAGTATATAGATATTGGTGGCAGTGCATTTAAGGTGATTGGCGTTTTTCAAGATGATGGCGGTGATGATGAAGAACGTGTTATTTATATCCCATACACCACCAGGCAACTGATAGAAAAGAACAATGACAAAGTAAATCAATTGATTGTGGGTTTTAAACCGCAAATCGGATATGCCGGGGCTATGGCCTTTGATAAAAGCTTGGACAAATTTTTACGTGAAAAAAAGTACATAAGCCCTGAAGATCAGAACGGGATATATATAAGAAACGTTGCAGATCAGTTGAAACAGAATCAACAATTGGCCATTGTCTTGCAAATGATTGTATCATTCGTGGCTTTCGGCACCATCATAGCAGGTATTATTGGAATCAGTAATATTATGGTGTTCGTAGTAAAGGAACGCACCAAAGAAATAGGTATTCGAAAGGCCCTAGGGGCTACCCCAAAGTCGGTGATAGGTACAATTTTGTTGGAGTCTATTTTTATCACGACGGTCTTTGGCTTTATCGGAATGTTGGGTGGCATTGCAGTATTGAGTTCGTTAGGGGAGAAGCTAGAGGATTTTTTTATAAAAAACCCCTACATAGATATGCCAGTTGCAATTTTTGCCACCTTACTCTTGATAGTTTTCGGGGCGATTGCCGGTTATGTACCTGCAAGAAAGGCTGCACGTATCAAACCTATTGTAGCACTTAGAGACGATTAGTATGAGATTTTTATTCGACAGAAATACATGGCAAGAGATTTTTGGCTCCATTAGCAAAAATAGGACCAGAACTGTCATCACCATAATCGGGGTTCTTTGGGGTATTTTTATTTATGTTGCACTATCCGGGGCTGCAAAGGGCTTGAACAATGGGTTTGACAAAGCTTTTAAAACTGTGGCCATGAATAGCATGTTCGTTTGGGCACAGCAATCTAGCATACCCCATGAGGGGTTTAAGACGGGGAGACAACTGCAGTTAAAGTTGGGTGATGTGGAAACCTTGGAAAATCGGATTCCAGACATCCAATACATAGCCCCGCGGATTACACAAGGGCAGTTTGGCTCGGCCCCGGTTTATACGGTAAGAGGCCAAAAGTCAGGTAGCTATACGCTAAACGGCGATTATCCGATATACACTAAGATTTCGACAAAACAAATATATGATGGCGGAAGGTTTATAAATCAAGAAGATATAGATCACGCCAGAAAAGTGATTGTAATCGGGGAGCGTGTCGAGCAAGAGCTATTTGAAAAAGGAGAAAATCCTGTGGGCACACATATAAGGGTGGGCAATGTATACTTTCAGGTCATCGGTGTGCATAAACTGGCCCAAGGGGTTAGTTTTGATTCCGATACGGCCATGTTTATTCCTTTTTCGACCTATCGAAAGCTTTACAATTCGGGTGATAATGTGGGGTACTTATGTATCGCAGCATATGACGATGCCGACGTCGTGCAGGTAGAAAAGGATGTAAAGTCTATTCTAAAGAGCATTCATAGGGTAGACCCCAAAGATGAAAGGGCTTTTGGTTCGTTTAATTTGGGCGAGCAGTTTGGTAAAATTATGGGCTTTGCGAAGGGATTGACCTTTATGTCTTTGGTCGTAGGTATTGCGACAATTTTGGCTGGGGTAATTGGTATCGGCAATATCTTGTTGATATCGGTAAAAGAACGCACCAAAGAGTTGGGCGTGCGTAGGGCCTTGGGGGCTACTCCGAAAGAAGTGCGCTCACAGATTATTTTAGAATCTGTTTTCCTAACAGTGATTGCCGGAATAATGGGAATTATTCTTGGGGCCGGGGTGCTCAGTTTGATAAATAAATTTACACAAGATACAGATTTCCCTTATACCAATCCTACCGTTCCGATTCCCTATATTTTAGGAGCACTCGCTATTATGGTGGTACTGGGAACGTTAATCGGCTTAATACCCGCACAAAGGGCGGTGAGTATAAAACCTATTGACGCCTTACGCGAAGAATAACATACTAATCCAATTAATAAATTAACACTTTGACAAATGAATAAGATTTTAAAATATGTATTGATCGGCCTATTGGTACTTGGTGCATTGTGGGCAGCTGCTTTTTTTATCAAGTCAAACAGCAAGTCGGTCATAACTTACGAAACACAAAAACCATTCATTTCGAATATTGAAAAGAAAACGGTCGCGACAGGCAAGTTGATACCCGAGGATGAAATTGAAATAAAGCCTCAAATTTCAGGCATCATCGAAAAAATTTATATGGAGGAGGGTGAAAAAGTAAAAACGGGCGATTTGATTGCCTTGATCAAGGTTGTTCCTAATGAACAATCGTTGAACCAGTCACGTGGAAGGGTAAGAAATGCGGAAATTGGATTGAACAATATCAAAATAGAATATGATAGAAACAAAACCTTGTTCGATAAAGGGGTTATTTCCAGTCAAGATTTCAATACGCTACAATTACAATACGATCAGGCCACACAGGAGTTGCAGAACGCCCAAACCGACTATCAGATTATACGTAAGGGGTCAGCGGGCGGCTCTTCTAGCGCAAATACAAATATTAGGGCAACCGTTGAAGGTACGATACTGGAAATCCCGGTTGAGGAAGGTTATCAGGTCATAGAAAGCAACAACTTTAACGATGGTACGACGATTGCTACCATTGCCGATTTGAGCAAGATGATTTTTGAGGGTAAAGTAGATGAGGGTGAAGTAGGTAAACTGAAAGTCGGTACTCCATTGAAAATTAGCCTCGGAGCTATCGAAGGTGAAGAATTGGATGCGAAACTTAGGTTTATAGCGCCCAAAGGGGTAGAAGAGACCGGTGCAGTTCAGTTTAAAATCGAGGGAGATGTTGAGATCAGGGATGACATTTTTATTCGCGCAGGCTATAGCGCCAACGCTTCGCTAGTTTTGGAAAAGAAAGATAGTGTCATGGTAATTCCTGAAGCCATGCTACAATTTGACGCAAAGACAGATAAACCCTATGTCGAAGTGGCCGTGGGACCGGTTGTCGATCAAAAGTTTGAACGAAAGGATATTGAGATAGGTATTTCCGATGGGGTGAATGTAGAGATCGTTTCCGGACTTACCGAAAATGATGAAGTTAAGCAGTGGAATAAGACCGAGCCTGTTAAGAAGGGTGAAGATGAAGAAGAGTCGGAAGATACCGAAGGATAAAAACCATCAATCGTAATTAAATCAAAATCAAATGAATTTCAAACAGATAGCAATATTACTCCTATTGCTTACAATGGAAAGCTTGTCGGCTCAGAACAAAAAATGGACACTTCTGGAATGTGTAGAGTATGCCGTTGAAAATAATCTGACCGTTGAGCAATACGAACTCGACCTTCAAAACTCCTATATAGACAAATCGGATGCCTTGGGTGATATGCTTCCAAATCTCAATGGCTCGATGAGTACCTCGGGCAATACCGGACTCTCTTTTGATCCGACGACCCAAGAACCGGTAACAACGACCATCATGACCGCTAGTGGCGGACTGAGCTCATCGGTAACCTTGTTCGACGGACTTCGAAATATAAACCGGCTAAACAGGGCGAAATTGAATGCCCTCTCTTTTCAATATCGTTTAGACGACCTGAAAGATGACATCAGTCTTAATGTAGCGAATTCCTATCTACAGATTTTATCGAATAAAGAGACATTAAAGGTATTTAAAGCTCGGTATGCCGGAACCGAACAAGATTTGAAACGTACCAAAGAATTGGTTGATGCGGGCGTACTGCCCGAGGGTGATTTGTTGGAAATCGAGGCCACGGCAGCCAATTTAGAACAACAAATTGTGAATACGGAAAATCTGGTCTTGATATCTAGAATTAATCTGGCGCAACTCTTACAGATAACCGATTATGAAAATTTTGATATAGTCGATATTGACTTCGAGATACCACCGACCGATATTTTGAATAATTCCCCTAAGGAAATTTTCGCTGAGGCCTTGACGTTCAGAAATGATATCAAGTTTTCCCAATCGAATATCGATTTGGCCGAAGAAGATTTAAAAATAACCAAAGGCGCATTGTTGCCTACCTTAGGTGGATTTTTCAATTACAATACGAGATTTTCCGATCAAGAAAGATTCGACAATATAACAGGGCAGTTGTTCAGGGAAAGTTTCGGTGATCAGCTTTGGATGAACGATGGTATTTCTTACGGTCTTCAATTGAACGTACCCATTTTTAATGGTTTTAGTGTAAAGAACAATATTAAGCGTTCCCAAATAAACGTTGAAAAAGCCAAATTGCAATTAGAACAAGAGAAGCTGAATCTTGAGACCAATATTAATCAGGCCTATGTAGATGTTAAAAGTTTTTCCAAGGCCTATGAAGCCGCACAGAAAACATTGGAGGCAAGGAGTTTGGCCTATAATTATTCGAAAGAAAGATATGATGTTGGGTTAATGAATGCTTTTGACTTTAGTCAGGCCCAATCGAGGGTTGATGATGCAGCAGCAGAATTGGTTCGTACCAAATATGATTATATGTTCCGAATCAAGGTATTGGAGTTCTATTTCGGAGTCACCCTTGACCTAAGTTCGTATTAAGTTTCAACTGTTTGCTACAATCCAATTAATTTGGTTAAATAGGCTATCTTTACGGCCATTATGGCAACGATTTTAAACCTTGAAACGGCCAGTACGAATTGTTCGGTAAGTATCGCTAGAGATGGCGAGTTGCTTGCTATCAAAGAGCACGACACACCCAATTACTCACATGGGGAACAATTGCATGTCTTTATTGAAAATGTCTTGCAGGAAGCCTCTGTTTCTTTTCAAGAATTGAACGCGATCGCGGTAAGCAAAGGTCCGGGTTCATATACAGGGCTGCGCATCGGGGTTTCGGCGGCCAAGGGGCTATGTTTTTCTTTGGATGTTCCCTTGATCTCGATTTCAACATTGAGGAGCATGGCGCATCAGGTCAAACCCGGTGAATACGATTTTATCATTCCTGTGTTGGATGCCAGGCGAATGGAAGTGTATTCGGCAGTTTTTGACAAAACAGGGAATGCAGTGCGTGAGACCCGTGCAGAAATAATCGATCAAAATTCGTTTACTGAATTTCTTGAAAAAGGCAAAGTTGTATTGATAGGAAGTGGTGCCGAAAAATGTAAAAACCTGTTGACTCATACCAATATTACCTTCGATGCGGCAGCGGTTCCATCAGCTAGTGAAATGACAGCGTTGTCCTATGAAAAATTCAAAGGAAGCGACTTTGAAAATGTGGCCTACTTTGAACCTTACTACCTAAAGGATTTTATACTTCAAGGGAAAAAATAATCCCGCAAACTTGCCAGATACACTAAATCTCTAGCTTGTTACGGGATATTCGTTCGAGGTTGTTAAAAAAGGCATCAAGCCTTGATAGGCTGTCCCTTGACATGTATATCACGTTGTGGAAACGGAATCTCTATATCAGCTTCATCGAATCGTTTTTTTGTTTCCTCTATAACATGAAAATGGGCGGCCCAAAAAACACTATTTTCCGCCCAAAAACGCAGCGTTAAATCTACGGAGCTATCCCCAAGTCCATCTACATAGACCTCAGGTACCGGCTCTTTTAAAATATTTTCGTTGTCTGCGCAAATTTGCAATAAGATTTCCTTGGCTGCTTTAATATTTGAGCTGTAACCAATACCGACGTTTATCTTGTCCCTTCGGGTTGGCATCGCATTGTAATTAATTACATTGTCGTTCGATAATTGACCATTTGGAACTATAGCCATCTGATTGCCAAAAGTAGTCAGTTTGGTATAAAAAATCGTTATCTCCCTAACCGTTCCGTCAACGCCTTGAGCCGAGATAAAATCACCTACCTTAAAAGGTTTGAAGAGTAAAATGAGAACACCCCCGGCGAAATTAGCCAAAGAACCTTGCAAGGCAAGTCCAATGGCAAGCCCTGCCGCACCTATGATAGCTATAAGGGAAGAAGACTGAACACCTAATTGGGTGATTACCAGAACGAACAACACGATTTTTAAAGCGATACTGATAAAGCTTTGTAAAAAACTTTCCAAAGCAAGATCATAATCCTTATGGTCAAAAAATTTGCGTACCATTTTGTTAAGAAATCTGATAATGTATAGCCCTGCTACAAGCATTATTATCGCCATGACCAGGTTTGGCAGTATTTCCCAGGCAAAATCGATAGCCTTGTCTATATGTTCTTGATAATTCGTAAGTTCTTTCATAAAAAGGTTTAATTAATTTGGGCCAACATAACAAAAAACTTAATGGTCGTCAAAAAATAAGGAATAAACTATTGTTAATATAGTTTGCACTCCTCAGGTCTGTGGAATGCTGCTTTATGGGGGTGCCTAGAAGAAGGTAGTCACAAAATATTGAAAATCATCAATAGATGTGGTGCCGCCAACAGGAATGTTTTTTGGAGCGAAGAGAAAGTGTTCCAAAAAAAACGTCCGGTAATTACCGGACGTTTTCTAGATTTCGGGATAGCTATTAATTCACCTCGAAAGTGATTTTTACATTGACCCTGAAATTATCCATTTTGCCATCTTTGACCGTGGCACTTTGCTCATTGATGTACACCGAACGTATATTTTTTACCGATTTAGAGGCGTGTTCAATGGCATTTTTAGTGGCATCTTCCCAGCTTTTGTCGGAATTCGCCAATACTTCTATAACTTTTAAAACTGACATAGTGTAGTGTTTTTAGATTTCCTTGAAGATAATGAATAATAACTTCAAAGACGAAAATCTAGGTCGAAAATTAACCGTTTAGCGCCACAACTTCATTGATTTTATCGCCCATCATGTTTTTTAACATATTCTCGATTCCATTTTTTAAAGTGAAAGTCGAAGATGGGCAGCCACTACAGGCTCCTTGTAAAATTACATTTACTGTTTTGCTCTCCTTTTCGTATGACTGAAAAAGAATATTGCCGCCATCGCTGGCGACCGCAGGTTTTACATATTCCTCAAGAATATCAATGATTTCTTTTGAGATGTCATCCATGTTTTCGCCATTCACTTCACTGTTAGCGGCTTCAGAACGTTCTTGGCTCAGGCTCTCTGGCGAAACCACTTCTTTGCCCTCGGCTAGAAAATTTCGAATAAATTCTCGAAGTTCCATGGTTACATCTTCCCACTCGACAACTTCATATTTTCTGATCGAAACATAGTTTTCGTCAAAAAACACCTCTTTTACAAAGGGAAAATGAAAAAGTTGTTTGGCCAAATCGGAGGTTGCAGCTTCATCGATATTCTTGAACTCAAAGGTCGAGGGCACGATACGCTTGTTAGCCACGAATTTCATGGTAGCCGGGTTGGGCGTTACTTCGGCATACACGGTAACCGGTGACAATTTTTGATCGTCGCTTTCTGTAACTATGGGCTCCCCTGCATTTAGATATTCTACCAATTGTTGGGCAACCTCGTCTTTCACATCGTCCCATTCAACAATATCAAAACGCTCCAAGCCTATAAAGTTACCTGAAATATAGACCGTTTTTATGAAGGGAAGGTAAAACAATTGTCGAGCCAACGGTGAGTTTTTGGCATCGTCAATGTTTTTGAATTCATAGTTCTTATTGGTGACCAAGAACTGATTCGATTCGAATTTTAATATGCTGGGGTTGTTGGTTTTGACTGTGGTGATGGTATACTCTTTCATCGCTTTTAATTTTGTGTAAAAGTACAATCATTTTTGCAAAGAGCGCGTGCTTTTATGGGCGTCTTAACGAAAGGTGGTACATGCGCTCGAAAAGGGGGATCATATCTGTGACTTTCAGATAATATTGTGGCATTTCATCCGTTATTAGTTATGTTTAGTCGATAATACGAACCTTTGTCCCAACCAAATAGATGAAAAATCGGTTACTTCTTTTGCTGGCCTTCCTTGCCTTTGGCTTCAATTCATACGCACAGGAGGGGATTCCGGTGTATTTCGATTATCTGTCTGACAATTATTATTTGGTGTACCCCTCTATGGCAGGTATTGGTGAAGGAGGTAAAATTAGGGCCACGGCCAGAATGCAATGGTTCAGTGTCGATGATGCTCCAAACCTACAGACCGTAAATGCGAATTTTAGACTAGGGGAAAGCAATAGCGGTGTTGGTGCCATATTTTTTAACGATGCCAATGGATATCATGCCCAGACGGGAATCAAATTGACCTATGCCCATCACTTAAAACTTGGTGGCGATATTCGTAATCTCAATCAACTTTCTTTTGGACTGAGTCCTACCTACCTGCAAAGTAGTCTCGACGAAAGTGAATTTAGATCTGTACAACAAGACAATGCGATAACGGGAGGTAAAATTAGCCAGGGCTATTTCAATGTCGATTTAGGGTTATCGTATAATCACATGGAGTTTTATTCCCATTTTGCCATATTGAACGCTTTGGAAAGCAAGCGTAATCTGTATCGCTACGGAAGACAGAACCCTGATAATGTTCCCGTAATCGATAACCTTAGACGTTATTTATTCTCTGCAGGTTATATCTTCGGAAAAAATGAATGGCAACTTGAGCCTTCTTTACTGTTTCAAATGACGGATTTTACAAAAGAAAAAAGTTTGGATATCAATGCCAAGGTGTACCGTGATGTCGATTTTGGAAGAATATGGGGCGGATTGTCGTATCGACGAAGTTTTGACGGAGCGCAGTACCAATCAGGAAGCGCTTTGGTGGTACAACGATTGCAGCTTTTTACACCCATTGTAGGGGCCAATATCAATAATTTTATGGTTTCTTATAACTACTCGTATCAAATGGGTGATATTCGTTTTGATAGTGGAGGCTTCCATCAAATTACGTTGGGTTACGATTTTGGTCAGACCGAGCGTAAATATGATTGTTACTGCCCGGCAGCCCAGTAAAATTGTCGTACCGCCCCAGACGCTTTTTGTGTTTATGTTTTTCGAAAGGATGTACTTTCAACGAATGTATATGAAAAAGCGACGAAGTAGTGCTACCCAGTTGCCCGCCGCTTTTCCTTATGGAAATAGTCAAATTTTCAAATGGCCCATTCCATCTCTAAAAAAATTATTCCCATTTGTATGCCTTTTTAGCGGCCTGTTTTTCGATGGCTTTTAACATCGCGTTCTCCAATTCCCCAGTTGCATCTTCCTTTTGATTTGCGGCGATATAGGCATCTCGTTTTGTATTTAGGTCTTGTATTTCTTTTTGTATTTGAGTTCGTTCCGATTTCTTCCTTTTAATATAAGCGGTAATTTCAGAAGTAGTTTTGCCCTTTAGTTCTTCGGGCAGTTCCTCTTTTTTAATTTTGGAAACATCAAATTCCATATCGTCGGAAGCATCTACCAAATCCCATGAAGAATTCGAGTACAAGCGGGAGCTTTTACTTACCGCCCGTTTTACGATGACCACCTCTTCCAAGGCCTCGGCATTGGCATCTTGTTCTGCCTGTAATCTCATCTTTGATTGACCGAGCGCTCCGTAAGAAATGTATGTTTTGTTCAGTTTTGAATTCAATCGAATAATTACATCGTCATACGGGGTGTCGATATGTACTACCTGACGGTTATGGTCAATGGCCATATACTCCCCTCCCGTTAGCGTAGCTCCTTTTTTCCATTCCGTATTTACACCTTGTTCGTAATTACCGCAGAAAATAGTATTCACTACAATATCCTTTTCTTTAGCATTGGTAACGGCATCTTTATAATTTAGTTTACCCTGGGTGAAAGGTTCGTTACCGGCAATGAATATCATTTTTAGGTTATCGGGATTTCTTCCCCAGTCCAGTTGTCGTATCGAGGTGTTAATGACCGCGCCGCAGTATTCTTCACCGCCGTTAGTGGTCAATGAAAATAGCTTTTCGGAAATTTTGTCTAGGTCGCTACTGAAGTTTAATACCTGTTGAATATAGCCTTCCCTGGATGAAAGATCGTCATTACCATACTGGTATAAGGCAATCTGTAGCTTTGGTCGAACTTCATTGCCGCATCT
>CBDULZ010000039.1:0-40211 GCA_965368185.1 uncultured Kriegella sp.
TATTGGCCCAAAAAGCGGAAGAATTTGGGTATTCACGATTTTGGTTGGCCGAGCATCATAATATGATCAGTATTGCCAGTTCTGCCACTTCAGTATTGGTAGGACATATTGCAAGTGGCACCCAAAATATACGTGTAGGATCTGGGGGTATCATGTTACCAAACCATTCACCTTTGCTTATCGCCGAACAATTCGGTACACTTGGAACGCTGTATCCAAAACGTATTGACCTCGGTTTAGGTCGAGCCCCGGGAACGGATCAGCTCACCGCACAAGCGATCAGGCCAGACAGAATAAAGGCTGTATATAACTTTCCTGAAGAGGTAGGAAGACTTCAAAAATATTTTTCAAATGAAAATAGTACTTCCAAGGTTAGGGCAACGGTTGCCGAGGGTGTTGACGTACCATTATATATATTGGGCTCAAGTACCGACAGTGCCCACTTGGCCGCTAGAAAGGGCCTGCCCTATGTTTTTGCCAGTCATTTTGCTCCTACCCATTTATTCGAGGCTTTAAATATTTATTATAATAATTTTGAACCTTCATCCTATTTAGAAAAACCCTATACCATAGCTTGTATCAACGTTATCGCCGCTGATACCGATGCCGAGGCCGAACGAATGTCAACTTCCATGCTCCGCTTGATGTTGGGGGTTATGACGGGGCAAATGGATTATCTTAAAGCTCCCATCGAAATGACATCCGCGCTCAAACAAATCTCCCAAGATCCTGCTTTTAAGCGTATGTTGAAATATGCTTTTGTGGGGAGTAAAGAAACTGTATGTAAAAGAACGAAATCTTTTTTACAGGAGACAGGGGTTGACGAACTTATGGTCGCTTCCCATATTTATTACCCTGAGGACCGAATAAAATCTTTCCAAATTTTTTCAGAAATAATGAAAGAGAATCAAAGCGAAACCCAATCAATTTCTTTTTAATGCAATACTTTTTAGCCTAAACAATTTTCTTTTTTTATAGTAAACAAATAAGAATATCCCCACAAGTTGGCATGAGACGGACAATTCCAATACGATTGTCACTTTTTTGCCAAGCCCTTCAATTGTTGCCAAATACGGGTTTGAAAGAGGTCTGACGTTGTATCTTCAATACCAAAAGAGTTTTTTTATTTTTTTATTTAAAATCTATGACCTATATTCGAAAAGTTAAAAATTTGTTAACCCATAATTTTTGGATGAATTTTTTATGGATTTAAGTCTTATTACAATTTAAATTGAAGGCTGTTTGAAAAACAGCCTATTATTTTATAATTTGATATTTTGGCCATATCGGGCTTGATAAAAATTTCATTAACAAGTACAACCTAAGTATCTCAACTATTTTAAACTAACTTAATTTATTATGATGAAAAATCGCTTACAGAAATTAATGCCAAAAGCGACAGGTTTTCTTCTGCCTGTCATGCTTTTTTCCATGGGCATTTCACCTACATCCGGCCATGCGAAATTAAATGAGCCAAGTTCTTTATCTGAAATAATACAATCGATTGTCAGCGGTACGGTCACTGATGAGGACGGTATTCCCTTACCAGGCGCAAGTGTCGTCGTAAAAGGAACAACAACAGGTGCCGTCACCGATTTTGACGGGAACTATGAAATCGAGGTAGATGGAAACGCTACTTTGATATTTAGCTATATCGGATATACAACAACCGAAATAGCCGTTGGCGGGCAATCAACGGTGAATGCAAGTTTACCTATCGACGCCGGTCAACTCGAAGAAGTTGTCGTTGTGGGTTATGGTACCCAGAAAAAGAAGAACCTAACAGGTTCGGTGGGTATCGTCGATTCAGAACGTCTCGAGAATAGACCAATTACCTCGGCAGGGCAGGGGTTACAGGGGGTCGTTCCCAACCTTAACATCTCGATAAGAAACGGGGATCCGACCCAAAGTGCCGATTTTAATATTCGGGGCTTTGAATCGATCAATGGAGGTAGTCCTCTTATTTTGGTAGATGGGGTACCTATGGATTTGGAACGGATCAATCCAAACGATATTAAAAGTGTTTCCGTACTTAAAGATGCCTCAGCAGCAGCCGTCTATGGTGCACGGGGTGCCTTTGGGGTTATTTTGGTAGAAACTAAAAAAGGTAGGGTTGGTAAGACAGCTATTAATTTTAGCACACAACAATCGTATGCTAAACCAATATTTCATATTGATCAGGTAACAGACCCTTACGATTTGGTAACTTATATTAATGAAGCTACTGTCAACACCAGTGGTCAACCAAGATATGATGACGCTTTTGTCGCAGGGGCACTGCGGTATTCCCAAAATCCCACACCTGAAAATGAATGGGAAGTGGTAAATGGAAATCTACGCTATTATGGAAATAATGATTATAACAATAAGGCCATCGCAGATTTTGCTCCGCAACAGACCTACGATTTTAGCATTAGTGGAGCGACCGAAAAGGCGTCCTACTATGTTTCTTTCGGATATCTAAGTAAAAGTGGGTATATCAACAATACCGAAAAAAATGAGAAGTTTAGTCGTTACAACATCTTGATGAAAACCGATTATCAGGTCAATGACTGGCTGAATCTTGATTCTAAAATTGTATATAACAATCAAAATAGCGATAAGCCCCATTTTTACAATTGGGATGTAAACATCAACACCGTAGCTAGGGTAACGTCTATTACACCTTTAGAATTTCCAGATTTACCGTATTATCAGACACCCGGGGACCGTGCAACCTATGAGCCTTTTATCGGAAAATATTTTGGTACCTTTTTTCCTTATTTAGAAGATGGGGGTCGTGATACCTTTGTTGCCGGTGATCTTTGGTTGACGCAAGGTGCGACCTTAGAGCCAGCTAGCGGACTAAAAATCAGAAGTGATATTTCATACAACACTTTCAATCGAAATGATAAAGATGTTGCCAGTAAAATTGAAATCGTTGACACGGATTTAAATGCGAATCCTATGCTTACGAATGGGCTGAGTGGAAATGATTATATTCAAGAGACGAACAATCGTAACGAATACTACGTTTTTAATGCCTTTGCCGAATACGAATTTAATGCAGATCGCACCGAGAAAGACCATTTTGTAAAAGCGATGATCGGTTTTAACCAAGAATGGGGTCATCGGCGATTTTTCTCTGCACGTGCACAAACCTTGATAACACCATTGATCAATAATATCAGTGCGACTACGGGGGCACAGACTACGAATGGTAATGAGTCTGCTTTCTCTTTAAGGGGCGGTTTCTACCGTTTGAACTATATTTATAAGGACCGATATCTGTTTGAGGCCAATGGTCGCTATGACGGTACTTCACGTTTCCCAACTGATGACCGATTTGGTTTCTTCCCATCTTTCTCCGCAGGTTGGAATATATCGGAAGAGCCTTTTATGCAAGGAGCCACAGGTTGGTTAGATCAATTTAAGGTTCGTGGTTCATGGGGGTCATTAGGTAATCAATCCGTGGAAGAAAATTATGGAAATTATCCCTATATCACTAGTTTAGGATCTAGTACTTCTCCTTTTATTTTGGGATCGGGTAGAACACCTTATGTTAGTCCGGGCGGTTTGGTTAGTCCTAGTTTGACTTGGGAAACCGTAGTATCAAAGAACATTGGGGTCGATTTAGCACTGTTTAAAAATAAATTGGCGGTTACCGCGGATTATTATACCCGTGATACCAAAGACATGCTAATGTCAATAGATTACCCCGGTCTTTTGGGTACCAGTGCACCTGCCAGTAACGCGGCCGATTTGAGAACGAAAGGATGGGAACTTTCCCTTACTTGGAGAGATACCTTTGGCGAACACGGTCGCTGGGGATTAAATCTTGCCTTGTCTGACAGTCAGACAGAAATTACAAAATATGACAACCCTTCTGGCGCATTATCGGAGTATTATGTTGGGCAACAAGTAGGGGAAATATGGGGATTCGAAACCGTAGGGATTTTTCAAACCGATGCCGAAGTTGCAGCGGCACCGGATCAATCACCCATTGGAAACAACTGGTCGGCCGGTGACATGCAGTACGCCGACTTAAACGGTGACGGTAAAATAGATAGCGGTAGCAATACCCTTGACGATCCGGGAGATCGACATATAATAGGAAATACCACAGCACGTTATTCTTTTGGAATCAACCCCGATATCAAATATAAAAATTGGTCATTGGATATGTTTTTTCAGGGATTGTTTCGAGATTACCTGCCAAGCAACGGAAACTGGAATGCCTTTTATCCGAACAATGCGAATCTTGTTGAGAAGTATTATATAACGGAATCATGGAGCCCCGATAATCCGAATGCGTATTTTGCAAAACCATTGATCGGTACTTCTGATAAACGTAATATTCTACCCCAATCACGTTATGTTCAGAATGCTGCGTATATTCGACTTAAGAATATCACACTTAGTTATGATTTGCCGTCTACTTTAGTTGACAAACTCGGGATGAGTAAATTCCAGTTATACTTGGCAGGGCAGAACTTATGGGAATCTACTAAAATGCATAAACCACTAGATCCAGAATCGGTATTTACAGTGACCCAAGAGTACTATTTACAACGAATTATGACATTTGGAGTCAATGTATCGTTTTAATCAAAAGAAAATATATACTATGAAAACTAATAGAATTAATAATATAATGTGGTTTGCGGCGATACTGCTTTTGTTCGGCTGCAACGATGACTTTTTAGAAAGGGTGCCGCTTGACAGTGTAAGTGATGCTACGTTTTGGGCTACAGAAAGTGACCTTCAAGTGTATAATAATAATTTTTATGATCTCGCCCGAAATGACGATAATGTGCCTATTATGATGGGGCATGATGACGGTTTTGATAGTCATAAATATGGCATTTGGTATCTTGATGAAGGTTCCGATAATATCGTGGCAAACCACAGTCGGCATAATAGGTATCGTTCTTTACGTGCGGGCATCCATGTGACACCCGATAATCCGGAGTGGTACGGTTATAAAGGATGGAACTTTGTCCGATCTTTAAACATCGGATTAAAAAACTACGATCTGGCAAACGTTTCCGAAGATATTAAGGATAATTATAGAGCGGAAGCACGACTTTTTAGGGGATGGTTTTATGCTGACAAAGTTTCAAAATTTGGTGATATTACCTGGATCGACGAAGAGCTTTCTACCGACTCGGAAGCATTGTTCAGTGCCAGAACCCCACGAGATGAGGTGATGGCCAACGTATTGGCCGATTTAAATTTTGCAACTGCTAATTTACCTGAATCATGGGGTGATGGTGGTAACCATGGTCGTTTGAACCGCTGGGCTGCCTTGCTGGTTAAATCTAGAATTTGTCTTTTTGAAGGCACGTGGCAAAAATACCACGGTGGTAGCAATAGCGACATGTGGCTTACCGAAGCTGCAAATGCAGCCAAAGAACTCATCGACAATGGTGGTTATTCATTATATAGTACAGGAGACCCTGAGCATGACTATAATGCCTACCATCGCCAATTGGACCTAGATGGTAATCCGGAAGTGATTTTATGGAGAAAATATGATCCGGGACAATATACCAATCACGTAATGTCGTATTGGAGAGGTTACAATGGTGGAGCTACTAAAAGCATGGTTGAAGATTACTTATGTATTGATGGTGACCCTATTACACTGTCTGATCAATATGCCGGTGATGCTACCATTGAGGATGTCTTTATAAATAGAGATCCGCGATTACGACAAACCATTTTACATCCTGAAGACCAGGCATTCTATAATTTTGGGAATAGTGCCGACTTTACCTATCCCCGGGTTTCCGGTATGGCAGGAGGAGCAGGAAGTGCAACAGGGTATCATATTATTAAGGTTTACGATGTTGCCGCTGCCTATCGGTCGTACAACACTTCATGGACCCCTGCCATTACACTGCGTTTGGGTGAGGCCTTGTTGAACTATGCTGAAGCTGTAGCCGAGTTGGGCACTATTACCCAGGGTGATTTAGACATGACTATCAATGCCCTTCGCGATCGGGTGGGCATGCCGCACCTTGATATGACCAATGTGCCCGTAGACCCAAGGTATACAGGTGATGGTGTTTCACCATTACTAGTTGAAATCAGAAGAGAACGTCGTGTTGAATTATTTATGGAAGGTTTTCGTTATGACGACCTTCGACGTTGGAAACAAGGCTCTAAATTACAAAAGAAAGATTTAGGCCTGTTATGGGATGCTGCTGCCGAAGCCCGTTACGAAGGAGCTACGGTCATAACGGCAGATGATCCGGATACCGGAAAAACCTATATTGATCCGTACGGCGGTTCAGATTGGGCCAACCCCCAATTTGATGAGAATAAGCATTATTTGTGGCCTATTCCACTTTCTGAAATCTCACAAAACCCTGACCTAGGTCAAAACCCTGGGTGGTAACAGCTAGAGTATTTAAAAAGACAAAGCCATCCTTATACGATGGCTTTGTTTTTTTGAAATTTGTACAATACCTAATAATTTTAAAATTTTTATAGAATGTCATTTAACAAAGTCAAACGCCCTTTACTGTCACTATCCTTATTCTGTTTTTTAGTTGTTAATAGAACATCTGCGCAGCATGAGGCTACCGATAGTATACCCAAACTACAGAATCCCATCAGTATTCAATACCTTCAAAAAAAGCTAAAAAAAGAGGGGCCGAAACTCGTATTAAACCCTAAAATTGAGAGAAACCTCAAAAGAAAGTTGAAAACAGATCCCGTTGTTCAGAATTTGTATAAGGCCATTCAGGCCAATGCCGTTGAAATTCAAAAAGAACCACTGTTGGTAAGAGAACTTGAGGGGCGACGATTGCTTCATGTCTCACGGGAAATGTTATACCGTATGAACATTTTAGGGATGGTCTATCGCGTCGAAAAAGACTCCGTTATTCTATCGCGGATCGATGAGGAACTTAAGGCGGTCTGTAATTTTACCGATTGGAACCCCTCCCATTACCTTGATGTAGCAGAAATGTCGATGGCCGTTGCCTTTGGTATTGATTGGGCCGGTGAGGCACTGCCTTCAAGTACGGTCGAACTGGCTAAAACAGCGCTAATTGAAAAAGGAATCAAGCCCAGCTATAACGAAAAAGGCAATACCGGTTGGGTAGGCGGCAATAACAATTGGAATCAAGTATGCCATGGTGGCATGGTAGCGGCTTCCATAGTTACGGCTGATAAAAATCCGGAATTGGCGGCAAAAACCATCAGCAGGGCTTTAGATAGCATGCCTCAAGCCCTTGTGTCCTATGGTCCCGATGGTGTTTACCCCGAGGGTTCTACCTATTGGTCGTACGGCACTTCGTTCACTGTGTTTACTGCGGCCATGTTCGAAAGTGCATTCGATACCGATTTCGGATTGGCCGAATTTCCTGCCCTTATGGAAAGTGCCGATTTCAGATTGCTCTGTAACGCTCCCTCTGGTTGGTATTATAATTTTGCCGATTGTGGTGATAAACGAAGTGCGCAAGGAGATATTACATTGGCTTGGTTTGCCTCTAAAACCGGAAATAAAGCTTTTTTTGAGGAAGAGCGCTTTTTGGCTCCTGCAGCCGGGATGGGGAAATTAGGACGAAATGCCGGTGCCGGACTGGTATGGATTTCCCAATATAAGGAAAAGGAAGATCAGGAAATCCCATTGGTATGGAAAGGCGAAGGCGATAATCCGATTGTAATTTTTAAATCGGAAGCTAACGATCCTCACCAATACTATTTTGGAGGAAAAGGGGGAAGGGGAACGGTTAATCATGGTAACATGGATGGTGGTTCTTTCATATTTGAGCTCAATGGGGTGCGTTGGTCCATTGATACAGGTAACCAACGGTACCACGATCTTGAAAAGACCGGCTTTAATCTTTGGGACAGATGTCAGGAGTGTGAGCGTTGGACGCTTCTAACCAAAAATAACTTCGGGCATAGTACATTGACAGTAAACGACCAACATCATGTAGTTGATGGCAAAGCCGTTATTACAGATTTTAAAGAAGGAACTCAACCAGAAGCAACCATTGATCTGAGTGCCGCATTTGATGGACAATTAAAAAGTGCACACCGTAGATTTGTAAAAGACAGTCCTACATCGTTGCTTATTGAAGACACTTTGGAGGCTTCCGACTCTACGAGATTGGTGACTTGGCAGCTACTTACGGTTGCGGATGTCGAGCTAGTCGAGGGAGGGGCAATTTTACGTCAGGATGGCAAACAATTAAAGTTGGAAAATTTGTCTCATCCCGAAATCTCGGCATCGGTAGTTTCCTTAGACCCCGCACCATTGGAATTAGACCGACAAATCGAAAACCTTAAACGGATTGAACTGCGACTTCCGGCGTATATTATGAACGATAGAAAAACCACGATAAGGGTTCGTCTTTCGGGAGATTAACATTGGGCTTAGCATGTATATTCAATTCAATCTACCTGTTGTATTGCACGGTAAAATGTACTATCTTTTTAGTATACAAAAGACCTTGGTCTAAAACTCTTGATCAAGGTCTTTTAAAACTATCATATCGTGCTTTTTGAATTTGACAGTGACATTAACGAATACTTGGTAGTTGTGAGCCCTTCGGAAGCCATATCTAACAATGTCTCCTTTTTTAAAAGATTATACCATGAAAGGTTCGGCCAAGCACAATACATCCAGTCAAAAGCGCATGTAAGTCTCTGCCATTTTAATCTACTTGAATCGCGTGAATCTGTTTTAAAGAGGGAATTCGATTTGTATTTGAAACAAATAAAAGGTTTCGATATGGGCGTCTGGGGGTTTCATGGATTTCAAAAAAACGGCCTGGTGTATCTAAAAACCGAGAAAGAGAAAATTATAAGCGTTCAACGGTTATTGACAATTGTTTTACGTCAACGTTTCCATATACCAAAAAAATTCGCTCAAGTATTGCGGGAGCCCCATATAACCATAGCCCGTAGTGATAGCGCAAGTCAATATTCCTATAGCTGGAATTATTTTAAAGATATAACCTATGAACATCAATTCATGGTCGATAAAATAACCGTATTGCGTAGAAATGTAGCTAGAAATCAAAAATCACAGTATGAACACGCATTTGAAGTTCCGCTAGCAAAATGCTAGACTACCTGTGCAAGCCCTCAGCGATTAGAAGCCACTTTTCAATAAGGGTAATTACCATTTTTATCAGCCTTTTATAACGTAAAAGTAAGGCCTAGACTTATATTTGATGAGCGATCATTCTCCGAATCGGGTGAGAAACTACTATAAAAGTAATTGTAAAGTGCCGAAACACTTAATATTTTGGTCAAGGGCATTTCGGCTTTTAATTGGCACAGAATTCTATGGTTGCCGATGTAATGGTACAGAGGTTGAAAATATACGGTGCCCGTAAAATCAAGCCCAACCCGCTCCAAGGCATGGGTAATCGATAAATAACTACTATTTCTATGATTATAGAAATGTTGATATGGGTCGTCTGTTTTTTCTATTTCGTACATATAAGCATTGCCAAAATATGCCTTGGTATTTTCTTTGGATATAAATTTTAAACGGATACCGGCCCCAATTAAATTCCTGCTCGTAATTGTCAACAGGGTATTGTTCTGGTTTTGTAAAAAAGCTTCCAATCGAAAGAGGTTAGATAGCTTTTGATTATAGCGGAAATGAAGAAACCAAGAATTCTGAAAATCTTCATCCTTACTTCGGATAAGGTTATAGTTGCCAATAAAAAAATAAATCTTTTTAAGATCTTTTGATTTGAGCTGCGTCGTCAAATTAGATCCGACTTGCAAAATGTAACTGCCATTATTGTCCGTATAATCGAATAACAAATCACTTTTTAAGGCAAAACGCACTGAATCACGTTGCATACGTTTTGATTCTATATTGACCAATTGGCTATTTGAATATTGATGAAAACAAGCAAGTACGATTAGAACGTAAATGTTTTTTATGGGCATTTTGAGCTATTTTAAAAGTTGCAAAGGTATCCAAATTCCATATAACTTACCAGACTATCCCGAAGCGGTCATTGCTTTATGGGTTTCGAACAATGTATTTTAAAAGTCGTGCATCGTGCTGAAAATTTTTCTAATTCTAAAGTGGTCGTAAAAAAGGAAGGAATACTTACTTCAGCGTCCGACCTTATAAATTGGAGTTACCTATTATGTGAAATAATTATTGATTTTCTGCCAAAACATATAAGCTTCCATCGATAGAATTCGACTTTTGGTATAGTCAATTTGCCAGAACTTCTATTCCCTTTTAGTATAAAGACATAAAATTCCACTTTTGAGGTGTTAATTAAAAACACCGATTAAATGAAACTATATATTATCATAGCAAGCTTTCTATTTGCTGAAATCGCTTTTGCCCAAGAAGTCGAGACCAATGCGACATCAAAATTATGGTCGCTAGAAGATTGTATTTCGTACGCCATTGAAAACAATATCACTGTAAAAGATGCCGATTTAAACACGAGCATTTCCGAAGTGGATTATAACAAGGCAAAATCAGCAAGGTTGCCTAACTTATTCGGTAGTGCCTCACAGACTTTTTCAAGCGGTACTTCTATTGACCCAATTACCAGTGATTATGTTTCCGACCAAATTCACAGTACTAATCTTGGTATCAACAGTTCGATGACCCTCTTTCAAGGAAGCCAAGTAAACAATCAAATCAAACAGAACAAATTGTTGCTTGAGCAAAGCGGATTATTGGCAGAGGAAGCTAAAAACAGTATCGTTATCAGCATTTTGGAAACCTATTTACAAGCGCTTTTTAGCAAAGAGGGAATTGCCATAGCGGAAAATAACTTGAAGGCTTCGGAAAAAGAGGTGCTGCGAGCTAAATCTAGACTTGATGCCGGGTCCATTGCTTTGAGCGATTATACAGAAGCCCAAAGTCAGGCTGCAACCAATAAATACAACGTCATTGCCGCTAAAAACGATTATGAACAGAATATCATCACCTTAAAGCAATTGTTAGAATTATCACCTTTGGAAACTTTGGAAATCGAAACCATCGATGAGAATATGGATTTAATAAATCTTGAACTCAACAAAGAGGCAATCTACACCAATGCCTTGGCGTATCTACCGGAGGTTGAAGCCAGCAAGACCAACATCTTAATAAACGAAAAAGAACTAGATATTGCCAAAGGAGGATATTTACCTACCCTCGCCCTAACCGGGAGTTTAGGTTCTGGTTACACGAGTATTAACGATAGCGACTTCTCAGACCAATTAGATCTCAATTTCAACCAAAGGTTAGGGTTAAGCTTGACGATTCCAATATTTAATCGAAATCAGACCAAGGCTGCTGTTCAGACGGCATCCATAAATATTGAAAAGGCTGAGATACAAAAGCAAACTGTTGAAAAAGAAGTTATCAAAAAAGTAGAAACAGCATACCAAAACGCATTGTCCTCACAAGAGCAATTGGTAGCGGCGGAGGCTTCGGAGGATGCAGCGGAGCAGTCTTACAATCTAGCCCAGAAAAAGTATGAACTGGGAGACTTAAGCACGACAGATTTGGTAATCAACCAAAACACGTACACCAACGCACAACAGAATTATTTACAGGCAAAATATTTAAACATTTTATACCATCAATTATTACAATTCTATCAAGGAAACGAAATAAAGCTTTAATCAAAATGAAAAATAAAAGAAACATCATAATCGGAGGTATTTCCGTAATCATACTAGCTTTAGTAGCATATAGCTTTATAGGCAGTAACGACACCGCGGTCATAGAAGCAAAGACCGTAGCGGCAAAAAAAGGAAACGTAACCACAATGGTTACGGCAACGGGTACTATTGAACCAACTAACCAAGTGGATGTTGGTACACAAGTATCCGGGGTTGTAGAAAAAATATATGTAGATTATAACAGTGTCGTAACCGAAGGGCAATTGATAGCGGAATTGGATAAAACCAATCTTAAAGCGGCTCAAACGCAGGCCCAAGCTTCGTATGATAATGCTGTTAGTCAGCGAAATTATCTACAAACCATTTACGAACGTCAAAAATCGTTGTATGACAACCAAGTAATCAGTAAATCTGATTTTGACGATGCGGTTTATAATTACGAAACGGCAAAAGGAACGGTGATACAGCGCTTATCAGATTTACAATCGGCCAAAACAAACTTGGGATATGCCAATATTTATTCTCCAATTAATGGAGTGGTACTTTCCAGAGCTATCGAAGAAGGCCAAACTGTTGCTGCAAGTTATAGTACACCAACACTCTTTACCATTGCGGAAGATTTAAAGGAAATGCAGGTAGAAGCTGATGTTGATGAAGCGGATATAGGTGAGGTAAAAGACGGTCAACGTGTTAGTTTTACGGTAGACGCCTATCAGGGTCAAGAGTTCGAAGGCGTGGTTACCCAAGTAAGATTAGACCCTACGATTACTTCAAATGTTGTCACCTATACGGTAGTCATCAAGGCTGATAATCCTGATTTAAAACTGAAACCAGGGTTGACAGCTACCATTTCAATTTATACGCTAGAATTAAAAAATGTGTTGTCGGTGGAAGCAAAAGCCATCAATTTTAAACCGACGCCTCCTGAAATGATGGCCTATAACGAGCAACAAAACATTAGGGTAGATAGACCGAAAGACGTACCAATGCCAACTGAAGATGGTGCAACCCAAGTATGGGTATTGGAAGCCAACGGAGCTATTTCTCCAAAAGAGGTAACACTTGGTGCCAGTGACGGTGTACATGTACAAATTTTAGATGGAATTAGCGAAAATGACAAATTGGTTTACAGTTTAAAATCAGAAAACCCCGGAACTACCGAATCTCCTGGCGGTCAAGATGAAAGTCCGTTTATGCCACAACGTCCGGGAGGAAAGAAAAAATAACGACCATGAGCAAAGAAATCATAAAAATAGAGGACCTGAAACGTGAGTTTTCTATGGGTACTGAAACGGTTCATGCATTAAAAGGGATCTCCTTTACGATTCGGGAAGGTGAATTTGTGACCATAATGGGATCCAGTGGTTCGGGCAAGAGTACCATGCTTAATATTTTAGGCTGTTTAGACCAACCAACCTCGGGAACTTATGAGATTGATGGTGTAAGTATGAAGGACCTTAGCAGAAATGAATTGGCGACTATCCGAAATGAGAAAATCGGTTTTATATTTCAATCCTATAACCTATTAGCCAGAACCACTGCCCTAGAAAATGTAGAGCTACCACTTTTGTATAACAGTAAAGTTTCTACTGAAGAGCGCAGGGAACGTGCCATCAAAGCCTTAAATATGGTCGGACTGGGGGATCGATTACATCATACGCCTTCACAACTTTCAGGGGGACAACAGCAACGGGTTGCCATTGCCAGATCGCTGGTGAACAATCCTGTGATGATTCTTGCCGATGAGGCAACGGGAAACTTAGATACAAGAACATCGTATGAAATTATGTCGCTGTTTCAAGATTTGAATAAGCAGGGCATTACCATCACTTTTGTAACCCATGAGCCAGATATTGCCATGTTCAGCAATAGAACCATAGTGTTAAAAGATGGGAATATCATTCAAGATTACCTGAATGAAAATATACAATCGGCATCAAACGAACTGGCAAAATTGCCTCAAGAAAACCATTGATTATGAGAATATTAAATCTATTAAAAATCGCCTATAAAGCAATTGTCCTTAATAAGTTAAGAACATTGCTTACCATGTTGGGAATCATCATTGGTGTGGCTTCGGTAATTGCGATGTTAGCCATTGGTGAAGGCTCTAAAAAGAGTATTAGAAGTACAATTTCCAGTATGGGGTCTAACATGATTACCATAAGACCTGGCACCGATGATAGGGGGCCGGCAAGAGGTAGTGGTGGAGACGTACAGACACTTACCCTTAAAAATTATGAATTGATAAAAGAGAAAGCTTCTTTATTAAGTTACGTTACTCCAGTAGTAAATGGCGGCGGACAAGTAATTAGCGGAGCCAACAACTGGCCTAGTACCATTTATGGTGTTAATCCGGAATATTTACAAATTAAGGTGGTCGACTTACAAAGCGGTAGTATGTTTACTGATGCTGAAGTAAAATCTGCTTCTAAAGTGGTGGTCCTCGGGCAAACCGTTGTAGATAATATATTTCCGGACGGGCAAGATCCAGTGGGACAAATGATTCGTTTTAATAATATTCCGTTTAAAGTAATAGGTGTTTTAGAGGAAAAAGGTGAAAATACTTTTGGGCAAGATCAAGATGACGTTGTTATCGCTCCCTATACCACGGTACAAAAGCGTATTTTGGCTATCGATTATTTAAATCAAATAATGGCTTCTGCAGTTAGTGAAGATGATGCGCCGGACGCGGTTTTGGAAGTGACCGATATTTTACGTTCAGAACATAAACTACTGGAGAATGAAGAAGATGATTTTACGGTTCGTTCTATGGAAGAACTAATTTCAACCTTTAGTTCGACCAGTGAAATGTTGACCATACTTTTGGTAGCCGTGGCAAGTATTTCGTTACTCATAGGAGGGATTGGCATCATGAACATTATGTATGTTTCTGTAAAAGAACGTACCAAAGAAATCGGTTTGCGCATGGCCGTCGGCGGAAAAGGGTCTGATATTCTCATGCAGTTTTTGATTGAAGCTATTTTAATCAGTATTACGGGAGGAGTTCTAGGGGTTGTATTAGGGCTTAGTGCCACCTTTTTTATTGAAAAATTCTTACATTGGCCGACGAGTGTGGCACTGTATTCCATAATTATATCGTTTGCCGTATGTGCTATTACCGGTATATTTTTTGGATGGTACCCTGCCCGAAAGGCATCGGCATTAGACCCGATTACAGCGCTCCGTTATGAATAGTTTGTTATGCATAAAAACAAAAAAATAATATTTTTTTCGCACCTCCTGATCTGGTTCGTCTTATTTAGTTTGCCCTATATCTTGTCTTACGGACAAGAGCAGGAAATTAATAGGATTATTGCCCATTTTTGGATTCCATTGTTCTTTTATGCCATCATTTTTTATTTGAACTATTTCGTATTAATAGATCGTTTTTTATTTGCAAAAAAGACGCTTCAATTTATTGTCATAAACCTTTTGATTATTGCAATTTTTCTATTGTCAAAAGAACAAATAGAGCAAAGCTTTTTTCAGGAATTAGTGAAGAGGCCACGTGATAGTAATAGAAGTGGCCCTCCTTTAAAAATGCTGATTTA
The DNA here is from genome assembly GCA_965368185.1 of uncultured Kriegella sp. GTDB lineage: Bacteria > Bacteroidota > Bacteroidia > Flavobacteriales > Flavobacteriaceae > Kriegella. The sequence goes on from CBDULZ010000039.1 coordinate 15,156, forward strand.
TGTACAGATGTTGTCATATATGGCGCCATTGCTATTTTCTATCGCCATTAAAACGACTCAGCGATGGGCCAGAACGGAAGCAGAACGTAAAGAGGCGGCCAATATAAAGTTACGATCGGAACTTCAGCACCTTAGGTATCAATTGCAGCCCCATTTCTTTTTTAACTCTTTGAATAACATTTATTCTCTGGTGGATATTTCCCCAGAACAGGCAAAAACGACCATTCATAGTTTAAGCAAGCTCATGCGCTACTTATTGTATGAAACAAAAACAGAATTGGTAGCGCTTTCGAAAGAAATCGATTTTATGACAAAGTATATCGATTTAATGAAACTTCGTCTTAGCGACAAAACAAAAATTGAGGCGAGTTTTCCCACGGGAGAAACCGGTATCAAAATAGCGCCATTATTGTTTATATCGCTTATAGAAAATGCCTTTAAGCACGGTGTTTCCGCAAACGCAGAAAGTATGATATCGCTAGAGATGGAATGTCAAGATAAAACAGTTATTTTCAACATAGAAAACTATAATTTCCCTAAAGAGGACAACGATAAAAGCGGATCAGGTATCGGATTGCAAAACTTGGAAAAACGATTACAATTACTATATCCAAACAAGCATACCTACCAAAAAAACTTAAAAGAGGGCATTTATTCGATACATTTAAAAATAGAAACCTAAAATATGAAAGCTATTCGACTTAGCTGTATGATTGTTGACGATGAGCCTATGGCCCTTAACTTAGTGGAAAGTTATGTGGCCAAAACACCTTTTCTAGATTTGAGGAAGAAGTGCAGTAGTGCCATTGAAGCCGTTGAATTTATTAATAATGAAACAGTAGAAATACTTTTTTTAGATATTCAGATGCCAGACCTTACAGGGCTTGAGTTTTCCAAAATGCTTCCCAAGCACACACGGGTAATTTTTACAACGGCCTTTGATCAATATGCCTTGGAAGGTTTTAAAGTGGAGGCGTTGGATTATTTACTAAAACCCTTTGATTATGCCGAGTTTTTGACGGCGGCAAACAAGGCCCTGGAATGGTTCACCCTGGTGAAAGGGAAAACGGAAACCGCGGTTTCGGGAAAAAAAGAATTTCTTTTTGTTAAATCGGAATACAAACAACTTCGTATTCGGTTATCGGATGTTCTATACTTTGAAGGATTGAAAGACTATATTAAAATTTGGTTAAAAGATAACCCCAAACCAATTTTGACCTTAATGAGCCTGAAGTTGTTGCAGGAAGAACTCCCAACCTCCGAATTCATGAGGGTACATCGGTCTTTTATTGTTTCCTTGAAAAACATAGACGTTGTAGAACGCAGTCAAATTATTATCAACAAACAGCGTATCACGGTTTCAGAACAATATAAACCTCAGTTTTTGGAATTCATTAATAAGAACTCTTTGTTATAGTACCAACCTGATATTAAAAGGGTTTAAAGTGAGGATGTGGGTGTTTGCTTCCCACTTTTTTCATTATTCGGTTTTTTTTAATCTAAAATTTTTCGGGGCCCTGCCCGGGGATTAGTCGGTTTCAAGAAATTCTTTATATTAGCGATGCCAGGAGTTTTTTGGCAACCAACTCAGAAGATGCGAGGTTTTGTATTGTCAATTCATTTCCGTCTTCCAGGGCATACACCACCCATCTATCCCGTTAATCACTAATAATAAATCAAAATGTCTCTTTTAAAGTGACTTCCTGCATACAATTGAAAGTAAAGCGATTCGGTTGTAAATTAAAATTGAAGGTTGACTTCATATAAACCATACAAAAAAGTATATTTAAGAGCTAACATGACCTCTTGATGCATAACCCTATTACACGATAACAAAATCCCTATATGCAAAGACTATACGTTTTAATCCTTCTATTTTTTATTTCGGCCCCAGACTTGTGCTTGAGTCAAACGAATATCGAGGAGCCCCAACTGTCCAATCTTGTCGTTTTTCAAGAAGCCGATGGAATTCTGGCGGTTGAGGCCGAGTACTTTTATAAACAGACGCATGATGAGCAGCGCAAATGGTATGTGACCCACAAAGACAAAATACCTAAAGTTGGTCGTGATGAAGATACACCGCATATTTTTGGAAGCAGTAATAATGCCTATCTGGAGGTTCTACCCGATACTCGAATAACCCATGATGATAAATTGATTCCCGGTGAAAATTTCAGCAATGAGCCTGGTAAGATGGCTATTTTATATTATAAAACGAATTTTGAAAATACAGGAAGATATTATGTTTGGGTGCGTGCCTTTAGTGTCGGAGGCGAAGATAATGGTGTTCATGTGGGGCTAGACGGCGCCTGGCCGGTTTCAGGTCAACGCATGCAATGGTGCGAAGGAAAGCACAAATGGCATTGGGAGAGTAAACAACGTACCGAAGCCGTACATTGCGGAGAACCCTGGAAAATCTATCTCGATATTGGTACACCTGGTAATCATGAAATAATGTTTAGTTTGCGAGAGGATGGCTTCGAATTTGATAAATTCATTTTGGCAAAAGATACTACCTTTGTTCCAGAAGGCCCAGGTCCCGTAACGACCACCATTAAAGGTGAATTACCACCTCCCTTCGAAAAGGTATCAGAAGATTTTAAATCCCATCAAAACTAGTATATGTTAAGAGTTGTTTCCTTTTTTTCGTTTTTTCTTATAGTTTCCATAACACTTCAGGCCCAATGGAAGACGCTCGAACCCCTAGAAGATTGCACAAAACGTCACGAATGTGGTTTTGTTGCCCATGATAATGCACTATACCTAGTGGGTGGCCGAGGAATTAAACCTGTTGAGAAATATGATATTAAACAGAATTCATGGGAAGCCATGACACCGACGCCTCTGGAAATACATCATTTGACTCCAGTATCCGTTAACGGTAAAATCTATGTTGTAGGCGGACTTTCGGGAAAATATCCAGAGGAACAACCCCTATCCCATGTGTATGCTTTTGATGCCAATACGAATAGCTGGGACAAAGTCTTCGAAATACCGGAAGAAAGAAGAAGGGGAGGGGCCGGTGTGGTAGTTTATAAGAGTAAAATCTATATCGTGAATGGCATCACTTTTGGACATACCAGTGGCACCAATGCCATGTTCGACGTGTTCGACCCCGTAAATAGAACCTGGACAATCTTGGCAGACGCTCCGAACATTCGTGATCATAGCAGTGCCGTTATTGTTGGGGACAAGTTGATTGCCTTGGGCGGACGAAATACCAGTTACCACGAACCGGACAATTTTACGGCTTTTTTCTCAACCGTAAAAAATGAGGTAGACTATTATGATTTTAAAACTAAAAAATGGGCTACCTATACTTCCCTATTACCAGCACCATCGGCAGGAGGAGGGGCGGTTGAATTGAATGATAAAATCTATTACGTTGGCGGCGAAACAGGTGAAAAATTGGCAAATAACCAGATGTATGCTTTTGACCCAAAAAATGATATATGGGAAAAAAAGGCATTCCTAAACCAAGGGCGTCACGGTACAAATGCCGTTATAAATGACGGATTGATCTATATAGCGGCGGGCTGTGCAAATAGAGGTGGGTCTCCCGAAATTAATTCAATTGAGGTTTATTCCGAATAAAAACATTTTATTTAATATATTGATTAATAACTTTTTAAATTACATTATTAAATGTTTTAATTTAAATATTTCAACGTATAAAACTGTAAATAATACCAATATAAAACTTTAAAATTAGGAGGTAGGGGTTAGGCTTTTTCATAAGTTCAACGGAAAGCAATATCTTTGTTAGATTATTAATTAAAAACAGCTTAAGAAAAAGAATGGCAAAATCGCAGCAGACGTATAATAAAAGTGAAAAAGAAAAGAAGCGTTTAAAGAAACGAGAAGAGAAGCGGAAGAAAATGGAAGCGCGAAAGGCGCAAGCCAAGGAAAGTGGCAAAAAAGGAATTGAATTTGCATATGTGGATCACAATGGTAATCTTACGGACACCCCTCCAGATCCATCCAAAAAAATCAAAGTAGAAGCCGAGAGTATTGTAATAGGAGTTCCAAAAACTTTGGAAAGTGACAAAGAAGAATTTGATCCGGTCAGAAATGGCAGCGTATCATATTTCGATCACTCCAAAGGCTTCGGTTTTATTATCGATTCAGAGAACCAAGAGAAGTACTTTACCCATGTTAGTGGCTTGGTCGATGAAATTAACGAAAACGACAAAGTTTCTTTTGAACTCGAAAAAGGAATGAGAGGCATGAATGCCGTTAAGGTTACATTACTTAAATAACAGCAACTTATATCGTATAAGTTGCCTTGGTCGAATAATCGGATACATCACAAAAGGGATAGCTACTCTAATTTGGCTTACAAAATTGGAAGTGTAGCTATATTAATTTTCGCAGAGCCTCGCAGACTTCGTCACTATTATGCGGCAAAGGGCACCTCGAATGATTACATTAAACTGCGCATGAACTGCGTTTTAAAAGCATATATTCTCCATTATTTTTAAACTCACGAACGGAAGTTCCCGTATAGCGCTTAAAAGTTTTGGAGAGATGACTTACGTCGGTAAAACCTAGGTCATCTGCAATTTCTGTTAGCGTAAAGTCAGAATTCAGCAACCGGATTTCAACCAATTTAAGTTTGGCCTTGATAATATATTCCCGCAACGACATGCCTACTTGTTTTCTGAAGAATTCGCTGACATAGGTCGAAGACATTAAAAATGTGTTGGCCAAGTGATCGACCTTTAAATTATCGGGGGTATCGATATGTTCGTTGATATAGGTCAGCATTCTGGTAATCCGTTCATCCGCATTATTTTTTGGAACTTCATAAAAGCTACCCTTTTTTATATTTCTGATCAGTATTTCTAAAATACTTTTCATTAAGCTTTTAATTAGGGTAATGGATTCTTCGCCATAATTACGTGACTCTTGCAATATTATGGCAAGAAGCCCGGCTAGATGCTGCCTGTCTAGGTCACTTTTGATAATATCTCCGGGTAGTTGATTGTAATTTGAGAGTATATACGAAGCTTCCTTAAACCATTCACTACTATCGACTGAAAGCCGGTCGGCATTTTTAAAAAATGAATCCGTAAATTTCAAAAACACAAATCGCGTTGGTTTTTCCAAGGTAAAAGAATGGCATTTCAATGGCGGCAGCAAAAACACGCTTCCATTATTAAAGGGGTATTCATTATAATTGATACATTGGGTTCCCGCTCCTTCCTTGACCAAAACCAGTTCAAAAAAATTGTTTTTGACGGGTCGGGGTGTCCATTCAGTCAAATCCAACTCTTGTATTTCAAAAGGTTTATATGCTTCCAATATTTGCATTTAAATCTATTTTTGCTATAAAACTATATTATATCCATTAAACAAACACAATCTATTCGATAAAAACCTTTAAAAATACAATAATACCCCATTTTTATACCAAAAATGCTCAATAAACACCTCCTACCTTTGCAATGTATTTAGGATGGAAAACATCTTCGAAAAATCGGACATTAAAATATAGAAAATGAAAGCAATAGGATTCAAAAAATCATTACCAATTACCGTAGCGGATAGTTTTATCGCATTTGAGATGGAAAAACCTTCTCCATCGGGATTCGACATACTAGTAAAGGTGCTGGCAAACTCCGTAAATCCAGTGGATTTTAAGGTCAGACAAAACGCGGCCAAAGATGAGGAATTGAAAGCACCAAAAGTGATAGGTTGGGATGCAGCGGGCATTGTGGACGCCGTAGGAGAGAAGACCTCTAAATTTAAGGTTGGCGATGAAGTTTATTACGCTGGGGATATTACCCGAAGTGGTAGTAATGCCGAATTTCAATTGGTAGACGAGCGTATTGTCGGTAAAAAGCCTAAAAACTTGAGTATTGCCGAAGCTGCAGCCATGCCCTTGACGAGTTTAACAGCTTACGAAGCTTTATTTGACAGAATCAGGATCAATCCTGAAACAGATAAGGGCAAATCTGTATTGGTATTGGCCGGAGCGGGAGGTGTCGGTTCCATAGCCATTCAATTAGCAAAAAAATTGGGAAACCTTACTGTCATCGCAACAGCGTCACGGGAAGATTCTATTCAATGGTGTAAAGATATGGGCGCCGATTTTGTAGTTAACCACCATAGTCTCAAGGAAGATTTGGAAAAAATCGGCCACAGCCAAGTCAACTATATTCTTGATTTTGTTGATTTAGAGAGTTATTGGGAAACCGCTACGGAAATCATTAAACCACAAGGACACATTGTTTCCATTACAGGAAGCAGCAAACCACTGAATTTAGACCTATTAAAAGCGAAGAGCGTTACCTTTTCATGGGAATTGATGTACACCCGCTCTATGTTCAATACTGAAGATATAGAGAGACAACATGAGATTCTAAACCATGTATCCAAATTATTGGATGATGGCAGCCTAAAATCAACTTTATCGACCACCTTAAACGGATTTACGGTTGAAAATTTAAAAGAAGCACATAGACTGCAAGAATCCGGTAAAAGTATCGGTAAGACCGTGCTTCTATTTTAGAACTTGTATATATCTCGATTCGCCTCCATTTTAAGATGTAAATTCTGAGAGGCGGGTTTTTTTTATACCTCTGTTATAATCTTGCCACTTACAAAGAGAATTGGTCGAAGACCAAATTTATCGAAAAAGTTTACGAATCATTCAAGAAGAATGACTAATAGAAGCAACACAAAAAATAATTACAATATCAAATGAAAAAAAATGTACTTGTTGCATTTGCACTATTGACTGTAGTTAACGCTAGTGCACAAACACCAATAACAGACCATACAAAATCTATAAACGAAGTAGTAACTGCTGACCAAGTAGAATGGGGTTGGTTAAATCCGTTACGAGGCGATAAAAGTCCGGCTGCAGGCAGACTTTGGGGAGATCGTACCAAAAACGAACCGGCAGGGTTTTTGGTAAAATTCAAAAAAGGGTTTTCATCGCCACCGCATATTCACAACATTACCTATAGAGGTGTTGTAATAAAAGGTTTGTTGCATAATGATGATGAAAATGCCGAAAAACAATGGCTTCCGGCAGGTTCTTATTGGCAACAGCCAGCAGGCGAAGCACATATTACAGCTGCAGATGGTGAAGATAATTTAGCATTTTTAGATATTCAAGAAGGTCCGTATTTAGTAAAACCTACTTCCGAAGCTTTTGATAATGGCGAAAGACCAGTAAATGTTGAAAAAACAAACTTGGTTTGGTTAAACGCCAATGATATTAAATGGGTTGCTGATAATAGTACTGTAAAAACTGCCTTTTTATGGGGAAGCCACGATAAAAATGAATTACGTGCAACACTTTTAAAATTACCTGCTGGTTTTAATGGAAAAATTAAAAATTTGAGCCCAAACTTTAGGGCAGTAGTTATTTCTGGTAGCTTAACGCATCAGTTTGCTAAAAAAGATGCTAAAAACATACTAGAACCTGGTTCTTATTTTGGTGTTGAAGAAAATGTTGCGTCAAGCATTTCTGCAGCTAAAGAAACAGTGATTTATATAAGAAGTAACGGAAAACTTAGAGTTACAAAAGATTAGAATAATTAATAAAAGCTTAACTGCTTAAAGGCTGTTTTTTTAATATCTTACTGAAAGGCTGTTCCCCATTGAAAAAGTCGCTCTAGGGCGACTTTTTTATATAATAAATAAAAAACCACCAAAGAATGCCACGTACCATTATTGAAAATATTGTAATTCAAGAATACAAAGACCAAACATTTTTTGAGTTTTGTAAGTATACAACCATTCGGTTTTTTGAAATTGTATATTTTGAAAAAGGTACCGGTACTATAAAAATTAATGGCAAAACCGTACACTATGCTGCTAACAGCCTTTTTGTTTTTGTCCCAGACGATATTTACATTGTAAATCCGGAGTCTGCCACCACAACAATTGCCATTAAGTTTTTAAAAAGTTTTTTTAGGGGAGATGCACCGCAAAATGCGAATCTTCCGGTAAACGATTGGTTCCGTAAAATTGAAGGTATTCTAAATAGTGAAAGTCATCAACTGCGTGAAATGCGTTTTGAAACCGAATCCGATAAAATTCACCTTATTTCATTAATAAAAATGGTGGTGGCAGAAAACGATAAAAAGAAATCGTACGACCTGTTTATCATTCAAAATTCACTTTCAGTAATTCTTCATTTGATTGCACGCAACATTCAGTTTTTAAATGCTGATATGACTACAAAAATTGTTGAGTCTTCTAAAATTCAGCAAATCCTTAACTTTATTCACGCTAATATTTACAATACAGAATTGTTGACTACTAAAACCTTGGCAGAAGAGTTTCATATGGCCGACAATTATATAAGTGAGTATTTTAAAAAGCACACCGATGTTCCTTTAAAAAAATACATACTTAACTACAAATTAAAACTCGTAGAAACCAGACTAAAATATACCGATTTGCAGTTTTCTGAAATTGCAATGGAACTTGGTTTCACAGATTCCAGTCATCTTAACAAAACCTTTCAAAGCTACAAAGGGATGACAATTGGTGCGTATAAGGCAAGTATTTCCTAAAAAACTACCATTTACCTGTTTTTTTACCAAAACCACTTCTTTTTTTACTTATCCAAAGCTTGAGTGCCTAGGTAACTTTGTCTTGTAATTATAACAGCACAATAAATAACCAAAAACTCAAGATTATGGGCTACAAGAATTTTCAAACTTTTACAGCGATACAAAAAGGAGGAATTTTAACAGTGACTATAAACTTTGGTCCTGTAAACGTACAAGGACAAGAAATGCTAGCAGATTTAAGCAGTCTTTGTTTGCGATTAGAGCGCGATAGAAGCGTAAAAGTAGTCGTTTTTGAATCTTCAAATCCAGGATATTGGGTGTGTCATTATGATACCAACTTGCTTAGAGATATGTCTACAGAAGCCGTACTAAGAAACGAAATACAGTTATTAGACTTACAGTCTGTTTTAGAAAGATTAAGCAATGTACCACAAGCAACTATCGCTAAAATTGAAGGTTTTGCACGAGGTGGCGGACACGAAATGGCTTTGGCATTAGATATGCGTTTTGCCGCAAGAGGAAAAGCCAAATTTATGCAAATGGAAGTAGGTATGGGCATTTTACCTTGTGGTGGTGGAGCATCGCGTATGGCAAGACAAACCGGTTTAGGTAAAGCACTGGAAATTATTTTAGGTGCCAAAGATTGGGATGCGGACGAAGCTGAAAAATTCGGAACTATTAACAAAGCATTGGATGCAGATGAAATAGGACCTTATGTTGATGCCTTGGCTGAACGCATTTCTAAATTCCCGGCAGATTCTATTGCAGCTAGCAAGCGTGCGGTATACGCATCTATAGACTTGCCAATTAAAGAGGCTTTAAAAGAAGAAGCTTATCAGTTGTTTCAGGCTACAAGCAAAACCCCTGCAATAAAGAGATTCACCTATGCAGATGAAAATGGTGCTCAGTTTGACCATAATAACCAAAAGAATTGGGAGCAAATGGTGATGGATATTCAAGAAGTAAATTAAAAAAAACAGGAATTATAAATAAAAAAGAAGATTAGATATGAAAGCAATGTTATTGAACAGTTACGGAGAAAATGCAACATTTACGGCAACTGAAATTGAAAAACCAGCAGTAAAAGCAAATCACGTATTGGTAAAAATAGCGGCATCTAGTGTAAATACTATTGACACTATGATTAAGAATATGGGAACCGATTTACCGTTGTCTCCAGCTGCACCAGCGTTATTGGGAATGGATTTCTCAGGAACTGTAGAATCGGTTGGCGAGGGTATAGAGGGTTTTAACGTAGGCGATGAAGTGTACGGTTGTGCTGGTGGATTAGCAAATTTACCTGGTACATTAACAGAATATATTGTTGCAGACGGCAATTTGGTAGCTCACAAACCAAAAGGGTTAACAATGCGCGAAACCGCGGCCTTACCATTAGTGGCAATTACAGCTTACGAAGGCTTAACTAGAGCAGGGGTAAAAGAAGGTCAGAAAGTATTGGTACACGGTGGTTCCGGTGGTGTTGGTCACTTAGCGGTACAATTGGCTAAATACTTTGGTGCAGACGTTTTTGCAACAGGTACAGGCGACAACCAAAAGGCCATTGTAGAGAAATTTGGCGCCACGTTTATCGATTTTAAAACCGAAAAAGTAGCCGATTATACTGCTAAATATACCGATGGTGGTTTTGATGTAGTTTTTGATACGGTTGGTGGTGCAAACCTTAACAATTCTATTGAAGCGGTTGCCTTAAACGGACAAATTTCTACTACGGTTTCTTTATGTGAGTTAGATTTAACACCGTTACACTTTAAAGGCGCATCATTACACGTGGTATTTATGTTAATACCCATGTTGCACAATTTTAAAAGAAAGGCTCACGGCAAGATTTTAGAGCGTTTAGCCGAAATTTCAAACGAAGGATACTTAACTCCAATAATAGATGAAAATCAATTTTCATTAGAGCAAGTGGGTGATGCTTACGCACATTTACAAAGCGGAAAAGCCATTGGTAAAATAGTGGTAGAAAACTAAAAGAAATAAGGATTTGAAATGTATCCTTATGGTTGATTAATAGTGTTAAATGCCTCTTTTTAGGGGCATTTTTCATTGTAAAAATCTCAAAACCTTAATTTTTACTAAAACTACCATTTTTACTACCAAAGGCAAACAGGTGTTCGTGCTTAATTTTGCTATAAATAAAAAATACAATAGCAGTAGCTATAATTAAAAACATAAATATTATGAAAACAATAGAACATACAAATGCACTTGCAGAAGCACGTGCGCTTACGTTACCATCTCGTGAAGCTTCTTTAAAACGTGAAACTTCCGTATCTCATTTTTGGAATACTAACCGAAAATTACTTGAAGATGCTTGGGCAGAATGGGAAATTGAAAACAAGGATAGTTTACTCATCCCTGATGAAACGCTGCTTGCTCCACGCTTGCGAAAAGCTATTAACGAAGTATGGGAAAACCCAGAAAAAGAAAATGCCGTGGCTGATTTATGGGAAGAAATTATTCCTGGTGTTTATGTTGCACAGTTTTTTGATCTTGATCGCTTAGCAGAATTTCGCACCTATTTAGAAGCTGTGGCCAATTCACAAGTTCCAAAACGTGCGCCCTATGGTATTCAATTAAACCGTTATGGAATGATGTTAGATCCACGCTCAGAAGGACATTTGGCAGCACCTAATTTCCAGGCATTTTACAACGATATAATGGACCGTTATATGCGCCCGATTGCACGTTTGTTATTAGGGACTTATGGCTATGACAATCAAACCTTTGGTTTCTCAATCCAGTACAATCCAGACAAGGACAAGGATTTACATGCACATACCGATGCTTCTGCAGCTACCTTGAATATCAACATTAACTTACCTGAAGAAAAGTTTACAGGATCAGAGGTAGATTTCTATGATAAAGCTTCAGGGAAAACGGTACAAACTACCTTTGAGCCTGGTAAAGCCATAATTCACAGCGGTAATGTACCGCATGCAACACACCCGATTACAAGCGGGCAACGCAGTAACTTGGTAGTATGGTTATACGGAGACCGTATGCAAATACCACGCGGTAGTACAAGCAGTTATGGTGGCGCCAATAACTCGGCATCTACAGTTGTTGCTACTGAAAACATCACTGCTCGCCAGCGTTGGAGTTTGCCCGATGGTCCTAAAGATACCATTGCACCGTTTTAAATAGAGTAGAAGTAGCTTATAACGAAATTCGCATAGTAACTAATGAACGGTTTACTATTTTAGACATTGAACAATATTGAAAACCTGGCAATATCTGTATTGCCAGGTTTCATCAACATAAAAAAATACAATGAAACATATATTAATAACGGGAAGCACAGACGGTATAGGGAAATTACTTGCCTTGCGTTTGGCTAAAGAAAGGCACTTTGTTGCCATTCACGGTAGAAGTGAAACAAAATTGGCAGCTACTCTAAAAGAAATTAAGGGGCAATCCAATAATGAAAATATAATTGGTTTTTTAGCTGATTTTTCAAACAGGAAAGCGGTTAAAAAAATGGTTAAGGAAGTTGCTGAAAAGATGCCAAAAATAGATGTGTTGGTAAACAATGCAGGCATCTTAACAACAAATAGTAAAACCGATAGTACGGATATTAGATTTATGGTGAACTATTTTGCACCTTATGTGTTAACCAACGGTCTATTATCTAATATAAAAACATCGGAAGCACCAAGAATTGTAAATTTAAGCTCCGCAGCACAATCAACCATAAACATACAGGCATTAGAGGGTAAAACAGGGTTAGGTGCCAATGAAGCTTACGCACAAAGTAAACTGGCATTAACGATGTGGAGTTTTTATTTGGCAGAACAAGAACCATCAATTACTGTGGTAGCGGTAAATCCTGGCTCTCTACTAAATACTAAAATGGCTAATGAAGCTTACGGACAATTTTGGTCGCCTGCAGACAAAGGTGCTGATCTTCTTTACGATTTGGCCGTTTCCGAGGTATTTGAGAGGGTTAGCGGTGCCTATTTCGATAATGATAAAGGAACCGAAAGGGGTGACTTTGCAGAAGCACATCCTGACGCATATAACGGTTCAAAAATTGACGAAATTATAGCGGTTACCGAAATGCTTTTAAAGAGCGGTTAACCGAGTCGCTAAATTATAGCATTTACAACGGGAATCACCTACGTGGGGTTGCCGTTCTCATTGAAACCTCAAAAGCCACATTTTAAAAACCTTCTAGGAATACTTCACCTACTACAATTCCGATGGACAATAAAAGTAAAATCAAGGCTGGAAAAGACCTTATTTTGGGGTCTGCGATCTTAAAATGCATGGCAATAGCGCCCAACATAAAGATTCCCATGGCACCTGCAGCAATAGTGCTTAGGGCTGTAAGCCAAATAGAGCTAAGCAACACAAGGGCTAGAATAACCTTAATGGTTCCCACAATATACATTATAGTTGTTGAAAGCCCATAGGTTTCAAATTCCTCTTTCATCGATTTTGCTTCACCTCCCCGCCAAGGGGTGGGTTTGTTAACGCGAATAAGCCAGACATTGATTATAGTAATGAAGATTATCATCTTGGCAACAACAAGGGCAGCGGAAAGCAGCATCAGTTCTCTAAATAATTAATGTTGATAAAGTGAATATATATAGAATTTAAGAATTATCCCAGTAGTTGTATATCGTACTGGTTGAAAAAATGAATTGTAAGCCTTTGCTAAAAGGAAAAGGAAGGAAGTTTCAAATATAATTTAGAGACTCTGCTTAATTCAAACTACCAATAACTCGTGACAGGTTTGATTTGCTATTAAAGAGTTGGTATTCGGTATCGATTTGCTTTAACTGATTTTCAATAAGTTCGACCTCCATATAATTAACCAAACAAAAAGAGCCTTCGCCAAGATTAAACTTATAGAATCTTGTCTCTTTAAGCATGACTTTCCTTTTTTACCTACTGGCAATTACTGCCTATTCACTGAAAAGAATTTGCCGTTCACTGATTCCTTAAAATCGATGGGTTTCTTATACCCATCTTTGTGTTACTAAGAATCTATAAATACATTTTACAATGAAAAAAGTTAGCCCATTGCTGGTATTGGCAATGCACTTCACATTTCTAATTTCCTGCTCCGATGATGCCATAGACACACTCGATGAGAATGCAAATACCACCGAAGCGCTGGTGGACGAAACAGACGAAGACTATATTGAATTGTATGACGATACCGATTTTGAAGCCACTGACTGGACCGATGAAACCCATAGCAAATCGGGAGACCCAGCTTTCGACGAAGTTTTCGAAGATGAAGCCGTTAAGCGCATCGACATAGTGATTACCGAAGATCGCTGGCAACGTATGTTAGACGATATGACCGACCTCTATGGTGCCTTTGGGGGTAGTGGAGGAGGTCCCGGTGGAGGTGGCCCTGGCGGCGGTGGATTGACCGAAGTAGATGAAGATCCGATTTTTGTCCCCGCAGAAGTACTGTACGAAGATAACGAATGGTATCGCGTGGGCGTTCGCTTTAAAGGCAACTCTAGTTTGCAATCCAGTTGGTCGGGGGGTATTCTTAAGCTCTCCTTTAAATTGGATTTTGATGAATTTGAAGATGAATATCCACAAATAGACAATCAACGTTTTTACGGCTTTAAAAAACTGAGTTTAAAAAATAACTATAATGATAGATCTATGCTACGCGAAAAAGTTGCAGCCGATGTTTTTAGGGATGCAGGCGTGGCCAATTCGCATACCGCATTTTACACCGTTTATGTCGACCATGGCGATGGACCTGTTTACTTTGGCGTATACACAATGGTTGAAGAAGTAGACGACACGGTTATCGACACTCAATTTAACGATAATGATGGTAATTTATACAAGCCCGATGGTACCGGGGCCAGTTTTGCGGCAGGTACCTTTTCAGAAGATGTATTCGTAAAGAAAACCAATGAAGATGAAGCTGATTTCAGCGATATTCAAAGTGTATTTATAGCCTTACATGCTGATAATAGAACGACGGATCCTGAAACATGGCGTACCAATTTAGAGTCCGTTTTTGACACCGATACCTTTTTAAAATATTTGGCGGTAAACACGGTCATTCAAAATTGGGACACGTATGGGAGAATGACCCACAATTATTACCTGTACAACAACCCCGATACTGAAAAGTTGTCATGGATTCCATGGGATAACAACGAAGCGCTACAGCTAGGCAACATGCAGGGGGCTCTGGCCTTGGATTTCTCCGACTTGAATGATTCGGAATGGCCATTGATCGGTTATTTATATGAAGATGCAACCTATAGGGCACAGTATGACGCCTATGTGCAAGAGGTAATAGATAATGCCTTTAATGTAAATACCATACAAGCAAAATATGCTACGTATGCCGCATTGGTAGAACCGTATGCCACAACTGAAATTTCCGGTTATACCTTTTTAAATTCAAGTGCTGACTTTCAAGCTGCCATTGGTCAGTTAAACAATCATGTTTCCGAGCGTGCTACGGCAGTAGGTAATTATCTAAACAACTAGTTTTTGATTTGAACCCATGGCTTGGTTCGCAATTAAAGTTCCCCTAGTTAAAATCCAGCTGTTTTTTAGGAATAGCTGGATTTTTTTCATGAAGATAAAACAGAAACGAATTGTTATTCCACATTCGGCAGCCGGTAACTTCTATACGCGCCCCATAGTCCGAGTAGGGAAAGGATCAGAATGACACCCTCGGTTGAAATAATGGATACCGCGGCACTTAGGCCCCCCGTAACCAAAAGAATAAAGCCGATGATGGTATTGCTGACAGAAACATAATCCGTTCGCTTATTTCCTCCTGCCATATCTACGATATACGTCTTTCGGCCCAACCGTACCCCACTGTGCGCAATACCCAATATAAAAAAAGCCGTAGGATACAACCAAAATACGTTTCTAAGGGTCGGCAAAAATACTATCAATACAACGATAACTATTCCGAGGGTAGCGGCAATTACCGCACCTATAAACATCACTTTTTTACTCGATACATCAGCCATTCTACCCCATGTGGGCGCACTAACAATAGAGGCCAGACCATTTACCAAAATAAACAAACCTAATAGATATCCGTCTTTGCCCAAGTAGGTTTGCGCCAGCAAAACATAAAACGGGGCGGTTAGCGCAGAACAAAGCAGTAGTGATCTGGCGATGACAAAATTTCTGAAATTAGGGTCCGTCTTAACAATTGAAATGCGCTCTTTAGCTTCTTTCCATCCGCTTTTACCACCGGAAGTTTCCCCGGGAAATTCCTTTATAAAAGCATATATGATCGCTGATAACAGCCACATACTACTCGCAAAGAAAATAGTATAGCTGTAAAAGATGACATCGGCCCCATTTTTAGATTGGTACATCAGGAAAAGACCCGCTGCCAGCACCAGAACCCCGGAAACGGCAACAGTATAGCCTTTTAATTTTCCCCTTCTCTTCTTCGGAATAGTTTTTCCCAAAACGTCTTTCGAAGCAACAGAGCACAACCCACGCGATAAACTAAAAAGAATCAAAAACATGATGATTAGCCAACCTGCAGTAACGCCCGAAGTTAAAAGTGGAACCAAGCCAATGGCCATAATGCTAAAAAACTGAAATATGCTACCTAAAACATAGACCCATTTGCGTCTTTCTTTGGTTCTGATATAACCCGCAATGACTATTTGCGGTAACATCGAACCTGATTCGCGTATGGGAACGATAAAACTGATCAAGTATACGGGGGCATTTACATAACTCATTACCCAAGTCAACACCGTCTTTGGATTGCTCAATGTATCGCCCAACTTGGTCAACGTATTACTGAGCATGAGTAAAAAGTAATTTTTAGGCGTATCCCGACAGGCATTTTCGTCTATGTCATTACAGGCTCGTGCATCTTCTTCATTGTTTAGGTAATCGTATAATTGCTCTGACCAGATGTTTTTCTTCATGTGACAAATTTGATGAAAAGATCGCACTACTTATAGGCGTTGTGATTATGTGCAACGGTTTGAGTCGTATATAAAACAATAGAGTAATGCTAAGTAAAGCATTTTTAATCAATCATATAGACTGTCAATATAGCATAAATAACAGTTAAATTTTTAAGGATTGGTCAAGAGTTTAACAATTTTGTTTAATTTTATATTAATATAATTAAACAAAAATGAAGCTGGGAGCGTTTCTAATAATTTTGAGTGTTATGATCCAAAATGATACATCTACTATTTTCGATTGCAAGTATACAAATCACACCTTGAACTGGTACGCTATAAATGATGGAGTAATGGGCGGATTGTCAGAAGGCACAGTAACTCTTAACGATGCGGGAAACATGCTATATAAAGGATACGTAACCACTGAAAACAACGGTGGGTTTTCATCGGTTCGCCATCAATTCAATAAAAAAGAGGTTTCTAAATTTGACCAGGTCATTTTAAGGGTAAAAGGAGATGGAAAAACCTATCAATTTCGGATAAAAAGTGATGCTAGCGACCGCTATTCCTATATCAAAAGTTTTAAGACAACTGGAAGTTGGGAGACGATTAGGTTATCCTTTGATAGCTTTTACCCAAGTTTTAGAGGAAATATACTAGACAAACCTAATTATTCGGGAGCGGTTATGGAAGAGATAGCCTTATTTATCGGAAATAAGCGGAAAGAGAACTTTTCACTTGAAATTTCAAAAATCTATCTGGAATAACATAAAAAACAATGTAGAATTTAAAACCAAAAAACATGAATTACGTTACCATAGCCTTACAATGTATTGTTGCTTTCAGTATACTTAATGTGTGGCTTATACAAAATGATAAGCCTACACAATGGCGGGGAGGCAATGCCACCACCCTTATCGAAGAATTTAAGGTTTATGGCCTTCCAGTATGGATGTGCTATCTTGTGGGTACTTTAAAAGTAATATTGTCCCTTGGCCTTTTAGCTGCCATTTGGTATCCAGAACTTAGACAGATTTCAGCTTTGGGTCTTTCGGTATTATTAATAGGGTCTATTATAATGCACGTCAAAATAAGCGATCCCATAAAAAAGTCCCTACCAGCATTTTTGTTGTTATGTATGTGCCTATATATTGCTTTTCCGCTTTAAATTGAGGTACATCTGAACGCGTCAGCAGCAAAATCACTATATATAAGGGCCTAAAGAGATTTGTGGCCGATTGAAAGGGATTATCCTCAATTCTTATACACAATCCTAACGTCATAACATATAGATAGAAGAGCCTACAGTGCTAAAACTGAATCATCGGATTATAGAAATAGTCCATGCCGAAGTCAAAGCGCCGAATAACTGTAATCCCCAATAACTGTTCTAAACTTGGATAGTCCATATCCGTTAAAACCCATTTTGATTTGATTGGAGACAAAACATGCTACCCAAAAACAATACAAATGACAATTCCGAAAAAAAGTTGAACTGTTCAAGACATTCATGAAATTTAGAATAAGGAGCAATGGTTTTATGTACGTTTCTAACTGAGTATAACCTTAACATTATAGTGATTAGAGTTGTTGTAAATCAAACCTTCTACAAAAGAAATCAGCCCTAGATGTTCTTGTATAATTATTTTGTTTAATGTTTTGTTAATAACATTAAACAAAATAAAATTATAGCTATCTTTATACCATAAATTAAAATTTAAAAATTATGAGAACATTTAAAACAATTGGCATTTTGGCCGTAGCCGGATTATTATTTATGTCCTTTGGCCAAAACAAAAAAGAAACCAAAGGTGAACAAACTCCGGAAACAATTCAATCTACGATCGCTGAACTAGAATCATCGAATATTGTGGAGGTTGCGGCAGGTAATGATAACTTTTCAACGTTAGTCGCTGCAGTAAAAGCAGCTAGCCTTGTAGAGACATTAGGCGGCGATGGACCCTTTACGGTATTTGCACCAACTAATGATGCTTTTGAAAAATTACCCGATGGAACGGTAGAAAGTTTATTATTGCCAGAGAATAAGGATGCCTTGACCAAAATTTTGACATACCATGTGGTATCGGGAAAATTCGAAGCCGCAGCCGTCATAGACGCTATTAATGCGAATAATGGAAAATTTACCGTATCGACCCTTCAAGGTGGTACTATTGATTTAAGTCTTAAAGGGGACAATGTAATTTTAACGGATGCCAAAGGTGGTATGTCTACAGTAGTAATTGCTGATGTTCAAGCCTCGAACGGCGTAATTCATGCTCTTGATACGGTTGTAATGCCTGAATAAGAAACATACTATGATTTAGAAAAGAAAAGCCATTGCTGTATTGTGATGGTTTTTTTTGCGTATTAATGATAGGTTTGTATTAAATCGCCACTAATAAAACTGAAATCATAATTTTTCGATTTCCTCTGCATGGCATTAAATTAAAAGGATTGCCAGCATATTACTTGGTCCAGGTTGTTTTGGGCAATTGGACTTCCACTTTGTCGCGCATGGGTAGTAGGCAGAATACCATCCTTTGTGTTTTACGATTTGATTCACAGCAACACCATATGGGTCGCATGTTTCAGGGCCCATAGCGATAACAGGATCATCTTGTACATCGGTCCAGAGACTGACTCTACGATTAGTAAGGTAATAAAGTCATTTAAAAATCCCTTGGCATTTTCCTTTTCATTTTAGAGAACTTTCATAAGAATCCGCTCCGAAAGACAAACTGCTATTTTCGAGCCAGTATTTTATAATAGGGAGGGCAAATAATGTTTTTAAAACAATATATAGAATTGATTATCAAATATTTAACATGGTTTTTTTAAATCAACCTTATTTTAGCCTACCTTTACAAGGTTAATTATCTAGGCGGCTCTTCTTTTTTTAATTTCTAGCAATTTTAAACAATCTTTTGCTTTCTCATTTTTTAATTGACATGTTTCAGTCCCTATGACTGTTACAACTCCTCAGTGTAATATTTTTCTAGGTTAAGAATTAAAAAACAATTCTTTTCATTGAAATGATACGCTGGTTGTGCAGTAGCAAAAATTAATTAAAAATAATAGCATCGATAATCCAAAATTTTCAAGAAAAATAAATTCCACTTTTTCAAAAACGTTAAGAAAAAGGGTAAATACCTATTTTAAAACTACTAATAAAAGTCGAAATGCCAATTCGACTATGGTCGTTAAAACTGTAATTATGTTGGCCTTATTCTTTATGCCATTAGTACTACTTTCTTCAGGCATAGTGACAACTGTTCCCGTTCTTTTTTTACTGTACATACTAAGTGGATTGGGAATGGCGGGCATAGGAATGGGCGTAATGCATGATGCGATTCATGGCTCGTATTCCAAAAACAAGAAAATCAATACCCTTTTAGGCTACACTTTCAATCTTATTGGGGCAAATGCAACAATTTGGAGAATACAGCACAATGTGCTGCATCATACCTATACCAATATTGACGCTGCCGACGACGATTTAAATGCCCCATTTTTCCTGAGGTTCTCCCCGCATGCCAAACACTATTGGATACACCAATTTCAACACATTTATATATGGTTTTTTTATGGTATATCTACACTGTCTTGGATTACAACCAAAGATTTTGTGCGTTTGAAACGCTATAGGGATATGGGTTTCTTAGACAAAAAGCACGAGTTTGAAAAAACACTTATTAGCATGGCCGCTTGGAAGCTGTTGTATTATTCTTATGCGTTATTGCTTCCTATGATAATGCTGCCATTTTCATGGTGGGTTATTCTATTGGCATTTCTATCCATGCATTTTGTTACAGGAATGTTGGTGAGCATTGTTTTTCAGGTAGCACATATTATGCCCGTCAATGAATTTCCCCTTCCAAATAATAAGGGCATAATGCAAGACGATTGGTATGGGCATCAATTCGCTACAACCAGTAATTTCTCTCCTAACAGTTCTATTTTATTTTGGCTAATAGGTGGTCTTAATTACCAGGTAGAACATCATGTATTGCCAGACGTTTGCCACGTACATTACAAAAATCTAACAAAGATCGTCTCGAAAACGGCGCAGGAATATGGCATGCCATACCATGTTAAAAAATCACTTGTCCATGCCATTTGGGATCATACGAAAATGCTCCGAATGTTAGGTAGAAAATAATGCGTTCATGAATTAGACAAGAAAGGTGTTTAGTTTTCTGAATAACCAAATCATCGAAAACCAATTTCAACAAAAATAAAAACGCAGCATTTCCGCTAAGTGGTTCAAAATAAAGACGTAGCTTCGCCGCTTCAAAAAAATGGGGCTATGAAACGCATAAGTCAATATAAGAAGTTATTTGGTGTTGAAAAGGAGATTGACCTTAAAACACTCAAGAGAACGTACCGTACTTTGGTAAAAGAATGGCACCCTGATAAATTTCAAGAGGGCGACGCCAAACGTGAAGAGGCCGAAGTAAATAGCCGTGCTATCATTGATGGCTACCATTTTTTGGTGAGCATCGCTCCGGAAACGATAGCAGCAAACCTAGACACCTATACCGATACCATAACCAATTCAGGAATAGCAGATTACGTACATAAAGGATTGGTGCTGGAAATTACCTTTTTAGACGGAACAACGTACGAGTACTTTGGGGTCACAAAATCGATATATGTGAAGATGATTAATTCTAATAAATTGAATCGATTCGCAAAACGTAGCATCTATCCGAACTACATTTACAGAAAGTCAAAACGTACGCTACAAGAAGCATAAACATCGGATATCAACCTGTTACGCTCCGAGGCCGTCTTATTCGATGTCCTTTTTAAAGGAATAAGTACATCACTTTACACGAATCACGCACTTCCTGTGCCTATCTTTGCTTAAATCTATTTTATGTCGAAACAATTTTCCGCTTTAGGAATCAACGAACAAATACTTCAAAGCTTAGTCGATTTACGGATTGCCGTCCCAACGGATATTCAAAAGAAAACCATTCCTATACTTTTAAATCAAAAGGAGGATATAGTGGCCTTGGCAAAAACGGGAACCGGTAAAACTGCGGCTTTCGGATTGCCCTTGTTACAGATGATCGACCCGAAGAATTCTGAAGTACAAGCAGTAATATTATCTCCCACACGTGAATTAGGCCAACAGATTTATAAGAATCTAGATTCTTTTGCTACGCACAGTCCTGCTATTTCAATTGCTTCCGTTTGTGGCGGTATTCCTATAAAACCTCAGATAGAGCGTTTAAAGGAAGCCACCCATATTATTGTGGCAACGCCAGGACGGTTGATAGATTTGATTCAGCGCAAGGCAGTCAGCATCAAAAAGTTAAAATACTTGGTTTTGGATGAAGCTGATGAAATGGTGACCGCCTTAAAAGCGGACTTGGATGCACTAGGCGCTGAAATGCCCAAATCACGAAGAACACTTCTGTTTACCGCGACCATGCCAGGAACTGTAAAACAATTGGTGCAGAACTATATGTCAAAACATGTGGTGCATTTAGAAGCGGATATGGCTCAAATGGGGCATCAAGGCATCGACCATAAATATATTGTTGTTGCGCCTATTGAAAAGTTGGAAGTTTTGCTAC
Organism: uncultured Kriegella sp.; assembly: GCA_965368185.1. Classification (GTDB taxonomy): domain Bacteria; phylum Bacteroidota; class Bacteroidia; order Flavobacteriales; family Flavobacteriaceae; genus Kriegella. Next base: position 37,185 of record CBDULZ010000039.1, read on the forward strand.
ATTTTCTAAATTCCAAAGAAGGAGAACGTGGCATTATTTTCTGTAAGACCAAAGCGGCCGTCAATAAATTAGCAAAGAAATTGGCCATCAACAAATTTTCTTCCGGGTCTATTCATGGGAGTTTGACACAAGGTATCCGTGACCGGATTATGGGTCAGTTCAGGGAAGGGTATATTGATATTCTTATAGCAACCGATTTGGCTGCACGCGGTATTGATGTAAAGGAAATCTCCTATGTGGTCAATTACCATCTACCGGATACCTACGAAGCCTATGTGCACCGAAGTGGCCGGACGGCTAGGGCAGGGAGGACGGGACTTTCGGTAAGTATCATACAAGAAGAGGAAATTCAGGATATTCCTGAGTTTGAAAAAGAACTGGGTCTGGTATTCAAGGAATTAAAAAAACAAAATGCCGAAAACAGGGAAGAAACCAATCTGGTACTTTGGGCCAAGAAAATATTCAAGACCAAATCCAACCGCAATGTTTCCGGTGAGACCAAGGACAAAATAAAAACCATTTTTCATCATTTGACGAAGGAAGAATTGATAGAAAAGGTATTGGCCGACCATGTGACGCAATGCACTCCGCCAAGTCCAAAAACTGAAGGTCTTCAAAAGAAATAATCCATGGCGAACAGCATTCGAACACAACAGGATATTTTGGATAAATTAAAAATTTCCGCATTGAACCCAATGCAGGAAGAGGCGCTCAGGGTAATCGAAAAAAATGCGAACACTGTGCTACTTTCTCCAACGGGCACGGGCAAAACTTTGGCCTTTTTATTACCCCTTATCGAGACATTAGATCCAGAATGCTTAGAAGTACAGGCTTTGATTCTTGTTCCTTCACGGGAATTGGCCATACAGATCGAACAGGTGGTGCGCGATATGGGTTCGGGTTTTAAGGTCAATGCCGTATATGGTGGCAGACCTATTTCCAAAGATAAGATCGAGTTAAAACACACACCTGCTATTTTAATAGGTACGCCCGGTAGAATTGCCGACCATTTTAACAGTGATCGGTTTTCAAAAGTTGCCATTAAAACTTTGGTTCTCGACGAGTTCGATAAATCGTTGGAAACTGGTTTTGAAAGTGAAATGGGCGCCATCATAAATCAATTGCTAAATCTTGAAAAACGCATTCTTACATCGGCAACACAGGGCGTTGAAATTCCTGGTTTTGTTCGCTTGGATAAACCGACCTTCATTAATTACCTAGATTCAAAAAAGGAATCCAGACTGGTCATCAAAACAGTAATAGCACCTGACAAGGATAAGTTGCCGACTTTGGTGGATTTACTCCTACACATTGGAAATGAACCCGGTATTATCTTTTGCAACTTTAAAGATAGTATTGAAGGGGTAAGCACGTTTTTGGATAAGAACCAGGTCAAGCATACCTGTTTTTCAGGAGGGATGGAGCAACGCGACAGGGAGCGTTCTTTGATTAAATTCAGAAATGGCACCTGTAAAGTATTGGTTGCGACGGATTTGGCTGCAAGGGGAATAGACGTTCCTGAAATAAAATACATCATTCACTATGAACTTCCCACGGCAGTTGAAGAATTCACACACCGTAATGGTAGAACGGCACGCGTAGCCGCGAAAGGAACCGCGTATGTTTTGCAATGGAAAAAGGAGTATGTGCCGGAATTTATCAAAGGAGCCGAAACCATTGCCATCCCAAAAAAAGAAGCCCAAAAATCCCTATCCTCGCCTCGGTACTGGGAAACGCTGTTTATTTCAGGAGGAAGGAAAGATAAAATTTCAAAAGGCGATATTGCCGGCCTGTTCTTTAAACAAGGTAGTCTTAATAAAGACCAATTGGGTGTCATTGAGTTGAAACAAGATTGTGCATTTGTAGCCGTTCCGGTATCGATTGCCAAACAATTGGTACACAAGCTGAACAATTCCCGTTTGAAAAACAAAAAAGTTCGCATAACGGTCTTATAAGAAGCCGTATACACCAATCCATAATGCTCAAAACTACTGTGGGAGCGAATTACATTTATCGCTTCTAAAACTACAGTTATCGGCGAATAGCACAAGTAATCAACGCTGGCCACACGACTATCGCATCAAAGTACATGAAATTAAACGAATACTTAAATAGTGAATTTATAATAATTTGAAAATAAGTGAATTAATATGATGAATGTCAAAAAAATGGTCCCATCTTTGCACCTCAATATATATTATAAATTTAATTACATTACAATGAGTAAAGGAACAGTAAAATTTTTCAATGATTCTAAAGGATTTGGATTTATCACTGAAGAAGGCGTTGAAAAAGATCACTTTGTACACATTTCTGGATTGGTAGATGAAATTCGTGAAGGCGATGAAGTTGAATTCGATCTACAAGATGGCAACAAAGGATTAAACGCGGTGAACGTAAAAGTTATCTAATACATATACTTTAAGTTTTACAAAGCCCATCTTAATCGATGGGCTTTTTTCGTGCCCAGTTTTTAAGAGAAATTTTTTTAAGCAGTAAGTAGTATGTAGCAATGTCAGGGTAAAAACAAGTTTTAGCCTAGTTGGACGTATTCGATGACATGCGTTTTTCTTTCTACGGAATTACTGCTTTCATGGATAGAAAATACCCGTTCGTCTAATTTATAAGAAATAGGGGCTTCAATCATTAAACTAAGATTAAAAAAGAAAGTCATAATAGGGATTGTATAAATGAGAGTTTAACCATTTAAAATTTATGACTTATGAAAACGAATAGCAAAACATATCTCGTATTATCCTTATTGCTGGTCGGATTTATTTTTTCTGTTACAGCGCAAACAACCAGACGTACAACTACGACCAAAACGACCCGGACTGTAGTTAAAAATACACCAAATAGGGTCTCGAGCAAGCGCGTAGTTTACAAAACTCCAAAAAAGAAAGTTGTTTCCGTAAGAACGGTTCCGAACCGCAAGGTTGTTACATACAGAGGCCAAAATTACTATTATGCAAATAACAGATTTTATACTTCTTCCAGGGGTCGGTACATCGTAATAGCACCCAAAAT
>CBDULZ010000040.1:0-40078 GCA_965368185.1 uncultured Kriegella sp.
TCCGAATAGCTTGATTCAAATTGCGGACATTCGTACACGATGTATGGAGATCTTAACCAAACCAACTATCCCATCCTGTTCTTCGTTTGCCTGTTGATCCAATATCTTCCAAACGCAATTAACGCAATCACAGGAATTAGTAGCCACGCCCATTCACCAATTAAGGAATCATGGACATGATGTTCCAAGCCTGGGTGGGCTTGCATAACTTGTGTACCTAAAGTCAAGAATGAAATTAAAAGTGCTTTTTTCATATGTATTAGTTTAAAGGGTTTTCATTTATTTTATTGATTACCTGAAATGCGGACTGTTTGGCTTTTTTTGCCAGATTTTTAATATCCTCATATTCGGGTTTTGTTTTAACAGTACCCGTTGGGGTAGCAGTATGTTTGAAATTGATTTCTCCAAACACAGTTTGCTTTTTCTGCTGCTGCCTTTTAAGTTCTATTCGGTCAATGTTATAATACCTTAACCCAATGGTGCTTGTACTGTCAAATAGATAGTTCGATACACTGTTCAAATTGCCAGTCGGAAGAATAACACTAAGCAAAAAAGCAAAACGTCCTTTTTTCATTAGCTGCTGCGATATTCCAAAATCAACAGCACCGGAATCCAATAACCCCTGTTGGAAGTCAGTTCCCAGATATTCCGGAGACATATCATCTATTGAGGTTTCAAGCTGTATATAGGTTTCCGCATTTTTGACTTTTTTTTCTTCTAGCAGGGAAATCCGAACCACATTGGGATTATTAAAATCCTTTTTACCTGGTCCATAGGCCGTTTTTTTCGGTATGTAGCCTGAGTTCGTAAAATCAGGATTAAGATATCTTAAAATTGCCGCCCCTGTAGGCGTCACCTTTTCTCCCTCTTCATCACCGGGATAAATCGGAATCCCTTGAAGCAATTCTGTGGTAGCAGGAGCGGGTACGGGCAACATGCCATGTTGTGTCTTAATCATACCAAATCCTGTACAAACGGGCGTACTATACACTTTTGAAATTTTAAGTTTGTCGATTAGTACCGCGTTTCCGACAATATCAATAATGGAGTCCACCCCACTAATTTCATGAAAATGGATGGTTTCAAGCGAAATATTATGAATCTTTGATTCGGCCTTCCCAATCAGTAGAAAGATTTCGTGTGCGATTTTCTTTGCCCCCTCACTAATGTGCGCATGGTCTATCAGCTTTTGTATGTCTGTTAAATGGCGATGATGGTGACTAGTGCCGTCATGAGAATGACTATGCCCGTGCGAATGGTCATCGTGCTCATGGGAATGGTCGTGCCCGTGGGAATGATCAACAGAGGAATCTTTCTCCAAATTTAAATCAATGACCTCGACGTACTTACAACTGATTCCATTTTTATCGACCTCTTGAATATCGATCTTACCGTCGGGCAGATGCAATTTTTTGGGCAGATCCAAAAGCAGTTCGTAATCATCGAGCAGTTCACAAAATGCACTCAGGAACATATTTCCTGAAAGGCCCGAAAAAGCTTCTATATAGATTGCGCTCATTATTTATGTAGATTAAGTATTCTAAATGCACTCATAGCGGCACCATATCCGTTGTTAATATTGACTACTGAAATGCCGTTGGCACAACTGGTCAACATGGCATTCAAAGCAGTTTCTCCCTTCTTCGCCGTACCGTAACCTACCGATGTTGGAACGGCTATTATCGGTTGCGGTAACAATCCTCCAACCACAGTAGGCAAAGCTCCTTCAAATCCTGCGACTACAATTAATACATCGAAAGCCTTTAAGTCTTCCAATTTATCGAGTAATCGATGCAGGCCTGCGACGCCTACGTCATGAATAACTTCCGACCCGACTCCCATGTAACCCAATGTATAGTAAGCTTCATTAGCTACTCCGATATCAGAACTTCCAGCAGATATGATTCCGACTTTTTTAGTCTTATCGAAAGCCTTGACCGGTAATAGCATGAATATGCCGGACTCTACGTCGTAAAAGGCCGCTTTATATTTCTTTAAGAGCGCATTCGCTTTTTTTTGCTGGAGTTTCGTGACCAATACATTTTCGTTGTTTTTTGTATATTCCTGTAGTAATTCTGAAAGCAAGGGCACACTTTTTGAAGCGCCGTAGATTACCTCATCAAAGCCCAAACGCTGCATTCTATTTTCATCTATCTTGAAAGGTTTATTCATTCAATACGCGGTTTAACTTTCCTGAAACAAAGCCCTCTTCATCTATAGTTACTTTTGAGAAGCCCAACGCCTTTATATCGTGTAAAATCTCGTCAAATCGATTTTTTAAAGTTTCCATTTCGGAAACTGGAACTTCTATGGAGGCCTCCTCTCCCCTATACCTAACGCGAACGTTAAGAAATCCGAACTCGTTTAGAATATATTCTGCTTGCTCGATTTGCCTAAGCCTTTGGTTATTCACTTGAATACCGTAGGGAATCCTTGAACTCAGACAGGGGCTGGGGGGCTTAAATGCCGTTTCCAATCCCAAAAAATCTGCCATTTCAATAACTTCTTTTTTACTGATTCGAAGCTCCGCCAAAGGAGATCTTATTTGGTGTATTTTAGCGGCTTGTTGACCTGGGCGGTAATCGCCTAAATCATCCAAATTTGTTCCATTGAGGATGGTGTATTCAGGATAACTTGAATAAATGATTTCGGCCATTGCCTCGTACAAATGGTTTTTGCAGAAAAAACATCGATTTACCGGGTTGGAAGTATAGTTAGGGTCATTCAATTCTCCCGTTTTGATGACCTCCAATTTTAATTTATGTTGTTTGCAAAACGAGGTGGCCACTTCAAAATCTTTAGATTTCAAACTTTCGGAATAGGAAATCAGTCCTATTCCCTTTTCTCCTAAAACCAAATTGGAAACATATAACACCAATGAAGAATCAACCCCTCCGGAAAAGGCAGTAACGGTCCCCTTGTGGTTTTCGAACCATTTTTTCAGTAGCTCAAGTTTAAACATAATTTTGTGGATTTAAAATTATGTCAGAACTCTTTTGTAGTTCTCAACCACCATACCCGCATACGGTTTGGCGTAGTTCACCAAAGTTTCCATATCTGATTCTGAAAGTTTTTTCATCGATTGTAAGACTTTAATATTTTCTTCCAATTCATGGGTAAAACGGCAGCCACTACACAACGTCGAAACAGGAAGTGAATAGACATATTGGTGTAGATTTGCATAAGTGAGTTCCGTATTACCAACAACATCGGGTATATCCTTAGTTCTTATGTCTTGAGGTGTAGTGTCGATTCTTCCTCCCATCATGCTACCACCTGCCATGGTTTTCATAGCGATAACGCCATAATTTTTCTCCAAAAGTACTGGAAGTACGTTATGTTGAAATGATTCAAAAGAAGGGTCGCATACGTTCAGTGGCATTTGACAGGTATCAAACTCAATGCCCAATTCATCCAATTTTCTAAGGAAGTATAAATGCGTTTTAGGGTTTTGATGCCCCGTAAAACCAATATATTTTGCTTTTCCTTTTTCCTTCGCTTCCAAGAACACATCCAGAACACCGTCTCTCAATCGGTTATCTACATCTTCGGGAGTTGTAAGGGTGTGTATTTGCCATAAATCCAGATAATCGGTCTTTAAGGCTTTTAAGGATTCATCCAATTGCTGTTGTACTCCTTTGCCCGTTTTAGCGGGAGCTTTGGACATTAAAAAAATATCATCCCTATACTTTGGAGTTAAAAAACGACCCATGTACTCTTCGGAACGCCCATCATGATATCTACGGGCGTTATCAAAGAAGCGCACTCCCAGTTCCATTGAACGTTCAACCATTTTTTCAGCTTCCTTCGGGTTTTGGGTAATGCCCAAATGGTAGCCTCCCAAGCAGAAAGAGGTGACTTTTTGTCCGTCCCGTGTCAATTGACGGAGGGGTAAAATTTCGCCCAACTTGTCAGAAGTTGGCACGGCTGAGGCCCAATCTGCCACTAAACCAAATGCTACGGCCGCAGCTGATTTTTTGATAAATTTTCTACGATTATCCATAATCTAAATTTTTGATTCGAAAGGACTACAAATTACAATCTATTTGGTAAAGAAATGATTGATAAATTATTAAAAAGTACATAATTTTTATTTAAATGGAATAAAAAGGTTAAAATTTTAAAGACTTCACCAGTAAACCGCAATTTTGTTGATATATTTTCTCTGAGCTGGTCAAGGCTTAAATATTAGTAGTACAGGCGAAGAAGCACATATAAGCTCTGTTATATTAGGCCGTGGGTAAGAAACCTTTGATTAACCCATAACAGAAAACGGAACTTCTAATGGGCATATTTATTGATTAGGAAGTATTATACCAATTCGATTTTCAAAATTTACCTCGATTATCTGAGCATGTAAAACGCTTTACGGTTTACAAGGTAAGGCAAACCTTAAATCATTTAAATCATTAATAATGAAATGCGGAAAATAGACCTCCTCTCTCTATTAGATACCGGTCATAACTAGGGAATCCGTAAAATCTTTTCCATTTTACGGCCTTTGGCCAACTCATCGACTAATTTATCTAAATACCGTACTTTTCGGGTTAAAGAATTTTCGATTTCTTCTATTCGAAACCCGCAGATGACCCCGGTAATAAGGTGGGCATTGGCATTTAAATTTGCCTGTTGAAAGAATGTTTCAAAGGTAACCCTGTCATCATTTAATTGTTGCAGTTTATTTACATCAAAACCGGTCAACCATTCGATCACCTGATGCAATTCTGCTTTTGTTCTGCCCTTCTTTTCGACTTTTGTAATATAGTGGGGATACACCGAGGCGAATGTCAATTTTGCCATACGCTTATGGTGTTCGGGTGTTGTTTTCATGACTTCTTGTTTATTTCGATTAGAGGAAGATACTAAAATCCAGCCATATTTTAACGCTATACAATAGCTGATAAAGCGAACGAAAAAGTGTCTTTATCTGGCCAAATCAAAGGTTAAATCATTATTTTTGACCTCCTCCCATATTTGGGTACGGGTCATAATTAGTGTATCGAAAAACAGCGCCCATATAGTTTGGCGCTGTATCATTATTCCGTATTGGCTATATTACCCCAAGTTGATTTCCCTGCCTTCCAATTCAAGAATATAGGGTTGATGGTAAAGCCGTTTTCCTGTCGCCCTGTACAAGGCGTTGGCCAGTGCCCCGGCAATCGGTGGCAGGGCAGGCTCCCCTAACCCGGTAGGGTCGATGCCGTTATCAACAAAGTAGGTCTCAACGGTTTCGGGTCCTTCCCCATGACGAATAAGCCGATACGTATCAAAATTCTGTTGATCGACAACCCCATCTGTAAAGGTGATGTTTCCGTATAAGGCATGACCAATGCCATCCATTATTCCTCCTTCTACCTGGTTTTTGGCCCCGTCCAAATTGATTACAATACCACAATCGACCGCGCACCACGCTTTTTTAAGCACTGGTTTGTTGTCTTTCATTTCCACATCGATTACCTGTGCAATATAACTGTTGTGGCAGTAATAAGCTGAAATACCCCGATGAATCCCTTCCACTTTGTTACCCCATTCACATTTTTCCTTGATCAAATTCAGCACAGCGATAAAGCGATCCGGGTCGTAATCATTGTTTTCACCTACCGGGTCGTTTTTGGCCCTTTCGAGCAATTCCAGTCTAAAATCCATGGGATCCTTTCCGCAGGCTTCGGCCACTTCATCGAGAAACGACTGTTCGGCCCCGGCAATGAAATTTGATCGTGGGGCCCTCCACGCACCGGTAGATATGTTGGATTTCAAACTGTAATTTTTTGCAGCATAATGGTCCAAAGCCCCTGCGGGAAAACGGTTGCTCGCCAATGGCCCTCCATCGGTCCCGGTACCCGAAACCGTAAGTGCAATAAGGTTGTTGTCGGCATCAATAGCTGCTTTATACCTGACCCGATAATCGGGACGGTATGTTCCTTGGGTCATATCGTCTTCACGCGTATAAATCAAATGGACGGGAGCATTAATCCGCTTTGAGATTACGGCCGCTTCAACTCCATAATGTCCGTATAGTCTACGACCGAATCCTCCACCCGCGCGAAGGATATTTACAGTGATGTTCTCTTCTGGTATACCCATGATTTGAGCGGTGATATCACGTAACCTTTGAGGGGTCTGCGTCGGACCTTCAAATTCAATTTTATCGCCGGTTACATGGGCATAGAAATTCATGGGTTCCATGGTATTGTGCGGTAGGAAGGGTGCTGAATACCTACGCTCAATAACTTTGGCCGCTTTCCTAAAGGCTGCTTCAGGGTCCCCATCGATCCTATCCGGTGCTGTCATTTTACCGCTGATCTGGTTTTCCATCTGTTCAATATGGTCTTCCGTGTTTTCACCGGGAGTTACCGTTTCCCATTCAATTTTTAGTGCTTTTTTTGCCTTCATGACGTTCCAGGTGCTTTCCCCGGTAACCACAACAAGTTCAGGAAACGCATTATTGCCCGACCAACGTGTTTCGATATCTTTGGGAAAGACCGTAATCGTAAATACATCCTTGATTCCGGGAATGGCCCTAGCGGCAGTGTCATCGACGGATTTCGGTTTCATCCCAAAGGCAGGAGGGTGTGTGATCATTGCAATTACAGTACCCTCTTTTTTCATATCCATTCCAAATAATGGTTTTCCTTCCACAATGTCACGAACATCGACGTTCTTTTTGGATGTTCCTATTATTTTGAAACTCCCCGGATCTTTTAAAGTCACTTCCTCGGGCACCTCGATATCGTTGGCTTTGCTCGCAATGTCTCCATACCCAATGGAATTACCACTTTTCTCATGGGTGATAAGACCTTCACTGGTCGTTAATTCTGCCAGCGGCACTTTCCACTCCCTAGCAGCAGCTTCCATCAACATTCTACGACCTGCGGCCCCTGCGGTACGAACTGTGGTCCACAATTGGCGAACGGCCTGACTACCACCGGCACTTTGTCTTGTGTACAATTCAGGTGCCAACGGTGCTTGCGCTACAAAAACATTGTCCCAACTCACATCAAGTTCTTCGGCTATGATCATCGGGATAGCGGTCTTGATCCCCTGCCCTATCTCTGGAACAGGCGACATGAGTGTGACCATGCCATCCGATAGTATTTTTATATATGCATTTGGCTCAAGTACAACCTTTGCCGCTTCCTTTGGCCTAGCAGGTGTACAGCCTGCCCAATGGAACCCTAGTACAAGACCACCACTGGCAAGTCCCGTAACCTTAATAAAGCCTCGTCTGCTTAGATTTATCTTTGTCATGCTACAACCCCTCCTTTCTTAATAGCCGTCTTAATCGCTGCTTTGATTCGTACGTACGACCCGCAACGACAAATATTTCCCCGCATTGCCGCATCGATTTCTTCATCCGTCGGATCGGGATTTGATTTCAGCAATCCTGCCGCCGAAATGATCTGCCCCGCTTGGCAGTAACCGCACTGTGGTGTATCGTGTTCTACCCATGCATCTTGTAGGGCCTTGCCCCCGTTCTCGGCCAGTCCCTCGATAGTGATAATCTCCGTTTCGCCCAACGACTTTGCGGGCATTATACATGAACGCGTTGCCACGCCGTCAACAAGCACCGTGCAAGAGCCACATTGAGCAATGCCACAGCCATACTTGGTGCCCACTAGGCCGACATGATCACGGAGTGCCCATAATAATGGAATATCATCCTCTGCCTCGATCTGGTAGACCTTACCATTTACTTTAAGTGATATTGAAGCCATAGAAATTTATTTTGTTTTTACGCTGATTACTTATAATGTATTGCATACCCTTGAAAATCGAAACGGAAAATCAAGCATATACATAAAAAGGCATTCCTTGCCGGAGACCTCGGGGGAAGCTTTTGAAATAACGGAAGAGAAGATACAAAAAAAACGTCAAAATTTCCAGATACTAATTTCTTTAACAAGAGGATTATAATAGCTTTGGGGCCTAAAGCTATTCAGGGCAATATCGACCCGACCAGTGCATCGAAAAGGTTGCAAATAGCCCTATTTCTCTAGTTATGACCAGCATCAAACATAGGAGGAGGTCACAGACACAAAACTTAAAAGTAATGCGGGATTTGGTTTTTCATTCCGTTAAAAATTGTCAAAAATGAATCAAGTAAACGATATACAGACCGTCAGGGAACGCTGTCTTGACCAAGATCTTTACTCCGGTGAAACCTTGCAATGGATCGAACAGCATAACTATTGGAACCTTTGGGTGCCCAAAAAGTACGGTGGATTGGAATCTACCCTTTCCGAAGGACTAATGATATTGAAATCTTTGGCCAAAATCGACGGTAGTCTCGGTTGGACGGTCACGCTCTGTAGCGGAGCCAATTATTTTATAGGAAACCTACGCCCCGAGGTCGCCAAAGAAATTTTTGTCGATAAACACCAACCGGTTTGTTTCGGAGGTAGTGGCGGGGTCTTCGGAACCGCGGAAAAACAAGGGGATAATTATACGATTTCAGGCACCTGGAAATATGCCACAGGGGCACCCTATCTGTCGCATTTTACCTTAAATGCGAAAATTATGGAAAACGGTGAGCCGGTACTCGATAAAAATAGGGAGCCTTTAATTCGTTCCTTTCTTGTGCCCCGAAACCAGGTGACCGTAAATGACGATTGGGATACTATGGGAATGAAAGCTACGGCAACCCGTTCATTTAGCGTGAACGATGTGGTGGTGGATCCTAAGTACAGTTTTTTGTACAATCAATTTTATCAGCCTCAATTGATTTATAAAATCCATTTTTCGGTATTTGCCGATTTAACGCTATGGGTCAATTACATCGGAATGGCGGAGCATTATCTGGAGGAGGCTTCCCGTAATTTAGAGAAGTGCTCGTTGTCAGACCTTACCACTACCATCAACGGCGCTAACAAACAAGTTGACACCTTTGTTCAACAAATAGAACACCTATTGAATGAAGAAAAGTCGTTCTCCGTAGAGTTTATCCAGCAAGTTCATGAAACGGCATCGCGCTCCGTCAAGGAAATTTCTAAAAATATCATAGCTATATTTCCGTTGCTCGGTATACGATCTTGCACGGAAAATACCGTTCTGAACCAAATATTCCGAGATTACTTTACGGCGACCCAGCATCATATTTTTTCTCGAAAAAGCTGTGTATAGCGGTTGAATTTATCCTCAGGATTAGCACTATTACTTCTCTATCAATATCAATGAAGTAAAGGGGAATTTCGTTTTGAAAACTTAAGCTGCTGTTCTATTTTCTTTGGGGGATGTGCACCCTGGAGGGCTGAGTTAAACGGACTTGCATATCCAATACCATTTACGAAGCTTATTTATCCTGAACTGTAGGCTCCCCCTAGCTTCAGCCGGGAATCTGGAGAGCATCCATATTGCTTAATTTTTATAATTGGATTGAAGTAATGAGTCATTTAAAATTTCCATTTTTTCGGTAATCTTATGCTCTAGGATCCTTATAATTTCTTTTATTTCAGTTCTGGAATCATAAATCATATTTATATTCTCATCTGCATCTTTTGAAATATTATAGAGCTCATCCCGATCTGGGTTCTTAAAGTCTTTGACCAATTTCCAGTCTTGGGTTCTATAACTTCTCAGATAGGCTTGAGCGTAATTGATCATACTGTATTCTGAATAAAAATCATTGTTCCAGTTGATTGTTTTTTCTCCCTTTAAGAGCGGTATGATACTTCTTCCCCTAACAATCTTATTTCTCGGCAGTTCTGCACCGGCCATTTCTACAATGGTAGGGTACCAGTCCAAGCTAGAAGTTAATTCATCGATTACCGTTCCGGGTCGAACAACACCGGTCCATCTAACAATGGATGGAACCTTAAGCGAATTATCATACAGATTTGGCCTTCTTTTTGCCGGCACGTCATTGGTGCCTTCCGGAAGCGTCTTCGTAATCCAAACACCGTTCCCTTTATGTTCGATACCGTTATGCCCCATATTATAGCCATGATCGGAGGAAAATATTACAATGGTATTGTTGCTAAGATTTAAACCATCTAGAAGATCGAGTATTCTTCCCACATTACGATCAACACCTGTGGTGCTGGCCAGATATTCGCGCATCCGACGTTTGACCTTTTCTTTATCCAAATCGGGATAATTTGGATTGGGAATTATTGGGTCTAAACTACTATAAGCTTGCCAGTCCTCGGGAGCAACCGGTAGCCATTTTGAATGGGGCGCCCTATAGTTCAAACATAACAAAAAAGGCCTTTTTTCATTTTCTCGAATGAATGCAATAGCGTCATCGGTAAGAATGTCCGTAGTTAGACCTTTATAAGTCTTGATCTTTCCGTTTTTTTCCAATGGTGGATCAATAGGGTCTGTCCCTCCCCCTGTGAGCCCCATAAAATAATCAAAGCCATGGTTGGTGGGGTGGTATTTTTGAACATTGGTTTCTGTCCAGTCGCCCAAATGCCATTTTCCGATGAGTCCCGTTCTGTAGCCGTCTCGTTGAAGAACCTCGACAAAAGTTATACTTTCGGGGTCAAGACCAATAGGATTTTGCGCATCATACAAAACATGTCCGGGTTGGGGAATAAAATCATATATGCCATATTCGCTAGCATATTGACTGGTCATTATACTTGCCCTTGCCGGACTGCAGACAGGTGTAGTAACAAAAGAGTTTCTCAAATATGCACCTTCCTTGGCCAAACGATCCAAATTAGGGGTATGTGCATTGGGGTTTCCCGATACCCCTAATGTCCAATCGGCTTGATCGTCACTGTAGATAAATATAATATTAGGCCTATTATCTTGGGTGTATGCCGTTAGAGAATATAAATAAGCCGATAGTACTACGAGAAAAATAACAATTGACGGTGATTTGGACATACTGGATGATTTAAAGCGTTATTTCCATGTCTAAACTGTGTAAATCGATATCAAGTTCTTCTGAAAGTTGGTTGAACTCCTTCATTATTGTGTCTAGTTTGGTAATCAATAAAGCTAGCTATTTAAGAATTTAGGGCAATATACAAATCACATGTGTAATGGATTTATAAAAAAATTCAATGGAAGAATTTGACACAAAAAAGTAAGTTTTTTTTTCTGATAAATTGCTTAAGAAGCTACTAATAGTCAGAAAACTAGAACTGCTTACGTTTTTGCATACGATTTAATAATTTTATATGGACTGAACCCAATAAAACTGTTGGCAATAATCCAATTGGGAAGCTTAAAACCCGATAGGGTATCCGTGGGGCATTAAAACACCGCTTATTGATTATCCATTACATGCACGATTTGCCAATGGGCTATCGGAACTAAAGAACTTGAACCAAGAGATTGTAATACACAATTTAGGGTATTCAGGTATTGTAACTCCCTATCTTTTATGGAAACCCTAAAATTATTTTATATATTTATATATCAGTATTTTACAATAAAATATTTTGGAATGTTTCTGATTCCTTCAAGAATATTTTCGTTAGCGGATATTACATTCGGCTACTCTCCCCCGTTGCGCAATCATATCCGCAGAAATATATCATATAACAACAAATACATTTAAAAACATCATTAATTCACCTAATCGGTGGTATTGACAAAGCATAAATATGGCTACTATCAACTATATATGGTTATCGTCGATAATGTGACACTAACTTTCAAATAGTACTACATAAAAATGAATAAAATAATCGTACTCTGTTTCTGCTATATCTGTTGTTTAAATATAGCAGAGGCGCATCCGGGCATTGGTATTGTAATGGATAGTAAAGGAAATGTATTCTACACAGACTTGACCCATGTTTGGAAAATTTCACCGGAAGGCAATCGTTCAATGGCCGTAAAAAATGTTCACACCCATGAGCTTTATCTTGATTCCCAAGATAATCTATACGGAGAACATGAATGGTATGAGGGAGAAGCTACAGATAAATGGGGAAACTATGTTTGGTGTTTAAGCAAAGATGGAATGCTGGAAAAAACCATACAAGATGTTGAAGGCTTTCTCGACAACAACACTTTAGTCAGAGATACTGATGGCAACTCTTATTGGGCAGATAAGTCCGCAGATCATGAAATGTTAAAGAAACAATCATCTAAGGGCTCAAATGTTTTGCTAACAAAACATAAGTTTAAAAACATTCGTTGGATGCATTTTTCAGAAACTGATAAAAACCTGTATGTGGTCGATCATCTAAAAATAAAAAAAGTAACGCCAACTGGTAACGTTTTAGAGATAGCCGACGATCTGAAAGAATCCGAACCTCCATTTGAAGGAGTTGCAGACCATCATTATATATTTGGAATATGGACAGATAAGAATGAAGCTGTATATGTGGCAGTGTACGGGACTAAAAAGGTAAAAAAAATCAGTGCTGATGGAAAAATAATGACGGTTTTCGAATCACAGGAAGAATGGTCTCCCTGTGGAGGAATGATTGCTCCGAATGGTGCATTGTGGGTAATGGAGTTTTCAGACAAAAATACAACTCGGGTGCGTAGAATTGGTACAGATGGCAAACAAACCATATTTGGTGGTTAGATTTCTTATTACAGGAGTAAACCACTGCCATCAAGTCGTGGATAGAATACGTTCTGAGAGGGCAGGTGCCAAACCCATACCGTTTTGAACAATTGGAAAATAACACAATAAACCAAAACATAGATAATCATGATACACGAAAAATCAAAAATCCCAACTTGGTTTTGGGTCGTAGCGGTCTTTTTTCTTCTATGGAATATAATGGGCGTATTTTCCTTTTTAGCCCATACTTTTATTTCTAACGAAGCTTTGGCAGAACTTTCATCGAATGAAAGAGAGCTTTATAGTGACTATCCACTCTGGACGACTATTGTATTTGCCATTGCCGTAAGCTTTGGAATGATTGGGGCTATCGGACTAATTTTGAGGAAGAAATGGTCAAAAGTGGCTTTTATAATTTCCTTGTTTGCCATCATTCCGCAAATGATCCATACTATTTTTTATACAAAATCTATTGAAGTTTACGGCACTGTGGAAGCGGTTACAATGCCAGCTCTGGTTGTTGTATTTGGTTTATTCTTGGTGTGGTTTTCAATGTTGGGCATAAAAAAACATTGGCTAAAATAACGCCATAGGAAAAAAGAGTCCAATAATAACAGTACCTAACACAGAGCTATGGTAAATAGTTCTGATTTTAAAAGATTGGGCATAATTGCTAAGTCGGGCAAACCATTAGCACTTGTAAATAACGTCGGCTTTAACATAAATATGTTGAAAAATTGGTGTCAGCAAGACGAAAAGTAAAAGGCGCACCGGTACTCCATCGCCCAAAGTAAAGCCAGTCTTGACCGACATTGATTTCAAAAAAGAGGTTTAGTTAGAAGGAAAATATTTCCAGAATGCACCTACGAAGTGGCGTAATACCAGATAGGGTACGGATAGGGTAAATTTTTTTTGTTTTACCATCTATGCATTACTACGTGGTACAACACTATTTTTTATTCAATTCATAGATCCTAAATATTTCCTCGTCTTTTAAAGCCCTATCAAAAACCGCTATTCCGCCAATTAATCCTTTAAAGAAATTACCCATGCCTTTTTTTAACCTTACGGCACCAATCGTAAAATCAGAGCCATTATCACCAATACCATCAGGAAAATAATATGGATTTTTTGATTGTATCAGGCCATTGTCAAATCCGGGAAACCCTGTTGTATTATAAATTAATTCGGGTTCGCGAGCTTCAAATTTCCCGTTCAAATATGATTTGATATAACTTCCATCATATGTAAATGCCACACAGGCCCATTCATCTGTTGGAACTAACTGTTTACTAGCTGAATAATCAATTGAAAAAGGGAATGGCTTCGTAGGGCCTCCTGTTTTAGATATATGGCCACAAACCTGGCTTGCACCATTGTAGTGGGGAAGGGAAACAAATAAACCATATTGGCGTTTACCTCCATCTTGATATTCATTCCACATCCCAGCAACAAAGGAATTATTAAGGCCAGCCCATTTGACCCAAGCAATGACTGTTACGGCATTGGTCTTCACATTTAAGGCAGCTATGTTTTTATATGGGATATATAGAAAATTATCGCCCTCAAATAGAACGGAATGGCCAGATATTGGTCCTTCCTTTACGAGCTGTACTTTTTTATCAGTCCCGCTTTTAAGGTTGAAGGCAGTTTCCCCTTTTGATTCTAATGGGTTGCCCTCACTTTGATTAAAATCCCAAAATGCAATTAGCGCAGGAAGTATACGTTTTCCAAAATGTTTCTCCAGTACATCATCCCCAACCTTGGATTTTAGTGTTTTTTGAACCCTATTCAACCTGGCCGTTTCATGCTCACCCCCCGACAGACTAGCATACTCCTTCGTTTGTTCGGTTTTTATTAGAATTCCTTTAGCACCTGATTCACCTTTAATATTCCAATAATTGGCGAATGATGCTAATACCAATCCTATTAAAAAAATTATGCTATATTTCATTCTATCGTGTTTGTATCTTTACATCTGGTTGATTAAAACCATTCTTTTTTCCGATGTTCCTGAATGCTGTATGGAGACCTGTATCCTTAGCCGTTATACATTAACTCAATATATCCTTTACTACTTCGCCATGCACATCGGTAAGTCTAAACCGACGACCTTGATGTTTGTAAGTCAATTTTTCATGGTCAAGTCCTAATAAATGCAGTAATGTTGCCTGAAAATCATGAACATGTACTGGTGCCTCTATTATATTGTACCCAAATTCGTCCGTTTCTCCATAACTAAAGCCCTTTTTAACCCCGGCACCGGCCATCCACATAGTAAAGCATCGTGGATGATGGTCTCTACCATAATTTCCTTTCTCCAAAACGCCTTGTGAGTAGTTTGTTCTACCAAATTCCCCACCCCAAATGACAAGGGTATCTTCGAGCAAACCACGCTGCTTTAGATCTAGTACCAATGCTGCAGAAGCTTGATCCGTATCACGGCACTGGTTGGTAAGGTTCCTGGGCAGATTATAATGTTGATCCCAACCCCTATGGTATAGCTGAACAAAATTTACATCTCTTTCGATCAGTCGTCTTGCCAATAAACAATTGGCGGCATAGGTACCCGGCACTTTTGATTCTGGACCGTAAAGATCGTATGTGGACTTCGTTTCCCCTGAAACATCCATCATTTCAGGAACGGATGACTGCATGCGATAGGCCATTTCATATTGGGCGATCCGGGTTTGAATTTCGGGGTCTTGTTCAACCTCAAATTGACAGGCTTCAATTTCACCAAAATAATCCAACATTTTTCTGCGGGTCTGTGCATCTATTCCCGGGGCATTGGAAAGATAGAGTACCGGATCCTTACCTGAGCGAAACTGGACCCCTTGATGAAGGGATGGTAAAAATCCGCTTCCCCATAATCGAGCAGATAAGGGTTGTGCATTTGTTTTCCCGCTTCCATTGGACAGTAAGACGCAAAACTCCGGTAAGTTCTTGTTTTCACTTCCCAACCCATAACTTAACCAAGAGCCTATACAAGGTCTACCATGTTGCTGGGAACCCGTCTGAAAAAAAGTTAAGGCGGGATCATGATTTATGGCCTCGGTATGCATTGATTTGATAACGCAAATCTCATCTGCGATAGCCGCTGTATGTGGGAGAAGTTCACTGACCCAAATTCCTGATTTGCCATATTGCTTAAAATCAAATTGCGCACCAGCCAGAGGAAAGGATTTTTGCCCAGCGGTCATCCCTGTTACGCGTTGTCCTTTCCGTACAGAGTCGGGCAATTCACTACCATCCATCTTTTGGAGTAATGGCTTATGATCGAACAAATCATGTTGAGACGGTCCGCCACTTTGAAATAAATAAATAACTCTTTTTGCCTTGGGTGCAAAATGCCTTATACTTTCAGGAATTGACTGCTGTGAAGGTTCCCTACCCAAACCTGCAAATGCCTGTAATGGCTCGGTCATCGAGGCCAGTGCCAACCCACCAATGCCGATTCCCGCCTTGGACAGAAAATTACGTCTGTTCATCTGTAGTTTGTGGGTCACCAAGGGGTGGCCGTGTATTTTATCGAGATCGGAAAAATTCATTTTTGCCAATTTATTGTTTATATATTCAAAAAGACTACCTACTAGCGCTTCATAATGGTTTCGTCTAAACTGATTAATGTATTGTTCACCACGGTCATTGCAGCAACTTCAAGAGAAGGTAATGATGAATCTAGAGGGTATTCCCCTACGGACAACAAATCCTTTACAAAATCACCATTAGTTGCGAATTTTTCTCGGGTTTCTTGTTCTAGTCGAACCAAAAGTGCCAATACCTCATCAGTTGGTCTTTTTCCGGTAAGCAGTCGATGTGCATGCAGAATTTGATCTCTTTTGGTGGTTTTTTCGCGTATTACACGCTCCGACAACACCCTAGAGGCTTCTACAAATTGAGGATCGTTCATCAATACCAGAGCCTGCAGGGGTGTGTTTGTCTGTTGGCGTATTACGGTGCAGTTATCTCTATTAGGTGCATCGAACAGCGACATCGAAGGTAGTGGTGAGGTTCGTCTCCAGAAGGTGTAAAGCCCTCTTCTGTAAAGTTTTTCACCATGATCTTGTTCGTAATTCTTTAAAACACTGAACTCTCCCTTTTCAGACCAAAGCCCCGCAGGCTGATAGGGCTTGACACTAGCTCCACCTACATCCGGGTTCAGCAGCCCACTTGCGGAAAGGGCACAGTCTCGTATAAACTCAGCTTCTAGTCTTGTACTTGGACCCCGCCCCAACAGCGTATTTGAAGGGTCATTTTTTCTTGTCTTTTCAGGAACACGAGATGATTGCCGGTATGTTGCCGACATAACGATCAGTTTCTGAAATGCCTTGATATCCCAACCCGAGTCCATAAATTCTAAAGCCAACCAATCCAAAAGTTCGGGATGCGATGGTAATGACCCCTGATTTCCAAAATCTTCAACGGTCTTCACGATGCCTTGACCAAAATACATTTTCCAAAACCTATTTACGATTACTCTTGCCGTTAAAGGATTTTTTTTATCAACCAGCCACTGTGTAAGTCCTAGCCTATTTTTGGGAAGGCTGTCGGCAAAATCCATAACGGTTTTAGGCATTTTTGGATACACCCGTTTTCCTTTATCTTCATATCCGCCTCTTTTAAGAATATATGTCGCCTTGGGTTCGGGCAAGTCTTCCATCACCATTACCCCCATAACTGTATCTTGCATTGCATTCCTTAGCTTACCTAATTGATTCATCTTCTCCCGTACGGCCATTACATCCCTATCATTATTCAACAAGTAATGCTTCTTCAAAGTTTTATCAGATACAGCTAGCGGTTTCAAGGATGCCTCACTATAAAGTACATTCACCTCGGCCGCGCTCAATTCTTTGGCAAACACTTTAAGATCATCAATACTTCCCCCACCATTTACTTCGGTTAAGTAGCCCGGTCTGCCGCCGATGCTTAGTCGCTTTTGACCATTACTGATATTTTGGTTCAAGCGATCCAGTCCGATATTTTTTTCTTCAAGCTTTCCGTTGACGTATACTTGTACTCCCTTTGCTTTGCTTGAACCGTCATAGGTAAATACATAATGTACCCATTCGTCACGTATTATCGGTTTTGGCGCCCTCACGGAAATAAGGTGGGCAGGCCAAGCCCTAACCAACCGGAACGTGAGCAAATCGTCAATAACGGATATGTCATACCCCTTGAAACTTGTTCCACCCCCGCTCAAATGATTGAGCACCGTTGTATGCTGTCCTTCGTGACCTGATTTAAACCAGAACGAAAATGAAAACCGATCGGCTCTATCAAAATCAATAGATTTGCTCTGAATATGCACTCCGTCAAAACCCGTGAATTTGACTGCATTACCTTGATTACGGGCTTCTGTCACAACATCCTTATCGGAGTTTATATCGATTTTCGTATTCGCCCTATTGGTGAAATGTGATGTATCCGCATCAAAATCAATATCGATAATTGGTGACAAGTTTATTTTCTTCGGCAACTTTTCAGCGGTCACAGGTTTTTCCAACAAGATATTCAAGGTGTCATCCAGGGAGGTAATACGGGTTTCAATATGCTCAATTTCCTTTTCCACCGCTGGTGTCGCAACAAGTAGTTGTGGTCCCGAATTACCATCGTTCTGTGCAATACCTGATTCGTTAGCACTATTAAAGAATGCGAACATCTCGAAATACTCTTCTTGCGAAATGGGATCATATTTGTGGTCATGGCACCGAGCACACTGCATTGTCATACCCATCAAAGAAGTAGCTACCGTTTCTGTTCGATCCATAGCATATTCTACCCTGTACTCTTCATCAACAATACCCCCTTCACCGTTGAGCCTGTTATTCCTTAGAAAACCTGTGGCCATTCTTTGTTCCGATGTAGCATTAGGTAGTTTGTCACCGGCCACTTGCCAAGTTATAAATTGATTATAAGGCATATTGGCGTTGAAGGCACTGATTACCCAATCGCGCCAAGGCCACATGGTGCGCAGTCCGTCTTGGGAATACCCATTGGAGTCGGCATACCGGGCTACATCCAACCATTCTAGGGCCATTCGTTCACCATAGTGAGGGGAATTTAATAAACGGTCAACTACTTTTTCAAATGCATTGGGCGCTTTGTCGGCTATAAATTCATCAATTTCAGCAATGGTCGGCGGTAGCCCTGTCAGATCTAGCGTAACTCTCCGTAACAAAGTTTCTTTTGGGGCCGGAAGGTTCGGCTCCAAACCCAAACTTTCCAGCTTTCGAAGGATAAATTTATCAATAGGATTTTGGACCCATTCGGTCTTTTTAACCTTTGGTAGCCGCGGGGCCTTTGGGGAAATAAATGCCCAATGTGGTTTATATTCCGCCCCATGGTCTATCCATTTGGCAATCATGGCAACTTCTTGCTCAGAAAGGGTCAAGCCTGATTCCGGTGGTGGCATTTTCCGCTCTTCATCAGTGGAAGTAATTCGAGAAAAAGCTTCGCTCTTCGCGATATTTCCCGAGACAAAAGCGTGGCCTCCCGATTTCAATTTTTTCTTTAAGGCACCTTCTTTCAAATCCAATCTCAGGTCCGCCTTTAATGCATTTCGGTCCGGCCCATGACACGAAAAACAACGATCGGAGAGAACAGGCTTAATATGAAGGTTGAAATCAACTGTATCGGGAACCACTATGGATTTCTCACCACCGTCCAACGTCGACGAAAGCTTATTATTGGGTTCGGTCTTTTGGCAAGCAACTGTGAATATAATAAGACCAACGACTAGGGCTCTAATATATATTGAGCGGGCATACCGAGGCTTAAAAATCATATCCAAAAATAATTATAACTTCATAATAGTATAAATTCTAATATAAAATTCCAATCCGACGCTAAATATTCACGTTTCAAAAAAGTGCATTTCGTGGGTAAAAAAAGCAAAGGGCAGCTGAGGTGGCCAGTTTGTAGTTACTTTTTTTTGAGATACTCGATATATTTTTTTTCCAACGATTCTATTATTTTATCAGAAATTCCTGTTTCGATATCAAAATAATTGGAATATTCAAAAGTTTCAAGTACCCAAGGAAATTTTTGTAAGTTTTTGAGCGTAACCGGTACTTTTTGGGAACTATTGATAATTGGCTGGACAGGCACACTTAAATTTCTGACTACGTGGGGTACCTCCTCCAAAACAATTTTCGCATCTGAAAAATCCGCTATTATAAATCGCGATAAATGGGCGAGTGTTGATATCGTTTCAATATAGTCTCTACTTGCAGGCTTCTCAAAATCGAATAGAATCGGCAGATAGTTCATCTCCCTCAGTTTTATCTTTATGCTATTCAATATTTCTTTTCTATC
This sequence comes from uncultured Kriegella sp., assembly GCA_965368185.1. Lineage (GTDB taxonomy): Bacteria > Bacteroidota > Bacteroidia > Flavobacteriales > Flavobacteriaceae > Kriegella. Next base: position 19,793 of record CBDULZ010000040.1, read on the forward strand.
ATCTTGAAACCGGCCTAAAATAAGAACGACCTTTGAAGTCAAAGTGTCTATTACATTTCGAATTTTCGAGTTGTTGATTATCAAATAAATAAATTGAGCGATCTCAATACTATCAACCGTGATTTCAGAATCGGAAACCGAATTGATTATCAGGTTCTCTTGATGGGACAAAGAATCAAATGTCGAATCCCAAACCGATATGCCATAAATCCTACTATTACTTAAGTCTACTTTGGTCAAGGTCGATGCTATAAACTTTGATTCGCTAAGATCTGAATGTTTAAAGCTAGTACCCGTAAGTTCCGAATCATAAAAACTTGACCTAAAAAGAAAAGCTTTTTCAAAGTCACAGTTTGTTATTTTGGCCTCGTCAAAAATTGATTCCGATAATAGCGCACCTTGAAAACTACAATTTTGTATTTGAGAAGAAATAAACGATGCCTTACTTAAGTTGGCGCTACCTTCACCAAGTGCCACCGCTTTAGAGGAAGCACGATTAAATCTGCTTGCCCAGGGCTCTTGCATAAGATTACCAAAGGTAACATCGATCAGCAGGGAGTCCTTGAAATCGGAATTGCTTAAGTCTGAATTTTTGAAGGAGACCGATTCCATCTTGCATTCCTGAAAATTGGCGCCGTTTAGATTGCATCCATCGAAACTAAAATTTTTAATTCGGAGTTTAGAGAAGTTTAGATCAACCGGATTATTTCTTATAAATTGGTTCCATCCTTTGAAACCTTGGTCCCTAATAATTCTCAATAAGTATTCCATCCACTAAAAATAAGAATTAATCGAAAAGGCAACCTATCTTTTCCATTGCGCAAGATTCAAAATTCCAAAAGCAAGAGCTTATCTCCCGTCGGTTTAAACCAAAATACTATACTACAATTCGGGAATTTTTTATTTTGATTCGCTTGGCACAAGACAAGTCAACCAGTTAATTCTTACTTGCCATAAACGCTGAAGTATCTGTAAGTGTCTCTATAAAGGCAATAACATCTTTAATTTCTTGCTTGGACAAACCCAATGGCGAATCAGGCAAAGTTTGATTTTCAACCTCCAAGCCCATACCTGCACCTCCGCCCAAGTTGTAAAATTCCAAAACATCTTCCAAAGTGCCAAATAAACCATTATGCATATAAGGCGATGTTAAGGCTATATTTCTAATTGAAACTGTTTTGAAGGAGTTTTTAAAATAAGGATGATTGTCAAGGGTTAGACCATTGCCCATGCGCCCCAAATCTGTATCTAACTTTGGGTTAATAGAATCAAACCCCTGTGTAACACCCAAAACTTCAGATTCTGATTCTAGATAAAAAGGAGGAATGGTACCATTAAATATTGGAGCAAAGTGACAACTACCGCAGGCTCCTTTTCCCATAAATAAATTGAAACCCCGCTTGGCATTCTCCGGATATTCATTTGTTTCGTTTCGCACATATTTATCAAACGAACTATTGAAAGATTTCAATGAGTTTACATAAGCTGCAATAGCGTTACTAATGGAACGCCGATTGATATTTTGTTTATTAATACCTCCATATGCCTCTTTAAACAATTTTAAATAGTTAGCGTTTTTATTCAACTTTTCAACAATAGTATCAAAATTGGTGTTAAACTCTAAATCGTCATCAATAACATGTGTTACTTGTCTTTCAAGATCAAACTCTCGCATGTCCCAAAAATAGCGTGTGGAATAGCCAGCATTTATTATAGACGGCGAATTTCTAGCCGTAAAAAAACCTTCATGTCTTGATATACTTTTAGGTAGGCCATCAGCAAAACCTTTGTCAGGATTATGACAACTTGCACAAGACATTAAATTACCCCTTGAAAGCAGTGAATCTTCAAACAACAACTTGCCTAATTGGATAGTTTTTGGGTTATCTAAGGGTAGGTAAACTAATTCTGAATAAAAATCAGTATTGAGAAAATTAGGATCAAATATATTTTTTGCTTGATAGTTTTGCGCATGCTTTTTATAGGGCTCTAGCTTGATGTTGTTTAAATTTTGAAATTTCAACAACTCTTCATACAAGGGGTTGACAATTTCTTTTAAAAACACCAACCTATCAAAATCATTAAAATCGGTACTGGCTTTTATTATTTTCTTTCCCTTAGTGAAGAGGTCCTTAACGGTTTTAAATTGAGCAATGGCCTCTGGGGCAAGATCTTTTTCGAAATATAGAAATGTAGTTTCCATACTTTGCAAACTCACATAACTTTCTTTCAGGGCATTTACGGAACCTGGTGTATCAAAACCTGTTATACCTAAAGTAAAAATTCGGACCATGCCCGACCGAATACACTCAATAATCTGACTAGACTTTAAATGAATCGGTAAATGTACTTTTGAAATAAAATCAACACGCTCCTTGAGTCCATTTGCCAATACTTTTATGTGTTGGAGATTTTTTTCGGATGTTTCTTCGAAAACAGCTTCATCCAATGCTTGTAGCCCGCAAGGCTTGATAACACTTCCTTCTTCAAAATACTCACTTACCTTAGGCAAAGGTGCGCCGTTGATATAAGTTCCATTGTAGAACGTTTGGTAATAATCAAAAATGAACTCAATCTCTTTATAAACCAATCGCGTTTTTTCAACTTGCTTTTTTAACTTCAATGTGTCCGAAATTGTTGAAATATCAACAAGATCCGCCAAAACATTTACTTCACTTTGAAATTTGTGAAAATTGGCTTTATACACCGCTGCCACTTTTTTAGGAATAGTATCAGAGGGATAGGGGATGGTTGTCTTTTTGCCAGACAAAATAAAATAACATATAAAAAATGACCCTAATAAAATGCTTGCCTTTTTCATTTATAACTAGAGCTCTTTACCATTTTTTGGGCTTTTTAATTACCTCTATGTTTTTCTTTCCCATTTAAGGAAATTTCTTAGAATGAGGGATACAATTAACAGCCATTTCCTGCATAATTTATCTGGCTAGATTATTCCATCATAACAGATTCATTATACGTGTTTTTATTTGTGGTGATTTCAACAACATACAATCCTTTTGGCATCTTACTAACATTGATCGATTCTTTCCTGCTTTTTTTCACCAATTTCCCGAGGTTGTTATAGAATTTGACTTTCTTTAATCGTTCTTTTTGAGTTATTTTAATGGTAACCAAATCATTGTCGGAAACATAAAAAAGCGACCTACTTTTTTGTACCGATGCGTTAGCATCATTTATACCTGCTTTGTTGATGGTGAAATAATCATCTATCTTATCATTTTCCCTTATAAACTTTACAGTCAGGTTTTGACCGCCCATTCCATCATCTTCAACCTCCATAACACAAGATCCTAGCTGATTTAATGATACTGACATAGCTTGGTGGTTAAGGTCTCCCCCAGATATTTTACCGGCAGACCCCGTAGTTATATATACCGCACCTTCTGTAGCTACATCAGTTTTTTTGTAGGCTCCATCACTATCCGATTTACCGTCTCCATTTCCCTTAGGCCCTACGGTATGCCCTCCGCTCGTAATTTCAGCTGAGTTGAAGGTATTGGCAAATCCATAATGCCCGTTTAAGAAATAAGAGCGTTCATATGAATGGCTATGACCATTTAAAATGAGATCTACACCGTTAGCTTCCATCATTGGCATAAAATTTTCCCGCATTTCAATAAGTCGATCTTCAGTATCGGAGTCATGCGACCCTTTGGTATATACCGGATGATGAAATAACGTCACGATCCAATCTTGTGTTGTACTCTGAATATCGGTCTGTGCCCAATTGAACATTGCACCTCCAATTGCGCGACTTGAATGATGGGAGTCCAATATTACAAAGTGAATGTTGGCATAGTCAAAGGAATAGTAGGCCTCAGTACCTGATGCTGTTCCACCGGCCTGGGCAGTGGTAGGGAAAGTGAATATATCATAATATGGGCCAGATTGGGTTGCCGAATCTGCAGTTTTCCCATCATGGTTTCCTATGCAGGACCATGCTACCGATTTTTTGAACATGTCGTGGTAAATATCAAAAAAAGCATTTTGATATTCTATATCTGTTCCGGTATTATAGGCGTTATCCCCTAAAAACAACATCATATCTGTTTTGCCGGTGTTCTCTGGGGCAGTATCAACATAATTGTAATACGCGTCACGTACATTCCTCTGGTTATTATTTGCAGTACCGGCATCGCCTAAAATCCATGCTCGAACAAATTGTTTAGTGCCTGCAGTAGGTGTTGTTATTACGTACATATCACCGCTACCACTTTCGGATAGCACTTCTTTCTTATTACCAATATTGAAATAATATTTTGTATTTGGTGTTAATTCTGACAAAGTCACTTCGTGTTCCGTTGTTAAATTCGTACTTGACTCGTTCTTGGTCAATGCACCAATTTGGGTGCCATAATTAACAACAGATTCGGTTGCAATATCCGTTCTCCATTTTACAACAACACTGGTTGGCGTACCACTTTGTAAATAAGGCCCCCTTTGTACAACTATAGAAGGAACTCGTTGCTGAAGATCAATATTTTTGGCTTCGGTGTTAGAACTGCCGACAGGAATATCTATTGTTGAGACTTGGGAAAATGAATACACCGCAAAAAACAGCATTAATATTTGGGTACTTTTTCTAATCATAATTTCTGGTTGTTTAATCTTTCTAAACTTTTTATTCGTTCTTTTAATTCAAGTATGGAACTCATGTTTTTAAACCTAGTACCCAATTGCCCAATTGCACTTGTGGCTAGTTTTAGCGATATGTTTGCTTCTTTCGGTTTATTTATTTTTGATAAATACTCTGCTTTTTTATAATACCAGAACTCCTTTCTTTTGTATTCAAGAATAAAATAATTGTATTGTTTTAATGCTTTTTCAATTTGATCGGAATCTTTTAGATAGTCCAATTTTTTAAGTTGAAGTGATAAGGTATTCGGTCCAAGTTTGGATAAGCCAGATTCGATGGCGGCTATAGCACCTTTGTAATTTTTATTGTTTTCGGCAAGTATGATGTCAGCATACTCCAATATATCTTCTGGTCGTATGTCAATCATATTATCCATAACATAGCGGTAAGCTTCTAAGGATCTTTCATGTGCTTCTAACTTGAATAATATTTGAGCCTCTAGTTTTTTAGCTTTTACGTCAATGCCATCGACCCCTAAATATGTTGTAATACTTGTTAAGGCATCGTAGTAATCTTCGCTTAAATAGTTGACCTGGGCAATTCTATAGTGTAAAACTTTATCAGTATTTCCTAAAGATTTAGATTTATAATAATCTTCCAACGCCTCGGTGTATTCAGCGTGTTGTTGATATAGGAACCCTCTTTCATAATACAGTTCAAAGTTGGTCGGATTCTCTATTATCTCTATCGTCTTTATTAGTATGCGTTCCGTTAAATCACCATGCGCAGACACGTGTACAGATAGTAGTAAAAACGTAATAATGAGCAGTTTTCTATGGATTACGTTACTTAGGAAATATTGCGGCCAAAACTTCTGAATCATCTACAAAAAATTTACATACAAACATACCTATTATTTTAGTAAATGGATTTTAAGTAACGCATAAAACAATTGATAAAATCTAGCCATATCGATCATGGCGACCTCCCTTCACTATTCAGGCACCGACCATAACACAAATCCTATTCTGACAAAAGTATAAGTATTCCATCCCATTCTTATTTGCGCATCAAGATGAATGACTCTGCTATAGTAAACAGGGATACGCTATTTCACGAAAAAGAAGGCTAAAAAATAGTCGATAGTTACGGCATGCCAGGGCTAAGGTTCGATACCCCGGTTCATTCATGCCCAAGAAGCGATGGACACCAAATATAAAATGTGCTCTCGGTTTTTTTTTATAACCTAGTATAGAATATCAAGTTTTTGTTGCTCCTCCACCTTTATCTGTCCCGACTTAATAACCTTGTTATTGGTATGGTGGTTATTCTTTGCACCCCACAATAGGGCAACTAATTTGACGGGATTGTTCTGGAAAGTATTATTTGAAATGTGTACATTGATAATGCCTCGTGTCTTGATTAACAATCCACTTTCTTCTTTATCTCCACACGCTTTAAAGGTGTTATTGGATAGGGTTAAAAACCCACCGATGGTAGATTCATCGTACCCGCCCCGATAGAAATGAATCACATTGCGCCGTACATTGATAAATTCACATTGATCAAAGGTTACCATCTCGGCATTATAGTCACCCTTTTCATCAGCTGCGAGCACAACGCCGTTCTCACAGTTTTGGATGGTTGTATTGCTAACTTTGATGGTATCGGCAAAAGATCCTTTGGAAGCTTTAAGCACGTGACCAAAATCTTCGATAACACAATTGTCAATAAACAGCTTGTATGCCGATGACATATTTTCATCCAATGGCGCAAATGCCAATTGACCATTCTGTCCTTTTATGAAAATGTTTTTCAGGTTGATAACCCCTCTCGGATTCATTTGAAAGGCAGGTGTGCCCTCCTCTCCGGCGTATACGAGCTGTACTTTGTTGGTTCCCTTGGAACGGATGGTAATTTCCTTATCAATTTTAAGCGAAGTGTCAAAAGTATACACTTCATCGCCGAGTTCAATAATATCCCCCGATTTGGCCTGCCCAATAATTTTTGCGAGTTCGCCCGCTGTGGAAGATGCGGTTAACATAGTGGGCTCTATAGCAGCTTTTTCAGTCGAGAACCACCCAGGTCCGTATTTTGTTTTATCAATTTTAAATTTTTCGGCTGAGACCAAATCGGTGATGGCACCTATCCTGCTTTTTTCAACTCTTGAAACACCAAAGAGGTCCGCCTCAATTCTACCGAAATCATATCCCAAGAAAACATCGTTTAAGTATTCATTTTGATCTGCTTCCGGAGCGAACAACCAATCATTGATTTTTTTCATTTTTATCCGTTCGTTTTGGAGCACTCCAAATTCTGAATATGCACTACCATTGTTGTCAATGATATTATTCTTAAATAAGATGCCATTGATGCTATCATGAGCAACTAAAGGGGCTTTATCAACTTGTGTATTATAAATCAAGTTGTTGGCAATGGTCGTTCTGATAGGTGGTAACGAGCGAATCTCACTTTCAGGCAGTACATCGGCACTGGCCCTGTTCTGCCCAATACCAATCTGCCATGGCGATTTGCAATCGACCCAGGTATTGAAAGCAATGACAGCATCTGTAACCTGTTTATATCTATTTGAAATAGAATTAGGAATTCCGTTCATAACAGCGAGAGGGGTTCTAAATTCCTTCCCCCTAATTTTGTAGAAATAATTATTGGTAATCCAGTGTCCGGTATTCACAAGTCTAATCCCACCGTAAAAATCGGAATCGTCGTCTCCAATGAAAATATTTCCGTCAACGGTGCCATAATTGGCATGCCTTAGCACAAGAGACCCCTCACACTTATAGAAAATATTATTCCTAAAAATATTGAAATCAGCTTTATCGGAGATTATCTCGACCTCTCCGTTGCATGCTTCAAAATAGTTATTCGAAACGTTCACATAACCTGGCGTCATCTGTGGGTTCCCTATACGCACGGTTTCCGCCCTAGGCCCTCCTTTTCTTGGACGTGGCCCAAAATAATTATAAACGATTTGATGGTGATTGTTGGTATTCTCGTTTCCTGTATGATAGACCATCAAGGTGTTACCGTCGTTAGATTTTCCCGCGATGTAGCAATGGTCCATTTGATTGTGCTTGCCATAAAATTCGATCCACCTATCGCTCATCAAACGACTTGGCTGCGTGAAATCTTCGATTACACATTCGGTAACACGACTGTTATTGGCAACACTGTCCAATCCAATTTTATATCGTATTATTCCTGTGGAAGGAGTATAACCGTTTCGGAAGTAGAGTCCGTTAACAATAAGGTTTTCTCCTCCCAAATGCAAGAATGACTGCCCTTCTATAAAAACTTCCCCAGCGTTTTCTGCACGTAGTGTGATGGGTCGTTCTGCAGTGCCCTGACCGTAAAATTTTATTTGGACATCCTTCCAAACTCCATTGGCCATTACGATTTCATCTCCAGGCGCTATTTCCCTTATTGCTTTGTTCAATTCATCAAAATCCTTAACATAAATGCCCTCCGTACTTGATTTTTTGTCACATGACAATAGCAATAAAACAGTCAAGGTTAATACTATAGTTTTTCTCATTTTGATTTAATTTTTGATAGCGCTATGTTTAAAAATCTCCATCCGACCAAAATAAATTGCCATTCTGGTCTTTACCATGACAATCGTATAAAATGGTACTTTGAATTCTTGCTGTTCACCTCTCCTTATCTGACCTGACTGCTAGAGAACCATTCAGGTCCGTATGTCGCCTTGTCGATTTTGAATTTTTCGGCTGCCTCCAGTTCGTTGATTGCCCCAACCTTGCTTTTTTCAGTTCTTGAAACGCCGAAGAGGTCTTTCTCTATTCTACCGAAATCATATCCTACGAATACATTGTTTAGAATTTCGTCTTGACCTTCTTCTGGAGCGAACAACCAATCATTGACTTTTTTCATTTTTATCCGTTCGTTCTGCAGTACTTCAAATTCTGAATATGCACTTCCATTGTTGTCAATAATGTTATTCTTAAATAATATACCCTCCATATCATCATAATTGACCACTGGCGACTCATCTACTTGTGTATTATATATCAGATTATTGGCAATGGTCGAGCGTATCGGAGGTTCAGACCGAATTTCAGTTTGAGGAAGCACAGCTGCACTTGCCTTGTTCTGTCCAATGCCAATTTGCCAGGTTGACCGACAATCGACCCAAGTATTATAGGCAATCACAACGTCTGTAACCTGTCTAAATCCTTTCATTGGAGTATTTAGAATTCCATTCATAATGGCAAGGGGGCTCCTGAAATCTTCTCCCTTTATCTTGTAGAAATAATTATTGGTAATCCAGTGACCGGTATTTATAACACTCAGCCCACCATATAAATTGGATTCGTCACCACCAATAAAAATATTACTATCGACAGTTGCAAAGTTTCCATGTCTCAGCACTAGGGCTCCCTCGCACTTATAGAAAATATTCTTGGTAAATGAATTGTAATTCGTCATATCCGAAATGACTTCAACATCCCCGTTACAAGCTTCGAAATAGTTGTTCGATACATTTACCCGCCCGGGCGTTAATCTTGTTTCACTATCACCAAGTTGTATTGTTTCCGAATTTAATCCATCTTTTCTTGGCCGTGGGCCAAAATAGTTATTTACGATTTGATGGTGGTTGCTGGTATTTTCATTACCATCATGATAGACCATCAATGTGCTGCCATCGCTTTCTTTGCCTGCAATATAGCAGTGATCTAATTGATTGTGCTTGCCGTAAAATTCGATCCACCTTTCGCTAATCGAACGACTTGCCTGTGTGAAATCTTCAATTATACAACCAGTAACCCGACTGTTGTTGGCAACACTGTCCAATCCAATTTTATAGCGTACTATTCCCGAAGAAGGGGAGTATCCGTTTCGGAAATAGAGTCCGTTAACAATTAGATTTTCTCCTCCCAAATGCAAGAATGACCGCCCTTCCAAAAACACTTCCCCAGGATTTTCTGCGCGTAGTGTGATGGGTCGTTCTGCTGTGCCCTGACCATAAAATTTTATTTTGACATCCTTCCAAACGCCATTGGCCATTACGATTTCAACCCCTGGTCTTGCCTGGTTAATTGCTTGGTTCAGTTCGTTAATATCCTTTACATTTATACCCTCGGCATTTGAGATCTTTCCACATGACAGTAGCAGTAGAACAGCACAGGTACAGATTAAGAGTAGACTATTTTTCATTTCAATTTGTTTAAAGATTTCACGTTGAGGTTACACTACTAAACTGGCCGATCAAAATTCATTAAAACAGCCTCTAGATACTGGGTATATCTTACCTTCAAGTAAAAACCAATTTTCTAGCATAATTTCATTTTTTTAATTTTAAGGATAATGTATCCGAGTATTGTTTCGTTGTATAGGATCAGGTCGTGGAACAGCGGACAATAATGATTGTGTGTACAGGTGCTGCGGGTTCGTACAAATCGATTCTGAATCGCCCACTTCAACAATCTCACCCTTGTACATTACGGCCACACGATCGCAGAAGTAACGCACTACGGAAATATCGTGGGTCACGAAGACAAAGCTTAGATCCATTTGTTCTTGCAACGCAAGCAGCAAATCCAGTGTTTTCGATCGTAAACTTAAATCTAAGGCGGATGTTGGTTCGTCCGCAATGATGATCCTCGGTTTCGGACCGATAGCACGTGCAATCGCGACACGTTGTCGCTGGCCTCCAGAAAAGGCATGCGGATAGCGCTGTGCAGCTGATGCGGGAAGACCAACTAATTCCAGTAATTCTTCAACGCGCATTTGAAGATCACGACCGGATAGTTCCCCTGATACAAGCATGGGTTCTCCGATTATTTTAGCCACTGTCATACGTGGGTTTAGAGACCCGAACGGATCTTGAAAAATGGTACGGATATCTCTCCAATATGGTCGTAGTTGATTAGACCGCAAAGACCCTAAATCAACCGAATTGCCATTTCGATCGGTATAATTAACTTTTCCGGAAGTGATATCATAAATGCGTTGTAAACACCTGGCCAAAGTGGTTTTTCCTGAACCGCTTTCCCCGACGATTCCCAAATTTTCGCCAGCAAGCAGTTCAATACTTGCGTCTTTTAAGCCAACCGCAGTTTTCTTTGGCCTCAAGCCAAACATACTGCCTCTTGAAATCAAGAACTCTTTGCGCACGTTTTCAGCAGTCAATATTGGTTCGCCAATTTTTTGGCGCGCCCGTGCTGCAAGACGCTGAGCGGCAGGTTGATCAAGTTCCCGTGCACTTGAAATGAGCTCGCGTGTGTACGGATGACTAGGGTTATCAAATACACTGAAGACGTCGGCTTGTTCAAGTACCTTACCCTTTCGCATAACAACGACTTCATCGGCTATCTGTGCGACCACCCCAATATCATGTGTGATAAACAGAACGGCCATATTGCGTTCTATCTGGATTGATTTGATGAGATCGAGTACTTCGGCCTGGGTAGTAACATCTAGCGCTGTTGTTGGTTCATCGGCAATGAGTACTGAAGGATTACATGCTAGTGCCATGGCAATCATCGCCCTTTGGCGCATGCCCCCGGAAAATTCAAAAGAAAACCGTTTGGCGGCGGCTTCGGGATCGAGAATTCCGACCTGACCAAGTAGGGTAACGGTTTGAGCCCATGCCTGCTTCTTCGACATTCCTTCATGTAGGCGCAGTACTTCGGCGATTTGATTTCCGATCCTGTGAATCGGGGACAATGAGCTCATCGGTTCTTGAAAGATCATGGCAATCTCACGTCCACGGATAGACCGAATAGCCCTTGATCTCGGTTTGAGCCGAACCAAATCTATTGGGCCATCACCATTAAGCGCTTGCCCACGTTCACTATGTAATAGAATTTGACCTGATACGATTCTGCCTGGGGCATCAAGAATCTGCAGCACAGATCGTGCAGTAACACTTTTACCGCTTCCGCTTTCGCCGACAACACATAGGGTCTTCCCGGCCTTTAGCGAGTAGCTTACATCGTCTACTGCACGGAACGTTCCTTTACGCGTTGGAAATTCGGTTACCAGATTTTTTATTTCTAAAACCGTATCGTTAGATTTTATATGGGTAGGTTCATTCATGTCAATCAGTGGTCTTTACGTGCATAGGGGTCAGCTGCATCACGCAGACCGTCACCTAGAAAATTAAGGGAAAGAACGGCTATCAAGACCATTGCGCCTGGTAGAAATAGCCATGGACCGGCTGCTATAGATCGAATATTTTGTACCTCAAGCAACAGAACACCCCAAGAAACGGCAGGCGGTTGCAGTCCAAGTCCTAAAAACGACAATGCCGTTTCCGCCAATATCATTGCCGGAATGGCAAGTGTTACTGCAGCGATAATATGACTGGTCATAGAGGGCAAAATATGTCTAAAAATGATGCGCCATTGCGAACCTCCGTCGAGCCGAGCGGCAATAACAAAGTCTTCGGATTGTAATGTCAGAAAGCGCCCTCGAACCACACGGGCAAGTTCTGTCCACCCCACCAACGACAGAATAATGGTAATTGCAAAGTAGCGTGTCGTAGTTGACCAATCTTGAGGCATTGCAGCACTGAGCGCCAACCATAGTGGAATAGTCGGCAGTGCGATCATTATTTCAATGATACGCTGGATTATCGTGTCGGTCACTCCACGATAATAGCCGGAAATTCCACCAAGTATAATACCAATGAACAGGCTCAGCGCCACACCGACAAGACCAATGGACATCGAGATTCGAGTACCCATTATAGTGCGGCTTAACATATCACGTCCTAGGCGGTCTGCACCTAATAAATAAAAACGATCATTTGGATTGGATGGCGCGATGAGATGTCGGCTCATCTGAAACTTTCCCCACATCTTGTATGGATCACCCTTTCCGAAAAGTCTTAAGTAAACTTTCTTGCCCGGCACTGGTGTAAACTTTCCTTCCAATGTGATTGGGTCCCGATTCAATTTCATCAATTGAACATGGGGCCGAAATGACCAACTGCCATTTTCATCATTGTCAATAAATTTAATGGGCTGCGGCGGATGGTAAACATTTTTTGAAGTTGATGCATGGGCGTCGAAAGGGGCAATAAATTCTGCAAATAGTGCAACAACATATAGCATAAGAATTACGATACCCCCAAACATAGCCAATCGGTGTTGGCGAAAGCTATACCACATTAGCCGCCATTGCGATGCATTAGCTTGACTTGATTGTGGCGTTTCCGGGGCTTCTGTTTCTTTGGAAGTATCAGTCATAGATTTATTATTTTGCACGAATTCGAGGATCAACAAGGGCGAGTAATATGTCTGATACCAGCATTCCAACAACCGAGAGAATACTAAGAAGCAAAACAAAAGAGCCCGCCAAATACATGTCTTGAGCCTTGAGTGATGACAGCAATAAGGGACCGGCAGTTGGTAGGGATAGCACAATCGATACGATTACTGATCCGCTTATGATTTGAGGAAACATCCACCCAATCGTTGAGATGAAAGGATTTAACGCAACTCGCACAGGATACGTGACTAGCAGCTTAAACTCGGATAGCCCCTTCGCCCTTGCTGTAGTTACGTAGGGTTTTGGCAGTTCATCAAGCAGATTGGCACGCATTATTCGAATTATACTTGCAGTAGATGATGTGCCCAGAATGACCACGGGAATCCATAAATGAGCCAAAAGATCCATCACTTTGGCGAATGACCATGGCGCATTGCGAAATTCCGGCGAAAACAGTCCAGTAACGTCGTTTCCGAGGTGAACAACCCCTACATACATAAGAACTAAAGCCAGCAAGAAATTAGGCATAGCCAAACCTATAAAGCCGATGGTCGTAACGATATAATCGCCTATCGTATATTTCTTAACTGCCGAATAAACGCCTATGGGCAGGGCGAGTGCCCAAGTGAACAATACTGTAGATATAGCCAAAATAAAAGACAGCCCTAATCGCTCTCCGATGAGTTGGCTTACAGGTTGACGCCATTCGAACGACACACCAAAGTCACCGACCAACACTCCGCTGACCCACTTCCAATATTGGACATAAAAGGGTTTGTCGAGCCCAAATCGTGCCCGCAGTGCTTCCAGTTGGGCCATGTCAACTTCCTCGCCCCGCTCTGCCAAAGACGCACTCAATGCGGTTACAAAGTCACCCGGAGGTGCCTGTATGATAGCGAATGCCAAGAGCGACACCAAAAAAAGGATTGGTATCGTCCAAAGAATACGACGTATAACAAATTCAATCATGATGTGTCGTTCTTAAAAATTGGAAAGCATATGGAATTGAAATTAACATTGGTGTTCGATTTTAATTGCGGTTTGAATTTGAAACTACATGTATCATGCATACTAGGTAGGCTAGGTATCGGGGCGATTGCCAGTTTCAGTATCCCAGAAATAGCTCCAGGGCCGTTGCAGCGAAAGCGGATATTGGTTACTACTAGGGTTGCTTGGACGGACGTTTTTTAGCGCAGTTTTTTTGAGACCATAGGTCGTCGTATTCTTTGACACGCCGAAGGTCTCGAACTGATCTGCAGCAATTTCGGCAATTTGATGGAAATAATCCCTGCGGGCTTCAAGATCGGGTGCACCTCTCGATTGCTCATAAAGAAGGAAGCGCTTTTTGATGTGCTCCGGTGGTTCCTCGCCACGTTTTCCGTCGCTCTTGTACCAATTTACCCAGTCGATTCCCCAACGGGAGTCAAACTCGAGGGGGACCAAGCTTGTCGGAAACCGTCCCGGCATCCAACTTGCAAAATCAACCCAAATGGCGGCATCATGGTCGTTGTTATTGGTACGTGATAACATTAGCGAACTCACTGTGATGTTTGCCCGGATGTCTAACCCAAGGTTTCTGCGCCACTGTTGAATCATCATCTCGAGTTGGTCGATACGCTCTGGCGGCCGGTTGGTCGATTCCACAATAAAGTGTACCGGGCGACCACTCGGCATAAGTCTGATACCATCGGAGTTGCGTTCTGTAAGACCAAGCCCATCGAGTAGTGCATTGGCCCGTTCCTTGTCGAATTGCAGGTACTGCGTAGCGTATCGCTCATGATACATAGGGCTGTCTTCAAATGGGGCATTGTGCCATGGTGCACCATCTCCAAACAAGGCCGTTTCGATTATTTCATGACGGTTAAGGCCGATGGAAAGTGCGATACGAAAGTCTTTTTCGTTAAAAAGAGCCCGCAATTCAGGGTCTTTATGTGTTAAATTCAGCTGAAAAAGTAAGCTAGTGCCTCCAATTGCCGTGGCCGGGTAGAGTTCATTCCCATTACGTTTTGCAGTTTTGGCTAGCAATGGTCGGTTTACAGGCGTAGCGAAATTGGAAAAGCCCAAATCATTATTACCTCCTATCGCCCCCAAGAGCATGCCTTCGGGGTCTCCGTAAACAATGCCGATCAGTCTGTTGATATACGGAAGCTGGTTTCCTTCCTCGTCAACTTGCCAGAAATAGGGGTTTCGCTCGAGAACGACCATAGTTGAACCTCCTTTGTAGGGTTCTACGACTTTCCAGGCCTCAAGTGTGGGGCGATCGGGATTTTCCCAACGCGTACCCACTGCCCGGGGATCACCCGACAGCATACGCAAATAGTCTCGCCAATCGGTTAAATTATTGGCTTTTAATTCAGCTTCAATATCGGGATTGTAGTCGGGGTGTGCCCTTGAACAGTAGGCTTTCTGATAGAGCGTGGGGTGAAGATAGCGACGATCGGCCAATACATGAAGAAATTCGCTATAGGGTTCAACAAACGAGAATTTGAATGTGTAGGCATCGATCTTCTGAAATTCGACATCCACTCCACCTGCACTCCAGACCGGTGCCAAGGGTTGTAAATCTTTGTGCAACAGAATGTCGTTCACGGCAAATTCAACATCATCTGAAGTAAACGGCGTGCCGTCGGACCACTTCATTCCTTTCCGTAGATGGAAAGTGAAGACGGTATTATCTTCGTTTACTTCGAAGGATTCTGCCACGTGAGGAATTATTTCAGTGAAATTGGAATCATAGTCATGTTGCACCAGCCCCATGTTTCCCCAAGCACGAATTGGATCCATATTGCCCTGTCCTGAAAGACCAAAACGCATTTCATCCCCATATTTACCAATTTCATTGAAAGGGACGATGACCTGAGGGTCGTCGGGAAGTCGTTCGGATACGGGTGGCAAAGTTCCAGCTACTACTGCTGCAGCAAGCTCCGGGGCTTGGTTGTATTGTGAATTCGATGTAAAAGTCTTCACTGGCGAATTCGAACTTTCGGGACTCGATTTGCTACCACAAGACACTTGTAGTAGAACAATGAAAGTTAAGTAAAGACCATTTTTCACACCTGTTTCTTTTAAATTTATAACTATTAAATTAATCCGCCGAAATCAATACTCAATTACGCTCCTACATCGTGATTTAGTCAAGTATTTGCCTGATAGTCCGGTCAATCGCCGAATACTCGACAGACTCGATAAAACCAATAGAAAAGGTACGGACAGTAGTTAGATGCTTGGTTGTTTTTTCTTTGTTTTGTCGACCAAAACCCAGTACGGTCATATGTGGTCTGCTGACATAATTATCTGGAAATTCATCATCTTCATGATGCAGTATATACAGCACCCGTGGTGAATTTTGATCTCCGAAGGCCATCCACTCAGGAGCAGGCAGGTCTCCCTCAAAGGGCTCTTCAATTGGGTGTTGCCCATGATCGACAGAGGCATACCAAAAATCAGTGCTATCCATTTCTCCACCAGGCACCCCTTCGTATTGTACCCAATACTTATAACCAGGGCTGACTTTAGCCATTGTGAAGTCACAGCGATCAGGGTAAAAATCCCATTGCCCCTGCCATTTCTTGTTGTCTGAAGTAAAGATAATGCGAATATGTTTATCGGACGCGATCGTTACCTCCGAGCTTGAAGGATCGGTTCCCGTATTCATGGCATGGAAATAGCTACCATCCTGTTTGTGAATTGCATTCGGAAAGCCCCGGTATTCACCTTTATGACCTGACCCTTCCTCCATGTGAAATCCTATCCAATCTACACCGTCCTTGTCAATCATGCTCGATAAACCACCGCCTTCCTTTTCAAGATAATAAATCGCCAATGGTGTAGTAATGATATAAGCTGAACCTCCACCTGCAGATTCGTCTATGCCCTGTGTGAGTTGTACGTTCTGCCCGTCACAGGAACCCATTGCTATTAAAAGCACTAATAATGTCAATAATTTTTTCAGGTACATGTTTCCAAATTAAATCAGGGTGCAGAAATTTTGGTTTTGGTACTACGCCTTAACAAATAACCAATAGTAGCAATGATCAGTGCACAAAAAACGAACATTAACCTACCCCATAAAGGGTTGGGAATCAAAGCCATCAACAGAATACCTACACTCATCACAATCACCATACCACCCAATTTATTTCTTTGCTGACGATCAATTTCGTCTTGTTGATCATCTGCAATAACCGGTATTTTCAAATCCATAAAAAAGCGATCGGTTTCGGCCTTGTGATTGTCTTTCGCTTCATTGTAGCATATGGAAGTTGCCCAGAAAAAGCCTCCCGTGATAAACACATGGCCGGCAATGGTCAAAATTATATTCATGTCAACAATTTCACGACTAGTAAGCGTTTCGACACCAAACCATGAAACAAAAACATCCGCGGTAACAACATTGTCAACCAGCCAAGAAACGAATAACCCGACGGCAATAGTAGCCCAAGGTGCCCATTTCGGTGTCTTTTTTACAATAATTCCTAATAATAGGGGTACCATCATTGGCACCTGCACCATTGTCGAAACCCGCATCATAAGTTCATATAGACTGAGTTCTTTAAGCGAGGCGAAATATAACGCAACTGCAATAACTCCTAAACCACTTAAAAAACTGACTAATTGACTAATACGTAATAACTTCTTGTCATCGGTTTTTTTCTTCCTTTTGGCCAGAAAAGGTTGATAAATACTACGAATAAATATGCCAGCGTTTTTATTCAGTGCAGAATCCATTGAAGACATAGAAGCAGCAAAAAGGCCGGCCATTAGTAACCCAACAGTCCCTATGGGCATAGCATTTCGTGTGAACACCAAAAATACAGCATCTGCCGCCTTGTTCCCAAGTTGGGCGTAGTCTGCAGGGGCATCAGGGTATAGGGTTGCTGCTGCCCAGGGTGGAATAAACCAAATAATAGTTCCTACTCCCATTAGCGTCATTGCCAATAAGGCCGCTTTTCGGGCATTGATAGAGTCTTTTGCATTGAGAAACCGAAATGAATCATGAAGGTTCATTACGGTTATAACCTGTTTTGGTAAAAAGAATATGAAAGTGCCGATTAAGATTAAGGGGTAGTTCATATTCGGACCGATGAGAAAACCACCTGGAAAATTGTCAACTAAATTAACTGGTCCACCAACTTTTACCAATGCCACAACCGCACAGGCCACTGATACAACTGCCACTACCAAGGTTTGCACAAAGTCGGACGCAACAACTCCCCAAGCACCGGATAATACCGATACAAAAAGAACTGTAAACCCGATCGAAGTAATGGTCAAAGCGATATCCGCTTCGAAAACCGCGCTAGTAAAAACCCCTAGAGCATTTAACCATACGCCGGCATTAAGGAAAGAAAATACGATAAGCGCCCACGAAAAGAACAATTCATTTTCGGATCCAAATCGTCTTTTTATAGCTTCTGTAGGGGTATCAACCCTCATTTGCCTAAATCGATGGGCGAAAAACGCCCATCCACAAAAGAATGCAAAGGTGTTACCGATATATACGGCACTAATAGCAAAACCGTCGGCGAAGGCTTTACCGGCAGCACCAGTGAAAGTTACAGCAGAAAATTGCGCCATAAAAGCAGTTGAGCCTACCATCCACCACAACATTCTACCTCCTCCCCGGAAATAATCACTCGTAGATTTACTTGCCATTCGCGAAAAAACAACACCAATTGCAAGGATTAATAAAAAGTAGAGCGCGATTACTAGATAGTCATAAAACATAGTTTCTCTTTTTACTTGATAATAGAGATTTAAATACTCCGAGGTTGATCTCGAAAAATTTAGTTGTTCCTTACGAAAGTCTTATGGACTTGCCCTGAGGTAGTTTACTGTAGATGACGAACATCCGTCCAGTTATCGTTCTTTCTAATTAGGTCTATAAGTTGCTGGTACAGACTACCCTCCTTGAAAGTTTGGTAAGGAGCAACCGTTTCTCCTTTAATATCCTTTACAAATTCTCTCACCAAATAATGCCAATTTCGTTCTGTGTGCTTAATAAAATCACCGTCATTTTCAATATTCGGTTGGTCATCGGCGATATCCTGAGGTACTGGCAGCTTTTTCCACGTTTTGTTTTCACCATAATAATACAGGGGACCCATGGCATAGTGTCCTTCAATGAAAATCGCGCCCTTAGTACCGTAAAACACAATATGGTTCTCTTGAAATTTGGGAACCAATCCGCCATGTTTGAATAGTACGGAGACCGGTTTGGTGGCGAATTCACTTTCCAACTGCGCCAACACGGTATAGGACCACTCAACATTGCTTTCACCCCATTTGAGTGAGGGATCGTTCAGGTCTTCAGGGATAAAATCTCTTCTCGTTTTGAAATTATGTACACCGTCGACGATAGGCGCCTTACCCAAGTCGTCACGTACTTCTCCGCTTATTGAAAGAATCTTTTCGCCAATTACCGAGGTTACGATGGATATCATATGGGTAAAATTGTTGTTCAAACGACCACCACCATCTTCTTTTCGATGCGACCAGCCGAAAGGAATATTACGTTCCAAATTGAAATGTGACATACACTCCACTTCCACAGGTTCTCCTATTGCACCATTTGCGACTAGTTGTTTCGCGTGTATAACATCGGGCATATACCGGAAGCTGGAAGCGTACGCCGTTTTTACTTTCTTCTTTTTGGCAAGTTCGTACAATTCCAAAGCCGATTCACCGGTATCTGTCAACGGCTTATCGCTAAATACATGACATCCAAACTCGATTGCCTGTTTTATCGGTTCATAGTGGGCACCACCGGGGGTCGCAATGGAAACGATATCCGGCTGGCAATCTTTCAAAGCTTGTTGCCAATCTGTGCCCGAATAAGCAATAGCCATTTTTTTTGCCACTTCACTCACCACACTTGGAGTTCTACCAACAATACCCACTACCTCGACCCCAAAAGCCCGAAAAGCATCTGCATGACCTTGCCCGGCAAATCCGGTACCCGATATTAGTACTTTTAACTTTCTATCCATTTTTTCAGTTTTGATTTTCAGTTTTACTTTATCTATTCTTAATATTGATACCTCTTCAACACCGAACCGAACTATTGGGGATTAGCAGCGTCTGCTATCTTAAAATGAATGCCTAATTGTGCCGTTCAGTTTCATAATTCAATTGTACTCTATGACGGTTTCGGGCCACTCACTAAAGCTGGGAATTGATAAAAAAAATGGTGCATCAGTTTAATGCACCAATAGTATTAATTTTCATGCCATTCCATCACATAGAAATCAATAGGAGTCATTCCTCCACTTTTAGCTCTTTGTTTCCATCATAAAAGTAGGTTCATTTAGGCCAAATATACTATTTTGCCAGCCCCACTATCCCTTCACATAGCTTATCTTATGCAACCTTAATTCTACAATTATTTTTTTCAAATAAGCGTACTGCACAATGGACTGCGACCTCAACTT
>CBDULZ010000041.1:0-38693 GCA_965368185.1 uncultured Kriegella sp.
CCTGATATTCCACCGTATGCTGAAACGACCAATTTTCGTTAAGATGCAAAAAATATTTGTTCCAGAGTGCTAGGCCTTGATCCGGGTCGTCACAGTCGTTATACTCGTTGTCGCCCAAAACAATAAAGGTAGGTGCTTCAAAGTCTTTTAAAATCGTACTTACATCTTCATAAATACTTTCGTCACAGGGTAGGGCACTTGGCTTTATATCACCGACATGTACCACAAATTCTGAATTTGCTTTGGCATTATGGGTTTCGATCAATTTAATAAGGCCCGTTCGTTCTTCTTCGTTATAAGGCACGTCGCCAATGACCGTAAATATAACTGAATCGAGTTCTGTAATAGGGATGTCGTCCGTACTGTCGTCACTCTTGGGTTTTGAATTACCCGAGCAGCAAACAATAAGTAAAAGACCGAAAAAGAACATCAATACTTTTATAGGCTGCGCAGCGCACAGGGCTATGGCTCTTTTATCTTTATTGATGTTCTTCATAATTTTTATGGAAGCCATAACGATTGGACTGATATTGCAAATGGCAAAATTAAAAAATATTCCAGCAGGGGAAACACCCGTTAAATGTACTAAATTCTATTGCTGTACACGACCATTTTTGGTAGCAATGGACAAAATTCTAAAAAAATCAGTTTAACTATTCTTTTTCATGGCTGCGGCAACAGCTTTGCTGCCTTCATCCTTTTGCTCCAGCTCATGTATTATTCTTTGATGGTCTTCTTTTCTGGTCTGTGACAGTTTATATGCTGCCATAATTTCGGTAATCTCAATTTGAAATCCCACCACACCACGTACCTGATTTAAAGTCTTTGGCGAGAGCCGCTCCAAGGTAATTGGTTTTTCCGATCCAGTCTCGTATTTGTCTACCAATTTTTTGAGATGTATCATCAGGGCGTCTCCTTCAATAATTTTGAGTCTACCATAAACATGAACCGCAATATAGTTCCAAGTAGGTACTTCTTCTTTGTGATACCATGAGGAAGAAATATAGCTGTGCGGTCCATTAAAAATACAAAGTACCTCGGATGCTGTTTTAAAATTCTTCCATTGCGGATTCGCCTTTGCTATATGCCCCATAAGTACATCCTTTCCGTTTGTGGCAACATCAAGTTCTAAAGGAATATGGGTTCCCCAAGGCCTACCATCCAACTGATTTATGAGAATACCAAAACTGTTCTGGGTCAAAAAATCTTTGACCTCGGCTAGATTTTCATTTTTATAGTGATGGGGAATGTACATACGAGTGAATGTAAATAATCAGGAATTAATGGGCTATTAAAAATAACACAAAAACAACAATTGAAACAATATTAATGGCAATAAAGGAAAGCGGGGTTCGGCAAATTTTTTAACTTCGGTAAAAACTTAGAACATGCCATTTTTAACAAACAAAACAGCTAAAGAACAAGTAGATATTTTTTATGAGGATTATGGAACTGGCAAGCCGGTCATCTTAATTCACGGATGGCCTTTGAGCCGTAAATCTTGGGAACAACAGGTCTGGAAAATCGTCGAATCGGGATTCCGTTGTATATCGTATGATAGACGGGGTTTCGGAATTTCATCGGCGCCTTGGGAGTCGTATGACTATTCAGCGCTAGCAAGTGACCTCAATGAAATTATCGAACAATTGAAATTGGAAGACTGTACCCTAGTCGGGTTCTCCATGGGTGGGGGCGAAGTCGTTCGCTATCTGACCGATTTTGGTTCCGCCAAAATTGCCAAAGCTGCATTAATCAGTTCGATTATACCTTTGGTGAAAAAGAAAGAGGATAACCCTAGCGGTGTTCCTGAAGAGGCATTGAACGGTATCAAGGAAGCATTGCAAAACGATCGGGTCGGATTCTTGAAGAATTTCCACAAGGGATTCTACAGCTACGACAACAATAAAGATAAAGTGAGCGAAGCCCAGCTCGATTATGATTTTAGCATCGCTTCACATGCCTCGCCGCGGGCAACCATACAAGCCGCTTTGGCGTGGATGCATACCGATTTCAGACCGGAACTGAAAAATGTGACGGTACCCACTTTAATCGTTCACGGTGATGGTGACGAAACAGTGCCTATGGCAACTTCCGCTGACCAGGCGGCCAAAGGTATTGCAGATAATATCTATAAGATTATCGAAGGGGGTCCGCATGGTTTGAACATCACACATGCCGATGAACTCAACGAAATTTTGATCGATTTCCTAAAAAGTTAGAATGGGAATTGGAAGTAAGCCGGCGTTTGAGAAGATCAATTAAACCTCATTACGAGCAAAGCGAAGTAATCTTTAGGTTGACGGCCCAAATGTTATAGTTTGCTTCGTACCTCGCAAAGACGCATAAAAGTCCTTCTCAAACACCTGCTTCCGGAAAAATGTCACCATGAGACCGCAGCAAGCACGGGCAAATGGTCTGAAATGTGTTTGTTGTTGTCCATACGGTCATCAATATGGATGTAACTTTCAACTTTAAAATTATTCACAAAAATATAGTCGATTCTACGATTTAGTACTCTGTTGGGATCAAAACCGTTGCTGGTACCCGTTGGTCCGTAAAAGGCTTTTCTGGTTGACATTTGCCCATCGGTCAGTTGTTTTTGCAAAAATCGAATGGGTTCTTCTTCGGGAGCCAAATTAAGATCTCCCATAAATGCTACAGGAAGGTTTTCCGTGTTGATGCCTTTGATTTTTTGAATGACCAATCTTGTGGAGTTCGCCCGGGCCTCTTTACCGCGATGGTCAAAATGAGTATTGAAGACCCAGAACCTTTTATGGTCTTGAAGATTCTCAAAAAGGGCATAGGTGCAGATTCTTTCGAGGGATGCGTCCCAGCCTTTAGAAACTTTTTCCGGCGTTTCCGATAGCCAAAAGGTATTTGATTTAAGCACTTTTAATTTTCTTCCATCGTAAAAAATGGGCGCATATTCCCCTTTGGTTTTCCCGTCGTCGCGGCCCACCCCAACATAGGAGTACTGATTGAGACTACTATCCAGATAAATGAGTTGGTTGTGCAATACTTCCTGCATTCCAACAACTTCGGCTTGGTAGTGTTTTACCAAGTCGACCATAGCTTCCTTTCGAAAATTCCAATTATTGACCGTGTCACTTACATTGTCGTATTTGATGTTGTAGGTCATCATCTTGATATCTTGTCCGTGGCTTACGGTCAGCGAGAAGAAGGTCAGTATTGCAAATAGGCGAATAATCATCATATAGGATAGCGTTTAATTTGAATTAATAATTTATCAATAATCATTTTGTCTGAATAACTTAGAACTAGAAGAAAGAGCGTGTTTGATAAGGGCCTATACCCGTTTTTGCGGGGTACAAAGCACACCGTAACTTTTGGGCCGTCAACCTAAAGATTACTTGGCTTTGCTCGTAATAACGTTTGGTTTGCCCTTCTCAAACACCAGCCTCCTGAAAAATTTTACCATGAAACCGTAGCGAGCACGGGCAAATGGTCTGATATGTGTTTGTTGTTGTCCATACGGTCATCAATGTGCCTATACGTTTCGACCTTGAGATTTTTTACAAAGAGATAATCGATTTTATAGTCCAAAGGTCTATCGTCAAACCCGTTAAAGGTGCCTGCGGGACCATAAAAGGGTTTTCGGGTGATTTCCTGTCCTTCATCTAGATTTTCCTTAAGTATTTTTATCGGTTCTTGATCGGGCCTAAGATTGAGGTCGCCCATAAGCACTAGTGGTAAATTTTCCGTATTTATTTCCTTTATCTTTTTTAGAATTAATTTTACCGATTCTTCCCTGGCCTTGACCCCGCGGTGGTCAAAATGGGTGTTGAAAATATAGATTTTTTCTTTGGTTTTTGAGTCTTCGAACAGGCCGTAAGTACAAATCCTTTCCATCGAAGCATCCCAACCTACAGAGATTTTTTCGGGAGTTTCAGAAAGCCAAAACGTTTCGGATTTTAATAGTTTGTAATTTTTCGCATCATACAAAATAGGAGAAAATTCCCCTTTTTCCTTTCCGTCATCCCGACCCACGCCCACATAATTATAATCGGGTAACGCTGTGTCTAAATATTCCAATTGATTGATAAGTACCTCTTGCATCCCAATAAATGCAGGTTCGTAGTGCTTTAAAAGTTCGACCATTTTTTCTTTGCGGTCGTTCCAATTGTTTACGGTGTCGCTTGTGTTGTCATATTTGATATTGTAGGTCATCAGTTTGGTTGTTTGGCCAAACGAAAAAACACCTAGGGAAAATAAAATTAGAAACAAGGAACATCTTTTAAGCGACATGTTAAGGGTTTTTAAAATCGGTGGTAATTTAGTAATAAACCTTTAATTTTAGGTTATGCAAACAAAAGGATATCTTCATCAAATACACCCCGTTTTACCCGTTAAAAATGTCGTCGAGGCGTTGGATTTTTATGTGAACCGTTTGGGGTTTAAAATCGCTTTTGCCGATGATAGCAAAAATCCCAAATACGCGGGGATTCTTAGGGACGGTATTGAAATTCACCTGCAATGGCACGATGCAGTGGAATGGGAAGAAAAAGTCGACCGGCCGATGCTTCGTATCGTAACCCAGAATATCGAGATGCTGTTTGAAGAATACTCGGAAAAGGATGTTTTTCATGCCCATACGCTGTTGCGTGAAACTGCCTGGGGTACTAAGGAATTTGCTTTTTATGACCCTGATAAAAATGGATTGACATTTTATAGGGATGTGAAGTAATACGATTTGTAAATCGTCCTGTGGCCGAATTAACATAGTTCCTCTTTAGCTGATAAGCACTTTAGTATAGCTTAGGGTGCACGCTTGCAGGGCTGCAGACATCAAATAAGCTTGGAAAAAAGGGTCAATATCGTCGTTTTTGTAAATTTATATGTATCCTTCAAAGCATCCCGAGCAATAGCATTGCCGATAGTACATACCACTATGATTTTAAAAAATAACGATTAAATTCATGAAGTTGACGTAAATCCCGCCACACCATTATTATGGGTCATCCGCGAACAATGCGGATTGATCGGAACCAAATTTGGCTGTGGCATTGGCCAATGTGGTGCTTGCACCGTACAAATGGACGGGTTGCCCATACGATCATGTCTAACCACGGTACAAGCTACGGCCGATAGAGAAATTACGACCATTGAAGGCATTTCAAATGCTGCCGAATTACATACCATTCAACGTGTTTGGATAGAAGAACAGGTTCCCCAGTGCGGATACTGCCAGTCTGGTCAGATTATGTCGGCACATGCCCTGTTGACGGCCAAAACCTCGCCCACAGACGCCGATATCGATCAGGCCATGAGTGGTAATATATGCCGTTGTGGCACCTATTCCCGCATCAAAAAAGGGATCAAAAAAGCGGCAGTAGAATTGGCATCAATCACAAAAATTGAAAACGATGGGTAAGTGGACAAGAAGGGCATTTATAACTACGGGGGTGCTCACAGGAGGCGCTCTAGTGCTCGGTGTGGCAATCCGTCCCGGTAATCGGGCTAGTAAGGTAAAAGGCATGCTCGCGGGGTAAGGGGAAACCATGATGAACATCTGGCTCAAAATAGCCCCTGATAATACGATTACCCCCATTGTACCACATGTCGAAATGGGGCAGGGGACGCATACCAAACTACCAATGATGCTTGCCGATGAAATGGATGCTGATTGGAAACTTGTCCGCATAATGGAGGCTCCGAGCGATAAGGAATATGCCAACTATGCACTGGGTAAGGGATTTATTTTAGGGGAAAAGGATTTTCCTTCGTTCATTATTGATACGGTGGATGGAGTTTTTTTGACCGTCACGAGATTAATGGGCTTTCAAATGACCGGCGGGAGTTCGTGGGTTCGTTTTACAGGGATGTTGGCCATGAGGGTGGCGGGTGCTGCTGCCAAGGCTGTACTGCTCCAAGCTGCTGCAGATCAGTGGGAGGTACCATTGGAAGAATTGGTCACGAAGAATAGCTTTATCTCCCACGCGGCAAGCAACCGATCCGAGCCTTTTGCCATTTTTGCGGCCCAGGCCGGGGAATTGTCACAGCCTGCCAAACCTAAACTTAAGACACCGAAAGAATTTACCCTGATGGGTACTTCCCAGCTGCGTCTTGATGTGCCCGCCAAGGTAGACGGGTCTGCCAATTTTGGAATCGATGTAATGTTTCCTGACATGAAATATGCCGCCATGAAAGCGTCTCCGGTTTTTGGTTCAAAGCTCAAAGCGGTAGATGATGGTCTGGCGATTAACATAAAGGGCGTCCACAAAACAGTAAGGTTAGACAATGCAGTGGCCGTGGTGGCCGATGGTTATTGGATTGCTAAAACTGCCCTTGACAAGATGAATGTTACTTTTGAGACAAGCCCTAATGAATCAGTAAATCAAGAGGGTATATATGAACAATATGTTCGCGATATGGATGCGTCTTTGGCTGCGGGAAAAGATGAGAAAGATGTAGGCAAAGGCGATGTAGAGGCTGCTTTTACAAACTCGGGCCGAGTGGTATGTGTGGCAGAACCAAGATTTTGCTTTTCATCCCGATGGTTTTGAAGCACAAATGGAAAGTGGCATCATTTACGGCTTAACGGCTGCCTTATACGGTGAGGTTACCATTGATAAAGGTGATGTGGTACAAAGTAACTTTCATGACTACCAAATGGGACGTATGAACGAAAGTCCAAAAATCGAAACCTACAGCATCAATAGTAGTCGTTACCCGGGTGGGGCCGGCGAGCCTTGCACACCAGGAATCGCACCCGCCCTCGCCAATGCCGTTTTTAATGCGACCGGAATTCGAATCAGGGAACTGCCGATTAAAAATTACAAGCTGACTTCCACTACGAAGATTTTAGGCTGATTTGATTTTGGACTGATCAATTAACGGGATCACTAAGCTTTTTAAGAAAAACATAGAGCGGCTACATCGAAAATTTTCCCTTCGCCAAACACCTTATCTGATTTTACAAGTTTTGTTGAGGTAAATGCCAATCAAAAATTAGTTATGGCCGTGACTTTTTTCCAAATGTTGGCGCAACAGGTCTTTGCCATAGTCATTGCCGTTTGGGGTTCTGACCACGGTATGTATATGATTTCTAATGGGCCCTTTTGGGCTGTTCGGCACCCCAACAGCAGCTTGATGATCAAACTCTATTAAAACAACCGGGCTATGTATGCGGTAGTAGAAAACGGCCTCTTGCGTAGTTTCGCCTACCCAAGCAAAAAAGGTATGGTCCCAATGCGCCATAATTTCTTCCATTCTTATTTGATGGTGATCCTCCTTTATGTTATTGATATACTGATTTATCAAATGGATCAATTTTTCTTTTTGCGTTTTAGCAAGTTCCGAGACCTGCAGGCCTTCATAATTGAGGGTCACATTATCTTTGCTTGCCGCGGTTTTAAAATTGCTGTTACTTTTAATGGATGAAAGGATAGCTTTCGATTGAAGTTCCGCTGGAAGCGTTTGCATAAAATCCAGTCCGAGATTTTGTTCATCTTGGAACAGGGTATTCCCTTTATATTTTCCCGATGTCGTAATGATCGGCTCGCCACCCATGAATACAGGCGACATCACTACTTGGTCCCCAAGTATAAAATAGTTGATGACCAAATGATGGCCATCCAATTGCCAGCCCCAAGGTTCAGTGGAGGAAGGTGTTCCCATAACCGTAAAAAAGTACAGCTCCTCATCATAAGCATCGTCCCCATTGTTCAGCTCTTTTAGTGTTTGATCGGTCTTCATAATATCTTTACTGAGTTGCAAGCCCTTTGCACTAAGCGAAACTTGCATCAGACCAAAAGCCGATTTCTTTTGCTGGTCGGTCATTTCTTTTAAACTGGTTCCCTGCCGGTCATAGACGCCTGCGTCCACGTTCGACCATTTTCGCCATTCATCGTCGTTGATATCGAATTGTGTTTTTTGTTGTTGGTCTTGGGTCAAACTGTTTAGCCATAATTCCGCGGCCTTTTGAATAGGTTTTGTCGAAACTCCGGTAACCTTGACAGTGAAAAGCCCCAATTCTTTTCCATTTTCAGTTTCTACACCTCTAAAAGATTCTTTGAGAGCCTCTTCTTCCATATCTTTAAAGTAAGTGCCCCAATTGACAGGTTCTTTTTTTTCTTCCTTTTGAGGTTCATTTGCTTTTTGATCTACTTGTTGTTTGCAGCAAATTATTATGGGAACCAGTAGTAAAATCAGTGTTTTTCTCATATCGTGGTTTTAATTGAGGTCATCTGGATCAGTTCATGAATTTACTATATTTTTTTACTTCAATTCCATTTTCTAGTCGCCAATTCGACTTCATTCGGTTCTTTGGCATTCGATAGGATATAGTTCTAATTATCCATAGTTTCCTCTTCGCTCAAACGATCGCTAAAATCAGGCATCCCTTTTTCCAAGAACCTTTCTTAGGTAACAATACTGTGTGAACATATTGAATATTTCGGGGCGCGAATAATTTAAACCTGGTATGGTTCCGCCACCGACTGGTTTATCTCCACAGCCGCTACTGGCCGAACAATAACGTAGATATAAATTTTCGCCTTGTTGCAATTGCTCTTGGGTTGCAATAAAATCTGGGCTTACCAAGTGCTTTGCCTCTTTTTTAGGGAAATCCGGCATGGATTCGATTTTCCCCAGGGCAAAAGGGCAAATCGTACCTGGATTGATTTGTACCGTAAATTACATCCATTGTCCCATAGCACCACCCCAGCCTTCGGGAATGGTCCATTGCCATTATTACCATGACAACACCTCTTAACAGGTCAATGGATTCTATTGGGTTGGTTTTTGGTCTCATTTATTTATGGATTACAAAAACATCCAGGTCACTAAAATGGATTGGATGATAAAAAACACGAGAAACGGTATCACCAAATACCCCATCACATCGCGTGATTGAATTTTGATTCCGCTTCCCATAATCGGAAATACAAGTAATAGGTAAAAGGGCTGTAGTACATTGGACAGACTTTCGCCATACGCAATCGATAAAGAGGCTCTCGATACCATTGCCATGACTTCATTGGCTGGCAAACCTGCACCGATATCTTTAACGGCATTGATAATACTTGGTCCTACAACGGCAAATTCCCCACCTGCAGACGGAATGGCAAAATTCATAACTCCTCCAGTTAAATAGGCATAGAACGGATAGGAGTCAATTGTAGCAACCGATGCCAGGAGTTCTGCAAATTTTTCGCCTAAACCGGTATAGAGCATAATGCCCATAATACCCGCATAAAATGGATATTGGTATAGAATCCCAGAGATATTATTGCTCGACCTTTTCATGGCAATCACATAGCGCATAGGTGTTTTGTGTAATGCCAATCCGAGAATCAAGAAAATAAAGATCATGATGTTAAAATTCAATTGAAAACCATTGGTAAGAAAATGATAGATGATATAGGTCAAGCCCATGAGTACCATACAAATTTGAAGCAAAATGCCATTATTCAATCTATCGGAAATTGATTCGACAGCCAAGTTCATGGTTGAAGCTTCATCTTTTATCGAAAGCTCAATTTTATTCGTTTTGTCGTCCAGCATATCATCCAATTGTTTGATGTGCTTCGTTTTCGGAATGAGCAAAAGTATCATCAAGGGTGAAAAGATGACATAGAGAACCATCATGGCAATGTTTAAACCAGATCCCAGTGTAAATGTTGTTGGAATAATTTCCGATAAGATTCCCGCCTCAATTAAATAATTTTTTTCCGTGCCCAACAGCAACGGAATGGAACTTGAAAGGCCTGTTACCCAACTGCCACTGCTAAAATAGACGCAAGCCACTAAAAACGGATAATTGATCCCTTTAATACGAATGGCCAATTCCCTTGCCAACACGCAGGTGATAACGAGCCATCCAAAACTAACCATCGCTAGTAAAACTCCAATAAACACCACCCAAAAATACACCTGTCGCGGTGTTTTTATGTAATTGGTCAGTTTGTCAATAGCGCTTTTTACAATAGGCGAAAGAGCAATGGTAAAACCAGTGATGATTATCAATACGATTTGCATCCCGAACTCCAACAAAGACCAAAAACCGTTGTACCATCCTTTGATGATTTTCAAAGGTGTGGTATCTAACCAAATCATTGCAATTAATCCAGATAATAGCGTTAGTAGCATAGCAAAAACAAATGCATTTGGCATGTATTTTTGAAACAGGGTAGTGAATTTTTCTCCGAGTTTGGTGAGCATATTTTTTTTGGTTAATTCTTTAAGTTGGACTTAAAACGGTTCTTTATTTTCATCTTTTATAAATTTGATACCCCCATTGAAATATGTTTCTGGGCCATCGAACTGCGAATAATGGCTACCTTTAATATTTGTGATGCCTTGTAAGTTTGACTGAAGGAACAAACTTCCTTTGTCGAATTAGATAGAATAGACTGTGCAGCGGGCATCAAAACCCAGAGCATGGCAGAAAAGGCGTGAATGTGGAAGTAAAAACTAAAATCTCCTGTACCATCAAAAAATTTGGCAAATGGTAAGGAGCATTTGGTTGGTTTCATTTTGGCTTGGTCGGTGCACTAAATGTAGTGAAATTGATTCATTATCAATGTCTTAAATTCGATAAAAATAGAATCTAAAAGCTTCTTTTAGTCTTGTTTTTACCGGTCATTTTTTACTTGGTTTTGTTTGAAATTTATCCTTTAGAAAATAGATCAATGTTAAAATCAAAATGAATATTCCGAAGCCAAAAACTTCATTTTGTGTAAGGTTAGACAGTAACCAAAGAATGGTGAGCGTCGATAAAATTGGAACTAAATAGCCTCCTGGTATCTTGAATTCATTTGTTTCGGTTTTGTGTTCATGGGCAGTGTGTCTTAATTTTATTATGGATAGCGATACACCTAAGTAGACCAGTAAAATCGTAGCACTGGAAATGACGGCCAGTTGTTTAAACCCACCAAATGAAGCAAATAGAAACCCTATAGTCGCATAGGCAATTATAGCAATATATGGGGTAAAAAATTTAGTGTGAATTTTTGTTAGCGGCTTGATAGGTAGCACGTTGTCTTTTGAGGCCCGAAATAGTACTCTTGGTAAACTCAATACGGTACTGGTCAAAGTGCCAAACATCGAAACAGCTGCGCCAACGACCAATATCATAAAACCAATAGGACCAAAGATTTGATTTGCAACCTCACTTAGAGGGTTTTCTATAAATGTTGCTAATGATTCTCCTAAAACTCCTTGTGATACCGTTTGGATAAGTATATACAGCAACAAAACACCGAAAATACTTATAAATATTGCTTTTGGAATCGTACGTTGTGGGTTTTTGACCTCGCCGCTAATTGACAGGCCTGATTCTGCCCCTTGAAAGGCAAAAAACAGAATGAGTGATATCTTTCCGAATTCTAGTAGGGTAGGTGTTGTGTTTATTTCAAGATTTTCAAAAGATACATGCCCCCAAGAAAAGAAAACCAGCAATAAAAGGGGAATTAACTTGGCGATGGTTATAATCTTTACCAAAGCCATCCCTTCTTTGATACCTCTAATATTGACGTAGCCCAACCCGGCAAATATGATGAGAAAGACAATGATCCTTACATATTGATGTTTAAAAAACGGAAACATAGAACCTACAATTTCGACCATGGCATTGGCAACTGCGGCATCGGACGTGGTTGACGAAAAAACAAAAAGAACTACCGTTAAAAAGCCAAAATAGGGCCCAAAAGAAGATGCTATGTAGGTGTACGCTCCGCCAGAGGTCGTTATCTTACTTCCGACTTCGGCAAAACAAAGCATTACCAAACCGATAAGAAAACCACAGAATAGGTAGGCAAAAACACTGGCAGCACCAAGGCCAGCAGCAACAATCGCTGGTAGCGCAAATATACCCGCCCCGATCATGATATTGATTAGATTACTACTCAGCCCTAAAACCCCAACCTCTCTTTTTAAATGCTCGTTGGTTTCTGCCATTTACAAATTATGGTTTTAGGCGGTGTGGTAATTAGCTATGGTCTTAAATTTAAAACATCGCTCGATGCGCTTGAATGTACGTCTTTTTAATTAGAACCAGCAAAATTCGGGAATGTCTTAGAGGCTTTACAAGCATCGATCAGTTTAGGCAGAAGCTAATTCAAATTATGCTACTTGGGGGTAGTGGCAATTACCTGGGCACCAGGACCGCTGAGGTCTTTTCGCAGCATCCAAATTTCGGTTCTTTCACCATCGGTGGTGGCCTCTACATCGGCCAAAAATTTGGTAAAGCTTCCCGATCCATGTACTTCCTCGAAATTTTGAACGAATTTGTCTTCTTTACCTAACCAAGATGAACTATCAAAGAAGTCCACCCATCCGAAATCCATTCCATCCATATTGGTCATCTCATTGGAGTAAACCCCATAAATCTGATCGGGCATTTTTTCCTTATACATCTGGACAACTTTCTTTAACACCTTTTCCATAAATTCCTGTTCCTTGAAACGTTTTACATCGATCATAAAGACAGAGACTTTGTTGATTTCAAAATCTTTTGAAAAGTTGGAAAGTTCAGGATGCATTTTCATATAGTTGACTTCAACTTCAGGGGTCAGGTATTTACTTATATTCTTGTTGTTGTCATCAGCATGCTCTTTGCTTGATGGCCTACCGTCCATGGCGCTCCAAGGCAACGGCCCCATGATCAACATGTATTTACCGGCATTTTTTCCATTAAGTACATTGTATACTCTCGCTCCATAAGGTCCTTCGGCATGGAATTTTTTGTTATGAGCGGCTATTCCGGCCTCGAATTCCATGATTTTTTCCGGATTTACCGTGAGCATTACGTTTTCGATGACCAAAGCTTCATTGGTTTGTGCTAGGGCCAAAATTGGCAGTAGCAATAGTGTACACATTAAATTTTTCATTGGTTCTATATTTAATTGGTTAATAATAATTATCTAGTCGTTCGCGATTATTTTATGGCTATCGCCGCACTTGAAGGCCCCGTTAATGGCATGATATCCATTTTGGTAAATCCGGTCCCTTTTGCCAATTTGTTAAAATCCATGGCCGAAAAATCATAACCTTCCGATGTTTCAATTAGCATATTTAAAGACATGAGCAGTCCGAATGCATTTTCACTTCGATTGTCGTCGATAATGTTTTCGATAACAACAAGTGCCCCGCCTTTAGGCAATGCATCAAAAGCCTTTTTCATAAGCATTTTCTTATCTTCTTTCCCCCAATCGTGTAATATGTTTCCCATGGTTATGATATCCGCCTTTGGAAAATCATCAGCAAAAAAATCACCTGATTTGATAGTCACCTTTTCGGTCAAGCCCATATTTCGGATGTTTTCTTTGGCAATGGGTTCAACGGGGGGCAAATCGAAGGAGCTACATTTCATATGCTGATTATTAAGGGCGACTTGCGCCGAAAGCAAACCTCCGGCACCACCAATGTCACATAATGTTTTATAGCTGGAAAAGTCAAATTGCTTCGCAAATGCTATAAAATTCCCCATTTGTACGCCACCCATAGCGCTAACAAATTCCCTAAGTTTTATAGGGTCTGCATATACTGCTTCAAAAATGGGTTTACCACCATTTTTAGTCTCATTTTGGGGTAATCCGGTTTTTAGGCCCTCCTCCAAATCATTCCAAAAGGGATACAATCGGTTATTGCACATTTCTAAGATGCCGCCAATATAACTGGGTTTGTTTTTATCAAGAAAGAGATTGGAATCTTCAGCATTTTTATACATACTAGTTTCCTTTAACCCTGTTCGTTTTAGAAACCCCAAAGCTACCAGCGCATCTAAAAAGTCATAAAGATTACGATTATGGAGCCCCAGTCTGCTTTGAATATCCTTTCCAGATAATTCTCTTTTCGCAAGGATGGTAAAAAGTTCCATATTGACTGCTGTTAGTAAAGTCTTAGTAGCCATAAATCCCGTACCGACCTGCATAATTTTTGAAGGATCTACCTGTATTTGTGCTTTTGTTTCCATAATTGATTGTTTTTAGGTTGCTAAATCAGTTGCGCTTTTTAAAAGTTGGTAATCCTTGTCGAAAATGTCATGTGTTTCTGGGGCTAACTTCATTTCACTTTGGGTAACCCCGCAGTTTTTAAGAATCGCTTGTATATCTTGTGCTTTTTTATTTTTCCAAAAGGCTGCCCTTGTATAACCTATGGCACATACGTGATTATTTTGTATAAAGACCTGTTTATGGTATACCCATTTGTCGTCCCAACCTTCGAGTACCAATGTAATATGGAAAGTAGACCACATTTTTAATGGTTTTTTATAGATGATTTTTTGGGAACCCAAAACGGCGAACATCCCTTTTTTGACCGTATTGTCATATAATTTGGAGCGGAACATCTTTTCAAAGCGAATAAAATCCATATAATAGGCATATTTCGAATTGGACATATAGCGAAAGGTGTCGCAATCTAAAATGTTGACCCTTCTTTTTCTAGTTTGGTTCGAAATCAAATCCACTTTGCTCCAGAATAGTTTTGATCCTATAAAAATGTAAAGTAGATGAAGCCAATAGTAAATCATAAATTAGTATCCGCATTTATTGTTTTACAAAATCTGCTTACTGCCTAGCATTCAAACCAAACGTGCTTTCCACGGCTTCGTACCAATCCGAGTCGTTTGCGGCGTTCCAGTCCACCCATTCCTCATCGGACATTGATGCCCGCCATTCGAGGAATGGTGCTGCGTCAGGGCCGACCGGATGACGTAGTTGCCAAGTATCGCTATCCGCGATTTCTAAAATTTTGTTAGCGACCAAAGATGGCTGTGTAGGCGTTTTAAGTGATGCAGCGAACAGTCCAGCAAAGCGTTTTGAATGCGGATAGACCGAACTGCCACCCACGCTTATATCATTGGACATTTGTGTGTTTATAATACCGGGCTCAACTATGGCAACTCGAATATTGAACGGCTTTACTTCTTGAGCCAAGGCCTCGCTAACGGCTTCGAGCGCAAATTTGCTTGCGGCGTAAGCCCCAAGTGGACTACTTGAGATGTGCCCGGCAACTGAGGCAATATTTATGATACAACCTTTTTTGCTTTCGCGCATTTTGGGCAACAAGGCTTTTGTACAACGCAATACGCCCATATAATTGGTATTCATTACGGCCTCAAAATCGGTAATAGGCATTTCTTCTATAGATCCATGACGTTCGATCCCGGCATTATTTACAAGCACATCAATTCGTTTAAATTCATAGAGCAGTCCCACGATACATTGCTGAACAGAATGGTCTGAGTCCACATCAATTTTTGAAATCCTAATATCTAAGGCTTCATCGGCTATTATTCGCCTGAAATCATCGGCATTGTTCGGGTTTCGCATGGTTGCGAGCACCTTGTAGCCCGAGCGCCCAAAGGCAAGTGCCGTTTCTAGGCCGATACCTTTACTGGTCCCTGTAATTAGTACTGTTTTCATGCATTTAAGTTCAGTGTCAAGATTTTCAATTCGTATTCATTGCGATACCTGAATGGTCAAAATCTTAATCCCAGCATCATGTCTCCCGACGTCCTCCAGGAAAAGGTTCTTTGTTAATAGTGCTGCCAAGAATTTAAGGTTCCATTTTCCTACGCTACCTGCATCGCTAATATTACTGGTTCCAATACGGTATGCCTATCTTTTATTCCTTGGTTTTTTGGATCATTGATGATAGCACCAAGCATTTCGACATCTGCATCTTCAAAAACCACAACAATGGAATTAGGGTCGTCTGTATCTTGAAAAGTCCTGAAACTGGATACTGCAGGAGAAAATAGATCCACCCGGTCTTGATGACCTTTAAGCCATACGTCAAAGTCTCCTACTTTGTGTCTTGCTACGATTGTCTTTTTCATTTTATTGTATTTTGTCTTTATGCCTACTCTATAATCGGTTTTCAGCTTCTCCCTTACTATTTTTATTATTTTAAGTTGACGTTCTATTTATTCTCCGCATCCGCCAGTTGTTTTGTATCTACATACTGCTGAAAAGAAACTACTTTCCCATCTTTGAGCTTCCAATGATGGGCTGCCTGGGCATCGATTAGGGCACCATTGTCCTTTCTTTTAGCATCATAGCGCAGTGTGGCAAGCACTTGGCCGTTCTCCATATTATGGAGTTCAATGTCTTTGAGATTAAAGTACTCGTGATCTTCCACAAGTCTGACAAAGACGCCGTTCAATACGGCATCAGGCCCTATATAAGGGTTGCCATCGGCCAGGGCGTTCCCTTCGGCTTCGTTCCAAACAATACTATCATCCATGGCAGAAAGAACAGCAGGCACATTACCTTCGGAAAAAGCCTTATACATGTTTTCGATTATAGTTTTCATTCTTTTAATGTATTTGGTTTAAAAAAGAGACATACCTATTTGTAGTCATATTTACATTTATTTGGAAAATTATTTTAATAATGCCGTGAAGTAGACTTTACCCCACGGCATGTATTTTATTTCTCTAATAATGATCTATTGAAATAAATAACCTCGGATGTTATTTTCCCATCTTCATCAAAATCATCGTTCATGTGCATGGGAAGTACTATTTCCTTTTTATCCGCTTTTCTGATTAAATGGAAATTCCACCAAGATAAAACTGAGCGGCCATTGCCCATTTCGTATTCCAAATAATCAGGATAACCGATCATTTCTATACTTTTAATTTGAAAATCGTCCAAGAATTTTTTTCGTAAGGCCTTAACATTTTCCTTGGTGTCCGGCTTGTTAAAATCATCATTGATATTAAAAAAACGGGCATCTTCACTATAGTAACTGATGGCTTTTTCTAAATCTGCGTTTTCAAACGCATAAACGGCTTTTCGCACGGTATTTATATTGTCGTGATGGTTATAAATAGTGCCATTGCTGCGATCTGAAAAGCTTTGTCTTATTTCGTCAAAAATACTTTCGTTAAAATAATTGATTAACGTTTTTATCTTCTGGTCTTTGGTTACGACAAACAGCCGGTGTACCGGTGAAGAAAATTTTACGCCGGTTTTATTGTGAATTCCGTTTAACAATTCCCAGGTTTGCACCCATACTACCTCCTTTTCATTGTCTTTTTTGTACTCAATAGCATCGGGATAGGATCCAGGAAAATCGGATATGGAGAAATAATCAAGTTCATCGGACCAACGAAATGCGTTTTTTAAAAATGCGGCCTTTTCAGTGCCTTTGGCATCGGGATTTGTGGAAACACCGTTATAAGATTTAAAATCATCTGTTAACAAACTGGCTATCTTGGTGGTGTCACCACTCACAAAGGCCTCCGTAAAGGTAGCGACCACGTCAATGGCAGGATGTTCTAAATAGACCGTTCCGTTTTTCTTTTGAGAGAAGGCGATGAGCGTTGTCATCATAACGAGTAGTGAAATTGTTTTTTTCATTGCATTTAAATAATTGGTTATGGTATTTGTTTTTTTAAGGTTTGGTATTGTTTTTTAAACTTGTGTTACTTCTTTGCCAATTCAGGCATCTCCTGATAGATTTCATCAGAATGGGTGATGACGTATTTGCTCCAAGTCTTAAAAAAAGTCTTGCGGTCATCTTCGTTCGGCCAAGCCGCCTCCAATAATTCATTCTGTCTTGTGCCTGCGGCATCGATATCGTTCCAACTGGCGTACTCCGAAATAATGACGACATCACGAAGATCGGCTCCAGAGATATGGCGCATTACTTTTTCACTGATTACCTTTTCGTTTTTAAGGACTATTTTTTCCGAAAATTCTTTCATTAAATTGTTAAGTTCAGCTCGAGTACCATCTTGTGGTACTTGTAGCTTCCAAGTAGTTACCGTATAGTAATGTCCATCATCTTGCCCAAATCCAGCGGTTGTAAAAAAGAGGGTGATAATACAAAGAGCTCCTAAAAATGATTTGATTGTTTTCATAAAATTTCAGTTTTAATTATTAAGTTGGATTTATATTATTCAATTTTTAGTTCTATTGCTCTTGTGGTTTCAGCTCCACAAGAATAAGTTCTGATTTGTTTTCTCCTAAACTTTTGGGTAAATGCTTTCCGGCCGGTGCCCAACTAGCTTCACCGGATTTCCTTATGTCCATGATCGTGGTTCCATCGCCTAACTTCATTTCCGTATTTCCATCAGTTAGAAATACGGCAACACCATTGGGATGTTCGTGCATCACCGATTCTTCACCCGGACCGTAACTGATCCGTAACACACGAACTTGATCATTCTCGAATACTACGGTGTAATGTTTGGCATCAACCGCTGTTGGGTCTTGTCCAAATACTTCCGTTTGAATTGTCATGACCAGTGCAACTAATACTATTGTGGACATTGCTGATTTCCCCATTAGTTTTTTTAAAGTCTTCATAATTTTAGAGGTTTTTTTATCTATTAATTTTTGTTTTGTGATGTTGCACACTTATTTTGCTCCAACCATAAAAATTGTAGGACGTTTTTCATTTTGATGGCCTCAACTTCTAAAACGCTGTGAAAATGATGCTACTGCTGCGGAGGAGTTACCACTTTAACAATTCTGTAGACAAAGCTGATACGCTGATCCGTTTCCAAGGCCATAATTTCGGTAAGTCCTTCCGTTGGAAATGCTGTATTTGGATCCCATGTGGGATCTAGTGCTTCCTTTAGGCTGGCATAGATGTCAAAAGAAAGTGTGTTGGCCTTCATTGAAGGGCCGGAGGGCGACAGTATGCTAGCATTTCCCCAAGCTTTCTGTTTGGTTTTACCGCTATCCATTGCCGATTGGATAAAAGGGGTCCAATATTTGTCTTCCAGCGCGATTAAATTACTCGGGTCAGAGGCATTGTGATAAATCATTTTAATAAAATTATAATCGCTTTCCGGTACCGCATTACTGGCTTTTATCCAGACTTCGGGTTTTACGAATAGCATGTGGTGTACTTTACTCATTGAAGAGGTTTCCATTTGATCGATAGGAACGTTGGGCCAAACTGCGGAGGGATTCCAGATTTCGCTCATGTTGGCGTTGTCGATATCTTTGAAGGTGTTGACGAATAGGATATTTGGGGAGTTGGGCATGTCAAAACCGCCCACTTTCTGGAACAATCCCCAAAATTCCAAATTCCCTTTAGCTATGGCATTTTCCGCAACTTTGCTCCAATATTTGGTTTCCCTGGCAATGAATTCTTCCATTTGGTCCTGAGGAACCTGTCTGTATTGATATACACTAATGCCCTTGTTCTCTTCATCTTGGGCATTCATTTTGAAACTAAAAAGAAAAACAAAAAGCAGTAGTCCTTTTATAAGTTTCTTGACATAGTGAATTTCTGTTTTCATAATGGTTGCTTTTAATATTTCGACTTTCATTTATATTTTTTCTATTTGCCTAAAAAACAGGCAGGCTGGTCATGGCAATGGTTTGGTAGATTTTATTTATGAAAAAGCTAATTCAAATTATGAATCCACTTAATCCCTAGTGCCATATTGTTCCCCCGAAATTTCCAGCCCACCTGATAATGATTTTAGTTCGATGGACTATAGCTCAGATCTGGTCGCATTTCACCGGTTTCTACCTCATATTTAAGTACGTATTTGAACATTTCGCCCAACAATTCTTTGCCTTCTACGCCAATAAGCACATCGTTCGCTGCCGATTTCTTTTCATAATCCTCTGCATCTTTGGCAGATAATACCACAACATAATAATCGCCCATATTTCCAAAGCCGTTGTGGTAGACCCTATAATACTCTTTGGACCCTTTTTTGGCGAACATGGTTCTTATTTCCTTAAGCTTTCCTTTAAGGTTTTGAATGTTGTTAGGTGCCACGTGTAAAAAATGCCATTTTCTGAAGTTCTCACCCTCCGATGTCGTACTTACACCTTCTGGCATATAGGTAAGTTCATTGTTCAGGTACACTACATAGTCCCCATGTTTGTCGTAGCACTCGTTGAATCTTTTAAAAATATCGGTAAAGGCATCTTCTCCCATTTTTTCCATTAACGGAGTAAATACATTTTTATCAAGTTCGGCCATGTTTTCAATAGGTGCTATGGTCAAATACCTGCCTGTAGTGGTTGCGGCCGTGTTCCAGCTAACATCGGGTAGCTTGTGTGTTTTGCAGGCATCAGCAAATTCTTTCGAAACCTTCTCATATTCTTGGATCTTGGAGGGTTTTACCTGGTCTTCGTGAATATAGAAGGCTTGGTTTTTGCTCTCCTGCGCTTGTAAGAGCGCAAGTGGTGTCAATAGTAAAATGGCTAGGAGAAAGTTGAGTTTTTTTGTATTCATGGGAATAAAGTTTTTTTTGTTTAAAATGATTTAGATAAATTTTCTATTTTGAAGGAGAATAGGCCATATCAGGGCGCATACGGCCTTCAAAAGATTCATATTTTTCCAGGGAGGCAATGAAATCCGAATAGGTATTTTGCCATTCCTCACCCATCAGTTTGTTGTTTTCGGTTATTTTGGTAGCGTAATCTATCGCATCTTTGGCTGCAATAGCTACCATATAAAATGCACCCCTAGTGCCAAATCCGCTTTTGTATACCCTGTAGTCCAATTGTGATCCTTTGCTTTCAAACAGACTTTTTATGGCTTGTACTTTATTCTTTACTGCAGCGCTATTTCCCGGGGTGTAATGATAGTAATGAAATTTTCTATACTCCTGTCCTTCGGGTGTTTGCGTAATACCACTTGGCATATAGGAAAGCTCTTTATCGAGATGAATTATGTAATTCTGTTCAATGTCATAACATTGGTCCATTCGATCGAATAATTCGCCCATAGCTTCTGCGCCCATTTTATCTGCCAATGTCTTAAAAACCGGGCGATCGATATCTGCCATCGAGTTAATGGGGCTGACCCATAAATACCTGTTGTCAGCGGTGTTACTGACAATGGCATTGAAGTTTTGAATGTTGTATTTTTTCAAATTCCCGGTAAGCTCTTTACAGGTGCTTTCATATTCTGAGATCATTGATGGTTTGACCACATCCTCGTGTACCCAGAATGCTTGGGATGTGTCATTATCTTGCGCTTGTAAGAGCGCAAGTGGTGTCAATAGTAAAATGGCTAGGAGAAAGTTGAGTTTTTTTGTTTTCATGATTATTTAGTTTTATAGTCTATACTTCTATTTATTTGCGTTTAAATTGTTATTTCAATGTTGGAGGCACTAAGGAATATCCTAGTTGTTGTACGAGGTCAAGTTCGTTGTAATACACTTCTTCCCGCATTATTTTGCCCTCTTCGTTAAACTGTAAGGTAGCACAGCCACTCACATTGGCTTTTTTCCCCGTCGGGGGTAGATTTCCAAAAATTCCTGTGTGGGTGCCCGTAAATGTCCAATGGGCTACGAGCTGGTCGTCTTTTAGTAGAATTTGATCAACGGTCACTTCGCAACCGGGAAATCCGGTTAGGAATACACCTATGTTAACTTGTAAAGCATTTCGATTGTCGGCCACAACGACACCGTTCAGTATTCTCACATAGTTCTCTGCCGAAATAGCCTTTAGTTTTTCCATATCCCCTTTATTCCATCCGTCTTCGATCAAGCTCATAAAGTGAGCCTTCATGGTGTCTTGTTTGGCCTGATGTGCCAATTCTAGATTTTGCCGGGATGTTTTTTCGTTACAAGACCCCAATAAAAAGAGAAGAATTGTGGGCGCTATTATCGATTTGTACATTTTCATGGCTTGGCTAGGTGTTGCACCGAACAAGATTCGTGGACTGGCATTAAATAAATTGATTTAAAGACACTTCGGAAAACCATAAAGGACGAAGGGGCGGTTATTTTGTCCGAAAGGATGTTTTTATTTACCGAACATTATTTGCTAATAAAGTTGTATATTTAACAGTTACATACCATCCCCCGCTAATAACCACACCGAGAAATGGGACGCTTTTTTTGTAAAGCTGCTTGTATTATTGTCTTTTCTCTTTTGAATTGTTGGTCGACTTTATCCCAATTTATAGACTTTGACAGCGAAAATCCCTACAAAAAAGTATTTGTTGAGACCGATAATTTTGGAGCCTCCTATTTAGATATTTTGGAAGATGCCTATCAAAAAGCGAAGCCAGACTCCCTGAAATTCTCAATGTTGAACGATCTCGCCTACTACTGGCATACCCGCAACTTGAATACCGCATTACACTTTACCGAAGAAGGCTTGAAACTTACTGAGGCCAATGCAGCTGTGTTGTGGCAGGGTAGATTTCAGGTTACGCAAGGAGCCATCCTTTTACGAATGGAAAAACTCGATAGTGCCCAAAGTGTTTTAGAAGCGGCGAAAAATAAAGTCGTACAAAGCGACCTGGCCTTTCTAAATACCCAATTGGGGTATGTGTTTGAACGTAGGGGGCAGCTAGACAAGGCAGCTGACTATGCACTTGAATCGCTAAATCTTGGCATAACGAACAACGATAAAAAGGCCATTGCGCTTGCCTACAGCGACCTGAGTAACCTGTTCTGGAAACAATCAAAATTTGAGACAGGGTTGGAATACGGGCTTAAATCCTTGGAGCTGTTCGAAGAACGTGGTATTATAGATCTTGATTATGATTTTACACTCTATGTTGTGGGCAACAATTATCTGGCATTAAAAGAATACTCAAAAGCCCGCAAATACTTTGAACATTCTATTGTTATTGGGCAACGTTATGGTTTTTACAACAACTTGAGTGATGTTTATATCTCATTGGTCGATTTGTATGCTTTCTTAAATACATTTGAAAAAGCAAGGGAAGCAGGCGATGAAGCCGTAAAATA
Source organism: uncultured Kriegella sp. (assembly GCA_965368185.1). Taxonomy (GTDB): domain Bacteria; phylum Bacteroidota; class Bacteroidia; order Flavobacteriales; family Flavobacteriaceae; genus Kriegella. The sequence goes on from CBDULZ010000041.1 coordinate 22,658, forward strand.
TGCCGAATTGTTGAACAATAATTTTATGGTGATGCGATCTTGGCTCTCCATAGGTAAAATGCAAAATTTACAAGGTAAATATGTGTCGGCGATCGAAAGCCTTAAAAAATGTATAGCTGTCGCAACAAACGAGTTTGGCGATACCTACTATCTAAGTCAGGCGTATGAGGCATTGGGCAAAGCTTATGCGGGAAACCATGACTACCAAGAGGCGTATCATGCTTTTGCGAAATATGACGCACTAAAAAGCCTTTTTTTTACTGTAGAAGCGGATCAACGAACTGCATTGCTACGCACGGAGTTCGATGTAGCTGGCAAGGAGGGTACCATTCAAATACAGGAAACCCAGCTGAAAAAACAACAAACAAGACAAACCTTGATTACCATAATTGCAAGTCTCTTATTTTTACTATTGTTGCTGGCCTATAAAGCTATTCAAAACAATGTAAAGAAGAATAAACTGCTAAGAAAACAAAACGGGGAAAAGGAGTTTTTGCTGCGCGAGATCCATCATCGGGTCAAGAACAACCTTGAAATTGTCTCCAGTCTTTTAGCATTGCAATCTGCCCAGATTAAAGACCCCTATATTTTAGAAGTCATGGAGGCCAGTCGGCATCGTGTACACAGTATGGGGATGATACATCAGAAATTGTACATGGGTAAGAATTTGGCGACCATTGAGATGAAGGATTATTTTTTAAACCTTGCCGATTATAGCATAAATGTTTTTGGGGCTGAGAAGCTTATTGAATTAGATGTGGATATGGACTCGCTTGAACTGGATGTTGACGTAGCCATTCCCATTGGTCTTATAGTCAATGAATTGTTGACCAACTCCCTAAAATATGCCTTTCCTGGGCAAAGAAAAGGTAAAATTAGAATTAGCCTAAAGGAAACCGATCAGATACTGAGACTTGAGGTAAACGATAATGGTGTAGGTAAAATTCCGGGAACTAAAATTAACGGAACAGGTTTCGGGACCCAGCTGATCGCACTTTTGACCCAACAGTTAGACGGAAAAATGAACCTCGAACAAAGTCTGGGCACATCGGTTTCAATTCAATTTCAATTACCTAAAGCAGCCTAGAGATGAAAAAACCTATTCGTATACTGATAGTTGAAGACGATATGATTATTGCGGCAAATCTTTCACTCCAATTGACCAGTTTGGGATACGAGGTTACCGGGATAGAATCGCGGGGAGAGGAAGCCATCGGCCATGCAGTGAAGAATACGCCGGATATTTTATTGTTGGACGTTCATCTAAAAGGATTGATCAACGGTATTGATACTGCACGGGAAATTCAAAAGCATCACGATATTCCGATTATTTATCTGACGGCAAATTCAGATGAAGCCACTTTTGAGAAGGCAAAGGATACGCACCCCAGGGCCTTCATTGCTAAACCTTTTAATAAACTGAACCTGCACAGAACGATTGCATTGGTTGCCGAACAGATCAGAGAAGGTGACGGGGTTCATTTGGGTACTCAAGAAATGGAAGTTTTGGAAGACCGTATTTTTATTCGCCAACGTGGTAACATGGTTAGGTTACTTTTAAAAGACATACTCTACATCGAAGCTGATCGAAATTATTGCAATTTAATCACTACTACTGCGAAATATGTATTGTCGAGTACCCTCAAAACCATGGAAGAAAAGCTTCCAAAATTAAGTTTCCTTCGCGTTCATCGTTCCTATATGGTAAATATTTCAAAGCTCGATGTGGTCGCTGAGCACCATCTGGAAATTAAGCGAAAAGTCATCCCATTGGGTAAATCCCATAAAGATCTTTTGATGTCTCGAATTCTGACGATCTAAAGCACATTTACAATCAATTTTGATTTGTTTACTACTACGGAAATTTTCTCCCGGTAACTTAAACAGCGGATTAGGACAAAAAAAGCTGGTGCTTGTCCTACCTCACTGAGTTTAACGGAATGAAAGTTTTAATATACATAACGGTTCTGGGAAATCAAGTTTATTAAAATACCAACAAAATACAAGAATATGAAAAAAATAGTACTAATTGTGGCATTGATGTTGTTCGGGGTAATGACCAATGCTCAGGAAAAATTATATCTGATTTTCGAATTTATGAAAGTGGATAATGAACAAGAAGCGGCCTATTCGGAAATTGAAACTTTCTGGGAAAAAATTCATGCCCAGCGTGCGAAAGCTGGTGATATCATTGGTTGGGATCTTTGGGCACTTAGCCCAGGTGGCGAACATCAGGGATACCAATACCTAACCGTCAATGTGTACAATGATCCTGTAAAAATGATGGATGGAAGTAGCTGGACGAATCTTATGGAACGAGCAAAAGCGGCCTATCCGACTATCTCAGAAGACGATCTTACGGCCAAAATCTATAATTCGGGAAAAACTAGGGACTTGGGAGTAAGGATATTTCTAGAAGAAATAGACGTAACAAAAGGTGAATTTGATATGCCTGTTGGAACTGTTGCCACTGTAGATATGATGAAAGTTGACCTTAGTAATTACGCCAAATATGAAAAGGCCGAATCCGAAATTTTTAAGCCCTTGCATCAAAAAGCGGTCGATGATGGCGCAAAAGCCAGTTGGGGATTGCTCAGGTTTATGTCGCCTATAGGAAGTGATACCTATGCTTCGCATATCACGGTAAACATGTTCAAAGACTACACTCAATTGCTCAACCAAAATATCAATTATGATGAGGGTTTAACTGAGGCTCAAACCAAGGCAATGCAGGAAGGACTCGAGGCTAGGGACATGAAATATGTTTATATTGCGGAATTGATCAGAAAAGTGCGCTGAGAGCAATGAGCGAATCAAACTTGATAAAGTACGATTCAATCCGAAAAAGAATCAGATTGATGGAATTTATCGGAATTTCTTTAATAAAGTAATAAATTTGGTTTCGCTAAACCAGTATCCATGAAGAGAATCTACACATTGATTGCCCTGACATTTATCTTGACTTGCGCTGCCCAAGAACATAAAATACCTGTATATGCCTGGATGGGTGGCCCTGGAGAGGCCACTGACCAAGAGCTTGCTTCTCAATTCAAAGATCTTAAAGACAAGGGTATAGACGGATTGCTATATAGTGGAGGGCATGACCCCAAGACGTATGAAAGGGTCGGAAAGTTTGTTAAAGCGGCAGGAATGGAATTCCACACATGGATTCCTACAATGGTACAGGGCGATCCGAAACTGAATCCCGAATGGTTCGGGGTCAGTGGTCTTGGCGAGTCGGCACACGAAAAGCAACCCTATGTTTCCTATTACAAATTTCTTTGCCCGAACAAGGAGGAAGTTTATGATTATCTTGCCGAAATCTACGGCAATGTAGCCGATGTGGCGGATGTCGACGGCATCCATTTAGACTATATTCGATATCCTGATGTTATTTTGGCCCGTGGACTCTGGGAAAAATACGGACTGATTCAAGATCGTGAATTTCCGGAATACGATTTTTGCTATTGTGATACCTGTACCTCCGATTTTAAAAAGAAATCGGGTATCGATATTAAAGCGGTCGAAGACCCTTCCCACGTTTACGAATGGAAACAGTATCGTTATGATGTAATCACAAAATTAGTCAACCGTTTGTCCGACATGGTTCATAAAAAAGGGAAAAAAATCAATGCAGCGGTATTTCCGGGTCCCTCGATTTCCAAAAAATTAGTACGTCAAGAATGGAATAAATGGAACCTTGATGCAGTTTTTCCTATGAACTACAATGATTTCTATATGGGCAACACTTTATGGGTCGGTAGTGTGGTCAAAGAAGAAGTTGCCGCAGTACCGAACACGCCGGTATATAGCGGATTGTTTATTTCTCCAAGACCTTGGAACAAAGCCAATGAAGAAGACCCTGAAGGTCACGGATTGCTTCCTGAAGAATTAGGCGATGCCATTAGGGAATCAATGGAAAATGGAGCCAAGGGTATTTGCCTTTTTACACCCGGCCGTATGACCGATGCCCACTGGGCAGCTTTTAAAGACGCAATTCATGAGGAATATAAAAAGAAATAAGTCTTCTGGCCCTAATCAGGAATTCATCCATTTTTTAAACTCGGTGGCTTTGGCTTTGCTGACGATGATCCGTTCTTCGTGTGCTGGGTTGGTGTTGACGATGAGTTTACCGTTAAAGTAATATTTGATGGTAGTCACGGCGTCCCGTCGTATTATAAATTGCCGGTTTACCCGATAAAAATTATTGGGGTCTAACTCATGCTCAATATCTTCTAATTTTGCATCCAATAGATAAGTTTGGCTGTCGAAAGTGACGGCCTTTACAACGCCTGTGTCGATATAGAAGAAAGCTATTTTTTCCGTTTTGAGCGGAATTAATTGGTCCCGTTGATTGACGAGGAAGGTATTTTTGTAGGCTTTATTTTGCGATTTTATCAGGTCGAGCAACCCTTCCATTTGCGAATTGGATTGCTTTTCCTCTGTTTTCTGGGTTTCGAATTGTTTCAGCGATTCCGAAAGTTCATCTTCATCTATTGGTTTAAGTAAATAATCTATACTATTGACTTTGAACGCTTTTAATGTGTATTGGTCGTAAGCTGTTGTAAATATGACGGGGGCGTCTATGGTAACCTTGTCAAAAATCTCGAAAGAAAGTCCATCGGCCAAATGAATATCCATAAATACGAGTTGTGCATCATTGGGTTTTGAGAAAAACGATATGGCCGATGTGACCGAATCCAAAAACTTAATTACCTCTATAGTGCTGTCTATGGAATTCAGCAGGTAAACGAGATTTTCGCATGCCGCAAGTTCGTCTTCTACGATTACAACTTTCATGGTATAGCATTTAAAGGAAGTTGAACACTAAAGGTATTATTTTCTCTACGAACGATGATTTCTTTTTTACTTACTAGAAAATAGCGCTTCTTTAAATTTAAAAGTCCATTTTTAGTGCCCTCGGCAAGTGTTGTTCGAGGTCTTATCTGATTTTCGACAAAGATTGAATTTTCCTTGACATAAATAATCACTTTTAAAGGATTGGTTTCTGAAATCTCGTTATGTTTTACAGCATTTTCAACTAACAATTGCAAGGCAAGTGGTGGAATTTCATCGGTTAAATATTTTGTTTCGATATCGATGGTGATTTTAAAGCGGTCTCTGTATCTGGTGCTTATCAAGTGGGTATAGCTTTCCAAGAATTTTAACTCATCTTTTACCGTGACCAGGTCTTTATCACTACTTTGTAGAATATAGCGGTACATAAATGACAATTTTTTTACAAACTGGCAAGCCTTTTCATTATCTCGAACTAGAGAGGTCAACGTATTAAGGGAATTGAACAGGAAATGAGGGTCGATTTGATTTTTTAGGGCTGTAAGTTCATTTTGTAGATTTTGTTGTTTTAAGCGTTCATTTTCAATCATGTTCTCATGCTGTATGATTTGAAGCCGTAAAATTCTAGCAATAAAAAATAGGACGATAAGCACGATTACGCATATAAAGAACAAGAATCCTTTTTCTTCCTTGGAAATGGGGGCGCCGACCAAGACAGGGTGTAGATATTCCATTAAGCCTAAACCGCTCATCAAAACAACTATATTTGCAAGAAGCAGCATAATAATGCGTGGTGAAAAAGTCAATTTAGAGGCGATATAGGCCCAATTGGCATTTAGTTGAAGGATCAGCCAAGAAAAAAGAAAAAAGAAGAGAAGGCGCACAACAAAATCCATGATTCGCTCAATAGAGAAGTCTATCTCCCCGGAGCTGATCATATTATAGATATATATCGTTTTCGGTAGCGAGACTAAAATCGAAATCAGAAGGGAAATCTTAATTAATTGGGACTGTGCAACCTGTTTAGCAACCACCATTTATCTTTATTTTTTAAATATACTGCTTTAATCGTTCGTTTTTGTTGCTTTTGGATAGCTGAAACAAAGAAGCTTTCGATTTTTTGTCGAAAGCTTCTTTATTCAGTGCGCTAAGATATTCTTACTTGATGGCAGCATCAAAATTCTTAGGAAGATAATCCGCCACATCAAAGCCGAGAACAATCTCATCTTCTTCCTCGATGTAAGTGATATCGCTTAAATCAAGCTTTGCAGGCGCCTGGGCATCAAAGCCTTCCGGTAAATAGGATGTTGTATCAAAGCCTAGAGCAAAATCTTCTGCTGCTTCAATGAATGAAATGGTGTTCAAATCTAAATTTACCGTTTCGTTGGCGTTAAAACCTACGGGTAAGTAATTGGCCGTATCAAAGTCTAAAACAATTTCTTCATCCTCTTCAATATATGCGAGGTCTTCAAGACTGAATTCCATGCCCTTATAGGCATTAAAGGCGATAGGCAGATAGACCGTTGTATCAAAACCTAGTTCGATTTCTTCTTCATCTTCTAGATAAATGATGCTTTCGAGCATTCGATGCTCCGCTTCAGGTTTAATGCAATCATCGCTCATTTCGGTTTTGATAATTTCCGAATTCTCATTGGTTCTTTGCAGGATTTCATAGCCCGAAAAGTTTGTAAACAAGGTGGTTAATACACCGGTTGCGAATACTAGACTTAATTTTATCATGATTATATGTTTTTAGGTTACACTTGTAATCGGGGATTATTTCCTGATTACTGGCACAAATGTAAATCGACATGGGCGTTGATAAAGGAAGTCTTTGGGTGAAACGTACGAATTGGCAAGTGAAACGTCTTGAGTGCAAAATGAACTTACAGCCGATGAAGTGAAAAGGCGTGCGAGTGGTTCGGTTGAGGTTTATCGAATGGTCGATTGGGTAGGAAGGGTAGCAGGGTAATACTTTCCTTAACTAATAGTGTTAGTCCCTGCCTCTTGATTTATTCCGGCTATTCCTGTTGCGGTTGTTTCCGCCTTTGTAATTTGGGTTTCCAGAATTGTTCCTGTTTCGATTTTGTGATCGGTTCCGATTTTGAGGTCGTCTAGGTTGCTGTTGCGGCGTGTTTTCTTCCTCCGTGTCATCATCTACAAATTGATGCTCTGGCATTCGAGGCACCTCTTGCTTGATCAGTTTTTCGATGTCGCGCAAATAGGGTCTTTCCTCTTTATCACAAAAAGACAATGCAATACCGCTTGCGCTGGCTCTTCCCGTTCTACCGATACGATGTACGTAGGTTTCGGAGACATTCGGAAGGTCATAGTTAATGACCAGTGATAGTTCTTCCACGTCAATACCCCGAGCCGCAATATCGGTGGCAATCAATACTTTTAATTTTCCATCCTTAAAGGCGCCCAACGCCTTTTGCCGAGCTGTTTGCGACTTGTTACCGTGAATAGCGGCCGATCGGATACCGGCTTGATCCAATTTTTTTACAATTTTGTTGGCCCCGTGTTTGGTTCTTGAAAACACGAGTACCGAATCGTTTGATCTTTCCTTCAGCAGATGCACCAGAAGTTTGGGCTTATTCTTTTTGCTTACAAAGAAAACGCCTTGTTCTACCTTTTCCGCTGTGGCCTGTTCGGGCTTTATTGTAACTCGTTCAAAGTCGCCCAACAATTTTTTTGAAAGCGTTACAATGTCATTTGGCATGGTAGCCGAAAAGAAAAGTGATTGCCGTTTGGGAGGTAACTTGGCGATGATTTTCTTAATATCGTGAATAAATCCCATATCGAGCATTTGATCTGCTTCGTCCAATACGGCAAACTCTAAATCACGAAAAGAAATAAATCCTTGGTTCATTAAGTCTAACAATCGGCCAGGGGTAGCAATTAAAATATCAACTCCATTACGCAAGGCCTGTACTTGCTTACCTTGTTTGACGCCACCAAAGATTACGGTATTTCTAAGTCCGGTAAACTTGCCGTATGCGGTAAAACTTTCCCCGATCTGTATGGCGAGTTCCCTAGTAGGGGTCACCACCAGTGCCTTGATACGTCTTTTGCCCTCGTTGCCATTTTTTCCGGTGTATAAATGATGAAGGATGGGAATGCCGAAGGCGGCAGTTTTCCCGGTGCCTGTTTGTGCAACGCCCAAAAGATCCTTTCCCCTCAAAAGAATAGGAATGGCCTGCTCTTGAATCGGAGTGGGGTGGGTGTAGCCTTCCGCTTCAACGGCTTTCAATAGGGGTGCTGCTAATTCTAGGTCTTTAAACGTCATCTTTAGATAAAATAAGGCGCGAAGATACGCTTAAAGTTTGGATAACCGTGAAATGTAACGAATTGCATGGGTGTTGCTACATTATGGCCCCTTCGAGCAGTAATTTCATATATGTGCCAGCGTTTGTTTAAAGTCCGGCTACCGCAGCTTCCGCACAGCGCTCCCCATCCATTGCCGCAGAGATTATCCCACCAGCGTAACCGCCCCCTTCCCCGCATGGAAAAAGACCTGTGATTTCCGGGTGCTCTAAATTTTCATTTCTCGGTATGGTTACTGGCGATGAAGTACGGGACTCAACCCCAACGATATTGGCTTCCGAAGTATAATAGCCCTTCATTTTCTTCCCGAACGCTTCAAACCCCTGCCGTAACCGGCTTCCGATTAATTTGGGCAAGAGGGAATGAAGGGGTGCGGATTGCAATCCCGGTTGATATGAGGTCGCATTCAAATCCTGTGAAAGTGTACCTTCCACAAAATCGGTCAATCGCTGGGCCGGGGCGGTTTGTGTTCGCCCCCCGGAAGTAAATGCCAGGCGTTCTAGGTTTTTTTGATACTCCAATCCCTTTAATGAGCCAAAGCGCTCGTATTTCGGAATATCTTCATCGACATTGATTTCAACGACAATACCCGAATTGGCAAACCGGTTGTTTCTTTTGGAAGGAGACATGCCATTGACCACAACTTCGCCAGGTGCGGTTGCGGCGGGGACAATAAATCCGCCGGGACACATGCAAAAAGAATATACGCCACGGTTCTTGACTTGGTGTACAAGGCTGTAAGCGGCTGCCGGAAGTAGTTCGTTACGATTGCCCTCACAGTGATATTGAATCGAATCGATGATATGCTGTGGATGTTCAACTCTGACGCCCATCGCAAAAGACTTCGCTTTTAGCGCTATTTTCTTCGATTCTAAAAGATAAAAAATATCGCGTGCGGAATGTCCGGTCGCCAAAATAACACGTTGAACATCGAGTTCAGTTTTTTTATTTAATACAATGGATTTTAATTTATTATCCTTAATTATTAAATCTGTTACTTTAACATTGAACTGGACTTCTCCACCATGGTTTATAATGGTCTCCCGTATGTTTTGTACTATTTTCGGCAGTTTGTTTGTGCCGATATGCGGGTGTGCATCTATTAAAATTTGCTCGCTTGCCCCATGATGTACCAAGCTCTCGAAAATACGGCGCACATCACCTCGTTTTAAGCTGCGGGTGTATAGTTTTCCGTCGGAATAGGTGCCCGCGCCACCTTCCCCAAAGCAATAATTACTGTCTTCGTTTACTATATGGTTTTGATTAATAGCTTTTAAATCTCGACGCCGCTCCTGTACGTTTTTCCCGCGTTCCAGTACAATCGGCTTAAAGCCCAATTCTAAGCACCGCAGGGCGGCCCACATGCCTGCAGGCCCAAAGCCGATAATATGAACCGGTTTTGCTTTTGAGACATCTTGGTAGTTAAACTTGTATTCTGTTTGATCGGGGAGGTCTTCTCCGATATATATCGCTAGCTTGTAATTGAAAACAATGGCAGGCTTCCGGGCGTCAATGGATTTTCGAAGTATTTTTAACCGAATATCTTTTTCAGAAACACCTAAGTGTCTGGCTGTCTTACTTTTCAACGCTCCTTCTTGAGCTTCTTCTTCAAGTGTTAATCTGATTTGTAGGTTTCTGGTCATGCAACAAAATTAAGGTAATTTAACTTGATTGTGGGCTGGCGATTGAGGGATTGTGATTAATACAGTCCAGCCCCGAAAAATAACAATTGGGTGCTTTCTTATTTTCGAGGGAAAGGGTCTTTACTACATTTGGTCTCGAGTTTTATGGTTGTAAAATGATAAGCTGCTTCAGTGGTCGTAGTTCCAAGCTGAGCACGCGAAAACCAATTAGACTTTTTGTTAACTTTAAGCGGAAGTCGTGATTAAAAATAGGTACTTGTGCAATTGGTAAAGAGGTATATAAATGCGAAGATTTAGTAAAGATATAGGAAATGCGCTTTTGGTAGGTACGCTCATCAGTATTATCATATTGGTAATCCTATATTTTATGGGAAAGTTCGATGAAGGTTTCAATTTTCAAATATTTTGGAAAGAATATTATGAAAATATGATTTTTTCGATAATCATCTATTTTTCAAATATTTATACCTGGAGGTATTTCAATGTGGTTTTTGGTGATGACATGCGTTCCTTCAAGCGACTAGCAATAGGTGTCTTAGGTAATTTTGTAGCATCTATCGTAGCGATTTTTGTCTCTCGTGTGATTATTGGGGTGGGCATTCGTCAAACCTCCCTAGCTGAGTTCTTGAAAAGCGAAAGACTGGGGGATTACTATATTTCCTTGATTATTGCTATGGTCGTGGTGGGAGTTTTCCATGCCTTTTACTATTACAAACACTGGCAGGAAACTAAGGTCAAGGAGCAAAAAATTATTGCGGGAACTGCTTCGGCTAAATTCGATGCGCTCAAGAACCAACTGGATCCCCATTTTTTATTTAATAGTTTGAATGTGCTGACAAGCTTGATTGAAGAGGATCCCGTACAAGCGCAACGATTTACAACCTCGTTGTCTAAGGTTTATCGTTATGTGTTGGAGCAGAAGAATAAAGATTTGATAACAGTCGATGAGGAATTGGAGTTCGCGCGAACTTATATCAAGCTTTTAAAGATGCGCTTTGAAGAGAGCATTGTTTTTGATATTCCTGAGAGGAGCACTAATCCCGATGCGAAGATAGTTCCCTTATCGTTGCAGCTATTGCTAGAAAATGCGGTGAAGCATAACGTGGTGACTGCAGATCGCCCGTTGCGTATAGTGGTACATGAAGAAGAGGGCTTACTTGTTGTTAGTAACAACCTTCAGGAGAAGCAAGTTGTCAAAAAAGGAAGTGGTGTCGGTCTGCGAAACATTCAAGAACGGTACGGCATTTTAACGGATCGAAAAATAATTATTAATAAAACGGCATCGGAATTCAGTGTACGGCTGCCCATGCTAATAAAACAAATATCGGTTATGGAAACACAGCAAGCATTTATTGATGATAAGCGCTATCAAAAAGCAAAAGAACGTGTCGAGAGCATAAAGGGTTTTTATTACAATCTGATAACCTATTGCTTGGTCATTCCCTTTTTGGCATACTTGAATTATCGAACGACTAGCTTTCCTTGGGTGATTTTTCCCATTGTGGGTTGGGGCTTTGGCATCATCATGCACGGACTCGAAGCCTATCAATACAATCCGCTTTGGGGTAAAAGTTGGGAAGAACGCAAAATTAGGGAGTATATGGATAAAGATGAATTCTAGCCCTTGGTGTTGTTCGTCAAAACGTTATAGTTTTTTGCAACCCATCCCTCTAAAACGACACTTCGGCATCATCTTTTTAAGGATTAGTGAAAGTCTTACGAAATTTGAGTAAACCAATTAAAATTAAAACAATGGAAAATTTCAGCAGCGAAAACAAATATATACGGGCAAAAGAGCGTGTAACTGCTATAAAACGATTTTATTCAGGACTTATATCGTACGTTTTGTTTATTTCTTTTCTTGCCGCGCTTAACTATTGGGTCGATCAGTGGAGTTATCCCTGGTTTTTGTGGGCGGCCTTGGGTTGGGGCATTGGGCTTTGCTTTCAGGCAGCGAAAGCTTTTAGGTTGAACCCCTTTTTTGGCAGGAACTGGGAAGAGCGAAAAATAAAGGAATTTATGAACGAAGATGAAAATCAAAAACATTGGAAATAATGGAAGATAGTTATAACGAAAGACATAAAAGGGCAAAGAAGCGAGTGGAGGAAATCAAGGGCTTTTATATCCACCTTTTTGTGTACATGGCAGTAAACGTATTTATTTTGGTGGCCATATATTCCTCCGTTTCAGGTAATTGGAGCAATTTTTGGGATTTAGGTCATTTTTTTACACCGATATTTTGGGGGATTGGACTAGCTTTTCATGCGACCAAGGTATTTGCGCTTAATCCTTTTTTCAGTAAAGATTGGGAAGAGCGGCAAATTCAGAAGTATATCGACGAGGACAAGAAGAATGCTGAAAAGTTTAAATAGGAAAAAAAGGGATGTGTCTTACTTTTAAAATAAAAAACTGAAAACGGCTAAAGTGAACCAACCAATGAAAACGATTATTATAGAAGATGAAAAACCATCGGCAAGACGCTTAGGAAGGCTGTTACAGGCCATAGGAGTAAAGGTTTCGGTTATGTTGCATTCCGTGGAGGAATCAATCGTGTGGTTCGGGAAAAATCAACATCCCGATCTTATTTTTTTAGACATTCAGCTTTCCGATGGGCTTTCCTTTGAGATTTTTGACAAAGTAGAAATCAAGAGCTTTGTGATTTTTACTACGGCTTATGATGAATATGCGTTACAGGCTTTCAAATTGAATAGCATAGATTATTTGTTAAAGCCGATTGACGAAGAAGATTTGGAAAAGGCGGTAAATAAATATCGTTCCTTGCAGCCAAAGGCCACTAAGTTAACCCTTGATTTCGATGATGTCAAAAGACTATTGGTCAATCCAATGGAAAGGGAATATAAAAATAGATTTACTGCAAGGGTGGGGCAGCATTTGAAAATCATCAACGCTTCTGACGTGGAATGTTTTTATAGTGAGAATAAAGGAACGTATGCAGCAACTTTAGATGGTCGGAATTATCTGATCGATACTACTTTGGAAAATTTGGAAACCGAACTTTCCCCAAAAATATTCTTCCGTGTAAGCCGGAAATTTTTTGTGAATGTTGACCACGTAAAAGATATTGTTTCATACACGAATTCACGACTTCAGATCAAGTTAAATCGCTTTTCTGAGGCAGAAATCATCGTGAGCAGGGAGCGAGTTCAAGATTTTAAGTTATGGTTGCAATAAATACATTTAATATTCTGATTTAAAGGCATGTAAACATTACAATAGATTTTTCTTATACTGTTAAAAAATCGTATTATTCGTCTTTTTCGACCCGATTTTCATCAAAGGATGAAGGTAAAAGTTTCGGAATCAATTTGATGAAAATAGGTAGCAATACCGCGCCCCCGGGCAGTATAAAAATGGCTAAGGAAGGAATACTTTTAAAGATATCTAGCAATTGGTTTTGCACCTTCTTTTTCTCCTCGGCACTTAAATCCCGAATGGTTGATTTCGATAAAAGAGCGACGAGTTCCTTGCTCTCTGAAAGTTCTTTTTGCAGCCTTTTACTATTGCGTAAAATGAGTTTGTTTACCACCTTGGCCATACTTTCATAAAGTTGAACGGCCAGATTGCTATCCTTGAGATGCGGCATTTTTTTTGAATTCAGCGAGAAGAATATTGTAACATCTTCCAAGCTTTCCGATATTTTGGCTTGGTCTAAATTCAAGTCTTTACCGATTCCGAAAATAAATTCCGACTCTTTGTAGTCCAACGATTTGTCTTCCCATACGGTCAAACAAGCCATATCTAAAAAATATTGATTTTCGGCTTTTGAATAGTTGTTCAGTAGCTTTTCGCGGTACGATCCATCGAAACTTTGATGTTCGGCATCAATAAAAGTCAATGACGAAGCGAATAATTGTGCTAGTCGCTCATCTGTCCTGTTTTTTTCTTTGGAATTGAGGGCGTGATAAGTAAGGTTTATTGCAATGAATTCCAGGTTTTGGGCGTAGGCCTTGATATCGGTTTCTCCCCTTAAATACTTTTTGAAAGTCAATACATCGATGAACAGCAGCGAATTGGTGATGATACTGTTAAATGTTTTACTGATCATATTATCCTCTAGATATACCCTAGAGTCGATCAATAGTTCCAATTGTGCCGAGGTCTTTTTTCCAGTAAGTAGTTTATTGAGGAACGATATCTTGGCAACCTCTAAACCGTTGTAGAACTTAAAGACGCTCTCAATAAAATCTTTAAAACTAGAGTCTCGGTATTCAAAGCCAAAGGTGTAATAGAGTGCCGTGAGCAAATTGACTTTTGCATTTTCGTCTTCCGAGGGTCGATGTGGTGCGACAATAAATTTAGGACCGGAAACATTGATACCATAAATAAACCCGCTGATTTTTAGGCTTTTGTAAAGGTCGTCAAAATCAGAAAAAAGGTTTCTTTTCTCTTTTACGAGGAATCCGAATTTATCGATCCAACCAGATGAGGATGGGTTCATGCATAGAAGATTTAGGGTGCCAAATTAAAACAAAATATGGTACGTCCTTCTATATGACACTATTTCAACCAGTTGATTTCATTAAATATAAATTGGAAAGCGCGTCAAACAGGGTTGTTTGACCAAAGGTGGTAATGCCAGTGTCGATCCTTTGTTCCATCTTTTTCTTCTTCGAAAAACTTTACGAACCGGATTCATTAACAAAATATTAACATTTAAAACCAAACCCTCTGATTTAATCCTCGTAGGTAAGGGTGATAATAATCTAAAAATTTAGAAAAATGAAAAGAACAAAAATTTATTTAGGACTGTCATTATTGGCGGTTGTAGGCGTTGTTTTGGTCGCGGCCGATCATATTGACGCACCGGGAACGACCAACACTACTGCCGATATTACTGATTTTTATGCATTTGAACCGAGTGAGGGTTCCGATAATACCGTATTTGTGGTAGACTTACAAACTGATGTAATGCCCGACCTTGCTTACGGGAGCTTTGATGAAAATGTTCTTACCGAAATTAATATCGATACGAATAATGATCTGGTAGAAGAGTTTGTAATTCAAGCCATACCCAGGGATGGAAAAATGTATTTCTTCGGACCCGTAGCGCCATCCCAAACAGGATTAATCGGTGAGGTAATGGTCGATTTTCCTTTAGGCTCAGTCGATATATCTGCTACTACTGCGATAATTGAAAACACAACTGATGGAGTTGCTCTATTTGCAGGACCTAGACAAGATCCCTTCTTTTTTGATTTTGGTCAGTTCAACCAAGTAATCGGAGGCATGGCACCGGAGGGTTTTAAAGCTGCAGATGAAGCAGTAGATACTTTTGAAGGAGCCAATACAATGTCACTTGTTGTTGAGATTCCTAATAGTATGTTGGGTGAAACAACAGGAATGAATGCATTGGGAGTTCCTGTGTACAAAACATGGGTAACCACAAACATTAAACAATAAAAACAACTAAAAACAGATAAAATGAAATTATATAGCAAATTTTTATTCTTGCCAGTTTTGGCCGCTACGATACTGGTTTCTTGTAGTGATGATGATATGGTAGGTGAAGAAATGGCAATTGCCACTTGTACTGATGGCATTAAGAACGGCGATGAAACCGACGTAGATTGTGGAGGCTCGGCTTGTGAGCCTTGTGAAACCGCCGTAATGCCCGATTTTTCAGGTACTTATGCCCAAGCTGATTTTATGGGTAGACCAGGAATAAGCACCGTGTTTATTGCCGATGTCGAATCGGAAAGTTTTAGTAGAAAAGATGCCTATAACGAAAAGGTGCCAGCTGAGATGGCTGCCGCTTTTAGACCATGGTTCGAAACAAGATTAGAGGCTTACCATGATGTTTATGCCAATCTTTTAGGTGCCAACCCAGAAGATGTCAATTACGAAACCAATATTTTAGGTTTGGACATAACTGCGTTGACAGGTTATTTAGCTGCCGATGTTTTAGAAGTAGCTCCCAACCATCCAACCACCTATTTCAATCCAGGAGCCGATTTCGATAATGATGGAAGAATTTTGGTTCCGGACGGTGATGAGATTGGGTTAACAGGTAGAACTTTACAAGATGATGTTATTGATGTGTCGTTGATTCTTCTCTTTGGAGGAATGGAGGGTGACCGTTTTAGTGGCCAAGATGATGGAAATGGCGGTATGTTGCCCCGACTAACTTCTGATGGGGTTGCCTTTACTGCAACCCCAAGTGACAGTTTCCCTTACCTAGGGGCTCCTGAGTAAGTCTATGAAAAAGGAGCATAAGGGAGGGTGATTTCATCCTCCCTTATTTTAAAAAA
>CBDULZ010000042.1:0-38192 GCA_965368185.1 uncultured Kriegella sp.
TAAAAAATGAGGATAGCTAAAGTCTCCTTATGGGGCATTCTTGGGGTATTTTCCCTACTGTTTTTTTTTACTTCCTGTGAAGAAAGTAAAATTGTAGAAGCTTCAAATAATGATATCGTAGATTTTGTTGATCTGGTGTACCCACAACTGGATACCGAAAATTCACGATGGTTTTTCTTTTCATCGGCCAGTCGTCCGTTTGGGATGGTAAATCTAAGTCCAGATACCGAAGTCGATGGGGCATGGGGAAGCGGCTATCGCTACAAGGTTGACACTATTCAAGGTTTTAGCCACATTCATGCTTGGCAGCTTTCAGGGCTTTCTTTGCTTCCGGTCACCGTATCCGAGGAAAATAAGAACACTATTTTCAAAGATTATAAATCGAAATTCAGCCATGAAAAAGAAAAGGCGTCCCCGGGGTACCATTATGTGGAATTGGACAAATACGGAATTAAAGTTGGGCTTACCAGTACGAAAAGGGTAGGGCTGCACAAATATTTTTTTCCGAGTGATGCCCAGGCCGCCATTCTCTTTAATTTAAATGGAATGTTGGGTCCGTGTAAGAATGAAGAAGGAGTTCTTACTAAAGTGGATGACAAAACACTTTCAGGTGAATTGACGATTGCAAAAACTCATCGAAGACCAAAACCTTCCAAATTGTTTTTCTATATTCAACTGAATACGGATATCGAAACCCTTGACCGAGACGAGGAAACGGGAAATTACCTCGTTGGAGTAGACCCCAAAGGGAAGGAAGTGCTTATGAAAGTCGGCATTTCGTATACCTCGATCGAAAATGCCAAAGCCAATGTTGAAGCTGAACTATCACATTGGGATTTTGAAAAAGTAGTTTCAAATTCCAAAGAAGAATGGAACAATGCTCTAAGTAGATTAAAGGTAATGGGCGGTACCGAAAAAGCGCAACGACGATTTTATACCGATTTATGGCATGCTTTACAGGGGCGCAGGGTTATAAGTGATGTGAATGGTGCCTATCCCGATAATACTGGCGATAGCTTTAGAGTAGGGCAATTACCGCTTGATGCTGCTGGAAAGCCTAAATTCAATCATTATAATTCCGATTCTTTTTGGGGCGCACAATGGACGATAAACACCTTGTGGGGCTTGGTATATCCTGAAATCATGGAAGAGTTTGTACATTCTTTATTACAATATTACAAAGATGGCGGACTTGTTCCCCGTGGACCATCCGGAGGAAATTATACCTATGTCATGACCGGATCATCTTCTACGCCCTTTGTAGTGAGCGCCATTCAAAAAGGTATTGTAACTACTGATTTAGAGGCTGTTTATCAAGCATTGAAGAAAAATCACATGCCCGGAGGCATTATGGAAAAAGCGGGTTACGAGCATAAAACGGCACTTGGCGGCGGTTTAAAATATTATATTCAAAATGGCTATGTGCCTTACCCAATACCCGAGGGTAGATTTGGTGGCCATCAAGATGGTGCCAGTTTAACAATGGAGTATGCGTATCAAGATTGGACCTTGGCGCAATTGGCGAAAAAGTTAGGACACAACGAAGATTATGATTATTTCTTGAACCGATCGAATAATTATAAAAATGTATTCGATAAGACGTCCGGTTGGATGCGACCTAAAAATGTTCATGGGGACTGGTACGAAGCGTATGACCCTTACGAGCATCAACATGGCTTTGTTGAATCGAATGCGGCCCAATCTACCTGGTTCGTACCTCAAGATATCCCCGGCTTGGCCAAAGAGATGGGTGGTGTTGAAAAAGCGGTGGAAAAACTGAACACCCAGTTCGAGACAGCCGAAAAATTGGGTTTCACTTCTGGTAATTCACACGCCCAAGAGTTGCATCCCGAGTATCGGCGAATTCCGATCAACTATGGCAACCAACCCTCGATGCAGACCGCTTTTGTGTTCAATCAGTTAGATAGACCCGATTTGACGCAATACTGGTCGCGAAAGGTAATAGACAGAGCTTTTAGCGGCTTGTCGCCCGCATCGGGCTACAATGGTGATGAAGACCAAGGACTCATGGGGAGTTTGGCTGTATTAATGAAGATAGGGCTCTTTCAGATGAACGGGGGAACAGAGGAAAATCCAAAATACGAATTCGGAAGTCCGATTTTCGATCAGATAACCATTAGTTTGAATAATGGGAAAGAGTTCGTTATCAATGCGCCTGGAGCAACCGCGGGCAAGTACTACTTACAATCCACGAAATTAAATGGGGTCACCACCGATAAGAATTATATCAATCATTCCGATATTCTTCAAGGTGCCGTACTGGATTTTGAAATGGGGGATAAATATGAATAAAGTAAGGGTTCATAAAAGGGTGATTTAAGACATTGAGCCGGAGTCCCGTGCCATATCCGATAGCATAAGTCAGTCAAAATAGTCGTAAATTGGCCTGACTTATTTGAGAAGCTTTTTTCTTGACTCTCGATTTCAATTAAGAAAATCTTCCTTTGCGGTTTTTCGGAGGAACTTACAGACTATTTAACTCATGCGAAACAAACTTCTATTGTTGCTGATTTGGGCCGCCTCGATGTGGGGGGTAAAATCGCAGTCAATAAAGTTTGAACATTATAATGATGACAACGGACTTTCCCATAATTCGGTTCGGCATATTGTTCAAGATAAAAACGGTTTCCTATGGGTCGGTACTTTTTCTGGCTTAAATCGTTTTGATGGATATGAATTCAAATCATACACTAGCACGGGGAATCGTTCTAATACCATACCCAATGATGATATTACCGCTCTTGAGCTCGATGAAGAGCAGAATCATTTATGGATAGGTACTAGAAACGGACTTGCCCTTTTTAATATGGAAACCCATAAATTCCATACTTTTCAACCCAATGCTAACAACTCGAAGAGTTTGCAAGATGAAGAAGTAAGGTCGGTGCACGTCGATCGGTTTAAGCAGGTCTGGGTAGGAACAAAGAACAAAGGGATTTTCATCTACAATTCTAAAGAGAATACTTTTAAAAAAATTGAACTGCCAGGGTTCAATTATATTAAAGAAATAATTGAAGATTCAAATGGGCATATATGGGTAGGAAGTTACGAAAGCGCCGGTGTAGCTAAAATTTCGTTGGATAATTTAGGCGGCGTGTCACAAATTCGTGAATATTCCTTGAATGTACCTGATTCAGGGGACACCAATCCGTATATCAATTTTATTTATGAAGACCACAAATCAGGGATTTTTATAGGAAGTAGAAAAGGTCTTTATAAATTAAATAGGCAGACTGACAATTTCGAAAATTTATACATTGAAGACTCGGGAACTAGGCATAAATTGGGTCCGTACTTTATTTCGGTTGCGCAGGCCCCTGACGGGAACTATTGGTTAGGTACTTTAGGAGGGATTTTGGTAGTCGAACATTTGGAAGATGTTGAAAAGCAAGACTATAAATGGTACTATTCAGAATTATCCGATGACGACTCTTTGGTCGATGATTTGGTGGCCGCTCTTTATTTTGATAGTTCCGGGGTTTTGTGGATTGGTACGGAAGAAGGGCTTGATAAATATGACCCGTACGAGAATCAGTTCAATTACAATATCGATATTTCCAAATATATTGGAAATCAGGTACCCCGTATTCGTGGTTTTTCCAAAACACATGATAAAAAAATTATTGTGGCAACAAGGCACAATGGCCTTTTTATTTCAGAGGGGGAGGGATATGTTCCTTTGTTTGATAATCAAAATGATGTTGCCAGTATATTTTCCAATGATGGTCACGTATTTTACTGTGGTCTTTGGAGCGGGAAGGTTTTAAAGTACGATTATCGGTCAAATAGGGCTGTTGTTTTTGATGTTGGTTTTAAGTCGTCACCCGTTCTGTCTTTTGCCGAGCTGAATAACAATAAAATGATAGTAGGTTCGCATGGGGAAGGAGCTGTCGTGATTGACAAGAATACATTAAAGCCCGAAGAAATGGAAGGTATCTTACTTCCTTTACGTTATATCAATCAAATTGTGGTTGACGGTACGGGAAATATCTGGTATGCAACACAAACCGGAGTGTTGCGATATGACCCGCTACTCGGTAGTACAAAAGTGTACCAAGTTAAACTCGAAGGCCTATCAGGGTTGTCTCACGAGAATGTAAGTGATATTGTAATTGATCCTTCCGGAAAAATTTGGGCAGCCACACGAAAGGGACTGGATTATTTTAATGCTGATTTAGATAGTTTTGTTCCCGCGTTGGCATCCAAGGAATTGCAGGGCAGGTGGATTACAGATGCCGTGGCCGACTCGTTTGGTAATCTATGGCTCAATATGAATAATAATCGAGTTGCTCGTTACAATACGGTTTCTAATGAGTTAAAAATGTACTATACCGATAGCGGCAATCGTTTGGATGTCTTTAGTCTTAGTGGCTTTTATTATTCGGATGATGCCCGTATCTATTTAGGTGGTAATAATGGTATTATATCATTTTCACCCAATGATTTAAGAGAAAATGAGCTGTCACCGCCACCTGTGATTACCAACGTAAAGATTCAGAATAACAATATCGAAGTAGGTAGTATATTGAATGGTCAGGAAATACTTGCGACCGACATAAACGAAAGCCGTAGACTTGTGCTGGAAAATGATAACAAGAATTTTTCATTTTCATTTTCGAGTCCGTCCTACATCAATGAACGCTTTAATAAATATAGCTACACCTTAGAAGGATTTGATGAAGAGTGGAATACGGTCGACAAGCGACAGCGTACCGTACAATATACAAACCTCTTTTTTGGTGATTATATCTTTAAGGTCAAAGCAATGAACAGTCATGGGGTGTGGAGCGAGGTCTCTGCATATGACATAGAAATACTTCCCCCTTTTTGGTTGACCTATAAAGCATTGTTTTTACTTCTATTGGCGCTGTCATTCTTGGTTTATTTGGTTCGAAAACATTTGAATGCACGAACGAGATTAAAGCAACAGTTGTTGATGGAAAAAGTAAAACGGGAACGGGATGACAAATTGAACAATGAAAAACTACGTTTTTTTACTAATATATCCCACGAACTGAGAACACCTCTTACAATGATCTTGGGTCCGGCAAAGCAGTTGATCGAAGAAGGCAAGGATTCGGGAAGCTATTTTCATCAAAGCAGATTTAATTTGATACATCAAAATGCCAATAGGCTTTTGAATTTGGTCAATCAGGTTTTAGATTTTAGAAGGGCCCAATCGGGTGAATTGCAATTAAAAGTGACTAAAACGGATATTCTTTTGCATACCAAAAACACGTTTCGCTCCTTTGAAGAATTGGCAGATGACAAGAAAATCCATTTTAACCTTATCTCTGAAAATGAAAATATTGGAGGTTATATTGACCGTGATAAATACGATAAGATGCTCTACAACCTCCTATCGAATGCATTGAAGTTTACGCATAAATACGGCCATGTAGACCTTTTTATAAGCCTAAAAGAGGAAAACGGAAAATCGATGTTAATAGTTGAAATAAGCGATGATGGTATCGGAATTCCTGAAGCAACTCACGAAAAAATCTTCACTCGGTTTTATCAAGCACCTAATAGCAAAGAAAACAATACAGGGTCAGGTATTGGCTTATCGTTGGTCAGGGCTTTGATTGAACTGCATAAAGGAAAAATAGAAGTGGAGAGTGCACCCAATAAGGGCAGTGTATTTACCATGAAGCTTCCCGTAGACCGAAACTCATATTCAGACACCGAAGTTTTTGAATATGGTCAAAAACAGCTTGTGGAAGAATCTCCCCAGCTCATAACCGCAAAAAAGATTATTCGAGGGAATGATATTCAAGAGCGAATCTTGGTTATTGAAGATAATCCCGAACTGCGAAATTATTTGGTAGATTATTTATCGGATTATTATCAGGTGTTCGAGGCCGAAAATGGAGAAAAAGGTCTAGAACTTTGTCATAAGTTTAAACCCGCAATATGCATAGCCGATATTATGATGCCGATAATGGATGGCCTTCAATTCTGTAATGCATTAAAGAATGATACGGATGTTAGTCATATACCAGTAATTCTATTAACGGCACTATCTGATAATGACGATAAAATTCGAGGGTATAGCTCAGGCGCCGATGGTTATCTGGTAAAACCCTTTGATCCCGCTTTGCTCAAAACCAGAATTGAAAATATCATTAAGTCCCGGAAAGAATTAAAAAATAGGTTTTCAGACGAAGTTGAAAGCGAAATCAATACCTTGACGCATTCTCCTGTAGATGAAGAATTTATGGCCAAGGTGACCCAGTTGATACACAATGACATTGGCAATGCTGAAATGAGTACTAGTTTTTTGTGCAGTGAATTGGGTATGAGTTCATCCAAATTATATCGAAAGATCAAAGAACTTACCGATTTAGCACCCAATGAGTTTATTCGAACGATTCGTCTAAAGGAATCTGCCCAACTTTTAAAAACTAAAAAATACAATGTTTCCGAGGTAACCGATTTGATCGGGTTTAATGACCCATTGTACTTCAGTCGTTGCTTTAAAAAGCAGTTTGGTTTTCCTCCCAGTAAATTAATAAAATAATTTTGCTGAATTTCCAAGTTCAAAAGAATACCACTTGACATAATCTGGTTCTGTTTTGAATTGCCTATTTTTAAGCGGTTAAGGGTACTGAAATGTTGTTTCGAACAAAACATATCATTGGGTTGGCTTTTGTGTTTTATACCGTGACTGGCCAATCTCAAAACCTGATACGGAACCCTAGTTTTGAGGCGTTCGAAAGCTGTCCGGATCGTTTGGGGAATTTTGATATCGATGTGCGCTTTTGGTCAACCCCAACCGAGGGTTCGACCGATTATTTTAACGCGTGCAGTCCAGAAATGGGTACACCCGAAAATTTCAATGGTCGTCAAGACGCAAATTTCGGCAAAGGCTATGCCGGCCTATACCTATACGCCCCAGATGATTATCGGGAGTACTTGCAAGGCGAGCTAATCGAAACATTGGTTAAAGGAAAAAAGTATCAGGTATCGTTTTATGTGAGCTTGGCCGAACGGTCCGATTTCGCCATAAAGGAATTCGGGGTTCTCTTTTCAGACAAAAAGTTGCAAATTCCGATAAAGAAAGAACTTTCTAAAGGGCAATTGTACAAAATTAAGGGCAACACCTATAACTATTTGGAAATCGGGTATTCCATTTTTTATTCCGATACCAAAGATTGGGTTTTGGTACATTCCGAATTCGAAGCCAAAGGCACGGAAAAATATTTGACACTGGGTAATTTTAAAAACAATGGCCGTACACGAAAGTTTCAAATCAAGAAGGGCGCCAAGCAGGGAGGCTATTACTATGTTGATATGGTCAATGTAAGTGTAATCGGCACGTCGGTTGCAACTGACCATGTCGGTTTCAGGACCTTTGAATTGGATAAAACACATGTTTTTCAAAACATACTATTTCCTTTTGATACCTTTCAATTGTCAGGGCCTGCCAAAGCAGACATTCATAAATTATTTGTTCTTTTGAGCCAAGACGAATCGTTACAAATTACTATTGACGGGCACACTGATAATATCGGGGCGTCATCTTATAACCAAAGGCTTTCAAATTTCCGTGCAAAAGCAGTGGCCGACTACTTAATAGATTTGGGTGTTGCACCCCAAAATATAAAGTGGCGCGGATTTGGCGGGTCAAGGCCCGTAGCCCAAAATGATACCGACGAAGGTCGTCAACAAAATCGGCGGGTCACGTTTGTTATCACCCGAAAACCTGTTCCATAGTATTTAGTAATCGGAATATTCCGTGGGGTAAAGCAGTAGAATGTCTGCTTTGCTGACCGTGTTCTTGTATTTTTGCATGGCCGATATCTCTTTCCATTTCGGAGCGGAAAAAAATGCATTCCAGTGTTCGTCCCTGCTTTTTTGATCGGCAAATGTTGTCATATACATCAAGTTCGGCATACGGTCGCCTGAAAGCACTTCGGCATAAAAAACAGCGTTAAACCCTAGACTGTCGAAGAGGGTTACTTCACCACCCGCATTGAACATATCCACCTTTCTCCAGTAAAGTGCTTCTGTAGGTGATTCATAGCTGCGCAATTCGTAAACCCTATCTTTTCTTGGACCCCGTATTTCAGAAGGTTTCATTGAAGGCATGTCGGTAAAGGCGCGCATGAGTGTAGAGGTAAAATGTTCGTAAGGCGGGTTGTCATGGGCAGCGGTAATGTATTCTGATCCTGCAGATTGGTAGCGGTTGTCGTTGGCAAGGTTTTCGTCCAATTTTTCAAATTGATCAAAAGAATCGAAAGGAACCAAAACATAAATTTTATCGGCAGTCACATATTTATTTGGCCGTACT
Organism: uncultured Kriegella sp.; assembly: GCA_965368185.1. Taxonomy (GTDB): domain Bacteria; phylum Bacteroidota; class Bacteroidia; order Flavobacteriales; family Flavobacteriaceae; genus Kriegella. Next base: position 8,315 of record CBDULZ010000042.1, read on the forward strand.
TTAAACACACCTACATGGTCAATGCCCATTCTCTTCAGTGCCGGAATAAATGCCTCTTTCAAATAAGTGTCGGTTACCTTTTCTTGTTTTTCATTGGCCAAAGTATACGTTTTGAGCTGATAATATTCCCTTTTTTGTTCTTGCGCCCATAGGCTATTAGTTGAGACAAGGGCAAAGAGTACAATAAAAAAGAGGGGGCGAACTCGTATTTTCATAAGTGTTTTGTTTTTAAAGAGGTATCAAACTTAGTGAAGACAGGGCATATATGCAATGAGGAATAACCAAGAGGATGTTATAAGCTTTTTCTTTAGGGGTTAGTTCGGTCAATAGACCAATTTTTGCTTGGTGGTCCTATTTGTAATTAACCCAAGTTGTCCAAACTACTTCACTCTAAACCTTTACCTTTGCCGCTTTCTTTAAATTATGGTTCGTACCGATCGTTTTTCAATTGTAAATCCTGTCAAAAGTCCGATCTTCTATGGTTATGTAGTTCTGTTGATGGGTACCATTGGCATTTGGGCTAGCATTCCCGGCCAGACGATAGGCGTATCGGTTTTTACCGACCCCGTAAAAGATGCGTTAGGGCTTTCTAGAAACCAGTTTAGCAATGCGTATATGATCGGTACTATTGTAAGTTCTTTGATTATAAGTAAAGCCGGTGTCTGGTTTGATCGTTACGGTGCACGATATGTCGCCTTTTTTGCGGCAAATGTATTGGCACTTGCCGTATTGTTGTGTTCATGGTCGCTGCAAATGAGCAATTTTCTCAAGCAGTTGTTGAATCAAGATACATGGATCGTACCTTTTACTATCATGACCGTGTTATTCTTTATGCTCCGGTTTGCGGGCCAAGGTGTGTTGACCATGGCATCAAGAAACATGATAATGATATGGTTCGACAAGAATAGGGGAAAAGTAAACGCTTTTAGTAGTGTGGCGCTTTCATTTGGTTTTTCTTCATCTCCACTGTGGATAAATGTCTTGATTGAAAGTAGTGGGTGGCAAGGAGCCTGGCAAATCATGGCTCTGGGGTTGGTTGTATTTGGTCTTTTTGTGTTTCAAATGTATAAAAACAGACCGGAAGATCATGGATTGGTGCCAGATGGCGTAAATATTGTAAAAGTAAAGGATACCAGCCCGGTAATTGAAACCATTCAATACAATCTTGATCAGGCCAAGGCCACTAGGGCATTTTGGATGTACGGACTTATATTGGCCTTCAACAGTTTTTTTATTACTGGACTTACGTTTCATGTAGTTTCTATTTTTGGAAGTGAAGGCTTTCCGAAAGATGATGCTATTTCCATTTTTCTTCCAGGGTCTGTTGTCGCGGTTACCGTGTCTACCACGTTCAATTTTTTAAGTGATTACCTGAATTTAAAACTGTATTTGTATCTCATGATTTTTGGTGGATTGCTCGCTTCGTTCGGCATGTTGTTTCTACCATCGGTTCTGGGAATACCATTTTTGATAGGAGGTTTTGGGATGATGGGCGGACTTTTTGCTGTACTTAACACGATTGTGTGGCCTCGCTTTTACGGGCGTACCCATTTAGGGGCCATTACTGGAAAGGTCATGTCTTTCTTAATATTGGCAAGTGCATTGGCACCCCCTATTTTCGGTCTTTCTTTCTCTACTTTTGATTCGTACCGCCCCCTGGGTTATTTGGGAATGGTTTTTTTAATGTTTCTGGGCATTGCTTCAATAAAAGCCGATAATCCGCAATAATTTGATAATTGTTTGATAGATAGAATATAAGGAATGCATATTATCAATTTTGTTATTTTGAAATTCAGCTTAGGCATATTTTTCATGGACACTTGTGCATTCTATTTGTGGAAGCATATTTTTAACAAAAAACCAAGTAACTTGCAGAAAATTAAATAATCATGGATTTAAATATAGCGGTATTAATTGATGGCGATAATATCCCCTCAGCTTATGTAAAGGAGATGATGGAGGAAATCGCCAAATATGGAAATCCCACCATTAAACGTATTTATGGCGATTGGACCAACCCGCGTCTGGGCAAATGGAAAAATGTACTTTTAGAGAACGCCATTACACCCATTCAGCAATATGGCTACACCGCTGGTAAAAATGCAACGGATTCTGCTATGATTATCGATGCGATGGATATTCTTTATTCCGGTAAAGTCAATGGCTTCTGCTTAGTAAGCAGTGATAGTGATTTTACTCGTTTGGCAACTCGCCTTCGGGAAGCGGGTATGCAAGTATTCGGTATAGGCGAAAAGAAGACGCCCAATCCATTTATTGTAGCCTGCGATAAATTTATTTACATAGAAATATTAAAAGATCAATCTGAAGAGGATACCTCCGAAAATACACCGCGCAAATCGACATCAAAAAGTAGTGTAGACAAGATTACTGTAAAAGAAATTAAGTTGATTTCGAGTACCATAGAAGACGTAGCCGAAGATGATGGTTGGGCTTTCCTAGGGGATGTCGGTAGTTTGTTACAGAAGAAACAACCGAATTTCGATTCCCGTAATTATGGTTTTCAGAAGTTGACACCCTTGATAGGGTCTATAACTAATTTTGAAGTGGAACGCCGTGAAGATTCGAGGGGACGGAACAAACTTATTTATGTCAGAATAAAGGAGAAAAAGCATTCACGCTCTAATAAATAGCGGGTAAAACGGTTCTAGCACGATTTTTGAACTGCAACTACAAATACCTATATTTAGAGATAAATTCAAAACTCAAACAAGTTAAAATATGAAAAATACCATATTGAAATCCCTAGGTCTTATGGCAATTGCCACGATTTTGTTAAATATTTCTGTACAGGCTAATGCTGCTGATTCTTTGAATAAAATGTCTTCCGAAGTTGCTATTCCTTTAAAAGACAACCTTTCAGGTGGTTGGGCCTATACGGTTGAACAGGCGCCCGAGGGTTATGAAAAAGGATTTTTATTGATTATCAAAGAAGATGACAGTTACAAGGTTCAAATACAGGTCGGCAACGCTACAATGATCGGTGAAAATGTCTCGGTAAAGAAAAATACAATCAGTTTTAAGGTTCAGGTGGAAGACGAAAAAGTTAGCGTTGTGCTTACGGCAAATGGCAATAAGATTTCTGGTACCAGTACGTCCTCTGCTGGTGTTCTAAACATAAACGGAACAAAAAGTCTTTCTGCCGGGTAATAAACAAGAAAGGCTGTGCGTTTTGAAAGTAGTTTGCGTTTGAACCATTAAAAAAACAATAGCAATTAATCATTACCTATGAAGCGAAAATTTCTTAATTCCACAATATACTTTCTATGCTCGACCCTTTTGTTGATTTGCTCCAGTTCCGAAGCCCTTCAGGCCAAAACACCTGCTGGGATAGCGAACTATCAGTTGGAAAACAATGTTTCGATCATTAACGATGATGTCGTTGGGCGTTGGCTTTACTCTGTGGCCGATGTGGCATATGAATATAGTAAAGGTGCACTTTATATCACTGAAAATAGTGGTATTTATCAGGTGGAAATTCATGTTAACAATGGCACTCTGCACGGTCAAGATGTAAAAGTGGAGCAAAATAAAATAACATTCAACCTACAAGTTGAAGGCAGTAATGTGGCAGTAACGCTAATGGCAAAAGGAGATAAGCTTTCTGGTGAAAGTTCTTCCGCCGATGGTGTTTTTAAAATAGAAGGCAAAAGGAAGCCTAACCCTCAATAGATTATCTAAATTTTTTGCATAAGTATATAGAGAACATCCCTCAAAAATTGTAGGGATGTTTTTTTATAAAGAACTAAAGGCTAAATAGATAGGCTCTTTATTGCTGTATATACAGAATTTTATGCAATTCACACACATTTTACCAGAGTATCTTTTTCTTTTTCTACTTTTAGTTCTGCTTGTTCAATTTGGTCTTTGACCACATTTTGAAAGAGGGCGTAGGCTTGCGGATGACAATATCCATTGATATACTACAGTTCGTATCGCATGACCCTGCATTGAGTTAAAAGTTTCCCTAAATAAATAGTAAAGAGATAAATCACATAGTACTTGTGACGCTAAGAACCTTTGCGTAAATAAGGTTTATAATATAAACTTTTCAATCATGGCAGATTTACATCGTTATGCAAAAGCCCCACAGTTGACTGACAAATCAATTCATATAAGTGTGCCGGCATCGGTCGCTTTTGATTTAAAGAAAATGAACAAGGTGACTGAAATTGTACTAGGTCGACTGGGTTGCCCAGGTTGCCATTCTGGTTTTGATCTTCGCATTGACATCGAACGGAAATTCGCTTTCAACGAGAAGCTTGAAATGGAAGGGTTTTAACCGTCAGCAACCAATTTTAGAAGAATGAACCTTCCTGATTTAGGCGTTGGAATTATTTATTTTTCGGGATTTGAAGACATTGTAGCATCCAATTCAGACTTGATCCAGGTCATTGAAATCGAACCACAGACGTTTTGGTACAGGAACAGGTCCGAATTGGATCCTTTTGTTTTTGATGAAAATAAGGTGGACTATCTCAAAGGGCTGAAGAAACAAGTCTTGTTTCACGGGGTAGGCTTTCCAGTAGGAGGTACCATACAACCCGACAAAGCACATATTCCATGCCTAAAGCGAATGATATCCCATTTGAATCCCATCTGGTTAAGTGAACATTTGAGTTTTAATACCATTGAGGTGGGCCACGAATTGTGCAATACCAACTTTCTTTTGCCTCCACTACAAACGAATGAGGGGGTCGCTGTAGCAAGTAATTCAATTCAGGAATACACGAGAAATTTCGAACTACCTTTCGCTTTTGAAACCGGTGTCAATTATTTGTCGGGATATGATTTCGAAATGGATGACGGTCTTTTTGTACAACAAGTGGCTCGAAAGTCAGATTGCCATATTCTACTCGATGTGCATAATTTACTGGCTAACCAAAAAAACGGAAGACAGAATGTCCTTGATTTTATAGAACAGATTGATACGCAGCGTGTCATACAGATTCATCTCGCTGGCGGATTTTATTTTAAGGACTACTATCTCGATGCGCATTCAAATGTCTCCAGCGATGAGGTTTTGGAAATTTTCGAAAAAGTGGTAGTCAAACTTCCTAATCTAAAGGCTATCACTTTTGAAATGCTTCCGGAGTATTTATCCTTTGTTTCAAAGGAAGCCGTTCGAATGCAGTTGGAGAAAATGAACCGTATTTGGGACCGCAGAGGACGAATGCTTAGAAAACAGTCGGGAGATATTTTATTGAAAATGCTTCCGAAGCCGGGGCATAACAAAAATTCGATTAGCCCTCGAGAGTGGGAAAATACCCTGGGGAAATTAGCAATTGGACAGGAACTTGAAGTGCAGACCACACTATCCAGGCAAATTCAAAAAGACAAAGGAATTGAAGTAATCAATGCCCTTATAGTCAAGTTTAGGGGTTCCCTTTTAGTAAGTTCGTTAAAACTGACTTGCAGGTATTTGATGTTGAAAAATGGAAGCCGAAATTTTGACCTCTTACTCGAACAATATTGGTCCCGATCGTTACCGAAACTATTTGCTTCCGATAACGGCATCGCCTTTGCCGAGTATTTACTACATGAATATAAATTGCCTGAAACAAATGAAGATGGCTTGTTAATTGATTTGGTTCGTTATGAGTACAGCTCTCTACTAACTATTTTAGATGGCAGGGAAAGAATCATCGATATTTCCTTCGATCCCAACAAGGTCGTCAAAACTTTGGCGAATGGCGAATTGCCCAATAATGATATAAAAAATAATTATCGCGTGACAATTGTTCCCGAAACAGATAGAAGGGGATTTAAAAATGTTTTCCACTCTTGATCGATTCTTTATTAAAAATCAGGGACTCGTCTTAGGCCAAGCCCCTTACCAAGCTAAAACGTTTTCAATTACAAATTGAATAACTTGTCTGATTTTGACTATTTCGATATTATACCTCGCAATCATTTAAAATAAAAAAGGATTCTAAAAACTTGACATATTGCCTTTAGAACCCTTTTATTTTTAACCAAATTGTATTTTACCTTGCTTTAAAAAGTAATCGGCAACGAAGCTCTAACTTTGTCCCAACCCATTGACATCGTAGCTCCACCTGACGCTTCATCAAATGCAATGGAAAATGCATCCAATGATTCGCCGTTCGAACTAACACTACCATTAACGCGTACGACATCAGCCGCCTCATCGTATGAATAGGCTCCCCATTGATTCAGGTTACTGTTCAAAATAAAAGTCCATTCTTTTTCACCCGGTATGGTGAACAAGGCATAAGTTCCTGCCTTTACCGGTTTACCTCCAAAAACAACATCTTTGTAGAATGTGATTTCAGGAGCTTCATTGGCTCCAGTTCTCCAAACTTTTCCATCAGGTGCAAGTTGTGAAAGGGTACGCCCTTTTAATTGAGGTCTGCTATAGGTCACCCGAACTATTTTGACGGGTTCTTTATAACTAGATGGGTAGGTAGCCATGTCCATCGGACTTTTATCAAGACCGTTGAACTTTTGGGCGTTCGTCTCGGTAAAACATACTAAGGTGATAATCAGGGTGGTAAGTGCAAGTAAATTTTTCATAATCTTTATTTTTGATTTTGCTAAAACTAAGTAGTATTCCATATACAATTTACTAAAAAGTCGTTAAATTTTAACTAGCTTACATACCATGCTAATATTATTGAATGTTCATAATTTTAATTTTAAATTTTAATTAAATTTATTATTTAAGTTTAAATATGAAACTAAAAGGTTCTTTTATGTTTCTCAATTGAAACATTAATCTCATCTTTGTTCTTTATTTGAAACTAAAAGATAGGTTATGTGTGGAATTGTATGTGCATTCGATGTAAAGGAAAGTACCGAGGTTTTAAGGCCTCAGTTGCTCGAAATGTCAAAAAAGGTTAGGCATAGAGGTCCTGATTGGAGTGGGATTTATGCAGATGATAAAGCTATCCTTACTCATGAAAGGTTGTCAATAGTCGACCCTGCATCTGGAAAGCAACCATTGTTCAGTCCTGATAATAAATTGGTGCTTGCCGCCAATGGGGAAATATATAACCATAGGGAACTGCGAAAGCAGTTCGAGGGAAAATATGATTTTCGAACCCAATCTGATTGTGAGGTCATTTTGGCATTATACCAAGAAAAAGGAGTCGATTTCATTGATGAGATGAACGGTATTTTTGGTTTTGCGATTTACGATGCCGAGAAGGATGAATACTTCGTGGCCCGCGATCATATGGGTATCATTCCTTTATATATGGGATGGGACCAGAACGGAACCTTTTATGTGGCTTCAGAACTCAAAGCCTTGGAAGGTACTTGTACTAAAATTGAACTCTTTCCTCCAGGCCACTACCTTCACAGTAAAGATGGTGAGTTGAAAAAGTGGTATTCACGGGATTGGATGGAATATGATGCCGTTAAGGACAATGAAACCAGTATAAAGGAGATAAAAGTAGCTTTGGAAGCTGCGGTACATCGACAATTGATGTCCGATGTACCTTATGGAGTTTTGCTTTCTGGAGGACTTGACTCTTCTGTAACATCGGCAATAGCAAAGAAATATGCACAGAAACGAATCGAGTCAGATGATACGACCGATGCGTGGTGGCCACAGCTACATTCGTTCTCAGTCGGATTGGAAGGATCTCCCGATTTAGCCGCCGCTCGGAAAGTGGCAGATCATATCGGTACCGTACACCATGAGATTAAATTTACGATACAAGAAGGTTTAGATGCGATTAAGGATGTTGTCTATAACTTAGAAACTTACGATATAACAACGATCAGAGCTTCTACTCCCATGTACCTAATGGCACGGGTCATTAAATCAATGGGAATAAAAATGGTGCTCTCAGGTGAAGGTGCAGATGAACTTTTTGGAGGATATCTTTATTTTCATAAAGCGCCGAACGACAAAGAGTTTCATGAGGAAACAGTACGTAAATTGAGTAAATTGCATATGTACGATTGTCTTCGGGCCAACAAATCATTGGCAGCTTGGGGTATCGAAGGTCGTGTGCCTTTTTTAGATAAGGAATTTATGGACGTTGCTATGCGTATCAACCCGAAAGATAAGATGATCAATGGAGAGCGCATGGAAAAGTGGGTTGTTCGAAAGGCCTTTGAAGATATGCTTCCAGAAAGTGTGGCATGGAGACAAAAGGAGCAATTCTCCGACGGTGTTGGATATAGTTGGATCGATACCTTAAAAGAATTGGTCAATGATGAAGTAACAGACGAGCAATTGGCAAACGCCAAGTTTCGTTTCCCCTTACAAACACCGACCTCCAAAGAGGAGTTTTATTACCGCTCGATTTTTGAATCGCATTTTCCATCGGATGCGGCTGCGCTATGTGTTCCTCAAGAACCTTCGGTGGCTTGCAGTACCAAAATTGCTTTAGAGTGGGACGAAGCGTTTAAGAACATGAACGATCCATCGGGCAGGGCAGTAGCCAAAGTGCATGCCGATGCCTATGAAAAATAGATGAATTTAAAAAGAGCAGCAATAACTGCTTCGATTTACGTACTATAAAACCCCTATTGTAAGATGGGGGTTTTCGCATATATTCATTCTTGATTTCTGTACAAAAAAAGCTAGTATATTTTCCACATTTTTTGTTGATAACTTCAAGGTTAAAAAAAAGCCAAAGACCTATATTTCATGGGGTATTGCGTATATTTGCAAGATTGCCAAAATTAGAATGAAAACAACCTTTAATTTATGAGCGAAGAAGCAAAAAACGAAGAACCAAAAAAGAATAAGTATTCCGCCGATAGTATTCAGGCCCTTGAGGGAATGGAGCATGTGCGTATGCGACCATCGATGTATATTGGTGATGTTGGGGTGCGAGGATTGCATCATTTGGTCTACGAAGTCGTCGATAACTCTATCGATGAGGCCATGGGCGGACATTGCGACACGATCAGTGTTGTAATAAACGAAGACAATTCGATAACCACACGTGATAACGGAAGGGGTATTCCGGTCGACCTGCATAAAAAAGAGGGTGTTTCTGCCTTAGAGGTGGTTATGACCAAAATCGGTGCTGGTGGAAAATTCGACAAAGACTCGTACAAGGTATCCGGTGGTCTGCACGGTGTTGGGGTATCGGTGGTGAATGCGCTTTCCAATCATTTGAAGGCCACGGTACATCGTGATGGTAAAATTTGGGAGCAAGAGTACGAAAGAGGTAAATCGACCTATCCCGTAAAAAGTATTGGGGAAACAACAGAGCGCGGCACCATAGTAACGTTTCATCCCGATGAAACGATTTTTACCCAGACGATAGAGTTTAGTTATGAAACTTTGTCCAATCGAATGCGGGAATTATCCTTTTTGAATAAAGGCGTTACGATAAGCATAACCGATAGGCGTCAAAAGGATGATAATGGGGAATTTGTTTCGGAAACTTTTTATTCCGACGAAGGCCTTAAGGAATTTATAAAATTTTTGGATAGCAATAGAGAGCCGTTGATCCAGAGTGTAATAGCTATGGAAGGGGAGAAAAACGACATTCCCGTTGAAGTGGCGATGATTTACAACACGTCATACACAGAAAACTTGCACTCCTATGTGAACAATATCAACACTCATGAAGGGGGTACACACTTATCTGGCTTTCGAAGAGGACTTACTACTACATTGAAGAAGTATGCCGATGCTTCAGGTATGTTGGATAAACTGAAGTTTGAGGTACAAGGAGATGATTTTAGGGAAGGATTGACGGCAATTGTTTCCGTTAAGGTCGCTGAGCCACAATTTGAAGGACAGACCAAAACCAAATTGGGAAATAGGGAAGTGTCGTCCGCTGTTTCGCAAGCCGTATCCGAAATGTTGACTAATTATTTGGAAGAACATCCCGACGATGCGAAGATTATTGTGCAAAAAGTAATCTTGGCTGCACAAGCCCGCCATGCTGCTACTAAAGCACGAGAGATGGTGCAGCGAAAAACGGTGATGAGTATTGGAGGATTGCCCGGAAAACTTTCCGATTGCTCTGAGCAAGACCCAGCACTTTGTGAGGTATTTCTCGTTGAGGGAGATTCCGCAGGGGGAACGGCCAAACAAGGTAGAGATCGTAATTTTCAAGCGATTCTTCCATTGCGGGGAAAAATACTCAATGTTGAAAAGGCAATGCAGCATAAGGTCTTTGAAAATGAAGAGATTAAGAATATATATACGGCATTGGGCGTAACTATTGGTACCGAAGAAGATAGTAAGGCTTTGAACCTCGAAAAACTGCGCTACCATAAGGTTGTTATCATGTGTGATGCCGACGTTGATGGTAGTCATATTGAAACATTGATATTGACCTTTTTCTTTCGCTATATGAGGGAACTCATTGAAGGCGGACACGTTTATATTGCGACCCCACCATTATATTTGGTGAAAAAAGGAAGTAAGAAACGATACGCATGGAGTGACAAGGAGCGTGACGAAATCGCCGATAGTTATAGCGGTGGTGTCAGTATACAACGCTATAAAGGACTTGGGGAGATGAATGCGGAGCAACTGTGGGATACTACGATGAATCCTGATTTTCGAACTCTAAGACAGATAACCATTGACAACGCGACGGAAACAGATCGCGTTTTTTCGATGTTAATGGGGGATGAGGTACCGCCTCGAAGAGAGTTTATAGAGAAGAATGCGGTATATGCTAATATAGATACCTAAATATCTTTGCCTGATAGTATACCAATTTAAAACGAAAACCCCTCGATTAAAGATAAAAATCGAGGGTTTTTTTTTCCAAGGATCACTTGATTCGAGAGCTGGTTATTTCTATGTCAGTTCATATGAAAGTTTCCATTTTGTGCTCTATTGGCTGTATGAAATTAGTATACTTGATTTCCAATAGAAGCAAAAAAAACCGTACGACAGCACGGTTTTTTGTTACAATTCCCAAGGTTTGCCCGCCGTTTCCGACGGACGCTGCCTCGGGGTTTTTATCTTAAATATTTTATGCCCTTATTGCTAATATATTTCCATCGGCATCTTCGAGTTGTTCACCTTTAGAAGACCTCTTTAAGATGGCAATATCATCGGCTTTTTCCAGTCCGGGATATGTTATAGTATAGACTCCGTCAACTTCCACCCATTCGAAATCCGTTTTAGTGGTTATAGTCCCACTTTCGATAATTTGGTACCTTCCTAGATAGGCATCGTTGAAAATCCATTCGGAGCGAATAGAGCGGTCTGAAGTTTTGCCAGTAGTTGAAGTACTGGTGTTTGTCCAAATTCCTATTACAGGATTATTATTCTCTGCAATTCTTGAACAATTGCTCAAGGAGATTATCGTGATGATAGCAAGAAATGAAAATAATTTTTTCATTTTGTAGGTTTTTTCTGATTCAGGGTTTCTAAAATACGAACGCAGAACCTTCAAATTGTATTGCTATTATTCGATGTATGACCTGTTAATTTGTTTTTCTTCGTTCAAAGGTCGTTTTCTTTAACATTTTTTATCCATTTATCTTGTCATTTATACCATTCACCTACGCATATTTGCATTCCGCCGAACTTAGAGAATGCTTTTTTTCACAGGAGATTAATCCGTATTTCGGCCCGACAATTAAGTAAAGAATGTGTATTTTTGTGACTATTCAAAAATCAAACTAAAATTAAAACATATGAAAGTTACTGTTGTAGGGGCGGGTGCCGTTGGTGCAAGTTGCGCCGAGTATATTGCTATTAAGAATTTCGCTTCCGAAGTTGTTTTGTTGGATATCAAGGAAGGGTATGCCGAAGGAAAGGCTATGGATTTGATGCAGACTGCATCATTGAACGGTTTTGATACCAAAATAACCGGTGTGACAAGCGATTACTCGAAAACAGCAGGCAGTGATATCGCTGTAATTACATCGGGTATACCTCGCAAACCGGGAATGACACGCGAAGAGTTAATAGGAATCAATGCCGGGATCGTTAAAACAGTATCATCAAGTTTGTTGGAGCACTCTCCCAATGCGATTTTGATTGTGGTCAGCAACCCTATGGATACGATGACGTATTTGGTGCATAAGACGACCAATTTGCCCAAACATAAGATTATAGGTATGGGTGGTGCCCTTGACAGTGCCCGATTCAAATACCGTCTAGCAGAGGCTTTGGAAGCACCGATTTCCGATGTTGATGGTATGGTTGTTGGTGGGCATAGTGATACAGGTATGGTTCCCTTGGTTTCGCACGCTACGCGTAACAGTATTAATGTAACGGAGTTCTTGTCCGACGAGCGTTTAGAAAAGGTTGCCGAAGATACCAAAGTTGGCGGGGCGACCCTCACTAAGCTATTAGGAACCAGTGCATGGTATGCTCCGGGAGCGGCAGTTTCCGGTCTTGTCCAGGCCATTGCCTGTGACCAAAAGAAGATGTTTCCCTGCTCTACACTATTGGAAGGAGAGTACGGATTAAGTGATATTTGTATCGGGGTTCCGGTCATCTTAGGGAGAAACGGAATTGAGAGAATCGTCGATGTACCATTGAGTGATGCCGAAAAGAATAAGATGCAGGAAAGTGCCGCAGGAGTTCAGAAAACTAACGACTTGCTTGAGGTGTAATCCCAAGCTTCCTTTTACTGTATATAAAAACATCCGCCTACCTGTCCGAAGTAAGCGGATGTTTGTGTTTTACAATAACTTGTAAATATGTTGTTAAATCCTAAGGGAAAATCATATATTTGCACGCTGTTAGAAAAAGCATCACGTAATAAATACAATCCATGCAAAATAAAGGACTTATAAAGCTTTTTGCTTTCTTGTTCGGACTGGTAAGTATCTACCAACTATCCTATACTTTTATTACCAATAAAGTCGAAAATGACGCAGAAGCCTTTGCGATAAGTCGCATAGCCGATACCGATGAGAACTACTTAGCGGAACGCGAAGCACTCGAAGCTAGGTATTTGGATTCCATTGGTCATAACTCACAATTTGGGTTCACTACTTATAACGAGGCCAAAAAGAAAGAACTTAATAAGGGACTAGATCTTAAGGGTGGGATTAATGTAACCTTGCAGATATCCGTTAAGGATATTTTAAAAGGTTTGGCCAACAATACGAAAAATCCGGTCTTTAATAAAGCACTTGCTGATGCAGATGTGGCTTCAAAAAGTAGTGATGACAGATATCTCGATTTGTTTTTTGATGCTTTTGATAAAATCAAAGGTGACACCAAACTAGCTTCACCTGATATCTTTTTTACCAAGAGTTTAAGTGATGAAATTCAAACGATGGATGCCGATGACGCTACCGTCAAAAGAATTATTGAGACCAAAGTTGATGAGTCTATTGTATCGGCTTTTGAGGTATTGCGCGAACGTATAGATGGCTTTGGGGTTACCCAGCCTAATATTCAAAGGGAAGGAAACTCTGGTCGTATCTTGGTCGAGTTGCCCGGTGTTCGTGATATTTCACGTGCACAAGATTTATTGTCAAGTACCGCTCAATTGGAGTTTTGGGAAACCTATAGTTCGAGCAACCAAAGTATCTCAAATTTTTTGATTTCCGCTAATGAAAAATTAAAGACCTTAATTGATACTGCAGCCGTTGAAGAACCTGCAAAAGAAGAATCTGAGTTGGATTCGTTGCTTTCTGATGTAGCACAAGATTCTTTGGATCTGGCAAGCCAAGTAAACCCGCTTTTAGATTTAATAGCAGGCCCGGGTAGTCAGCATGCGGTAGCCAAATTTGCCATTAAGGATACGGCAAAGGTAGGAGCGTATTTGCGTATGCCCCAGATTCGTCGTTTGATTCCAAGCGATATCCAATTCGTTAAGTTTTTATGGGAACGCCCCGCTACGGATGATACCGAAGTTGTAGACTTGTATGCACTTAAATCAAATCGTGACGGTGTACCGAGAATAAGTGGTGATGTCGTAAGCGATGCAAGGGATGATTTTGATCAGTTCGGCAAACCTGCCGTTTCAATGACCATGAATACAAGGGGCGCCAAAGAGTGGGAGAGCTTGACGGGCGATGCTTATAATAACAAGACAGGTATTGCCATTGTGCTTGACAATAAGGTATACACTGCTCCAGGTGTATCGACTGGTCCTATTTCCGGCGGTCGTTCCGAAATCACAGGTACCTTTACGGTAAACGAGACTAAAGATATTTCTAACGTGCTTCGTGCCGGTAAGTTACCTGCATCTGCCGAAATAATTCAATCGGAAATAGTTGGACCCTCCTTGGGTCAGGAAGCAATCGATAGTGGTTTTATGTCATTCTTGATTGCCATGGCCATTGTTTTGGTCTGGATGGTTTTCTATTATGGCAAGGCTGGACTTTTTGCAGATATAGCCTTATTGCTTAACATCTTATTGATTTTTGGAGTGTTGACCAGTTTGAGTGCGGTATTGACTTTGCCCGGGATTGCCGGTATCGTGCTGACTATTGGTATGTCGGTTGATGCAAACGTTCTGATTTTTGAACGGATAAAAGAAGAAGTAGCCAAAGGTAAAGGTAAATCACAAGCTATTTCAGATGGTTTTAGTAATGCATTATCATCAATTCTGGATGCGAATATCACCACAGGCCTTACCGCATTGATATTGTTTGTATTCGGTTCAGGGCCGATCAAAGGTTTTGCAACTACCTTATTGATAGGTATACTTACTTCATTGTTCACGGCTATATTCATTACTCGTTTGTTGGTAGATTGGTATACCAGCGGAAAAACAAGAAGACTCGATTTCTCGACGAACTTGACCAAAAACTTATTTACGGGCATCAATATCGATTTCTTGATCAAACGAAAAATAGCGTATATATTTTCTTTTGTATTGCTTGGTATTGGAATATTTTCTTTGGCAACAAATGGTTTGCAGGAAGGTGTTGACTTTGTAGGAGGCCGTTCCTATCAGGTGCGTTTTGAAAAGGAAATCAATCCTTCGGAAATCGCATCGGAACTGAATGAAGTTTTTGGTAGTGGTACCAAAGTCAAAGAATTTGGCGATGCCAATCAAATTAAGATTACAACACCCTATAAAGTAGATGTCGAGGGTATTGAGGTGGATAACGAAATTCAGAACAAGTTATATACCGCATTGCAGAAATACCTTCCCAGTGGTATTTCCTATGATGATTTCGTCGTGGGAAGTGCGGATAAATCCATAGGTATTATGCAATCGATAAAGGTAGGGCCTACCATTGCCGATGACATTAAGAACAATGCTTTCTTAGCTATATTGGGATCGTTGGCGGTTGTTTTCCTTTATATCTTGTTCCGGTTTAGAAAATGGCAATTTTCTTTGGGAGCGGTTACGGCGGTATTCCATGATGTATTGATTGTATTGGGAATCTTTTCGCTGACCAGCAATGTAATGCCTTTCAATATGGAAATTGATCAAGCCTTCATTGCGGCTATTCTAACGGTTATTGGATACTCATTGAACGATACGGTGGTAGTATTTGACCGAATCAGGGAAATCGTTGCTGAAAAGGGCTGGAAATCGGGAGAGAACATCAATTCGGCAATTAACAGCACCTTGGGTCGAACCTTGAATACCTCGATGACGACATTAGTAGTGTTATTGACCATTTTTATCTTTGGTGGTGAATCGCTTAGAGGCTTTATGTTCGCCATGATCATCGGTGTAATCGTGGGTACTTATTCATCCGTATTTATAGCGACACCCGTAATGTTCGATACGATAAAGAAAAAGATTTTAGCTGGTAAGGCCGATAAAATTGTAAAGTAGTTTTTTACAGCTCGACTACCATATTTTAAAAATCCGTTTGATCCTCATCGATGAGGATCAAACGGATTTTTTTTAATGTACTTTACCGACTGAACCTTCCTCAGATGAACTCAGTTCATAGACATATTCTGGGTCAAGATCTTCTTCCTTTCTGTGGGAGACAAATACTATCGCTGTATTACTTTCTTTGGCAAATTTATTGACAAGGGCTACGAAAATGGCAGCACTTCGATCATCTAAACCTGCGGTAGGTTCATCCAGGATTAGCAACAATGGATGTTTTATCATGGCACGAACACACATGACCATACGTTTTTGGCCCATCGTCAGCTCATGAAAATGAACGTCTTTTATATGCCACATATCTATCAGCGTCAACCATTGTTTTGCCAATTTCAACTGTATTTCAGTAGGCCGAATGTATAGACCGATGGAATCGTTCAGACCTGAAATCAACATATGTTCAAGCGAGTGGTAGCCCGTGAATTTATCGGTCATCGCAGGGGTGAAGTATCCAATATGTTTTTTAATGTCCCAAACACTTTCCCCGCTCCCTTTTTTTATTCCGAACAAATAAAGTTCTTGTCCGTAACCCTTAGGGTTTTCACCGGTAATCATAGATAGAATGGTAGTTTTTCCGCTTCCATTTTTTCCTACCAATTGCCAGAACTCTCCTTTTTTTAGCTGCCAGTTGATATCTTTCAGAATGGGTTTTCCGGAATAAGAAACATTTATGTTCCTGAGTTCTATAAGAATGTCCCCGTCAAAAGTCGACTGCCTAATGGGCGGGGGAATTGCCCCAGTGAAATTAATGGAATTTTGAGAGGTAATGGCCGAGGCGGCATCTTCATAAAATGTCAGTGCTCTTTTGTCAAGTCTTACAAATGAATCGATAAATGGTAGTACGTCTTTGTGTCTGCTTATTAGTTGAATTAAAGTTGTTTTATCCGCAATACGCTCGAGACGATGTATTAATAGAGCCTGTGAAGCGATATCTAGATTGTCAAATGGATTATCAAGAACTATAAAATTGGGGTTACTACCCAAGATGTAATTCAGAAGCGCTTTTTTCTGTTCGCCACTAGACATTGACCTTAGGCTTTGGGTGGTTCCAGAGGTGATAATTTTGGTATCGTGGCGGTCTTCTTCGTCAATGAACTTTTCTAGCGTTAATTTGGAGAACAATGCGCCGGTAGCTCCTTTAAGTTCCTCGAAGCCATTGGGAATAGCATTACTGAAAAGACTGTTAATTAAATATTCTTTATCTGAGGTATTATCGATAAAAACAGCCCAATGTTTAATTAGGGGCATACAAATGGATTTAACTGCGAAGGTATGCTTCTGTCTGAAATTTGCAAAAACGAAACTTAGGGAATTTAAAATTAATATTTAAAGTGCCAATTAAGCGAATTAGGGATTCGTTCTAAAAATGTGCACGGGATTTTTGTTGTAGACTGTTGTCTTATCTTTCAGCATTCCTATTTTTAAAGCCACTTTTTGGGAAGGAATGTTGTCGATATGTATGATGGAAATCAATGAAGCTGCCAATTTGTTTTTTAAAGCATGTGATTTACAGGCCTGGGCCGCTTCCGAAGCGAAACCATTTCGCCAATAGGAGGGAAGTATGGAGTAACCTATTTCCAGTTCCGAAACTTCATCAACGGTTTGAACTAAAAGCCCGCACAGGCCGACTAGGGCTTCATTCTTCTTTTGAATAAGAACATTCATGCCTCCAAGGTTCTTTTCATAGCGTTCAAAAACACGTTCAAATTGTTCTTTGCAGGCTTGTTTTGGGTCTGAAGGCAACCCTTTCCAGTATTGCGAGGATCGAGGGTCTTCATGAAACGGAAGCCATAAATCAAAATCGGAGGCCATAAGTTTTCTAAACCTTATTCTTTCGGTTTCTTGTCCCTCGAGTAAGAGATCCATAGTATCAAAGTCTTTGAAAGGAAATGCTGTCGCCGACCTGCAATGACCATTTTGCAACCATACCGGCATTGACCTCAAGAACGTATTTTACCGGAACTTTTGAGGAGAGTCCCTTTTTATTTAAGGGTTCGGCATTTTCCTGAAAACTGGCAATACGTAAATCATCACCGATAAAAATAATATCTAAAGGAAATTCCGTGTTTTTCATATAAAATGAATGCATGGCGACATCAGGAAATATAAAAAGCATTCCGTGGTTTTTGTCCATTGAACTACGGTACATTAAACCGGTTTGGGTTTCATAATCGCTATCGGCGATTTCGATATCCAGTTCAGTCAACACCGAATCCTTTTCAGTACGGTATAGGGTAAGCTCCCCTTCTTTTTTAAAAGTAACAGGTTCGGTCTTGATGGCTGTTTTGGGTGCTTCCTTACAAGACTGAAAGCTCATGGATGCTATTGCGAAAAGCAATGTTAGTTTCAAGCCTTTCATAATACTCGTTTTAAAATAAAGATCATTTTGCCGAATAGTAATGACAATTTACTTTTTACTGTAAATCGAACTGGGTCTGAACATGAAATACAGTCCTATGATTATAAATGGAATACTCAACCATTGTCCGGTAGAAAGTAATCCCAAAGATTCTTCGAAACCTCCTTGACTTTTTTTGACGAATTCAACGAAGAAACGTACGGTCCATAATAACACCAAGAAGACACCGAACAAATACCCTGGCTTATTTTTCTTGTCGGTCTTCCAATAAAGATGGTATAGAATTAAAAAAACAAAGATATAGCAGAACCCTTCGTACAATTGTGCAGGATGCCGATAGGGTATCTGCGCCAGATAATCTGAAAACTGCGGATTGTTTACAAGAGCGTCGTATGCAGCAGGGACCGATTTTTCCTGGGTGATACCCATAACTTGGGCCGGGTGCATGTCATCGGAATCACGAACAAATTTTGTGGCAAAGATGAAAGATTCATCAGTAACCTTACCATTGATTTCCGAATTGAAAAAATTGCCCAAACGTACGCAAAAGGCGCCAATAGCCACAGGAAGGACGATACGGTCCAATATCCACAACATTTTGAACTCGGGAAATTTTCGCGTATAGAGATACATGCCAATGATGATACCGATGGCAGCGCCATGACTGGCCAAACCAGTAAAACCCGTAAATTCATACCCATTTATCAATCCGAAGAATAAACTCTCATCGGCATTTTCTCGTATGGGCAACAATATTTCAGCTAAATGATTTTGATAGTAAGGCCA
Source organism: uncultured Kriegella sp. (assembly GCA_965368185.1). Taxonomy (GTDB): domain Bacteria; phylum Bacteroidota; class Bacteroidia; order Flavobacteriales; family Flavobacteriaceae; genus Kriegella. The sequence goes on from CBDULZ010000042.1 coordinate 27,206, forward strand.
ATCATAGAAAAAAACATGGCCCAAACGTGCGCCCAACATTGTAGCAAGCACGGTATAGATAAAAAGTGAATCTAGCTGTTCGGCAGTCTTTCTTTCATTCGTAAAAATTCGCTTCATAATAAACCACCCGAGAGCGAAGGCGACAATCCAAAGGAGATTGTAATATTTGATCTGTAAGGGGCCGAGATTAAAAATTGTCTCGTTCGGATTCCAGATAAAGCTTAAAAAGTGCATATGGTTTATTTTACGGCGCTAAAGATAGTAAAATTGGTGTGGGGTTATTCCGTTTATTATTTTTAAAGTGTACGGTTTATGGTTAAAATTAACCTAAAATCTGCAGAAGTGTTTTGAATGCCCTAGGGCACTGGATCGTACCCTTTTCCACCCCAGGGATGACAACTGAAGATTCGTTTTATCGCAAGCCAACCACCTTTAAAAAGTCCGTGTTTTTGAAGCGCTTCCAACGTGTACTGGGAACATGTAGGGGAGTAGCGGCACGAAGCAGGTGTATACGGTGAAATTGCATACTGGTAAAATTTGACCAAAAAAACGAAAGGGGCTATGAGCATTTTTTTCATAATCACTAAACTTCTTCTATTGGCGGCTGCTATTTCAAATGAGGCCCTTTGGGATTTAAAAGTTAATGCTGACTAAGAAACGCTAAATGTAGTACCTTCTTTTCCATCTTTCAATTGAATGCCCAAAGCCGTCAACTGGTCACGTATTTTATCAGAAGTAGCAAAATCTTTGTTGGCTCTGGCGTCGTTTCGTAATTCGATTAAAAGCGCTACAACACCTGAGAGTTTGCTTGAATCATTGGCGTGCATGCTTTTGCTTTCCAAGCCTAAGACCTCGAAAACAAAGGCGCCCATGATTTGGGTCAACCCTTCTTTGTCTTCGGAAGTGATGGTTTCTTTTCCTTCTTTGATCAAGTTTATATGCTTGACGGCTTCGAACAAATTGGCAATTAAGATCGGCGTGTTGAAATCGTCGTTCATGGCATCGTAACATTGCTGTTGCCATTCAGAAATGGCAAAATCAGAACTATTGCCAGTATCTAATCCTTTGAGGGTTTCAATGGCATCCATCAATTTACCATATCCTTTTTCAGAGGCCAGAATTGCATCGTTGCTCAGATCTAAAATGCTGGTATAGTGTGCCTGCATCATAAAAAAGCGAACGACGGAAGGTGAAAAGGCTTTGCTTAAGATTTTGTTTTCTCCCGAAAAAATTTCCCCCGGCAAAATATTGTTCCCCGTTGATTTGGCCATTTTTTTTCCGTTCAAGGTCAACATATTGGCATGGAGCCAATAATTGACCGGTGAATGACCGTGGCTTGCTTCCGATTGGGCTATTTCGCATTCGTGGTGCGGAAACTTCAGATCCATTCCGCCCCCGTGAATATCAAAAGTTTCCCCAAGATATTTGGTGCTCATCGCCGTACATTCCAAATGCCAACCGGGAAAACCATCGCCCCATGGCGAAGGCCATCGCATGATATGTTGTGGTTCGGCTTTTTTCCAGAGTGCGAAGTCTTGCGGACTTCTCTTGTCGTCTTGGGCGGCAAGTTCGCGGGTATTCGCGACCATATCCTCTAATTTTCGACCACTTAGCTTTCCATAATGATGGGATTCATTGAATTTTATTACATCAAAATAGACCGATCCATTTATTTCATAGGCATACCCCTTGTCGAGAATTTCCTTAATGATCTCGATTTGCTCTATAATGTGGCCGGTTGCCGTAGGTTCGATACTTGGGGGTAAAAAATTGAACTTTTCAAGTATGTTATGAAAATCTACAGTGTATCGTTGCACCACTTCCATTGGTTCCAATTGCTCTAAACGTGCTTTTTTCGCAATTTTATCCTCACCATCTTCCGCATCGTCGACCAAATGACCGGCATCCGTAATATTGCGAACGTACCGTACTTTATACCCCAAATGCTTTAAATACCGAAAAATCATGTCGAAAGACATAAAGGTTCTGCAATTGCCCAAATGTACATTGCTGTAAACGGTCGGACCACAGACGTACATGCCGATATGACCTTCGTTCAATGGTTTGAAAACTTCTTTTTTACTTGAAAGGGAATTGTAAACTTTTAGGGTTTGGCTTTTGTACAATTGCATGGGGTGCTCAAACAATTAAAAATTGGTGTCAAGGTTGATGTAGTCTAAGAACTCTCTCCGAACGGCCTCTTCTTTGAATTTACCGCCATATTCGGCAGTAACTGTACTACTTTCAATATCGCGGATGCCTCGAGAATTTACACAAAGGTGCTTCGCATCGATGACACAGGCCACATCTTCGGTATTCATTACCCTTTGAAGTTCCTTCACAATTTGAATATTCAAGCGTTCTTGTACTTGGGGCCGCTTGGCATAATAATCGACAATTCGGTTCATTTTTGAAAGACCGACTACCGTTCCGCTAGAGATGTATGCGATGTGCGCCTTACCAACAATTGGAAGTAAATGGTGTTCACACGTAGAGTAGAGTGTAATATTCTTTTCCACCAACATTTCCCCATATTTGTACTTGTTCTTAAAGGTAGAAGATTTGGGTTTTCGATCTGGATGAAGTCCGCCAAAAATTTCATTCACAAACATTTTGGCCACCCTGTTCGGAGTGCCCTTTAGACTATCGTCCTCTAAATCGAGCCCTAGGGTAAGTAAAATGTCTCTTACGCTTTCTTGAATCCTTTCAATTTTGTCCTCATCGTTCAAAACGAACGCATCTTTACGCATAGGGGTTTCTCCAGAGGTTGAAACATGGTTGTTTCCCATTTCTTCAATATGATCTTCCAATGTACTATCGATTTTCATGCTATTGTGGCTAAAACGAATGGCAAAGATATACATAATATGGCACTTTATAGCCCATTAGGCTTGTTACGCAACATAAATTAGTGTTAACATAAAACCCTATTTATTTTTATACTTTCGAAAAGTCATGCCTACTCATGAAGCGCTCTGGTATAATTATAGTTACATTCTTTTTCTTGTGGATACCAGCAATATTTGCACAGGTTTCCCCTGATTGTATCAATGCTATACCCATCTGCAACGATACTCCCGTCAATGGGGGTGTCAATGGTTATGGTAATGATGATTTTAATGGAGCTTCAAGAACAGGTTGTTTTAAACAAGACTCGGGTACTGTAGAGTCGAATTCGGCATGGTACCGGTTTCGTACCGGTGCCTCGGGTCAATTAGGATTCAATATTGGTTTTGATTCCGCTGAGGATTGGGATTTCGCGCTTTACCAGACCGACGATTGTGCTAATTTAGGGGAGCCCGTTCGATGCAATTTTTTCGATAATCGCAACCAAGCTTCTTTTACAGGTGTCGGAGTAGATCCCGCGGGTACTGAAGACACTGCCAGGTACGACGAATGGCTGCAGGTCGAGCCTGGCGAAGACTATTATTTGCTTATCAACAACTTCAGTAATAACAATTCGGGATTTTCAATTCAATTTTCGGGCCATATTTTTGTGACCAATCCTTACGATGCTTTAGATTGTTCTATAATTAATAATCTGTTGGGACCTCCTGTATCGGCATGTGAAAACGATAACATTGTACTTGACGCTACCACTCTAGGTGCCATCGATTATGATTGGTTTAAGGATGTGGGTAATGGGTTTGAACCGATTCTTGGAGAAAATGGGCCTACTTTGCAGGCGACCGTTTCTGCTTTTTATCGAGTTCTAGTGGTTATGCCTTCGGGAGTTAATACGATAAGTGACGTACAGGTCGCTTTTTCAGTAGTTCCTTCTGCCTTTGCCATGTCGAATGAAGCAATGTGTTCAAGCGATGAGGTATTTGACCTTGGTTTAAAAGATACGGAGGCCTTGGGAAATCAGAATGCCGATGAATATGTCGTAAGTTATCACGCTTCTATGATTGATGCGGTCAACGGTAGTGAAAATCTACCAAAACAATATAATCCTGGTCCCGGGTTGCAGACCATTTATGTTCGGGTAACTTCCTTGAGCAATCCGAAATGTTTTGATGCTTCACGCCAATTCGAACTTAACGTTCTAGAGACTCCTGAATTGATTTTTCCAGAGGAGGTCTTTTTGTGCCAAGATAGTTCAAGCATTTTGATCGGTGAAACAATTTCAGACCCCAATTACACATATAGCTGGGATTCTGGAGAAAATACACCCATGATTTCTGTTTCCCAAGAGGGGGTATACACCCTTACCGTCGTAAATAATCAAAACGGTTTTAGCTGTGTCAATTCACGAACCGTACAATTAGTTAATTCAAAGCCACCGGCTATTGCCGATGTGGTAATTGAAGATTTACAAAATAGTAATTCGGTCGAAGTGCTGACCGATAGGCCGGGCGAATTTGAGTATCAAATTGACAGTGGCGATTTTCAATCGTCGAACATTTTTAAAGATGTTCTTCCGGGAATGCACACCGTTACCGTGAACGATCCCTCAGGCTGTGGTTCAGTGACCGAGCAAATAATTGTGGTGGGATTTCCTAAGTTTTTTACTCCAAATGGAGATGGTGTCAATGATGTATGGACTATTATTGGAATGTCAAATTTACAAAACCCAATGCTATTCATTCACGACCGCTATGGTAAATTGATATACCAGGTTTCCGGAATTACTTCCAACTGGGATGGTACCTATAATGGGCGCAATTTACCCGCTGCCGACTATTGGTTCAAGCTTACTTACGAAGATAGCAACGGTCAGCGAACGGAGGCGAAATATATCAATAATCATTTTGCCTTAAAGCGTTAAAGGGTAAAGAGCTTTTGAACCCTATCGATAACTCGTATAAATTACCGTTTATATATACTAAATCGGGGGTGTTCGAGTTATACTATTGACCTGTAGTTTAATGTTAGCCCCATAATACTATGCGAACACTACTTTGTGCTGTTGGCCTTTTGCTCCTTTTTTCGGTAAGGGTAAAGGCACAAAACTCTCCTGATTGTAGAACTGCTATTCCCGTATGTGCCGATGCCCCAATAATGGGGGTTGCCGATGGCGCTGGTGATATAGAAGATTTCGATCCTGAGGTAATACGAACAAGCGGATGCCTTGAACGCGGTAGCTTGACTCCCGGAGGAATCGAGCACAACACCTCTTGGTTTGTATTTAGGGCAGGTACCGGAGGGCAAGTTGGTTTTGACATTGAGGCTTTGCCTGTGAGTGGCTCGGGAAGCCCGACCGCTGAATGGGATTTTGCCGTTTACGGTCCTGATGTGGATTGTACCTCTATCAGCAGTGGTGACGCCCAGCCAATTCGATGTAACTACGAAGTGAACAACACGAATTTTACGGGTATCGGTGTGAACCCTGAAAGCGGTCAAGCGGGTGCACCCAACGTACCACAGAGCCAAAATACCTATGACGAATGGTTGGATGTGCAGGCTGGGGAGATTTACTATATACTGATTAACAACTATAACACGAATTTTAACGACGACCCCGAACCCTTTATGTTGACCTTTACTGGAAATTCCGTTGAAGCCGATCAGAATACGGCTTTGGACTGTACCCTTAGGGATGAGTTTTTGGGATTGGATATTATTGCCTGTGAGGGGGATCCAGATATTACTTTAAGTGCTTTAAATACTCCGGCAGGTTCTGATATTGCAAATGTAACCTGGACCGTCGATTACGAAGATGACGGGGTGGTCGATGCTACTTTAGCAGGTTCTGGACCATTTGGCGCCGAATATGTTGTCACCAGCCCGAATTCAGGACGTTATTTTGCCGAAGTAACGACCGCTTCAGGTTCACCGCCAACAGTTGCCGATGTGGGGGGTATTTTAATTACTTTTTACGGAATACCTGTTTTAGATCGCGTCGATATTTTAGATTCTAATTTATCACTTGACCCTGATTTTAACAATATAGAGATTTTTGTCGATGGGGATGGAAGCTATGAATATGCCATTAACGATGGTGAGTTTCAAGATGATCCCGTTTTTAATGGTGTCCCCCCCGGAATCAATACGGTTGTTATCAATGATAAGAATGGTTGTGGTATTACAGAACCCATTGAGTTTTTAGTGGTAGGTTACCCAAAGTTCTTCACCCCGAATAATGATGGCGTTCATGATGTTTGGAATGTTTATGGACTTGAGACCATAACCGATGCTACGGTATCAATTTTTGACCGTTACGGAAAACTTCTAAGTCAAATTAACGGCAATACCATTGGTTGGGACGGTTCCCTGAATGGTCGCCCACTACCTTCTACCGACTACTGGTTTCGATTGGATCACTCGGGGCAGGAAGAGGACATATTGATAGCCTCCCCGGTAAAATCGCATTTTACGCTTAAGCGGTGATATAAACTCAAAAGACAGGACAAAATCCTGTCTTTTGAATCGTAAATATCTTTATTTCACAAAAAATTTCTTAAAAATTCAAGGTGTAACCTAAGGTTATATTTGTATTCACGGTATTGACTAAAGCGGGTGTGGTCAAGCCCGTGTCAAATAAATACTTGTCAACATCCTGTTCGGTTCTATTGAAAGCTAGGTCGAGTCGGCTTCCGGCGAAACTGTAGCCGATTCCAGCTGAAAAACCATTCAAATCGCCAACTGTGTTTCCATCTGCATACGGACTTTGTTCAAAACGGTAGCCGCCACGCAGACTAAAACGACTGATTCGATATTCCCCCCCGACCCGAAAGGAAGATACAGCACTCAGTTCACTATCGATATCGGAATTTACCGTTGCGAAATTCGCATCGCTATCTGGGCGTAATTCTGCTTTTGACATGTCTTGGTAGCCGTAATCAAAGCTCAGAAGTCCGTCCTTACCAAAAATAACGGCCATGCTGCCTGTCAGTTTACCAGGAGTTTTTATGGTATAAGTGTCGAATAGGTTTACTACATTCAAGTTAATAAAATCGATATCGTCATCTGCGAGGTCCGAATTGATACGTTGTGAAAAATCATCGGTCAATCGATACCAGGTAGGCGATTGGTAGCTGCCACCAAGTCGAACAAATTCATTCAGTTTTGCGATGGCGCCCAAACTGAACGAAAACCCCGACCCTTCGGTGTGTAAAAGATTATCGAAGGTTGTAAATTGAATTTCGGAATCGGCGTTATAACCCCTTTCGGTAAATTCATCATATCTGTCATAAAGAACATTGTGAAAATTCAAGGATGCACCTAAATGTAGGTTTTCTTGAAACTGAGACGCCATATTCAAGGTGAACTTGCTATTGTAACCCGAGGTATTTCTAGAAAACTCCTGATTTACGGACTGATAGTCCGCATTGCTGACATAGGCGGTATTATCGTCATCCATGACTGCCGGATCGAGTATCCCCCCATAGTAGCCAAGAAATGCTTGTTGATCTGAAAAACCTTGATTTGAGCCAATATCCAGATAAGCTTCCTCTAAGAATTCATCGTCTTGAAGCAAAATTGCACCAAAGGGCGTTCCTTGTGCAAAATTCAAAAAGTAGTTGTCGATACCTTGATTACTATTCCCGGTGATATAGATATCATCCTCTAAATTGCGTACCACGTCATAGTTGGCTGCCAATGAGAATTTCTTCCATGGGGAATTGTCATTAGTGTTCTTGAAGACAAAAACACCTCCCAACTGATTAATTTCAAGGTTGTTCAAAGAGTTATCGGTGGTCGTTCCAAAATAGGTAGAGGTATTGTCCTTTGTATAGCTGCTAACCGAAACAGTGAATAGGCTATTGTTGAATACCGATGATCCGGCAGGATTGATATTTAACGCTGAGAGATCGCCCCCGAGTGCTCCAAACGCCCCAGACATGCCTTGAAACCTTGCCGTTCCCTGTAGGTTCTCATTACTGTACCGTAATACATCATCAATGTTCTGAGCACTGGCAATGGTACATACCAATAGTGTTATGAAAGTTAAATATTGTTTCATTATCAGGAATTTTAAATCAATTTTTAAAGAATTTGGATTTTTTAATTGCGCCCTCCGCGACTTCTCGAAGTCGAAGTTCGCGCTCCAGAAGAGCGTGATGATGAACTGCTGCTCGAGCTTCTGTAGCTGCCACTACTTCTGCTTGACGAAGAGGGGCTAGTTGACCTGTAGGTGCTCGTTCTGGGAGCAGTACTTCGATAGGTCTGATTGCTTCTTGAAGAAGAGCTTCTGCTATACGTGCCACTGCTTTGTGTTCGGTTGCCCGAGCTTCTGTAGGTTGATGTTCTGGTCCCGACCTTTGCGGAAGAACTACTTCTCGGAGTAGAACTGCGGTACGTCTGACTGCTTCTTGAAGAGCTATTGTACCTTGGAACGGCCCTTGTGCTTCTACTTGTTCTATAAGATTGATTACGGTCCACACCGACCCGTTGTCGAGAGGCAACATTGTTGCTGTAAGTTCTCGAACTTCTAGAATTGGTGCTTCTGCCAACGGTAGACCTTGAAGTGGAGTTCGACCTATATCTTGGTGAATCCGTTCTTGAGGTTGAGGTTATACGGCTTCTTAGCGCACGTGAATTAGTACTTGCCGTCAAGTGGTTATTATAATACCCGCGTCTTCCTCTGTTGTAGGCATAATTTCTATTTCCGTAATAGCCATAATTGGCATACCCATAGTGTCTTGGGCCATACCATGGATTGTAGTATCCTCCCCATCCATAGCCGTATCTGCCCCATCCGCGGCCATAGTATCCGCCCCATCCCCATGGGCTTCCGTACCAAGGGTTGTAATATCCTCCCCATCCATATCCGTATCCGCCCCATCCCCAGTTGTTCCACCCCCAGTTGTTCCATCCCCAAGGACCACCAAAACCGTAATAACCAAAACCTGTTCCCCCATAGATGTTGATGTTTACACTGGTAGCATTGTCTCCCCATCCGGCATAGCCTGAATATTCATTGCCATTGTCGTAATAATCCGTTAACTGTGATTCGGATATACTGTCGTTTGCAACATCGCTGGAGTAAGAATCAATGTCTGTAAAAACTTCACTTTCTAGGGCCTCATCGTATTGACTCGCTTTTTGACTAAAATAATCGGCATAGGTATTATTCGCTTTTTGTTGTTCGGGATGTTGATTTCTTTGAACCCTTTCCGTTGTTACAGATTCGTTCCCCCTACTATAAATGCCGTCATTGTCATAGTAAGAGGCTTGTTGGTAAGAGCCACATGAAACAAACAATATGCTTAAAAGGGCCAATAAGGTAAGCCCAGTGGCAGTTCTGATTTTCGGAAGGGGTAGCGAATATATCATCATATCAATTTTTATTGTTGAACAGGTTAAAAATAATTAGTTTTACCGAATTATTTTGCTATACTGAGCACAAGTTTTGTGCCAAACTATAAATGGATGGGTAAAAACTTAACGAAGAGAAACGAGGATTATTCCAAATGGTACAACGAACTGGTAGTAAAGGCAGATTTGGCCGAAAACTCTGGTGTTAGAGGGTGTATGGTCATCAAACCCTATGGTTTTGCCATTTGGGAAAAGATGCAAGCTGGGCTGGACAGGATGTTCAAAGAGACGGGACATGAAAATGCCTATTTCCCCTTATTTATTCCGAAGTCATATTTAAGCAAAGAGGCAAGTCACGTCGAGGGTTTTGCCAAAGAATGCGCCGTGGTCACCCATTACAGATTAAAAAATGCAGAAGATGGTAGTGGAATCATTGTTGATCCCGATGCGAAATTGGAGGAAGAATTGATTGTTAGGCCTACGTCGGAAACTATAATTTGGGATACCTATAGAAAATGGATACAGTCGTATCGCGATTTGCCCTTACTGATAAATCAGTGGGCCAATGTGGTACGATGGGAAATGCGGACACGTCTTTTTCTACGTACTGCCGAATTCTTATGGCAAGAGGGGCATACGGCCCATGCCACTGAACCAGAGGCGATTGCCGAAGCCGAGCAAATGATGGATGTTTATGCCGATTTTGCGGAAAATCATATGGCGATGCCCGTAATCAAAGGAGTGAAGACTGAGAGCGAGCGTTTCGCCGGAGCCATAGAAACTTATTGTATCGAGGCGCTAATGCAAGACGGAAAAGCGCTACAAGCGGGGACCTCACATTTTTTGGGACAAAATTTTGCCAAGGCTTTTGATGTAAAGTTTGCCAACAAAGATGGAAAGCAAGAGCATGTTTGGGCTACTTCTTGGGGCGTATCGACCCGATTGGTGGGAGCCTTGATTATGACACATAGCGATGACAACGGCTTGGTATTGCCTCCAAAATTAGCTCCAATTCAAGTAGTCATTGTTCCCATTTATAAAGGATTGGATCAATTGGATGCCATTTCGGAAAAAGTAGAACCTTTGGTAAAAGAATTAAGGGCAAAAGGAATATCCGTCAAGTTTGATAAAAGAGATACTCATAAACCAGGTTTCAAATTTAACGAATATGAACTTAAAGGGGTTCCCGTACGCTTGGCTGTTGGTAAGCGCGATATGGAAAATGGCACCTACGAAGTAGCGCGAAGGGATACATTGGAAAAAGAGGTTGTGCCGATGGATGAAGTGGTCTCAAAAATTGAATATCTTTTAGACGATATTCAAAAGAACATATATCAAAAAGCTTTTGATTTTAGGGAAAATCGAATTACCCAGGTAGACACCTATGATGAGTTCAAAAAAGTACTTGAAGAAAAAGGAGGTTTTATTTCCGCTCATTGGGATGGTACCAATGAAACGGAGGAACGGATAAAAACAGAAACAAAAGCAACGATAAGATGTATTCCTATCAACGTGAAGGACGATGAAGGAGTGTGTATAGTTACTGGAAAACCATCTTCGAAAAGGGTATTATTTGCCAAGGCGTATTGATGATGAGAAAAAATAATATCCAAGAGTTGCGATAGTAAAAAATAATTGTATTTTTGCATCCGCAATTAAACTAAGTTGTGATCTTCAATCTTTAAATGTGTTATACGCACATGAACAATTTTTGAAATTACACTTGTAAGTTTTAATGGCCCGTTCGTCTAGGGGTTAGGACGCCAGGTTTTCATCCTGGTAACAG
>CBDULZ010000043.1:0-37447 GCA_965368185.1 uncultured Kriegella sp.
TGATTATCCACGTTGATATATGGATACATGCACAATATCAATGTAAATTTAACGTTAACTTATTGTAAATTTTTCGTAACTTTACTATAGTAGTATTTAAATTTTTAAAATGATGAAAGAGAAGAAAGAAAATAAAATTTCAAAAATCAAAAAGCTGACCTTATTTGAGCGCCTTCAGAATTACGCCAAAAATTGCAGGTACTCCTTTAACCGAATGTTAAGTACCTAAATCAGATCAACCTTTGTATTTCAGCGGCAGATATACCACTCGCTTTGTTTCAAAAAAATCTTCATCAAAATAGTGGTTCAAATCAAAAATTTCTGCCTTGGCATATTCTTTTAATTCCTCGGTGAGGTCACCTCCTTTTAGGTATAGAATTCCATTACGGCGCTCGTGTAGCGATTTCTTTTTTATGCGTCCTTTTGTCCATCGAACGAAAGTCGGCATTGCCGCCACTGCCCTGCTGACTATAAAATCGTGTTGGCTATCAAGGTCTTCGACACGCGAATGAATCGCTTTTAGATTGGTAAGCTCCAACCCATCGACAACCTCTTGAACGACTTTTATTTTTTTACCGATGGCATCGACCAAAGTAAAATTACTTTCAGGAAACAATATGGCCAAAGGTATGCCAGGGAAGCCTCCGCCAGTACCCACATCTAAAATGGAACTTTCTTCCTTGAACTTTTGAATTTTAGCAATGCCCAATGAATGAAGTACGTGGCGTAAATACAGTTCGTCAATATCTTTTCGGGATACCACATTAATTTTTTGATTCCAATCTTGATACAGTTTTTCCAGTAGTAAAAAACGATTTTTCTGCGTTTCGGATAAATTGGGAAAATATTTGAATATAATTTCGGGCACCATAACTATCTTTGTTTTCTGGGTAAAAATAGTATATTCATTGCCGAAAAAATTTCAATTGTACAAAACTATTAAAGTTTAAAAACGGCATTTACCTTATCTTTACAAAAATGATTGCACCCATGGATCAGACTACCATTCGATTTTCAAGAAAAGATTCCGCTCAATTTTTCAAGACACTTAATAAGCGGGTAAACGACTATTTTAAAGAAAATCAAATCAAAAAGACAGGAAATTGGCGGCTTCACCTGAAATCGGTGGTTATGTTCGCTTTATTTTTAACCCCTTACTTTTTAATGCTCACCTTAAATCTCCCAAATTGGGCAAACCTTTTGTTGACCATCGTCATGGGCGTGGGAATGGCCGGTGTAGGCATGAACGTGATGCACGATGGCAACCACGGCTCCTATTCCAACAAAAAGTGGGTAAACAAAATTATGGGCAGCAGTATATACGTATTAGCGGGAAATGTGTACAATTGGCAAGTACAGCACAATGTACTACATCATACGTATACCAATATACATGAACATGACGAGGATATGGAAGCAGGCCGAATACTTCGCTTTTCAAAACATACAAAATGGCAAAAGCACCATAAGTTTCAGCACTATTATTCTATTTTGCTCTACGGACTACTTACTTTCAATTGGGCCATAACCACAGATTTCCAACAGATGTACCGTTATATGAAGCGTAAATTATCGTACGGTAAAATGCCCAGTGCGGCCATCAATTGGAGCACATTGGTCATCACCAAATTATTATACATTACCATTTGGCTGGTTATCCCCCTTATTTTTATAGATATCGCTTGGTGGAAAGTCTTACTCGGCTTTTTTATAATGCATTATGTTGCCGGGGTTATTTTGAGCGTAGTATTTCAATTGGCACATATTGTAGATGAAGCCGAAACACCACTACCCGATGAAAGCGGAACGATGAAGAATACTTGGGCCATACACCAATTGTTCACAACTGTAAATTTTGGCACAAAAAACCGAATCGTAAACTGGTTTACAGGAGGCTTAAACCACCAAGTGGAGCATCACATCTTTCCGAATATCAGCCATGTACATTACACAAAAATTTCTAAAATTGTTAAACAAACGGCAAAAGAATTTAATTTGCCGTACAACGAATATAAAACTACTAGAAAAGCTATAATTTCGCACTTCAAGCATTTGAAAGAATTGGGTAAACGACCCAGTTTACAATTGCAATAACTTAAAAATAAACGAAGTTTTACCATCACGATTTGCAGGTATGTTTTTCTTGGACCAGAACGTGCTCTGCCGATTCGTGCTTAATTCCAACTCATTATGACACCATCGCTCGCAACTCAAGAACTTTCAGAAAGAATAAATAGTCTGGCTCCTTCGGCAACGCTCGAAATGGCTGCCAAGGCCAGGGAACTTAGGGCCGCCGGAAAAGATATTATCGGACTTAGCTTAGGAGAACCCGATTTTAATACGCCCGATTATATTAAAGAGGCCGCCATTCAGGCAATAAATGACGATTATAATGCCTACACCCCTGTTGACGGCTATGTAGAACTAAAAGATGCCATCATCACTAAATTCAAGCGTGATAACAGACTCAGTTATGAACGTCCTCAAATTGTAGTTTCCACAGGTGCAAAACAATCTTTGTACAATGTGGCCCAGGTTGTATTGAACAAAGGTGACGAAGTAATTCTACCATGCCCCTACTGGGTAAGTTATAGCGATATCGTGAAATTGGCCGATGGCGTACCCGTCGAGGTCGCCACCTCCATCGATGACGATTTTAAAATGACCCCAGAGCAGTTGGAAGCGGCCATTACGCCTAAAACAAGAATGCTCTGGTATAGTTCACCCTGCAACCCTAGTGGTTCTATTTACAGCGAGGCCGAATTGCGGGCCCTAGCCGATGTTTTACAAAAACACCCACAGATTATCGTTGTAAGTGATGAAATTTACGAACACATTAATTACGGCGTAACCGCGCATGCCTCTATGGCTGCTTTTGAAGATATGTACGATCGTACGGTAACCGTAAACGGTGTTGCCAAGGCCTTTGCCATGACCGGTTGGCGTATTGGTTATATTGGTGCGCCTAGCTACATTGCCCGTGCCTGTAACAAGTTGCAGGGACAAGTAACCAGCGGTGCTAATTGTATTGCGCAACGTGCGGTGATTACTGCATTGACCGAATCACCGGACCGCGTACAATACATGGTCGATGAGTTTAAACAACGTCGACAACTTATTTTAGGTCTCTTGAACGACATCGATGGTTTTCGATGTAACGAGCCCGAAGGTGCTTTTTATGTTTACCCTGACGTAACTGCATATTTTGGGAGGACCTTGAACGGAGTTACTATTAATAATGCTTCCGATTTTGCCCTATACCTTTTGGAGTATGCCAACGTGGCCACGGTAACGGGCGATGCTTTTGGTAACGGTGACTGTATACGTATTTCATACGCCGCTTCGGAAAAAGAAATCAAAGAGGCGATTTCAAGAATAAAAGCTGCGCTTAGCTAGATTTTAAACATTTAGAATATCAAGCCCGTTCTCAACGCAACGGGCTTTTTTATGTTCGATGGCCAAGGTTCGATCATTTTAAATCGTATAATCTAACTTTATAGGATTTGCTATCTTAAAATTATAAAAAATTATGGGTACATATTTGGCGGTAATGATAAAGAATTGCTGAAAAAACTGCAAATATACAGCTAGTCAACCCACAAAAAATGATTCGAATTAAACCCCTATTTTTAAATTTTATTGAAATTCGGAGGAGAGATCCTCACCTATGGAAAGCGTGACCTGAAGGCCATTACGATAGGAAATTGGATTAAAAGGCAATAACCACCGGACAAATGATTCAACACGTATTAAAAAGCTGATTTTGGTTGGAGTATCATCCTCAATAATGAGGTATGAAAAATTTCAAACCCGGTGAGGGAAGATTCTAAACTGTATGATGAATAATAACAGGATTATGCACAAGAAATGACCAGAAAATTAATAATCTATGAAGTACTGTATTAAAGCAACCGCAATATCAAAAAAGAGCGCCGCAACCAACATTAAACAAACTGAAATTAAATTTGGAATTACTGCAGCTTCCGCTGATATTTTGGCAAACCCTGCCGAATTATTTTTAGCATCATTTTCAGCTTGTATTCTTAAAAATGTTGAGCGTTTTTCCGAGTTGATGGATTTTCAATATTCAAACGCCGAAATAACCGTGAATGCATCGCGTCTAGAAAAACCCCCAAGAATGGATGAAATTAATTATAAATTGAGAATTTATAGTCAAGACCCTAATTTAAATATCAATTTACTGAAGAAGAATATCGAAAAGTTCGGAACGATATTCAATACAGTCAAAACTTCTTGCTCTATTGTGGGTGAAATCAGAAAAATATCAGAGTAAAAGCCAGAACTGGGCAAAGGGCCAAAAAGGCGATTACCGAAATGGGCTTCCCGAGGTTACAAGAATTATGTTTTTTTCCAAAAATAAGGTGTCAACAAAATCAATACCGTAAAAAGTTCTAGCCTGCCGACCAACATTAGAAAACCGCACCACCATTTACCTAAAGCCGGCAAACCATTAAAATTACTTACTGGGTTAAGACTCCCAAAAGCCGGCCCCACATTGCCCAAAGATGAAGCGGCACCACCAATTGCCGTCTCAAAATCAACGCCCAAAGCACCTAAAACAAGTGCCCCAATAATAAACAGCAACATATAGAGTACAAAAAAGGCGATAATATTATAGACAATTACCTGGCTTATCGATTTGTTATTGTACCGTACTGGAATAATGGCCGCAGCATGCAGTGTACGTTTAAACTCTAACAGTCCGTTTTTAATAATCAGCAAATGGCGCATAATTTTGATGCCACCAGCGGTCGACCCTGCCGACCCCCCGCAGAACATAAGTCCGAAAAAGAGAACGGTCAAAAAGGGCGTCCATGCCGTAAAATCGGCGGTTACAAATCCGGTCGTAGTGACTACGGAAACAATTTGAAATAGGCCATGTCGAAAAGCACTTTCAGCGGACCCTAAAACCATTGGGTGATAATCGGACACAGGCACATTGGCCTTCACGTAGATTACGACTGCCGTAACTACGCTAAATATTAAAATCAGCGCAGAGTAATATTTAAATTCCTCATCTTTTAGCACACGTTGCACCTTCCCTTTAAAAGCAAAATAGCTAAGTACAAAGTTACTTCCTGCCAAAAACATAAAAAAGATAACGATATATTGAATCAACGGATCGTCGTTCCAATAGGCCAAACTTGCATTTTTGGTAGAAAATCCACCTGTTGACAAAGTGGCCAAGGCATGGTTCATGGCATCGAAAAGCGACATACCGGCCAGTTTGAGCAAAATAGCTTCTGCAATAGTATAGCCAAAATATATCAGCCAAAGACGCTTTGCCGTATCCGTAATTCGAGGATGAAGCTTATCGGCGCTTGGTCCCGGCGCTTCCGCAGCGAACAATTGCATACCGCCGATGCCCAGCAGCGGCAATATAGCTATGGCCAATACGATAATACCCATGCCGCCGATCCAATGTGTGAGGCTACGCCAAAAAAGAATACCCTTGGGCAACGCCTCGATATCATCAACAACCGAAGCCCCCGTGGTCGTATACCCTGAAACCGTCTCGAAAAATGCGTTGGTAATATCGGGTATAGCACCTGAGAACAGATAGGGCAACATCCCCGAAATTGACATCACGATCCAACCGAATGTTACGATGATATAACCTTCCCTTCGTTTTACTTCTTTATCATGTCCGCGGGTGTAGAACATTGAAAACACACCGACAAACATGGTGGTAATCGATGCTAAGGTAATATCTAGGGTAGCCCCGTCATCATATATACCGCTGACCAAAGCAGCCAATAGCATAAAAAGCCCGTTACAGAGCAACAAGAGCCCCATAAGGTGGAATATTATTTTGGAGTTTAGGCCCATTTATATCAATTTAGCTTGGCAAAATTGAACCCTATAACGCGAGCCCTATAGCCCGTAGGTCGAATTATGTTCATAAAATGGCGATAGTAAGGATTCACAGAAACAGGCGTTCTATTTTTTGAAGGGCTTTCGGTAAACAACAAACAACCACCCGATCCCCTGCCTTTATTTCGAACCCACCTAGGGCAATAATACCCTTGCCGTCACGTATCACGCCGCCAATAGTAGCCATTCTAGGGAAATCAAGTTCGCGGATTACACTGCCCGTAACTTTGGAATTGGGTTTTACTACGAATTCCAATATCTCGGCATTCAAATTGTTAAGTCGCATCAACGCAACCACTTCACCTCTTCGAACATGGCGAAAGATATGGTTGGCAGCCAACAGTTTTTTATTTATCAATGTATCGATGCCTATGGAATGTGACAGTTGAAAGTAATTCATATTCTCAACCATGGCAATGGTCTTCTTGATAAACTTCGACTTGGCTACCAAACAAGACATGATGTTGGTTTCCGAGTTTCCGGTCACGGCAATAAAAGCGTCCATAGACTGTAAGCTTTCTTCCTCCAATAATTCCGCATTTCTGCCATCACCATTAATAATGAGAGCATTTGGAAGTTCATCGGCAAGATCAAAGGCCTTCTCTTTGTTCTTTTCAATGAGTTTTACATTGAATTTGTTGGCACAAAGGTCACGAGCCGTTTTGTAACCTACTTTACTTCCGCCAAGTATCATTACATTTTTGATTTCCTCTTTCTTTTTTCCCGTCAATTTATAAAGTTCATCTACTCCTTCTTTGGTAGTGATAAAATAGACTTGGTCTCCTTCTTTAAAAACTGTATCGCCCCTTGGAATCAAGGTGAACTGTGTTCCCATTCGTTGCAATGCAATGGGCATAAAGTTTAGGGCAGGGAAAATTTTGGCGGCCTCTTTGACCATTTTACCTACGAAGGGTGCCGTTTTGGGCAATGAGACCCCTATCATTATTAATTTTCCATCTTCAAACTCATACGTATCATTAAAGGCCGACTTGCTCAATAAGAGCTGAATTTCAGTAGCGGCCAGTTCTTCCGGAGAGATAAGTTCGTCGATACCCAATTGAGGAAATTTAATAAGTTCTTTATTATCAACAAATTCCGTATTGGAAATACGCGCTATGGTTCGTTTGCTTCCCAACTGTTTCGCAAGCATACACAGTGTTATATTGGTCGTTTCGGAGGAAGTTACCCCAATAACCAAATCTGACTCGTCTACCTGTGCATCCTTTAAAATGGATATTGAAGTAGCATCGCCACGTAATACCCGTATATCGAGATGATTGTCGGCATAGGCCAGACTTTCTTTACGGGTATCTATTAATGTAATATTCTGAGACTCGTAGGACAGTAATTTTGCCAAATGGATTCCTACTTCACCAGCTCCTGCTATAATTATCTTCATTGAACAGCTACATTCGTGTAAACCTCAGGGCAGAAAACCTATAATGACAATTGTAAGATTTAATCGCCAAAGGTACTATGGCTTGTTTAAAGCTCATTTCGTGAAAGTTTGCAATTTTAAAAGTTCAAAATTACATAAATTAATTGGGTTGCCATTTAAAACCCATGGGGAAAACGCTGTATTGATTTCTTTATTGTTCAAACACAATGACAACCCTTTTCGAAATTGTATCTTTGGCGAAATTTCCTGAAATGACCAAAAAAATTACCCCCTATAGCGATACCGACCTAGGAAAAAAGGAACAGGTTACCAAAATGTTCGATACCATATCGGGGAATTATGATGGACTGAACCGTATTATTTCTTTTGGCATCGACGTGAAATGGCGCAAGCGTGTTGTTGCCATACTTACGCAAAAGCAGCCTAAAAGCATTCTCGATATCGCTACAGGAACAGGAGATTTGGCCATTCACATGACAAAAACCGGAGCACACACTATAATCGGACTGGACATTTCACCAGGTATGCTCGAAGTTGGCAAAAAAAAGGTGCTTGAAAAAAAATTAAACGAGACTATTTCCATGGTTGTCGGGGATAGTGAAAATCTTTCATTTGAAGATAACAGTTTTGATGCTGTTACCGTGGCCTTTGGCGTGCGCAACTTTGAAAATTTGGAAAAGGGACTTTCAGAAATACGAAGGGTGCTTAAACCAACTGGGGTTCTTGTGGTCTTGGAAACGGCAGTACCCTCAAAAGCACCTTATCGTCAAGGATATCGCTTTTATACTAAATACATACTTCCTTTAATAGGGAAATTATTTTCAAAAGACAAATCGGCCTATACCTATTTGAGCGAATCGGCATCGGTTTTTCCATGTGGGGAAAACTTCAACAATATTTTACGTAAAATCGGGTTTATAGATGTAACCGACGAACCACAAACGCTTGGGGTCGCGTCAATTTATATTGCAACCAAATAACTATATGAAAGCCCATTATGGGCATTTAATAAAAGGGCCGATTCCGAAGAACATAAGAAAATGAAAGTACGGAGGCCAGGAAATTTTTGTTGATGAAAAATATTCTTCTACTATTGATCGGGCTGTTATGTTTGAACACCATGACTCATGCCCAGTTCAACGAAAATCCAATATTAAACCTAGAAAATGAAGACAAGGCTCTGCTTAATTGGGGTTATTTTCTTGGATTTAATCAGTATGATTTTAAATTCGATTATAAAAACGATACACGCGATATTCTGGTAGACAAGGGTTTAGGATTCAATGTAGGTCTTATAGGCGAGCTTCGTCTCAATGAATTTTTAGATCTTCGATTTGAACCTGGGCTACATTATGGTGCCAGAACCTTGGGGTTTCCCGGATTTACCGGAGAGGATGCCACGGAAAGAAATACAATCCGGGAGGTAAAATCTACCTATATCAATTTTCCCATATTGCTTAAGGTCGGCACCCGTAGATTTGGCAACTGGAAGCCATATTTAATTGGGGGACCATCCATTGCAATGAACTTAGGGAGCAATGAGACCAATCTTGATGATAACGAAAGTGGCACTTTTCGTATGAAAAAATGGGTCTATAATTATGAACTTGGTTTTGGCATCGATTTTTATTTGGAATACTTTAAGTTTAGCCCTTCCATTCGTGGTGTTTTTACCATAAACGACGAGCTGGTCCGAGATAACGATCCGAACAGTCCGTGGACCGGAAATATCGATGCATTGCGCACCCGAGGTTTGTTTATCAATTTTACATTTGAGTAATCTTCATTTTTTTGAGAACAATTCTGTCAATTAATTGGGTACAACTACCTTCTTATTTCGTTTAACAAAATTGCGGTAGCGGTCGCAACATTTAGGCTCTCTGTAGTTTTGGCACCAAATTGGGGAATTGCAATTTTTTTATCACACCTATTTTCAATCTCCTGCGAAATTCCATTGGCCTCGTTGCCCATAACCAAAATACCCTTTTCGGGCATATCGACTTGGTAAACCGGGGCTCCATTCATAAAGGTTCCGTAAACGGGAAGTTCAGCTTCTCCTAAAAATTTAGAAAGATCGGTATAGATAAGATTTACCCTAGTGATGGATCCCATTGTCGCCTGAAGCACTTTTGGGTTAAAGCAATCGACCGTGTTTAGGGAACACACTAAATGGCGTACACCGAACCAATCGCACAAGCGAATAATTGTACCCAAATTACCGGGATCTTGAAGGTTATCTAGCAACAACACCCAATCACCAAAATCGACCGGCCTTGGTTCGGGAGTGTAAAAAACACCCAAAGCACTACTAGGGCTTTTCAAACTGCTCATTTGTTTCAGTTCATCTCTCGATGCAAACTCTGAATCATCTGGCGAAAAGGCCAACAAGGCCTCATCACAGGAAAAAATTTTAAACACCTTAAAATCGGACGCCAGCAATTCTTTTACAGTTTTTTTCCCTTCGACCACGAACATGCCATTTTTAGTTCGGTACTTTTTTTGCTGTAAGCTTTTTATAAGTTTTATTTGGCTTTTGACAACCATACAAATAATGTATTTTTGATTTCTATGAGAATCCCGTTGCGAATTGAAAACGACATCGCTAAAATAAGTTTATTATTTTTAGCCTTTGCGATTGTCTCATGCAATAGTCTTAGACGGGTAGATGATGGTGAACTTCTTTTGACCAAGAACACAATTCATGCCGACAACAAAGTTGTTTCCGACGAAGATATCGAAAGTCTTATCGTTCAAATTCCCAACAGCTCGCTTTTGGGTTATCCATTGCGTCTTAACCTTTACAATCTTGCCAAGAAAAATCCAGATTCTTCTTACCAAAATTGGCTGCATAAAAAAGAAAAGAGAGAGCAGCGATTAACCAACCTATTATCGAAAAAGCAGGTAGATAGACTGGGAGAGTCATTCATGGTAAAGGGGCTTAGTGAATGGCTTAAAAAAATCGGAGAAGCACCTGTCATCATTGACACTTCAAAGACTCGAAGAACCTTGGAGCGTCTGAGTGCATATTATGGCAGCAAGGGGTATTTCAACAATGAAACCACTTTCGAAATCGACAGCACCAAAAAACGGCAACGCGGTGAAATAGATTATAAAATAACCCTTGGTGAACCTTACATTATTGATTCGCTCACAAAAGAGATTTCATCGACGGCAATTGATTCCATTTACCAAAAACATGCAGAAGAATCTTTTGTTCGAAGTGGTGATCAATTCGATTTAAACAACTTTAATCTTGAGCGGGAACGCTTGACAGCAATCTTTAGAAACTCAGGAGTACACAACTTTCAAGAAAGTTCAATCGGTTACGATATTGAACGTGACACTGTCAAATCGAGAACCGACAAAAAAATGAACGTCGAACTAAATATTGACGACCTTAGAATACGGAACGACAGTTCACTGACTTCCTCAGAATACAAGGTTCACCGTTTTAAGAGTATAAATATTTACACCGATTACCTATTTGATCAAAGTGATTCGGAACAGAAATTCATCAGATACGGGAATTATACCATTTTTTATAGGAATAAATTACGCTTTAAGCCCAAAACACTGGTCGATGCAATTTTCTTTGAAAAAGATAGTATCTATCGAGACCTCGACAAAATTCGCACCTACAGACAACTTACGAACTTAAATGTTTTTAGATATCCGAATATAACCTTAGAAGCAGATAGCGAACAGGCGAATTTAAATGCGAATATTTATTTGGCACCAAGGCCCAAATATTCTTTGGGAACCGATTTCGATATCACCCATTCAAACATACAACGCGTCGGTATGGCCTTTAGCCCGTCTTTACAGGCGAGAAACCTCTTTAAAGGAGCGGAAAACCTAAGTCTATCGGGGCGGCTCAATATTGGCTCCTCTAGTGACCCGAATATCATCGACAACCGTTTCTTTAATATTTTGGAATTCGGCGCCGACCTAAATCTAGACATTCCAAGAATTTGGTTCCCCTTTATAAAAACAACCAAGATAATCCCCAGCTATACATTGCCCAAGACACGCATTACCTTAGGAAGCAGTTTTCAGCAGAACATAGGTCTTGACAAACAAGCGTTCAATGCGATTCTAGGATACAATTGGACCCCTTCTGACTTCAAAAAGAAGAATGTTGAACTATTGAATGTCGAATTTGTTCGCAATATAAAACCTGAACAGTTTTTCAATGTATACAGTAATACATACAGTCGATTAGACGACATTGCCGATTTTTATGAAAACAATTCGACGGTTACCGATTTTTACGAACCGCCCGCAGGTTCCGATGCACCTAGAAAACTTATCATCCCTACCGGGACCGCAGGTTTTATCAACGAGGTTTTAAACAATAACCTTATACCAATGGCATCTGAACAATATGGTGAAGTAGTGCGGATAGAGGAACGCAGAAAACGTCTTACCGAAAACAACTTGATTTTTGCGAGCAATTATAGCTTTACCAAAAATAACAGAAATGGCCTTACCGATAATAATTTTCATCAATTTCGATTCAAATTGGAAGGTGCGGGCAATCTGTTATCGGCGCTCTCGGAAATAATACCCTTCAACAAAAATGATGATAAAGACCTACTGGTTTTTAGTGTGCCCTTTTCTCAATATATAAAAACGGAGTTCGACTATGTAAAATACTGGGACCTTTCCCACTCGAATGTTTTGGCCTTCAGAAGCTTCTTCGGCATTGCGATTCCCTATGGCAACTCTGACAACATACCCTTTGTACGAAGTTACTTTGCAGGGGGGTCAAATGATAACCGGGCCTGGTATCCCTATTCATTGGGTCCAGGTAGTACAACAGCGATCAACGATTTTAACGAGGCCAATTTAAAACTGGCTTTTAATCTTGAATATCGTTTTCCCATTGTCGGCGATGTTAACGGTGCATTATTTGCCGATGCGGGCAATATCTGGAACGTTTTTGACAACGTCGATGATCCAGCCGCTACTTTCGACGGTTTTGATTCGCTGGGGGATATTGCCCTGGGCAGTGGGTTCGGGTTACGGTATGATTTTACCTATTTTTTGTTCCGTGTCGATTTGGGCTTTAAAACATATAATCCGGCGGAAATACCTTCGAAAAGATGGTTCAGAGACTATAATTTTGCGAATTCCGTACTTCAGATAGGTATTAATTATCCTTTCTAGACCCTTACAGACCTAATAATTTTATTACTTTTGTCCCATTAATTTCACAAACGAATAGACTAAAAACATGGCTCACACTATCAAACCCGGGGTTGCCACAGGCGACGAAGTACAGAATATATTCAATTATGCCAAGGAAAAAGGTTTTGCCCTTCCTGCGGTAAACGTTATTGGATCAGATACCATCAACGGTGTTCTTGAAACGGCGGCAAGTTTAAATGCCCCCGTGATCATACAATTTTCAAATGGAGGAGCGCAGTTTAATGCCGGTAAGGGCCTTTCCAACGAGGGACAAAAAGCCGCAATTCACGGTGCCGTTGCAGGTGCCAAACATGTTCATGAACTGGCCGAAGCTTACGGGGCAACGGTGATTCTACACACCGATCATTGTGCAAAAAAATTATTGCCTTGGATTGATGGCCTTTTGGATGCCAGCGAAAAGCATTTTGCCGAAACCGGAAAATCATTGTTCAGTTCACATATGATTGACCTGTCGGAAGAACCGATTGAGGAGAACATTGCTATATGTAAGGAATATCTAGCCCGTATGAGCAAGATGAACATGACTTTGGAAATCGAGCTCGGCATTACTGGGGGAGAGGAAGATGGAGTGGACAATTCAGATGTTGACGACTCAAAGTTATATACCCAGCCTGAAGAGGTTGCATATGCCTACGAAGAGCTTTCAAAAGTGAGCCCTAGATTTACGATTGCCGCTGCTTTCGGAAATGTTCATGGCGTATACAAACCTGGAAACGTAAAATTGACGCCGAAAATCCTTAAAAATTCCCAGGAATATATCACTGAAAAATATGGTGTAGAACACAACCATATCGATTTTGTATTTCATGGTGGATCAGGGTCTACGGTAGAAGAAATACGCGAAGGCATTAGTTACGGCGTTATCAAAATGAATATCGATACCGATCTACAGTATGCATTTTTAACAGGTATCAGAGATTACATCAACGAAAAAAAGGACTATCTTCAAGCTCAAATTGGCAACCCAAATGGAGCTGACGAACCCAACAAAAAGTTCTACGATCCCAGAGTTTGGTTGCGTGAGGGTGAAAAAACCTTTGTAGAGCGTCTAAAAAAGGCCTTCGCCGACCTTAATAATGTAAACACTCTTTAAAAGTAATAGAGCTCCCTACTAATTAATATGGATAATATGTCGTCTTGGTTCAAAAGAAAGGAAAAAGGAATTCAAACTTCCACCGAACAGAAGAAAGATACGCCGAGGGGACTTTGGTATAAATCCCCTACTGGTAAGATTGTAGAATCGGAGGAACTCGCCAAAAACTTTTATGTCAGCCCTGAAGACGGTTATCACGTTAGAATTGGAAGTAAAGAGTATTTTGAAATTCTATTCGATGATAATAAGTTCACCGAATTGGACGCAAAATTGACGTCCAAAGATCCTTTGAAGTTTGTAGACACCAAAAAATACGTAGATCGCCTAAAATCTGCCCAGAAAAAAACAGGACTAAAAGATGCCGTGCGAACCGCAGTAGGCAATAGTCTAGGCAAAAATATTGTGATTTGTTGTATGGACTTTAATTTTATCGGAGGATCGATGGGCAGCGTTGTAGGAGAAAAAATTGCCAGAGGCATCGATTACGCCATTAAAAAGAAATTGCCCTTTTTAATGATATCGAAGTCAGGGGGGGCCCGTATGATGGAAGCCGCCCTATCACTAATGCAATTGGCCAAGACATCGGCCAAGTTGGCGCAATTGGCAGAAGCGGGTCTTCCTTATATATCATTATGTACAGACCCGACTACCGGTGGAACAACGGCATCATACGCCATGCTTGGGGATATTAATATTTCAGAACCTGGTGCATTAATTGGTTTTGCCGGCCCTAGAATTGTTAAGGATTTCACGGGAAAGGATTTGCCTGAAGGCTTCCAGACAGCTGAGTTCGTTAAAGAACAAGGCTTTTTAGATTTCATTGTACACCGTGGAGAGCTAAAAAAGAAAATCAATCTTTACATCGACCTTATTCAGAACAATCCGATTAGGTCGTAAAGAAAATAATAGTATCTTTGCCGCCTGATTGAAAGACAGTCAGATACATAAAAATCATTTAAAATAATATTGGAATGTATTTAACAAAAGAAGTGAAGAGTGAAATCTTTAAAAAACATGGTGGAAAAGCTGAAAACACAGGTTCTACCGAAGGACAAATAGCATTGTTCACACATCGTATCAACCACCTTACCGGGCACCTTAAAAGTAACAAGAAAGACTTTAACACAGAGCGTTCCTTGGTTCGATTGGTAGGTAAACGAAGAAGTCTCTTAGACTATATGATAAAGAAAGATATTGTAAAATATCGTGAGCTGATCAAAGAATTAGGCATAAGAAAGTAATTTTAAAAGGAGGGAGCTGCGCTCCCTCTTTTTATATAGTATTAGGCCGGAATCCGTTTCGGCACCCAAGTACGCACACTAAGACCCTGTCACAAATTCAGGGCGACATACAAAAAGCTGCACACAGTTTTTCATTGGTCACACGACAACACAACACATGCTCCGACCAGAAAAAATGGCGGAGAGACCATTGTTTAACAATCCCGAAGCGTTCGGGATAAAATCAAATTTATGATTCCAAAAGTATTTAAAGAGGTCATTGACCTTGGTGACGGTAGGGAAATTTCTATCGAAACCGGAAAGTTGGCAAAACAGGCCCATGGCTCTGTTGTTGTTCAATCAGGAAAATGTATGCTACTGTGTACAGTAGTTTCCAATTACAAACAAAGCGACGTCGATTTTCTACCATTAACGGTAGATTATCGTGAGAAATTTGCCGCTGCTGGTCGCTACCCGGGCGGTTTCTTTAAAAGAGAAGCTCGACCAAGCGATGGAGAAGTATTGACTATGCGTCTGGTAGACCGTGTTTTACGTCCACTTTTCCCTAAAGACTATCACTCAGAAACCCAGGTGATGATTCAATTGATGTCACATGATGAAGATGTTATGCCAGATGCCATGGCCGGTTTGGCTGCATCTGCCGCAATTCAACTTTCTGACTTCCCATTTGAATGTGCTATCTCCGAGGCTAGGGTTGGCCGCGTTAATGGCGAGTTTATCATTAACCCGACTAGAGCACAGTTACTAGAATCTGATATCGATATGATGATCGGTGCTTCTGCCGATTCCGTTATGATGGTTGAAGGTGAGATGGATGAGATTTCCGAAGAGGAAATGACCGAGGCCATCAAATTTGCGCACGAAGCTATCAAAGAACAATGTGCGGCACAGCTTAGATTGGCTGAGGCCTTTGGCAAAAAAGAAGTCCGTGAGTACGAAGGTGAGCGTGAAGATGAGGATTTAGCGAAAAAAGTACATGTTCTTACCTATGATAAGGTATACGCCATTGCCCAGGCTGGTTCTGCCAAGCATGAGCGAAGTGCTGCCTTTGATGCCATCAAGGAAGAAGTTATTGCAAGTTTCACTGAGGAAGAGCAAGAAGAATACGGCAGTTTGATTTCCAAGTATTTCTATAAAGCCGAAAAAGCCGCTGTTCGCGACCTTACCTTAAACGAAGGGTTGCGTTTGGATGGCCGTAAGACCGATGAGATCCGCCCAATCTGGTGTGAGGTCGATTACCTTCCATCTACGCATGGTTCTGCCATTTTTACGCGTGGGGAAACTCAAGCCTTGGCTACAGTAACCTTAGGTACGTCAAGAGACTCAAATCAAATTGATATGCCCTCGCACGAAGGTGAAGAGCGTTTTTATCTACATTACAACTTCCCTCCTTTTTCAACAGGTGAGGCAAGACCTATTCGCGGAACATCCCGTAGGGAAGTCGGTCACGGTAACTTGGCGCAGCGCGCTTTAAAAGGAATGGTCCCTGATGATTGCCCATACACAGTTCGTGTGGTTTCGGAAGTATTGGAATCTAACGGTTCTTCTTCCATGGCTACCGTTTGTTCGGGCACTATGGCATTGATGGATGCCGGGGTGCAATTAAAGAAACCCGTTTCAGGTATCGCCATGGGATTGATTTCCGATGCCGATTCTGGAAAATACGCTGTTCTTTCTGATATCTTAGGTGACGAAGATCACTTAGGAGATATGGATTTTAAAGTTACGGGTACGGCAGACGGTATCACCGCCTGTCAAATGGATATCAAAGTTAAAGGGTTGTCTTATGAAATCTTGGTTAACGCTTTAAAACAAGCTAGAGAGGGGCGCCTACATATACTTGGAAAATTGACCGACACTATTGCAGCTCCGAATGCAGACGTGAAGCCACATTCTCCAAAAATGGTTACGCGAATCATTCCTAATGAATTCATCGGTGCTTTGATAGGTCCTGGTGGAAAAGTAATCCAAGAACTTCAGAAAGAAACAGGTACCACTATTGTAATCAATGAAGACCCTGTAACCGAAGAAGGTATTGTTGAAATTCTAGGAACCGATCAAGATGGTATCGATGCGGTATTGGCAAAAATCGATTCGTTGATGTTCAAGCCTGCAGTAGGTAGCGTTTACGAGGTAAAAGTTATTAAAATGCTAGACTTTGGTGCCGTCGTCGAATATATGGATGCTCCGGGCAATGAAGTATTGTTACACGTATCTGAATTGGCATGGGAACGTACCGAAAATGTATCTGACGTTGTAAATATGGGCGATGTATTCGATGTGAAATATTTCGGACTAGACCCTAGAACACGAAAAGATAAAGTTTCTCGAAAAGCATTGTTACCAAAACCTGAAGGCTATGTCGAAAGACCGCCAAGGGATAACAATCGCGGGAGAGATAATCGTGGCGGCAGGGATAATCGCAGAGACAACCGCGACCGAAAACCCCGAAGGGATTAGAGTTAAATCTTATATAGCTAATGAAAAGAGCCCCAATAGCACTATTGGGGCTCTTTTATGCCCGAAAATTAACTCGAACAGCGAAAAAAACAAAACTTTCGCCTTTCATTTGTAACATTTCTATCTTTTTTACGTATAAGTATATGCAGCTTATGTGACATGAATTTAATTTACAGTAAATGAGACAGTTAAAAATTACAAAACAGGTTACCAATAGGGAGACCGCTTCGTTGGATAAATACTTGCAAGAAATTGGCAAAGTAGACTTGATTACGGCGGATGAAGAGGTAGAGTTGGCCCAACGAATAAAGGCAGGCGATCAAATTGCCCTTGAAAAATTGACCAAGGCCAACCTTCGCTTTGTGGTATCGGTAGCCAAACAATATCAAAACCAAGGATTAACACTTCCCGACCTTATTAATGAAGGAAATCTAGGATTGATCAAAGCAGCGCAACGTTTTGATGAAACTCGTGGGTTTAAATTTATATCATACGCCGTTTGGTGGATTCGTCAATCCATTTTACAGGCGTTGGCAGAACAGTCAAGAATTGTACGTTTGCCATTGAATAAAATTGGTTCGATCAACAAAATCAACAAAACTTTCGCTTTCTTGGAGCAGGCCCATGAGCGTATGCCATCTGCTGAGGAAATTGCCAAAGAATTGGATATGACCGTTGAAGATGTAAAGCAATCTATAAAAAATTCAGGTCGCCATGTATCTATGGATGCTCCATTAATTGATGGTGAAGACTCTAACCTATACGATGTACTTCGTAGTGGCGAATCGCCAAATCCTGATAAAGATTTGTTGCACGAATCTTTACGGACTGAAATTGAAAGAGCTCTTGAAACATTGACCCCAAGGGAAGCCGATGTTATTCGTTTGTATTTCGGTTTGGCCGGACAACACTCCATGACCTTGGAGGAAATTGGTGAAACCTTTGACCTTACACGAGAAAGAGTACGTCAAATCAAGGAAAAAGCGATTCGTAGATTAAAACATACTTCAAGAAGCAAGATATTAAAAACCTATCTCGGCTAGACCTAGTTACAACTTGTACGTTAAAGTTTCCATAAATTGGAAATACGGCATATAAATTGTAATTTTACTGTTAACAACAGTTATCATGACTGTTCGTTTTTTGATTGATGAATAAACTCCGGCTGATTACCGGAGTTTTTTCATATATGGTTTTAATACCAATCTAAAATGTTTATTTAAACCATGACCTCAAAAAATTATACAAATCAAGAACAACCCAACAACCCTCTACATGGTGTAAAATTGGCCGACATACTTGAACAACTTACCCAGAAATATAGCTGGGAGGAATTGGCCGAGCGTATAAATATCAACTGCTTTAAAAGCAACCCTTCGATAAAGTCTTCCTTAAAATTCTTGCGCAGAACCCCTTGGGCCCGTGAGAAAGTGGAACGATTATATCTTAAATCACTGAGAAAAAAGTAGAAATGCCGTTTAACATCGTTCTTATTGAACCTGAAATACCCAACAATACCGGAAATATTGGCAGATTGGCATTGGCTACAGGTTCTACGCTACACCTCGTAAAACCTTTTGGTTTTGAGCTTGATGACAAGCGCCTAAAACGTGCAGGCTTGGACTATTGGCCCCACCTCTCATTATGTATCTATGAAAGCCTAGCTGACTTTCTTTCACGGCATGGGAACAAGAATATGGTGTTCTTTTCTAGTCACGGAAAAAAGAACCATTGGTCAATCGATTATGAGGATGGTCAATTTCTTGTCTTTGGAAAAGAATCGGTTGGCCTATCCCCCACCCTAACCGAATCGAACCAAAACAGACTCTACAAAATTCCACTGTACAGCGAACACGTTCGTAGTTTAAATCTAGCGAATGCCGTAGGTATTGTAGTTTATGAAGGTCTGAAACATGTGGGCTAATAATCCAAAACAGAAATAAGGACGATTTCCGTTGAACCCTCTCCAATTTCTAGATGAATGAACTTTACCCCCAGCAATTTGCCGAAAAGTGTCTAACTTGTAGATCCAATGGTACTTAAAGGATATAAATCGTATTCAAAATGACAGCTATTTCACTAAAGAAATTTATTGCAGGATTACCCAAAGCGGAACTCCATTTGCATATTGAAGGCACTTTTGAGCCCGAATTGATGTTCACTATTGCCCATAGGAATAATCTGAAGATTAATTATTCCAGCGTAGATGCCCTTAAAAGAGCATATAGTTTTAACAACCTTCAAGAATTTTTGGATATTTATTATGCCGGGGCAAGTGTATTGATTCACGAGCAAGACTTTTACGATCTAACATGGGCCTACCTCGCCAAAGTTCACGGCCAAAATGTAAAGCATATAGAGGTCTTTTTCGATCCTCAGACCCATACAGATCGTGACATTTCTTTTGCCGTGGTAATCAGTGGTATTCATCGCGCTCTAATTGACGGTCAAGAAAAGCTAGGCATAAGCTTCCGATTGATAATGTGTTTTCTCAGGCATCTGGATGAATCTTCCGCTTTTAAAACCTTGGAGCAGGCATTACCGTATAAAAAATGGATTGCGGGCGTGGGGCTTGATTCTTCCGAGGTCGGAAATCCTCCATCCAAATTTCAAAAAGTTTTTGAAAGGGCCATCGAAAAAGGTTTATTGACCGTAGCCCATGCGGGCGAAGAAGGTCCCTCCGAATACATTTGGGAAGCCATTGATTTGCTTAAAGTAGCCCGCATAGATCATGGCAACCGATGTCTTGATGACCATATCTTGGTAAAACGGTTGGCCGATTTACAGATGCCATTGACGCTCTGCCCTTTATCAAATCTCGAGTTAAAAGTGGTTAGTGACCTCAAAGACCATCCTTTATTGAAAATGATGGATGAGAATTTAATGGTGACCATAAATTCTGATGACCCCGCTTATTTCGGAGGCTATCTGAACGAAAATTATTGGGAGATAGCCCAAGCATTAGACCTCTCTAAAAAACATATTGCGCAGCTCGCCAAAAATAGCTTTATAGCTAGTTGGCTATCGGAACCCGAAAAACAAAAGATGATGCTACAGATTGAAGAATATTTTCATGACAATTGAACGCTGCCCCTAATAAAATTGAAAGTCTTTTGACCGCTGTCGTACACACCGTAAAGTGGTAATTCGTTACTTTTGTAGAAAATCTCAAGAGTAGATGAAAATAAGCAAAACTAAAATTGCCCCCTCCCTCCTTGCTGCCGATTTCGGCAATCTTCAACGGGATATAGAACTTGTAAATCGCAGTGAGGCCGATTGGCATCATATTGATGTTATGGATGGTGTATTCGTGCCCAATATTTCTTATGGAATGCCCGTGGTAAAGGCTATTGCCAGGCATGCAACCAAACCTTTGGACGTTCATTTGATGATTATCGACCCTGATCGCTATATCAAGACCTTTGCCGATCTCGGGGCGAACAATCTAACCGTCCATTATGAAGCCTGCACCCATTTGCACAGAACATTGCAAGCGATAAAGGCCGAGGGAATGACGGCGGGCGTTGCCCTGAATCCACATACCAACATCAATGTGCTGGAAGATACGATACGCGATATCGATCTGGTATTATTGATGAGCGTGAACCCCGGGTTTGGAGGCCAGTCGTTTATTGAAAATACTTACAATAAAGTGCGTGACTTAAAAGCACTGATTCTGCACAAAAAAACGAAGACCCTTATCGAGATAGATGGCGGGGTTACTTCCGAAAATGCAAAGGCTTTGTCGGATGCCGGTGCCGATGTTCTGGTGGCCGGTAGTTTTGTTTTCAAAAGTGAAAACCCAACCCAAACCATACACGAACTAAAGGAAATAACGGAATAAATGACGTATTTTGACCTTATTATCATTGGAGGAGGCCCTATCGGGATAGCATGTGGACTCGAAGCGAAAAAGAAAGGCTTGAATTATGTTATTATCGAAAAAGGGCCAATTGTAAACTCTTTGTTCAACTACCCGTCGAACATGCAGTTCTTTTCTTCATCGGAACGATTGGAAATTGATGAAATTCCTTTTATCAGTAAAGAGGCCAAGCCCAAACGCAACGAGGCACTTGAATATTATCGAAGGATCGTAACCAGCAACCAATTGAATATTCAGTTGTTCGAAAAAGTGGAAAGCGTAAAAAAATCGGAGGGTCTTTTTGAAATCAACACAAGCAAAGGTAGCTATACAACTTCAAATGTGGTTGTCGCTACCGGTTTTTACGATTTGCCCAATACACTTGGTATTCCTGGGGAAAACCTGCCCAAAGTTGCCCATTATTACAAGGACCCACATTTTTATGCAAGCCAAAAATTAGCGGTTGTCGGTGCCAGCAATTCGGCCATAGATGCCGCATTGGAGTGCTGGCGCAAAGGATCCGAGGTTACCTTGATCATTCGCGGTGCGGAGGTCGGGCAACGCGTTAAATATTGGGTACGCCCTGATATTATAAATCGTATTGAAGAAGGAAGCATCAAAGCTTACTATCACTCCACCTTAAAGGAAATCAAAGAAAATGAGATTATCATAGACACCCCCGAGGGTATCGTGAACCTAGAAAATGATTTTGTGTTGGCCCTCACGGGATACAAACCCAATTTTGAATTTCTGGAAAAGTTGGGCATTCAACTCTCCAATGATGCAAAACGACTTCCCAATTATAATCCGGAAACCATGGAAACAAATGTTTCTGGACTTTACTTGGCAGGTGTAATTTGCGGGGGTATGGAAACCCATAAATGGTTTATCGAAAATTCCAGAATACACGCCAAGATCATCGTCGCCGATATCTTGACCAAAAAAGTGGTGCCTGCTAAGGATTCATAAAATTTTCAATTTCCTCAGGTGCCAGAGTGGGGTTTGCCCCTTCACTACCGGCCACTAGGGCGCCTACGGCACATCCATAGTTTATGGCCTTCTGTGGGTCTTCACCTGCGAAAAGTTTATAAATCACAGATGCTAAAAAGGAATCTCCCGAACCCACCGTATCAACAACTTTAATGCGGTATCCGCTGTTGTAATAGAATTTTCCATTCTTATACAATACAGCTCCAAAGGCCCCTTTGGTAACGCATAGCGTTTTGGTTTGTGTTTCTTGTGCAATAAAGGCGATGTTCTGTTCCATGTTGTTGTATTTAGATCCTAAATAACTAGCAATCTCGTACAATTCGTCATCATTGAGTTTTATAAAATCAGCAGCTTGCATCGATTCTAAAAGTACTTCTTTCGTATAATGCGGAGCTCTTAAATTCGCATCAAAGACCTTATACGGAGCCCATTTTAAAAGTGCGTTTAGCGTTGCCCTTGAAACCTTGTCCCTACAGACTAAACTTCCATAAACCAAAATATCCGAGGACTCAAGCACCCTTCTCATGGATTCTTGAAGTTCGATTTTATCCCAAGCTACGGGATAGGCAATATCATACGAAGCCACTCCCTTATCATTGAGCATCACATTTACGGCACCAGTGGCATATTCCTTTTGAATTTGAATTCCTTCGGTATCAACGCCTGAATTTCTTAAATAGTTGATGATCTTAATGCCATTCTGGTCTTCCCCTACACTACTCAACATAGCAGCATCCGCTCCTAATGATTGTAGTCTTACGCAAACATTCAACGGAGCACCGCCAATTTTTGCATGCGTAGGAAAAACATCAAAGAGAACCTCTCCAAAACAAACTGCTTTAATTTTATTTTTCATTAATCTAAATATTTCTTTGGGTGGAAAATTTTGCTTTGTTAGCGCCTAACCTATATCCCCTATTTTAACTCGAGTGCTTGTTTTAAATCTAATGTAGCCACAGAATCTATGACTAAGTCAGGTTTAAAAGGAAAGTCGTCCAACGTTTCTTTTTTAGATACTCCCGAAAGTGTTAATATCGTCGTATATCCCAGCTGCACACCGCCTAAAATATCGGTATCCATTGTGTCACCAATAATAATGGTTTCCCGAGCTTCCAAGCCCAAAGTCTTGCGAGCGGCACGCATCATTACAGGACTAGGCTTTCCGACAGAAAAGGCCTTTTTACCGGTTGCTTCCTCAATCATGGCTACGACCGCCTTGATTCCCAAATTCGACCAACCTTTTTTCTTTGGGGATGGATCAAGATTTGTAGCGATAAGCTTTGAACCGGAAAGAATCATATCCACCGCATTATTTACCATTTCCAAAGTAAAGTTTCGACCCTCGCCGACAACGACAAAATCGGGATTCTGGTTTACCAAAGTGTACCCCTGTTGGTGCAGGCTCGTGATGAGTCCTCCCTCTCCCAAAACATAAGCCGTTCCTTTAGGATTCATAAAAGAAAGGAACCAAGCCGTTGCCATCGCACTTGTGTATACATTCTCCTCGGTAATATCAATTCCCATTTTACTTACCTTGTTTACGGTATCCAACGGGGTACGTTGACTATTATTGGTCATAAACAAAAAAGGTATATTATCCTTTTGCAAAGTGGCGATAAATTTATCGGCGCCCTCGATCATGGTATCTCCACTATAAATAACCCCGTCCATATCGATTAAGAATCCTTTTTTCATCTTTTAAATTTTTATTGAATTTACTAAAAAAGCACGGGTAACCATCCCGTGCTTTTAAAAAACTAACAACAACTAACTCTAAGCTTAGGAATACCTCTAAAATAGAAACTAATACTTTGGGTTTTGTTGGTAAACCCCACCTGTAAAATCTATTTCCCGCTGCGGGATGGGATAGTATTCATCCCTACCAGCAGTAAACAATGCATTTGATAAGAAATCCCTCTTCGGACTTTCCTCAGCTAAGTAAGCATTTAATACCTCGGAAGCTTCCCCCCATCTCACCAAATCGAACCAACGATGGCCCTCCATGGCGAATTCTAATCTTCTTTCAAACTTTAGGGCTTTCCAGGCAAATTCCTTGTCAGGAAAAGATGAATAAGTTCCTATACTATAAATATCGGTAGCCCCGGCATCAATAGGTCGCTGCACACTTGCCGCCGCACGGGTTCTTATTTGGTTGATAATTGGCAAAGCCTCATCCCATCGATCCAATTGAATCAGGGCCTCTGCCTTAAATAGCAATACGTCGGCATAGCGGATAAAATCTATATTCTTTGAAGTGCCGACAAAGGGTCCTTCTTTTACGTAACAAGAACAATCGGGGGCTTGCTGTTCCTTCATATTTCCAAAATAACCATACACCCCGGGGTCTCTCGCCCAACTAAAGTTATACACCATGTCACCGGCCTCATTTACCATATTTCGATACTTGAAAGGTCTTCCAGGAATTCCGATGGTATGATCCAATCGGGGATCAACGGTCAATCCTGCATCGGGAGGCGTTTCTCCATCTGCATTTACAGTTGTGAATATGTCAACATCATTGAAAGTATCCATTAGGGGCAATCCGTCGGCATCGGTCTTAAAGGCATTCACCATATTCTGGCTTGCCAAATGAAAACCACAACAGCCATATAGACCTGTACCATGCGGGGAGTTCAATCCTGTAACAAAACTTACCCTACCCACTGTAGTACCATCATTAATCGAAAATTGGGCAGCCCAAATAGACTCCGGTCCATTATCGAAACCGTCTAGATAATTATTTCCAAAATCAGGCTCTAAACTAGCTGTCACCTCATCGGCTAAATCGATAACCTCTTGTAACCGCCCAGAATTGATAGCGGTAACCTGATGATCATCATTCTGCTCATACGCCTGATATAACCGTAATTTTGCCAAGTAAGCCGTAGCTGCATTTTTGTCGGCCCTTCCCACCTGATCTTGCGATTGGGGCAAGTTATTGTACGCAAAAAGAAAGTCTTCAGCTATCATATTCCACAGCGCATCATTATCTACATCATTGCTAACCTCTGCCGCTTCTTCTTGGGTCAGTTCTTCAGTGATATAAGGAATCTTCTTAAATAAAAGCTTAAGGATAAAATGTGAATGTGCTCGCAAAAAACGCAACTCCGCCTGCCTTAAGGTCTTGTCGGCATACTCTCCATCTGGAATTTCATTGATTACGGACAAAGCAAAGTTAGCTCTTGAAATAGCCTTATAATAGTTTGTCCACGTTCGAGGACCAAACCAATCCAGGGGATCATCGGCCACGGTCAAATTGTACTGCTCATATCGGTCTACGATATCGACGTCGCCTCTACCGCCTCCACCTTTGTAAGCATCATCGGATCGCACACTACCGAAAGCCCACATATGGGTCAACGGTCCGACCATATCATCATTTGCTATGCCCGCATAGGCAGCCACCACCAGTGATTCCGCATTTTCTGCAGTTGCTACATTTTCATTGGACAATACACCTTCAGGTTCATACTCGAGAAAGTCTTCGCCACAGGAAACTAGAAGAAATGATATCAACATTCCCACTATAAATATTTTATTTCTTTTCATGATTTTCATTTTTTAAAAGTTCAAGTTAAGTCCTATGGAATAAACCGTTGGCACAGGTATTCCATCGATATTGGTTCGCTCTGGATCAGCTCCAATGTAGTCTTTCGGAGTAATCCAAAATAGATTCTCTCCTTGTAAATAAAATCTCAAACCTGTTAACGCCCCCCATTTGTTCAGTAACTCTTCGGGCAGTGAATATCCCAATTGTAGGTTTCGCAACTTAAAATAGTTGTTCTTTCTATAGTGGTAATCTGTGTTATTAGGAAGGTTGTTTACCAATGTCAATGATGGAACATCGGTATTTGTGTTGCTGGTTGTCCAAGAATTCAAAACTCCTAAACCGGCATTTTCCCTGCCTTGAACGAAGTTATTATAATTTATATACGGATCAAGTCCTATTCTGCCAGCCACACCAGATCCAAAAGCTGAGAAATCGAAGCTTTTGTAAGATAGATCTATACGGATACCGTATTCCAGATCAGGCAAGGTTGTTCCCAAAAAATCCCTATCAGCCCCATCAATGACGCCATTGTTATCACGATCGACAATGCGTATCCCTCCGGGTCGTGCATTACCTGTTTGAATGCCACCCGTTGGATGACTGTCAACTTCTGCTTGGCTTTGAAAAAGCCCATCTGTTCGGTAACCAAAAATTGAGAATTGAGATCGGCCAATTATTGAATTCTCCAATGTTCCGGGAAACGAGGAAACCACTTCGTCTGGCAATGCCGTTATTTCATCTTTAAACGAACCGAAATTCGTTGATACCCCTATGGAAAATCCACTCTCAAAAGCTTTGGAGTACCCCAAGGCTAACTCCCATCCTTTCGTTTCCGTGGTAGCACCGTTCAATGTTCTTAATTGTCCCTCCCCAATAACAGAGGCGATTGGTGGAATGGTCAGGATATCACTTGTTTCACGGGTGAAGTAATCGAAAGAACCAGCAATCTGATCATTGAAAAGGCTGAAATCTACCCCTAGGTTTATCTCTTTTGTGGTCTCCCATTTCAACTCCGGATTCGCTGCCTGTATGGAAACAAATCCTGATGGGAGATTTCCGGTATCTCCGCCATTAAGGTCATAGGCAGTACCTACATTGTAAAATGTATTGAAAAAGAAAGTGTCTCCAGTAGCTTCCAATTGATTTTGTCCATATCTGGATTCAAACAACCCGAAACGGGCAACATCCCCTATGGACTGGTTGCCAACTTCACCATAACCCGCCCTTAACTTAAAGTCTGTGACGACTTCATTTTCAGGCCAAAATTCTTCATTGCTCACTCTCCAACCAAGTGTACCCGCTGGAAATAGACCATATCTATTATCGGCACCGAATCTTGAAGAACCATCCCTTCGAAGTGTAAAAGAAGCTAAGTATCGATCTGAGAATGCATAATTAATTTTTCCGAACTGCGATAAAAGACGGCTTCCTGTGGATGAACCGGAATTCGTCCGCGCTCCTGTAGCCGCGTCTAATTGAAAAAAAGACTCCGTTTCAACCGCAAATCCATCAGCTTGGGCCGCCACACTGGCAAAATCGTCTTTTATAGATTCCGCACCTACTAGAACACCGATTCTATGCTCACCAAGTTCAACATTATAATTTAGCGTATTCGTAAATACCACACTGGTAAATTTGTTGGTGTCTTCGATAAGCCTATTGTTTCCCCGAGTAATAAAACCATTGTTGACTTTGGGTTCTATATCCCTTCTTTTAAAATCTCCGTAATCGAGCCCCACACTACTCCTAAAGGTCAAGTTGTCAATGATGTCGAACTCCCCATAGACATTTCCAAAAATTGTTGTACGATCGGTATTGTCCCATCGATTCAAAAACTGCATTAATACAGGATTGTTTCGGTCGGAGTATCCAGCCCCAAGGGGACCTGCAAACTCACCGTTGCTATCATAAACGGGCAAGGTAGGCGCCAATGTAACGGCCAAACTTGGTACAAAGGCACTCCCAACATCACGGGAGGCAAATCGTTCATCAGATGTAGAAATTTGCGTATTGATTCCGAACCTAACCCTATTGTCAAATAAATTAAAGTTGGAATTCAATTTGGCGGTAAATCGCTCGTACTCTGTATTCTTTAATATCCCCGTATTTTTGAGATGACCTATGTTAATCAGATGAAAGGAATTATCCGTTCCTCCAGAAACTGTGAGTTCGTTGTTGTAAACATAACCTGCTTGATACGTTTCATCTTGCCAATCAGTATCGCCGGCAGGCACAGTCGAATCGCCTCCGACAAATGGCTGAACGGTTACACTATTAAGTACAGGATTGGCAAAATCATTGTTCCAATCAAAATTGTAGATTTCACCGTAGCCACCATTCGGGTCGGCGCCATCGTTTACCGAAGCACGCCATAAAGCCTCGCCACGCTGTACCGAATTCAACATATCATAGCGCTGTTGTCTTTCCGACAAAACCGAGAGGTTGGAGTTCATACTAACCTGAAATTTCTCGCCACCTGCAGCTTTTGCCCTATTTTTAGTAGTAACGATAATAACCCCATTACCAGCACGGGCCCCATACAACGATGATGCCGAAGCATCTTTTAAGACCTGAACCGACTCAATTACGCTAGGGTTAATACTTTGAAAAACCTCAGGCCGTACTGTTGGCACCCCATCGATGACAAACAAGGGATTATTATCCCCTAAAGTCGTCGCACCCCTAATAAGTATACTTGCCGAACCCGAGGGATTACCCGATTTTTCGATAAAAAGTCCGGGAACCCTTCCTTGTAACGCTTGAACAGGGCTACCCGAGCTCATACTCTGACCTTCAACCGGACCCATTTCAACTACTGTTATCGCTCCTGTCAAATCTACTTTACGCTCGGTAACATATCCTGTCAATACTACTTCTTCCAGTTGTTGGGCATCGGCGGCTAAGGCTACATCGATTGTAGATTGCCCATTTACCGGAATTTCTACTGTCGTAAAACCAACGTAGCTAAAGACCAGTACCGCATCGTCAGGAACATCCTCTAAGGTATAGATACCATCAAAATCGGTGGTGGTACCCGTGGTTGTACCCGCCACCACTACCGAAGCGCCGGGCAGTGGAAAACCGTCTTCAACGGCCGTAACCGTCCCTGTTATTTGCCCTTGTGCCAAAAGGCATAAAGGAACAAACATCAAAAAATAAATTAAAAATTTCACTTTCATAATAGTTGAGTTTTAGTTAAAAATTGAGTTCATGTATTTCAAAGTAATCGAGTATAAATCCGTCGTCTTTCGATTCAATCGAGAGTGTGTCAAATGGTGCATTTGGAAAAAATATTTCAGTCATCACTGTCTGTCCATCATCAAAAAACAACTCTATCGATGTTTTATCCAATAGTATGGTTCCCCTGAGTTCAGGACTATTTGAAGTTCTTGGGGCCTTAGTTGTTTTGTTTGCAAATTTTTCAGAGAAATCAGTTTTTCCTGCTTTGGTACGGTCAATGAAGAAATCCTCTTCCGTGGGGTCATAACCAAACACCAATTCGTTACCTACACTGTTCGAAAGCGTAAACTTGAAACCGACATTTTCAACATTAGCTATCGCAAAGTTTATTTCCGATTTTGCCAAATCAAGTGTTTTTGAATCGGTTAATTTTACTTCTCCATTGACCAAAATAGTCTCCTTTTTATATTTTTTAGCGCGATACTGATCGAGTTCGTTCACCGGTAGGGACGTCAGCACATAACCGTCGGAGTTCTTTTGCAGTTTTAGTTCTCGTGCAATGGTCATGGCACTACGCCATGTTTCTGTAGGAACATCTTGCGCATAGTCCCAATTTGACATCCAACCCATGAAAAGTTTTCCCCCATCTGCGGTGGTTACGTTCGACCAGGTCACACCAGCGTAATTATCACGTCCGAAATCGACCCAAAAATCATGACTTTCATTTATCGCTCTTTCAAAGGCGGGATCCATTGTAAATTTTTTTCCATCAAAATCGCCAATAAAATATTGTGTGGCGCTTCCCCCATTCGGGCCACCAGGATTGATACTCACCAAATGCACCCATTTTACTTCATCGGAACCATCGACCGGCAGTGGAAAGAGATCGGGACATTCCCATACCCCGTCGTGGTTACCTACGCCTTTGCCGAATTCGGAGAGCAACTGCCAGTCCTTAAGATCGGAAGAGGCATAAAACAACGTTTTTTGACCTGCGGCCAATACCATCACCCATTGTTCCCGAAGATCGTCCCATATAACCTTAGGATCTCTAAAATCTCTATCTCCTTGGTTTTCAATAACCGGATTTCCCTCATATTTTGTCCAACTGAGTCCTTCATCCAATGAATAAGCTATGCTCTGGCTTTCGACATCGGTCTTATTTTCTTTCGCCTTTTTTGGGTCATGACTGGTGAACATGGCTACAATGGGTATGGCACCGTCTTTTCCGAAACCAGAAGAATTGTTGTGATCGACTACGGCGCTACCCGAAAAAATATAGCCTAATTCGTCGGGGTAAAGGGCAATAGGTTGCTCTTTCCAACTGATCATATCGGTACTAATCGCGTGCCCCCAATGCATCGGCCCCCATTTGTTCCCTTCCGGGTAGTATTGGAAATAAAGATGATAATACTCATTGTAAAAGAACATACCATTGGGGTCGTTCATCCAATTCTTTTTCGGAGTGAAGTGGAAATTTGGTCTGTACATCTCTTCTTCAGAATTCACGATAACATTCTCATTTTTAACATCGGAATTTGTTTTTTCCTTTGCCTCTTTGCATGAAGTTGCAAAAGCCACGACTATTAAAGCCATTATTAATTTTTGTACCCTGTTTTTCATTTTGCTCATTTAAAAGTTCTAGTAATTTATTTCTTGACATCGATAATCTTACTGTTCAAATCTTTACTTTTAGTCAACATTTTACTCAGTTGCTCCAAGGATATTCCTTTGGTCTCTGGCATAATGAAAAAGACGAACAATAACTGCAGCACCATCATAAAGGCGAAAAAAGAGAATACGACACCAGGGCCAATGGTCGTAAACAATATGGGTATTAATGAAGGAACGATTGCGGCCAAGATCCAGTGGACAGAACTACCGAACGACTGCCCAGAACCCCTTAAGTGGTTCGGAAAAATCTCAGATATGAATACCCAAATAACCGTACCTTGCCCCACAGCATGTGACGCTATAAAAAGGAAAAGAAAAATTGGGACCGCCATACCTTCCCATCCAAAGAAAAAAGCACAAGCCACCAAGGAAAGGGAAACGATATAGCCCGCCGAACCTATATACATCAGTTGCTTTCGACCTAATCGATCTATCAGATAAATACCTAAAAGTGTAAAGGCCATATTGGTCGCGCCAATACCGATACTGCTGAGTAATGCAGTGCTCTCGCCCAGACCTGCTTCTTCCAAAATGCGCGGGGCGTAGTAAAGAAATGCATTTATGCCCGAGAGTTGGTTAAAAAAAGCGATTAAAAAAGCCAGTAGTAACGGGAACCGATACTTCTTTATAAAAATATTCTCGCCCGAAACCGTGTTTTCATTTTCAGTCTTCATTTCCAACATCAATTTTTCGACATCTTGATCAGGGTTGATTAGGCCAAGCACAGTTTTGGCCTCATCATTTCTGAGCTTGGTAAGCAACCATCTTGGACTTTTAGGAATGGTAAGGGCGAATATGGTATAAATGGCTGCAGGTATGGCCTCGACCCCAACCATCCATCGCCAGGCATTCTCTCCGATACCATTCAATAGATAATTTGAGAAAAAAGCTATCAAAATTCCGAAGACTATATTGAATTGGTATAGGCCTACCAATTTACCCCTGTCTTTGGCCGGTGCTATTTCAGATATGTAAGCAGGAGCGGCAATAGTTGATGCCCCAACACCAAGCCCCCCAATAAATCTAAAAACTGCAAAGGTAATTGGGTCATTCGCCATCGCGGAACCTAGGGCAGATAAAGTATACAATACACCAATCCATATTAAGGTTTTTTTTCGGCCAATTCTATTGG
Source organism: uncultured Kriegella sp. (assembly GCA_965368185.1). Lineage (GTDB taxonomy): Bacteria > Bacteroidota > Bacteroidia > Flavobacteriales > Flavobacteriaceae > Kriegella. Next base: position 31,688 of record CBDULZ010000043.1, read on the forward strand.
TCGGTATACCGCCAAGTAGTGCACCGACTACTGTACCCCACAAGGCCATCGCCATCACTATTGTGCCATGAAATACGTCAGATGAATTCCATAATAACTGTAATTTTTTATCGGCTCCCGATATGACTACGGTATCAAAACCGAAAAGAAAACCCGCTAACGCCGCCGTAATAGACCAAACCCATATTTTTTTCATAATCCTCAATTATTGGATAACACAGCTAAAGTATCCTTATAAATCGATAGCTAATTTTACTGATGTTGCAATCTCTTATGATTTTGTTAAGAAATCTTGAACAAAACTCATCTAACTGGTTTTCAGTGATTTATGATATTTATTTAACAATTAGAATGCCTTGTGGTTACACTGAGGTTACATGAAGTTTAAAATTGATACCTGTGTAGAAAGTAAAATCGAAAACGGATAGTAAAATTTGGTTTATATGCTATTCCTATAAGTGACAGGAGAAGTACCAAACCTGTTTTTAAAGGAAGTGGAGAAATAGTTTGGTGAAGAAAAACCGTTGGCGTATGCTATCTCCGAAATACTCAACGATGTATTTTCAAGCATTGCCTTAGCTTTCTCCAATCGAAAGTTGCTTATATAGTCACTCACACTAATACCCATTATTGCCTTTACTTTACGGTAGAGCTGTACACGTGAAATGTTCAGGTTTTCGGCAAGATTTTCTACCGAAAAATCATCATTGTTCAAATTCTCCTTTACTAGTTCGTTCAGTTTATTAACAAACTGCTGTTCAATATTTCCGAAAGCATCGGTATGCTCAATTTTATAAATGTTGTTTGTATAATAGAACCGTAACTTTTCCCTATTGTACAGTAATGATTTAAGCGACTGATTCAATATGGAAAAACTAAAAGGTTTGGTCAAATACAAATCGGCTCCGGATTGCAAACCCTTTAAATAAGATTCCTTGTTCTCCAAAGCGGTTAGAATAACCACGGGAATGTGGGAAGTTCGTAAATCTTTCTTTAATAGTTCACAGATTTCAAATCCGCTTTTATCAGGCAGGTTGACATCACAAAGAATAAGATCCGGAATTGCATCAAAAGCACGTTCCATAGCATCTGTCCCATCTGACAATAGAATTTCATATTCTGATTGTAGCTTACTTTTTAGAAAGAACGATAAATCTTTATTGTCTTCAATTATTAAGATAGAAAATCTATCGGCCTCGGAAGTTGTTTTTTCAATAAAGAAAGGCTCTTGAAGAACTATTTCGGAGGACAAATCAATCAATTGGGCGTCAATCAATTCAGGCTCATCAATAACCTGATCTTCATTGAAATGGGTTTTACCTTTAAACAGTTTTATAGTAAATTCCGTTCCCTTAAATGAGGATACGTTTATTTCTCCCAAGTGCAACTCTACAAACTGCTTGCTCAAATGCAGACCTATTCCTGAACTGTTCTTTCTATTGTTCGACCCCTTAAAAAAGGGTTCAAAAACGCTGTCGATTTCTTTGGCAGGAATACCAATTCCATTATCCTTTATATGTATTTCCGCATCATTTCCTTCCAAATTATCAGCAATATATATTTCAATTTTACCATTATCAGGAGTGAATTTAAATGCATTGGACAAAAGGTTGAAATACACCTTATCCATTAAGTTTCGGTCAATAAATAATTCTAAAAGCTCGTTATTGGTATGAACTTTAAAATCAATATTTCTTTTTTTTGCCTCTCTTGCGAAATCGTTATAAATATTTTTTGAAAAGCTGTACATATTTGTTTTCGAAGCGCGAATATTAAAGTTCTTATCTTCCACCCTTCTAAAATCGAGCAAATTGTTGATCAGACGAAGTAAACGGTTGCTGTTATTGTGAATCAGTTCGATCTCGTTCATCATTTTGGACCCGCTTTCCCGGGTATTATCTCCCATCGACTCCACAGAGCTCATAATTAGTGTAAGTGGGGTTTTGAATTCGTGGGAAAGTCCTGTAAAGAAATTAATTTTTGCTTCATTGCTCTCTTTGACTTCGACGGCTATCTTTTCAATCTGGTTGCGCTGTACTGTAATTTTTTTATTTGTCAATTCTAGTTGTCTATTCTTTTTCTGAATCGCAAAAATGGAATACACGCTATAAATGGCAAGACTTAAGATAATCGCCAAAAGTGCCATAGTAACCTTTAGGAGGTTGCTTTGTGAATAGTACAATTCTTGTTGTTCTCGAATAGCCGCTAACTGTGCCTCAATTTCAATGCGTTGTTCGTTGATTTTATCGAATTGATTTTTCATTATATCGGCGTTCACTTCATTAATGACCGTTGTAGATAGGATATTGTTCTTCGATACCGGTTCATTATTTAAAATTCGCAAAGCAAATTTTATTGCCTCATCGCCTCCCGTAGGATACAATACCGTTGCTTTCAAAATACCGTCTTCAACCATTTGAATACCCCCATCAGGCCCGTTGAGACCATCTACACCGACAAAAGCTATTGTGTTTTCGAGTCCAAGTTCGCGAGCCACTTCCCATGCTCCAGCTGCCATTCTATCATTGTGTGCAAAAACATAATCAGTGCGACCCCCATTTTTTAAAAATGTTCTGAACTTTTCCAAGATGGACTCTTTCTCCCAATCACCTTCGATACGTTCAACGATAGAAACATTTTTGTACTGGCCTATTACCTGATTAAATCCAATAGTCCGTTCTTCTGCCGGAGAGGATCCCGGCATTCCCTGTATCTCAACTATTCTTAAACGCTCTTGTGTATTTGAGGCAATAATTTCTTTAGCAGCATTTCTCCCCACCTCGATATTATCTGCCCCCAAATAAGCAGTATAATTTTCATTCTCCGTTTTTCGATCCACAACCAATACCGGAATACCGGCATCCAGTGCTTTTCGAACCACGGGTGTAATAGGCTTTGATTGGATAGGCGAGACAATCAATATATCGACACTATCGGCTATAAATGCATCAATCTGATCGATTTGCTTTTGCACCTCATAATTGGCATCTCGAATAGTTAACATAATATTCGGATTTAAGGATGCCTGCAGCTTCATCGCATTATTCATTGAACGCCGCCAATCATCTTTAGTCATCGCTTGCGAAAAGCCAATTCGTATCTGATCATTATTTGCTCCTTTTTTACAGGAAAATAAGAAGCAGAACATAATAAAGGTGGTGAAAAATAGTCTCAGGTTACTTTTCATTTATGCAAAATACTTTACGTAAACTTAATGAAAATCAATCAGAACCCTACCGATCGAACAAAAAATGGAACTGTCGCGAAAAAGTAATTTAAAAAACCAGAACACCATTTTATCCGTAGACCTAATAATCATTCTCCTATAAAAAGACTAGGTTTATATAGTGGAAGTTTTTCCTCGAATTAAAAAAACCGGGATAATTTACCATCTAAAAGAAAGGAAACCGTATTTCTATACGACTCATATATAATTCCTCAGTTTTCGTCACTTGTAATTTATATAATAACCCAACTTAAACATTAGAGCATGTCAAAGCAACTAGAAAAAATGACCGAGCACCAATGCAAAACTGCCCCAGCAAAATATGATGACCTAAACGTCTTATTTTTGAACTGTACCCTAAACCGAACCCCTGTCCTTTCCCATACCGAAGGGCTGATAAAAGTAGCTCAGCGTATATTTGAGGCGAACGGGGCAACAACCAAAATCATTCGACCGGTAGATTACGACCTTCCGGCAGGCTTGGGCCTCGACATGTCACAGACTCCCGAATGGGAAAAAGACGATTGGCCAATACTTCAAAAAGAGGTCGATGCGTGCGATATTCTTATACTCTGTACTTCAGTGTGGTTAGGTGAAAAATCTTCGGTATGTAACCGTGTTCTTGAGCGCATGTACGGCTACACCCATCAATTTAATGAAAAAGGACAATACCGTGATTATGGTAAAGTCGGGGCCACTTTGATTACCGGAAATGAAGATGGCGTAAAGCATTGCGCCATGAATATCCTGTTTTCGCTTTCCCACATAGGATATACAGTACCACCCCAAGCCGATGCCGGTTGGATGGGAGAAGCCGGACCAGGACCTTCCTACCGCGATGAAGGCTCCGGTGGACCGGAAAACGATTTCACGAATAGAAACACCACTTTCCTTGTTTGGAACTGTCTTCACTTAGCCCGTATGTTAAAGGACAATGGCGGTGTACCTGCCTTTGGAAATCTTCCCGATGAATGGGATGCCGGATGCAAATCAGGTTTCGATAGTCCAGAACATAAACGTTAAAAAGATGGAAGAAATGATGTATCTGGCCGCACAATATTTGGCCGCGGCAAACTTAAGTTTTTTAAAGAAAGAAGAAGATGACAGCCATTCAAATCTTGGGTTTGCACTTGAAAATTGCACATTGAGTTCAAGGCCCTTAAATAACCAAGGTGTTTATTTGGCACTTAATTATAAAAAGTTCTCGCTGGAATGGCACACTAAAAGTACCTCCATAACCTTTCCATTGAATGGAAGCACTCACAAAGAAATACTGCAGTGGGTACAACAAATGGTGGCAGAAAACAAGCTTGGAACTTATCACTATAAATTTCATTATGATGCACCCTATAAAATAACCGATGATTTTACCTTTAAACTATTAGATAGAGACAGCCTTCAAAAATTGACGGCGTTTCGTATTTTGGCACAGACAAGTCTACGACACCTACTACAAAAAGAAAAATTAACCTCAGAAATTCGAATATGGCCCCATCACTTTGATACAGGTATATATGCATCACTCCAAGATGGTGATGGTGTTGCCATTGGGGCAGGTTTAGCGGTTCCTGACGGTTTGGTTGCCGACCACTATTTCTACATTAGTGGGTATAAGGATGGTAAGGCATTGGAAGTTTCTGGCTTCGAACAAATAAAAATCGGTGGTTGGATAAATAAGGAGTTCAAAGGTGCCGTTTTACCTAGTACGGATGGCGATCAGACAACCGTCAATACTTTCTTTAAAACAGCCCTGAATGCTTATCGAAATTTATAAGGCCAAGGTCTATGCAAAGACATTTCAAAAATACCGAAACGCTATCCTTGGAATCATTTAGGGAAATGGACTACCTTGCCGTAGAAAGATACAACCTACCTATTGAATTGATGATGGAAAATGCTGGACTTCAATTGGCGCGCTTAATTATGAGATCGGCCAATAAAAGTTCTAAGATATTGATCGGAGTCGGTAATGGAAATAATGGAGGTGGCGGTCTAGTAGCCGCTAGAAGATTAGTGGCTTGGGGTTTTAATGTGCACTTGGACCTACCCGTTGAATTAACAAAAGAGCTTCCGAAAATCCAGTTGAACAGGGCGCTGCTTTTTGGTGCCAAGAAAGGCGTTCAGATAGCAGCCGATATTTGGGTGGATGCGTATTTGGGCTTTTCACAGCGTTTGCCGCTTAGCACCATTTTTCAAGAAAGAATACGGTTGGCCAATGCATCTAAGGCCCATCGAATTTCTTTGGATATTCCCATTGGTATTTCAAAGGATTACCTCGGAATTATGTTCAAAGCGCACCAAGTATTGACCTTAGCCGCACCTAAGGCTATTTTAAATCTACTTCCTGAAGAGACTGAAATATTGATTGCCGATATCGGGATTCCAAAATCAATCTATACCAAATATAACATTCCCATGCCCCTATTTTTTGAACATCAAATCGTTGGGTGAAATAAACATTGTCATATATCCCTAAATTTCAACTACTCATATAAAAAAACCACGTCTTAAAGACGTGGTTTCTCGTAGTGACC
>CBDULZ010000044.1:0-37401 GCA_965368185.1 uncultured Kriegella sp.
TGGGGCTGCAGTGCTGATGAGGCGTATTATAATATGGGCGCAGACCAAAACGAAGAAGCGACAGGTGAGTTAATGTCCTATGAAGTCTCAGAGTTTGACGAAAATAGAAATGGCTATGTTGATAAGATTCATAATACAAGAATAGCTCCCGAACGCAGTGCATTGGTACTTATAGACGTTTGGCAGGATACCTTATTAGATTCCCTGATTATCAATTATATCAATCCTTTAATTGAAGATTTTAGTGTTAAGGGCACCAAGGTTATTTATGCCCCTTCTCATAAACCCCAAAATGAAAACTTGCTAATTGTGGAAGAAGGTGTCCATTTCTATGACCTTGACGTAATGGACGGGTATTTGGAGGAAAATAATATTAAAAACCTTTTTTATGTAGGCTATGACACTTTTTACTGCGTACTGGACAAACCAAACGGTATTTTTAATATAAAAACGCGCAAGAAAGATCTCCAAATATTTGTTGTAGATGAAGGTGTTCTATCCGCTACTAAGGAAATGAAGGAAGCTTCTATGGCATTGCTGAAGAAAAATGGTGTGGGCATAATTCAATTTAATGCACAAGATTTGGAATTTCCCCAGCAAACAATAACAGACATATACGCAAAGACCAAAGATGAGGCTAGGAAAGGGAACAATTTTGTATTGTTATTTGAAGACAGTGCCCACAATATAGATTTGGAAAATTTCAAGGCGGAGCTTTCACGGCTTCAGGTCGATTATGGTACGGTGAAAGACGACAAACTATATGTACAGAACGATGAAGTATCGCCGCCAGGTTTTATAAAACTTCTTCGTGAGCAAGAAATCAGAAACCTATATTACGCAGGCTCATATTTGAATAACGAATTGTTATGGAGTGACTACGGTGTTCTTCCTCTTTACATTAAAATTAGGTATCAAGATGTTCAGGGACTTCCATGGCCATATATCATAAACGATTTGGCGTTTATGGCACCGACGGAATCACTTGACACCGACCTTGAAAAGGCTACTATTCTAAATCATTATCGAATAATTCATAATATTACCAGTACTACCTTATTAAATGACCTGGAGCTAATGTATAACGAGGCTTTGATAGCCGAAAAATAAGAATATCAGTACGTGAGAAAAATAAGAATTTTTAATGTTCTTCATCCGGCTATTTTCTTTCTCATAGCGTTCGTATTCTTTTTGATGGTCTACCCTTTCTTTTTGTCTTATTATTTTCCCTTTTTTGAAACAACTTTAAAGACAAGGGCATTATTGCTAGTATATCTTTTGGTCTTTATATGGGCCGCCCATGTCGCCCCTAATTATTTATTGCTTAAAACATTTCCAAAGTTAAAGGATGTAGTTCCCGACATCAGAATGGACCTGAAATATTGGAAAAGGGCCTTCTATCTTTTTTTTCTCTCCGGCGTAGCATTGTACCTTTTTATTTACTTCTTCAAAATGGGTACGATACCGATTTTTCTAGATAATCTAGAAAGTGCTAGAGTTGGGGCAAAAGAAGGTTTGGGCAAATATATTCTTATCGCCAACGCTTTAATAAGTGTTAGTCTTGCCTATCGTTTCGCTGTTGAAAAGTTCGTATTGAACAAAATCAAGTTTGTTTCCGTCGTGTACCTCATAGTCGGTGTTTTTTTTGTTATGGGAATAGGTTTCCGTGGCCCTGCTGCCTATTTGGTCGTAACCTGCGTTTTGGCCTATTTGATTTTTTCCAAGAATTATTTGGAGAAGCACGGAATTTCCAAACGGTACATCTTATTGGGCGTTGTGTTCATTATTTTCCTTTCTTTAACAGGATATTATCGTCATACAGGAGAGTTCTCTTTTAGGGCAATCGGATCTACGGCATGGACTACGGCCGTTAACGTTAGCAATCTAGAGGCCATTGTCTATAACACCGATAAAAACGAGGATTTTTATTATGGTTATACGGTACTGAGTGACCTAGGGGTGGCCCTAGGCCTGCATGAAAATGGCTTTACAGGGGTTATCCTCAAAACGAAATATGACATGAACTTTGAGGGGGAGGGTATGACCATTACCTCACCTGGAGAAGCTTATATGAATTTTGGTTGGATGGGGATTATCTTCCATGCTGTGTTTTTGGGTACACTGGCAGGATTTTTTTACGAGATTATTATTAGAAGCGGAAAACTAAGCTGGTTTGTAGTTCTAGTGCTTTTTAGCCTCAATTTTTCAAGATTGGCGGTGGGAGGCATTGTGGCACCCGGACTTTTCTTTCTCTTGCCGCAGCTGATTCTCTGTGGAGTTTTTATCTTTATTTCAAAGTTGAGAATTTAAGGGTAAAAGCGATTAGCACTAATTTTTTGACAACCAAAATCGTAGTTTCGCAGATATTGTCGAATTCAAGGAAGTATTAGGAAGCCACCGTTTGAACAGGCAGCCCGACATCTATTGATTATGTGACGTAACAAGAAAAGGGAATCGGGCACAGATTTTAGACAATAATTCGTAAAACTAAATGTGTTGAATTTTACGATGATAGCGTAAAATTTGCCTATTTCTGATTTATAAAAAAGACGTAAACTTATGAAAGTTCTATTTCAATCGCGTAGCAATCTATATACAGCACCAGGAGGCGATACTACCCAGATAGAAAAGACCAAACAGTATCTTGAAGAGTTGGGGGTTCAAGTTGATATAAGTATCGAACTCGAACCTGATTTAACCGGCTATGATGTGGTTCACCTTTTCAATTTAATGGATCCCCAAGAACTATATATGCAAATCAAGCATGCAAAAAAACACAACAAGAAAGTGGCGTTGTCTACCATTTACGGACTTTATACCGAGTTTGAAAGAAAGGCAAGGGGTGGTTTTGCTCAAAAAGTGGCAAACATATTGTCTCCTTATACCATAAATTATATCAAAACATTTTTAAGGCATCTCAAAGATGGCAGAATGAACAAGGGCGTTTATTATATGCTTTTTAGAGGATATTATCGCCTGGCCAAAAAAGTGACTGAAAACGTAGATGTGTTTTTGCCGAACTCATTTTCTGAAATGAAAAGGGTGGAACGAGAATACAAGTTGAAAGATTATAAATATGTTGTGGTCCCAAATGCCGTTGACACTAGGTTATTCAATCCAGACGGTATTAAAATCGATGACCTGGATTCCGACATGCGTAAATATAGCAATTGTGTGCTTTCGGTTGCACGTATCGAAGGGCGTAAATCTACCCTAAACTTAATAAAAGCGGTAGGAGACAAATACCCATTGGTGCTTATCGGTAACGAAACCAAAAATGACCCGGCCTTTATTAAGGCAGTACATGACGCGGCAGGGCCCAATGTACATTTTATGGGGGCTATCCCCCATGATAAACTTCCCGTCTTCTACAAGTTGGCCAAGGTTCATGCGCTTATAAGTTGGATGGAAACACCGGGCCTGTCGTCTTTGGAAGCAGGAGCGATGGGCACTAACATTGTAATTACCGAAAAAGGGGACACTCGTGATTATTTTGAAAACTATGCCTTTTATTGTGAACCAGATGATGTGGCTTCGATTCGGGAGGCGATAGACAAAGCCTACGAAACACCTTTCAATCAAAAGTTAAAGGAAAAAATCGAAGCTGAGTATATTTGGGAGGAAACCGCCAAAAAAACACTGGAAGGCTATAATATGATATAGTTTATACTCAAGAGACAGGTATAAAATTTATTCTACTGTTTCCAAAATATATGGCAAACGTCGTTCAACAACTCCCAAAATAACAACATCCGGCTTTGTTTTGTCGACCCAATACATGTCTACGGGGCTCTTTGCAACATAAATGACCTTAGAATAGTGAAGCGATAAAAACTGTATTAAGGCAGCCCCATACGAGTCCCTAAAAACCAATGCGACTTTATTGTTACCGCAATTCTTATTCTCTGTGACAAAGGTGTTTTTATAGATTCCCCCTGGATAAACAAACCGATAATTTTTGCTTTCGTCTTTTAATTTATAATCGGGTCGGTTGTCGTAATAGCTTGAAATACCCTCGATGCCCAATAAATCCGTCAAATCCCCTTTGTCTATTTTAGTATATTCTATATCAAAATCTTCACGGGGAATGGCGCTTAGGCCCAATTCAGAGAATGTCTGTCTACAGAAAGACGTATAAGCTTCGTATGCTCCGTGGCTGTTCCAATGGGAGTCGAATTTCAGGTACAATTGTTTTTCTTCCCTATTATGAATTAAATCATTGCGTACATCGAAGAAAGGCATATTCATTTTGCTAAAATAGGCCACTGCCTGATCGGCCAAAGAACTATCGCTCGCTACTTGGGCTTTCATTGTAAAGGGTAGGTTGTTCCTATAAATTGTATGTTTGTTTGGCCAAAACCCCACTACATATTTTATGCCTTCTTTTTCTAAGTCGCCTTTCAATTTAAAGTGACTTTGGTAGGCATGGTCAAGCTGACTTTTGGAGGCTAGATTGGTGTTGGAATAACTGGCATATATTCCCCCGTCTATTTCGTTGAATTCATTGAAGAACATAAAACCATCTTTGCCGAATTGCACCAATTCTGGATTTGGGGAGTCTTTGAAGAGACCGATTTTCATTTTGCTCGACCAATTGATAATGTTCGATCGCAGTCCGAAATTATCATTGTAGTAAGCCTCATATTCTCTCGGAAAGCTTTCGGTGAGGGTCAATTCCGGTTCTTGTGCCAATTCTCTTTTTTCCTCGGTCTTGGCTTCGTCATCAAAGCTGAACAACTTCACTATTGGCGGGGTTGCAATGATAAGAACAAAGGCTGATATATAAATATCTGGGGTCAATTGGGTTATTTTGAAACCCTTTAAAACCAAGGAAATAAATAGTGCCAAGGAAAAAATCAGTGATATAACGTATCTAGTCGGCCTAGAAATAAGTTTTTGCTCTAATACAAGCGCCTTTAGAGGAGAAGTCACATTAAAATTTGAGACAAAAAAGGGATCGTAGTTGTTAGAAATTTTCTTGGTTATATATTTCCCATTTTGAAAGGTGATGCATACATTTTGTACAAAAGATTCCGAAATATTGTAATCAAAAGATTGTTTCAGGGCTTTTAAGCTTACATTCTCGATGACCATTGGCTGTTGTTCCACATTCTTGCCAATGTCAATTCTTATTTTTTTTATAGCGGAATCCAGCGGTAGGGCAAATCTAATGCTTTGAATGACGGTTTTGCCTTTTACCTCGGTAAGTACACTTTGTCTTTCAGTAAAGCTGGCGGTTTCGTTTTTGAGATAAAAAAGCTGAAACACATCATCTTCCAGAACCTTTGCCTGCAACTCTACCAATATTTCGGTTGGTTTTTCGCTGGGGACGCCCATGAGCCAAAACCCCATAACAAAAATTAAAATGGAGAGCACTAAGGGTGCTACGTATCTTTTTATCATATCAAAATCTAAAGTATATAAATGGATTATAAGTGGTTTGGGCCAACTCTAATAAAGAGACCACAAATATGACTAAATAGAAACACCGTTCGGCCGTTCGGACCCAAACCTCTTTCGATAAAAAATTGGTTGTTTTTTCGATGAGAATCTTTCTGACAGGTGTCGCAAAGAACATACCCAGGAAAATGACCCATAGGGTATAAGAATTGAGATATAAATACGGATAGTTGAACGTTCCACTCTTAACCGTAAACATAGTATTTAGGTACTCCAAAGCATATTCCAGATTTTCAGCACGGAATATGACCCAACCTACCAAAACTACGAGCAACAAATACAGTCTTCTTAAAATATTGAATTTTGCAGATAGCTGTATTGGATTTACTCTTTCGAGAATAAGAAAAAAACCATGAAACAAGCCCCAAACGACAAAGTTCCAACTTGCCCCATGCCATAAACCAGTGATAAAAAATACGATGATGAGGTTAAAAAGGGTTCGAAGCCTTCCTTTTCGGTTTCCCCCAAGCGGAATATACAGATAATCACGAAACCATGATGACAATGAAATGTGCCATCTCCTCCAAAATTCCTGAACCGATTTCGAAATATACGGATGGTCAAAGTTCTCTTTAAAGTTAAACCCGAACATTTTTCCTAGACCAATAGCCATGTCCGAATATCCAGAAAAATCATAATATATCTGTAGCGTATAACACAAAACGCCTATCCACGCCAAAGGGGTAGACAGATCTTGAACGGGCGCACTAAAAACTTTGTCGGCTATTAGTCCAACATTATTGGCAATGATGACCTTTTTCGCAAACCCAATGATAAATCGTGTAATTCCAACTTTGAAGAGGGGGCTGGTGATTTTTCTATTTTCAATCTCCTTTGAAATATCCGCATATCTTACAATAGGTCCGGCAATAAGCTGTGGAAACAACGAAATGTACATTCCCAGATTTATGATACTTCGTTGTCCTGCAACAGTCTTTCTATAGACATCTACGAGATAGGAAATACTCTGAAAAGTAAAAAACGAAATCCCAATTGGTAGCGTTACGCCTGAAACATCAATGTCTACATTTATGCCTATTTCACTTAAATTGTCGATAATAAAATGAATATACTTGTAATAGGTCAACACCAAAACATTGATTGCTACACCGATAAACAAAGAAACTTTCGACCCATTTGCATAATCTTTGTCTTGACAAAACGAGATAAGGATACCCACAATGTAATTAACACATATCGAGCCCATCATTAGCAAGACCAACAGTTGCTCGCCCCAGGCATAAAAAAATAGACTTGCGAGCAAAAGAAAGAAGTTTCTAAATTTTGTTTTCAGTAAAAAATGAACTCCTAGAACAATGGGGAGAAACAAAAAGATAAACAAGGTTGAACTAAATACCATGGGTTGCTTTCGTAATTAATAGCCTTAAAGGTGCAGGGCTGGTTTTGGTTTCAATTTTTAGATTTATTATCGTTCGAGGGGTTTAACGAAGTCGGTGAATACCTATTCAACAAAAAGGGTGTAAAGAATACAAAAAAGATAAGGCCCCATTGACGAATCAAAAAAGACTCTGTAATGCCAAAAATCAGAATAATTATAAAATAGAATAGAACTAGATAGTCTTTGTGTCGGAATCCTACAATTAAGATATAGGCGTATATAAGAAGCAATATGACGGTTCCAAGAAACCCCAGGCTTACCGCTGTTTGTAAAAACTGGTTGTGAGCATTATATTCTTTAAGAGAAGGAATCGATTCGTCGCCGACCTTGTTATTATAACAGTTGGTCAACAAAGCCGTGGTGTTGTTTATTCCATGACCGAAAACACCTGTACTTTCGATCAGTTGCAAACTGCACTTCCAAGACAGCATTCTGCTACTAACACCATTATCATAATTGGTAGAATGGTCGTAATCGGCATTGAGGAGTTTTTCGAATTTACTTTGCACAATTGGGCGGCTTAGCATCCATAGTGTCGCGGACCCAAATAGCACGATGAAAATTGCTAAAAACTTCAGATTTTTGAATTTTATAAAATTGATAATTAAAAATAGAAGCGTTATTATAATTGAAATTAAAATACCGGCTCGGTTATAAAAGACGGCTAGCGAAAAAAATAATATAGGCACAAATAGGTAATGTTTCAATTTAGTTACATTTGTCTCAAGAATTTCATTATAGATGATTCCCAAAGCGAAACAGACAAATACGCTGAGATAATTCAATTGTATATCAAGAATTTCAGTTGGTTCGTGATAATAAAAAATATATCCTTGGCTTTTAACGTAGGTATATACAATACAGACGACACAACTGATGACAATGGAATAAAGAAAAGTGTCGAGAACGCGTTTTTTATATTTTACGTACTGCAAAACAAAGGGAATCAATGCCAAAGGAAGGTATTTTATCATTGTGGGTAGAACCTTGGGCTGGTCAATAAATAGGAGATTTACTACCAGTACCAAATAGTATAAAAAGAAAAGTATGGACCACTTATTTGGAACGATTGCTTTTCTTTTTCTTAATGAAAGTAGAACCAAGCCCGAAAAAAGGGCGATTGCATATGAGTTAAGATTGAATAGTCTACTTATGGGAATAGTTACAACCAATAACAACAAAGCGTAATATTCTAGTTTACGAAGAAGCATTCCTTGAGTATAATTTAAAACGAAAATACTTAATTAAAATCACCCGACTACATTAAAATATCCCTAGTTCTTATGTGAAGCAAGCAAGCATTTTTGCGTAACCTTCAGGCACAGATTACATTGGGAACATTTTAAATTGTAAAAGAAAAATAGCATGATGTAAATAGGCAACGTAAATAGTCCTTAATATATAGACATAAGATCAAATAATCATTAGTTGAAACTACTTTGGAAAAAAAACAGAACAGTTGAAAATAGCTATAATAGGTACCGTTGGTATTCCTGCTAAGTACGGAGGTTTTGAGACCTTAGCGCAGAACTTGGTGAGTGAGCTGAATGAGCGATATTCATTTATTGTTTACTGTAGCAGTGTACAATACAAAGACGATAAAAGAAAAAGTTATTTGGGCGCAAAACTGAAGTATGTTCCCGTCAATGCGAATGGTAAGTCTAGTATCATTTATGACTTTTTATCAATAGTTCATGCGCTTTTTTATGCGGATGTTCTTTTGATTTTGGGTGTTAGCGGTGCGTTCATGATTCCTATTGTCAAGCTTCTCACCAAGAAAAAAATAATAACCAATATTGATGGTCTGGAGTGGAAGCGGGATAAATGGGGAGGTTTTGCAAAGCGCTATTTAAAAAAACAAGAACAAATTGCGGTTCGAAATAGTCATGAGGTCGTCGTAGACAATAAGGGCATAGAAAACCATGTTGCTCAAGAATACGGTAGCCCAAGCACTTTGATTGCCTATGGCGGAGATCATGTTTCATCCGAAAAATTGACAAATGAAACAAAAATGGAGTATGGTCTACCGAGTAAATTTGCTTTTAAAGTGTGCCGAATAGAGCCCGAAAACAATATTCACGTCATATTGAAGGCATTTGCGGCGTCAAACGAAAACATTGTTATTGTAGGAAATTGGCAGAATAGCGCTTATGGAACAGCTTTAAGGGAGGAGTATAGTAAATTAGACAACATCTATTTGCTGTCTCCCATTTATAATCAAAAAGTGCTTAATGAACTAAGGAGTAATTGTTTTTTATATGTTCACGGACATAGCGCTGGCGGAACGAATCCATCCCTGGTCGAGGCGATGCATTTGGAGCTGCCTATTTTGGCGTTTGACGTTCATTACAATAGATTTACCACAGATGACAAAGCACTTTATTTTAATAGTTCGGAAGGTATTGTCAATATGTTAAACGATGGTGGACTCAATGTAAAAAGATTGAAGTCGATTGCTTTGGATATGAAAAGCATTGCAATGGAGAAATACACATGGAAAGGGATAAGCAAGCGATATGAAGCTTTGTTTCAATAAAAATAATTTTTACAGCATTGTCAAAGTGAACAAATATTTACTGAATATAGAAGGGCTTGGAATTAGTCTGGCCTTGGATTGCATTTTTTATATGAACAAGGCAACGAAATTAGCTCAGAAGCCAACATGCATCAACGCTAAGAAAGCCTTTATTTTCGATATTTGAAGCATAATGCTTTAACTTTTGCTACTTTTAATGTTTTAAACACATACTTTGTTTTTTCTCGAAACTGCCATATCAATTTTCATAGGAGCTTTTCTCCTAACGTATTTGACCATACCCAAGATTATTAGTGTGGTGGAATACAAGCGCCTAATGGACAGTCCTAACCAGCGCAGTTCACATAGCTCGAGAACACCCACTTTGGGAGGTGTAGCCTTTTTTTATACCCTTATTTTCGCACTGTTCTTTATACGCGGTAGGGATGTTTTTGATGAGGGTATGTATATAATTCCGGGTCTAACCATACTTTTTATCGTTGGATTAAAGGATGACTTGGTAGTGATTTCTCCGGGGGCAAAGCTAATATCACAAGTTTTTGCCATTGCCTTCATTCTGGCAAATCCCAGTTTTACCATTCATTCGTTAAACGGATTTTTAAACATTAGTGAAATACCGTACTACCTCTATCTTATCATTGGCGGTTTTATGATGCTGACGATTATAAATTCGTATAATTTGATTGACGGTATCGACGGGCTTGCCTCAGTGGTGGGCATAGTAATCATGGTAATTTATACGACGATTTTTTACCTGACTGAGGAATACTTTTTTGCGTTGTTGAGTATAACGTTAAATGCCAGTTTGATGGCTTTTCTCGGGTTTAACCTCTCCTCGGATAAAAAGATATTTATGGGTGATACCGGTTCGCTGATCGTGGGCTTTGTCATAAGCATTTTAACAATTAAATTTTTGGCTTTGCGACCTGATTCCTATACCGAACTACCCTTTTTGTTGGAGAACGCGCCATTGATTGCTATTAGCATTCTGATTGTACCCTTGTTTGATACAGCTCGGGTATTTGCGATTCGCATTGCCAATAAAAAAGCACCTTTTTCTCCTGACCGTAACCACACCCACCATGTACTTATTGACTATTGGGGGTTGACCCATAAACAGGCCAGTTTTATTATAGGGTGTTTTAACTTGTTGTTTGTAATGCTTTTCATTGTTTTGGGCAGTAAGGCAAGGAACTTGGGCATGGTCATAATGTTGGTCTCGGTGGTTGTGGCACTGGGGTATATATTTTTTAAGTACAACTACAGCTTTGCAACCCTAAAGCAAAAGATAATGTTGCGGCGAAAGGTTGATAAAATAAAGGGCAAAGTGGAGGAAGTAAACGGAAAAAAGAAAAAGATGAACAAGAAGTTGCGAGAACAGCCCCAAAACAAAGAAGAGGTAGAATGAAGAAAGTTTTGATTACTGGCGCAGCCGGGTTTTTAGGTTCGCATTTGTGTGATAGGTTTATTAAAGAAGGGTTCTATGTTATTGGCATGGATAACCTGATTACTGGAAATATCAAGAATATCGAACATCTTTTTCCATTGAAGGAATTTGAGTTCCATCACCACGATGTTACAAAGTTTGTGCATTTACCAGGAAAATTGGACTATATACTGCATTTTGCATCCCCGGCAAGTCCCATAGATTATTTAAAAATACCCATTGAAACGCTGAAAGTGGGATCTTTGGGTACTTTAAACTTATTGGGCCTTGCCAAGGAAAAGCAATCTAGGATTTTAGTCGCTTCCACTTCGGAGGTATATGGCGATCCCTTGGTACACCCTCAGAACGAAGAATATTATGGCAATGTGAGCCCGATCGGCCCTCGTGGGGTCTATGACGAAGCCAAAAGATTTATGGAGTCGATTACCATGGCTTATCACCGTTTTCATGGAGTGGATACGCGTATCGTTCGAATTTTCAACACCTACGGTTCACGTATGCGTTTGAACGATGGCCGGGTGGTGCCGGCATTTATGGGACAAGCGCTTCGGGGGGAAGACCTCACCGTTTTTGGCGACGGTTCCCAAACACGTTCGTTCTGTTATATTGACGATCAAGTTGAAGGTATTTATCGCTTATTGATGAGCGACTACACAGACCCAATAAACATTGGTAATCCGCACGAGACTACTATATTAGAGTTCGCACAGGAAATTATAAAGTTGACGGGCACGGAGCAAAAGATTGTTTTTAGGCCATTGCCCAAAGATGACCCGCTACAACGCCAACCTGATATTACTAAAGCCAAGGATGTATTGGGGTGGGAACCTAAAGTCGGCAGGGCCGAAGGACTAAAAATAGTATTCGATTACTTCAAATCGCTTTCTCCCGAAGAGCTACAAAAAAAGAAGCATAGGGATTTTTCAGGTACGGTATAGATAATTCCACGGCAAGCCGTATTTTTGACCAAATTTGAAAAAATGAACGTACTTATTCTTGGCTCAGGTGGCCGTGAACATACATTTGCCTGGAAATTACACCAAAGTCCGAAACTCAATAAACTGTTCGTTGCCCCTGGTAATGCGGGCACTGTGAAAATTGCAAAAAACATACCGATTGGGGTAAATGATTTTGAGGCCATCAAAACATTGGTGTTGGCAGAAAGTATTGATTTGGTGGTTGTCGGTCCCGAAGATCCATTGGTTAATGGGGTACACGATTTTTTTCTAAATGACAATGAAATTCGCCATGTTCCGGTGATCGGGCCCCAAAAGGCAGCTGCGGCACTCGAGGGAAGCAAGCAGTTTGCCAAGGAATTTATGTTCAGACATCAAATTCCCACTGCTGCATATGAAAGTTTTACTTCCGAGAATCTTGAAAAGGGGTTTTCCTTTTTAGAGACGCTCAAGCCCCCTTATGTTCTGAAGGCCGACGGTTTGGCTGCAGGTAAAGGTGTATTAATTTTGAACGACCTACAACAGGCTAAAAATGAGCTGAAGTCAATGCTGGTCGATGCCAAATTTGGCAGTGCCGGTGCCACGGTCGTAATCGAGGAGTTTTTGTCGGGCATTGAACTGAGCGTTTTTGTTTTAACCGATGGAAAGGGCTATAAAGTACTTCCGACCGCCAAAGATTACAAACGTATTGGTGAAGGCGATACCGGATTGAATACAGGCGGCATGGGAGCTATTTCCCCCGTTCCTTTTGCAGATAATGAATTCATGGACAAAGTGCATGAACGAATTGTAAAACCGACTGTAGAGGGGCTTAAAATCGATAATTTACCCTATAAAGGTTTTATTTTTATAGGATTGATCAAGGTGGGCGAAGATCCATTTGTAATCGAATATAATGTGCGCATGGGTGATCCGGAAACCGAAGTAGTTATCCCTAGAATTGGGAATGACCTTGTCGAAGTTTTCCAGGCCGTTGCCGACCAGTCATTGAATGCCATTGATCTACAAATCGATGAACGTAGTGCAACCACTATAATGACTGTTTCCGGAGGCTATCCTGGCGAATACGAAAAAGGAAAGGAAATAACGGGCTTAGATAATATTTCGGATTCTCTCATATTCCAGGCGGGAACAACAACTGACGACAAAGGAAGGGTTGTAACCAATGGAGGGAGAGTGCTTGCTGTCACCTCGTTTGGCAATGACTTTAAGGAAGCACTGGAAAAATCGTATCGGAATGTAGAAAAAATCAAATTTGACGGAATTAACTTCCGTACCGATATCGGTTTCGATCTTTAAAGAGACTGAACTTCAAAATAGGGGCATCTTTTAGTTGGGATGTCCCATACCTTTACTGAAAAGAATTAACGAGATTTTAAAGATAGGAATGGGAAGAGATGCTCTTGTCTTCTTCGCCATTGTCATTATACTGTTTTAACTGAAGCATCCAATAAACAAAGGCAACCATCCCAATAATGGCCAAAATCCAATTTATTATGTTGGCTGCCCACCAGCTTTCCATAAAACGGAAAAAATCATAGGGGGCAAAGAGATAATTCACAAATAAATCCTGTATACCTTCAAAAAATGCTTTCATCTTATAGTATATTTACGGTGCAAAAATATAAAAACCGTAGATGATTTCAAGTATTTTTGGTAAAACAAAACCAATAAATTACATAATTGTTCTTTCGTTCTTGTTTGTTTTCTACTGGTTCGTTCATTTTTTTGTTTTTGATAGGGTTTATCCTCCTCCTCAACTGCTCTTACAAACGGCTGTTCTTGTGCTGTTAATGTTTAGCTTTTTTGTGGTCAATTTTATTTTAAAACGCAATAAGATTACGGGCACCAATTCCTTTGCATTACTGTTTTACGTATTATTAATAGTAATCTTTCCTGAAACAATAGCCGATAACAACGCTATTTTCTGTAGTTTTTTTTTATTGCTGGCGATACGGAGGTTGATCAGCATGCGATCATTGAAAAATGTAAAACCTAAAATTTTTGATGGGTCGATTTGGATTTTGGTGTCGAGTCTATTTTATGATTGGGCTTTATTGTTTATGCTGTTGGTTTTTGCCGCAATTTATATCTATGAACCCAAGAACTTTCGAAACTGGTTGGTTCCCATGGCAGCAATTTTTGCCGCTTGTATGATTTTTTATGGTATCTTGATTTTGGCAGGCTATCCTAATTTTTTAATGACGCATTATAGGTTTACCTTTCAATTTGACACTACATATTTTCTAGATTGGGGTAATGGTTCAAAACTTATGGTATATGTTTTGATCATTTTAGTGACCGCAGTACTGGCCTTTATAAAATTAGGTGGTGCCGGACTAGGTAAAATAGCCTCAATGAGACTTCTAGCACTTTGCTTTATTTTTGGTTTGGTATTAAAGGTCTTGACGACAACTGCCGAAGCAAATCCAATTCTGGTTACTTTTTTCCCTGCAGTAGTATTTATGACGAATTATGTCGAATCGATACGACGGGCGAATATCAAAGAAATTGTGCTGATGGCATCAATTGCCATTCCCTTTTTGGTGTTTCTTACGGGAATGATGATAAAATAAATTAAGGTATCTTCGTAACAAATTTATATTGCCATGTTTAGTGAATTTGCTTACAAAATTTTTGATGAAAGCATCAAGAAGTATCATGTGAAAGACGATGTTTCTCAAACCTTTGAGAACCCCTACCCCGTTGAGGATATTGCGCATCTACTCTATCGGAAAAATTGGATAGACACTGTGCAATGGCATTATGAAGATATCATTCGCGACCCCGATATAGATCCGGGTGAAGCGCTAGGGCTCAAGCGAAAAATTGATGCCAGCAATCAAGATAGAACTGATTTGGTAGAGTATATCGATAGTTATTTCCTTAAAAAATACCATTCGGTAGAAATAGGGGATGACGCTACGATAAATACGGAAAGTCCGGCTTGGGCCATCGATCGACTTTCTATTTTGGCCTTAAAGATTTATCATATGAACGAAGAGGCCAACAGAGCGGACGCTTCCGAAACCCATCGGGAAAAGTGTCGGCTAAAACTGAGTGTACTGGTTGAGCAACGGAAAGATCTTTCGTTGGCAATAGACCAATTGCTTGAAGACATTGAAACGGGTAGAAAATATATGAAAGTCTACAAGCAAATGAAGATGTATAATGACGAGCAATTAAACCCTGTGCTTCGTGGCACACAATAAAAACACTTCTTCTCAACACGAAAACAGCCATTCGGCCAAAACGCTTCATATTCTGGTAATCCGTTTGTCTGCAATGGGAGACGTGGCTATGGTCGTACCTGTGCTCGCTCAGATCTGCAAACGCTATCCCCACGTTAAAATCACAATGTTGACCAAAGCATTTTTTAAGCCGATGTTTGTTGATTTGAAAAATGTCGAGGTATATGAGGCCGACGTCAAAGGAAGGCATAAAGGCGTACTCGGTCTGTGGCAATTGTACAGGGAACTCAAAGCACTGAGAATTGATTACGTTGCCGATTTGCACAATGTGCTTCGGAGCAATGTTTTAAAGCAATATTTTAATTTCGGAAATATACCATTCGTTCAAATTGATAAGGGACGGAAAGAAAAGAAGGCACTTACCACATACAAAAACAAGGTTTTCAAACCTTTACGTACAACACATCAGCGGTATTGCGAAGTTTTCGCCCAATTCGGCATTGTTGTAGATTTACGCAAAATTGATCATCTGCCAAAACTGGCCCTATCGGCAAAGGCATTGGAACTCATTGGAGGAAGGAAGCAAAAATTGGTGGGAATCGCTCCCTATGCGGCTTTCCCTGGAAAGATGTATCCACTAGATTTGATGGAGCGTGTGGTTGCCCAACTTGATGCTTCCCAGAATTTAAAAATTTTGTTTTTTGGTGGTGGAAATGATCAACAACAGCAGTTTGAGCTGTGGGAAACAAAATTCAGGAATTGCATAAATGTTGCGGGTATTTTTTCCTTTGAAGAGGAATTGGCGCTAATATCGAATCTTGATTTGATGTTATCAATGGACAGTGGCAATGGGCATCTAGCCGCTATGTATGGTATACCCACTTTAACCTTGTGGGGGGTAACCCACCCCTTTGCAGGTTTCGCTCCCGTAGGCCAAAATGAAGGCAACACACTGGTGTCTGACAGGGATAAATTCCCTTTGATACCAACATCGGTTTACGGAAATAAACTTCCAGAGGGGTACGAAAGGTGTATGGCAACCATTACACCTGAAACAGTCTTGGATAAAATCAAAGCTATGTTGCTTAAAACAGCGTAGTTTTTTTCTATACAGCAACATTTCTGGGTTCCATAGACCTAAGATATTGCCTCAATTGTGACATGTAGCGATATTTACGGGCGCTTGGTGCCGTTTCTACCATTAAGGTTCGTATGCCGATATAAGAGCTTATCAAATACACGGCTACACCTTCAGCATCCACATGTCTATCAATGTTTCCATTAAACTTTCCTTTTTGAAGTGCCGAGACTAGATTAACTTCCCATATTTGGAGAATATTGTTCAAATGTTTCATGATCTCGGGGTTTCGACCATTAAACTCATTGATAAAGTTGCTTAAGACAAAACCATAGTCCATTTCATTGTGAACGGCGGTTTCAAGTGCATCATCAAAACATTCGGTAATAAGATCCAATGTATTTGCATGGCCTTCTATTGGCTCGATCAACATGCTGTACACTTTTCGGGTAAGCAAATTTTCAATGATTTGGATAAGAAAGTCTTCCTTGGAATCGAAATGATAATAAAAGGCACCTTTAGAAAGGGATAGTTCTTTTAGAATATCATCTACACTCGTGTTGTAATATCCTTTTTTGTAAAATAATTCTAGACCGGTAACCTGCATTCGGTTCATGGTTGCCATACGTTTTAGACTCTTGTTCATAAGATTTGGGTTTTGGGTTAAAATTAGACCCTGAGGTCTGTAACAAAGAACCCTCGGTATGCGAACTCCTTCAATATTTAAGGACGTAATTCACAAGAAAATCGTTTAAATGATAGAATCTCGATGAATGACCTATTTTTAAAAAGATGTTACCGACCGACTGGTCAGTTTAACGGGTTTATTTATCGGATTAAGGGAAGGTTTTTTCCTACAAAAATGATTTATTTAGAAAAGAAATTGCATTTGCATCTAAAGAAGAGATGTTCAAATAAACAGTACAATCGCCTTTTTTGACAATAATTACCGCAGCAGGCATTCCCTTGAAGTTTCCAACAATTCAATACGTTTGGCCAGATCAATTTCTAGAGGCAGTTGTGCCAACCCTAATAATCGTCGTATGATTTCAATGGCAGTAAATTGGGCACATAGGTCATTATCCAATTTCGCTAGGGTTTTATAGTGCCTAAGCGCATTGTTGATCAATTTTTGAGGTTGGTCGGCCATTTTCAAATGGGCAATGGTGGCTCCAATTTCGAATTCGGGAAATCCGAAAAAACAGAATTCGGGATCAATGACCTTAATTCCATTGGCTGTTTTTAGCCAACTGCCAGGAAAATAGTCGCCATGTAACAGCGTATCGCCATCGGCGAGGTAGCGTTTGCCCAATCGCATAACCCTTGTTTTCAAAACATCATCTTTTGAAAATGAAATTCCTACCTTCTTTAACCCAGGGAGTATTTGATCTAGATCGATTCCGTTATCACTTGAATAAGGATAAAGAAAGATATGCTCATGGTTCAATTTTCGCATCTTTCGATTCCAAATGGGGGAAATGACCGAATCGATGTCCACACTTGTATGCAAGGTTGCGGCAAATGTAATGATATCGAATAGCTCATCTTTATCGATTGACCGACCTTCTTTATATAAAAAAGTGTAATCTGATCCAGCGCCCAGGTCTTCCATCGCCATCACGCTGTTGGCTTTATCTAATCCAATAAGCGAAGGCATCATTTTATTTAATGATGGTTCCGTTTTTATAAGTTTATAAAATTCCGCTTCACGAAGCACTCTTTCCTGAGGTGCCGCAACATGGGGGTACTTTTCCACATAATCGCGACTTTGTTTAATAATAAAAGTACGATGGCCGGTAGCAATACGAAGCGTAAAGTTCATGTTGCCTTCCCCGGGAACTTCCACGGAAGCTATTTGCTCATGGGGATTTAGCCAACCCTGTTGCCTTAGGTAATTTTGTAAATCGATTTTGTCTTTCGATAATTTTTTCATGAATGGAATTTCAAAACAGTCTCTAAGGTTAAGGTTTTGTTACTGCTCCCTGACAACTGCTGCCGGCTCCGGCGGTGCAACCATAGCAGTGTTGAGAAATAACAATGTTTCTGTCGTTCAGAATGGCTTCGTTATAATCTTTGATATGCTTGACTTTACTTGCGACTTTTAAACCGAGCATTTGGTTAAAGTCGCAATCGTACAGCCAACCATCCCAACTGATAGAAATGGTATTGGTGCACATGACGCTCTCAACTGCGGTGGAATTATAGGCATCGACTAGGGCATACATATAGTCCTCGTAGTTTTCGGAGGCAATCAAATAGTCTAAGAAACGTGCGATAGGCAGGTTTGTGATAGCAAATAGTTGATGGAAGCTAATATTAAAATCTTCCTTCAGCGCCTTTTTAAAATCCCGTTCCATTGCACTTTGGTTTCCAGGAAGGTAGGCCCCTGAAGGATTATAAACCAAATCTAACCGTAACGGGCTGTCGGGCATGCCATATCCCACTGCATTCAGTTCTTGTAATGCCTTGATAGAGGTATCAAAAACACCATCTCCCCGTTGTTTGTCTGTTTTGCCCCTGGTATAGTGTGGCATGGAGGAGATAATATGAACGTTGTGCTTCTTAAAGAATTCCGGTAAATCGAAATATTTTTTGTTGGCCCGCAATATCGTTAGATTAGAGCGCACTATAAAATCTTGAATACCTGCTTTGGCCGCTTCCTCTACGAACCAGCGGAAATCTGGATTCATTTCAGGGGCACCTCCAGTCAGATCCAACGTATGGGCTCCTGTATTCTCTATGACTTCAAGGCATAGTTTCATTGTATCTCGGGTCATGATTTCTTTCCGGTCGGGTCCTGCATCCACATGGCAATGCGCACATACTTGATTGCACATGTAGCCTACATTGATCTGAAGTATTTCAAGCTTTTTCGGTCGCAGCGGAAACTTTCCGATGTTGGCAATTTTGTCCTTAAAATACGGTAGTTCGCCCTCTGCAAAAATTCCTCCTTCGAGAATTTCAAGTTGTTTATTGTTTTGGGCAAGTTCGTTATGTCTTGCCTTTAATGATTTTGTAGCCATTGTTTTTGTCTATATTTTCCTTCACGTTTAACCTCTTTGATAAGCATGGAATACAAGGCCTGGGGTTGTATTAAACTTATTAATTACCTCCTTGCCTTTACCATATCTTGCCTTTTACATTGAGAGTTTGTTATACTTGTTCATCATCATTACCCCATGTACAAGGGTTGCCCCACTTTCAATTGCAGCACCAGCATGTACGGCCTCCATCATTTCTTCTTTTGTGATGCCCTTCTCAAGCCCGTCTTTGGTGTAGGCGTCGATGCAATACGGACATTTGACCACATGGGCGACCGCTAAGGCAATCAATGACTTCTCCCGGGCAGAAAGTGCTCCTTCCTCGAAAACCTTGCCGTAGTAATCGAAGAATTTTTCGCCCAGTTCTTCGCTCCACTCCGTGATGTTTCCGAATTTTCGAAGATCTGCGGGGTCGTAATAGGTATTTGCCATAATTTTATTTTTTATAGTATTTAGAAATATTCCCTACCGAATATCCATATGCTGGAGTATTCCCGTTGGAAGTAAAATTTAAAATAAAGAGGAAGAAACAACGGTTCCTTAAAACAAAACGTATACGCAGGGAATTATCCCTTTTGGTAGATTGGGGAGCCTTTATTTTGGTACTTTATGAAGTATAATTCCTTGACCAACATTATAATGACATGCCTTATTTCGATGCTCAAAGTAATGAGGGCAATCAAAATCTTATAAATACTGACATGTAGGTTACGGGTAAATTTGATTAGCAACCCCAAATCCGCCTCCGTATCGATATCGTGCAGTCTTTCGAGTTGAACGATATTGGAAGCGGCATATGTAGCTTGCTCTTTCAAGGCATTGCCTAAATGCGAAGTCTGCCAAGGTAAATTTTTGAAAGCAGATGGGTCGAATCCAGTCTTTTGTAACCCCATCAAGTAAAAACCTCCATCTGCCGATGGCCCAAGAACCAACTTGTTTTGATGCAGTAGTGTAATGGTCTTTAAAATATGGGAAGCCTTCAATTGAGGGGTATCGTTGCCAATAGTAATAACGTTGTCGAACCCCTGGTCAAAAACATATTGTATGGCGTCGGTAAAGCGCTCCCCAAAAGAGTTTCCTCTTTGTCTCTCTTCGGAAAAATGAAAATAAGGTAATCCGCTTTTTTCCGACACATCGAGCACATGACGGTTAAGTACATCGAAAAGTAGGCCGCCTTTGGCAATTTTTTTATGTTTTATTTCCTCTTCCGAAGAATGGGCAAACACCAATATGGCGGTAGTATGTAGTTCAGATTCCTGCATTCGTATTCAAATTACGATAAACTTCCTGTACTTCCATTTGGTCGCAGCTATTTTTTTTCATTACATCGAAAGTAAACGAAATATTAAGATTCAATGTTTTCGACCAAGTGGTTTTTATATATATGTTTTAAGCGTTGTCTTTATCGTGTTTATGGGACAAGGAACACAAAAAATAAGACCAAAGGGAAGTTTATATAGTAAAATGATCATTATCTCAGGGATCGACGACCGGACAGTCCGTAACTATTAACGAATAATTGGTGAATTTTAGGCCAAAGGGCTTTAACTCTCTACATTTGTATGTATGAAGCGCACGACAGCCCACAGGGAAATCTTGACGTCAAAATCCATCGGTTTGGTTCTTTCAGGAGGTGGTGTTCGAGGTATGGCCCACATCGGTTTGATAAAGGCAATGGAAGCGAATGGCCTGTCTGCCGGGGTGGTAAGTGGTAGTAGTGTCGGTGCTTTGGTCGGGGCGCTATACGCCAATGGCAATTCGGTACCTGAAATGTTGGCATTCTTTAAAGAGACCCCACTTTTTAAATACAATTTTCTTACCATTTTAAAACCTGGTTTTATTGACACCGATAGGTACTTTGATATTTTTAGGGGATATTTTTCCGAAGATAGTTTTGAAGCATTAAGTAGGAAGCTTTACGTAGTGGCAACAAATTTGCAGAAGGGAGAGCAGACCTTTTTTTCAAGTGGGGAGTTGATTCGCCCATTGTTGGCCTCAGCGGCCTTGCCCCCTGTTTTTAGTCCGGTGGAATTAAATGGGCAATTGTATGCCGATGGGGGCATTATGAATAACTTTCCTTCGGAACCGGTAAGGGAAAAGGTCGATTTTCTCATCGGAAGCAACGTTTCAACAGTGGGCGGACTCCAAAAAACCGAATTAAAAAATTCGTGGCAGATTACAGGGCGAGTTACAGGTTTGATGATTTATGCAACTAGCCAGAAAAAGATGGAAAGCTGTAATCTGCTGTTAGAATTTAAGGAACTGGAAAAAATAGGCGTTTTAGACCGGAAGGGTATTGAAAAGGCCTATACCATCGGGTATGATTATGGGATGAGAAAATTAGAAGAGTTGATTTCGAAATAAAAGTAAAGAGTTGTTAAGGTACAGTTAAGAGTAAAGAGTGAACAATAGCAATCAATAACCATTGGTCGGTTGAGTACCATTTGTTAATCCACTTAAGTGTTACACGTCGACTAAACATCATCATAATCTACCGTCAAAGTTGGTGTCAACGGGTGTGCCTGACAGGTCAGAATAAGACCCTCGGCAATCTCACCATCGGTCAAGATCTGATTTTTGACCATTTCGGCCTTGCCTTCTTTTATTCTCGCAATACAACTACTACATACGCCGCCTTGACATGAATAGGGTGCATCGATGTTTTCTTTGAGCACGGCATCAAGTACCAAGGTGTTTTTGTTCATTGAAAAGGAAAACTCCTCATCATCGACAATAACCGTAAGGTCAGTCTTTCCATCTGGTTTTTCCGGGAGTTCATCTAAAATTTCAGTTGTGGTAAATAGTTCAAAATGAATTTTATCCTCAGGAACGTCATTATCCTTTAAGGTGCCTTTTACCAAATGAATCATATCCTCAGGCCCGCAAAGATAATAGGCGTCAAAATCGGTGTCCTTGTGCTTGTTTTTTATGGCATAATTGACGGTAGAAGTATCAATACGACCAAAAAGTGAGTTGTTTTCTTGAGTCTGACTGTTGGTGAAGTAAGCAAAAAACCGATTGGCATAATCGAGTTCCAATTTTACCAATTCGGTATAGAACATGGTTTCTTTATACGATTTATTACCGTATACCAGAACCATTTGGCTCTTGGGGTGGCTTTGCAGAACAGCTTTGGCGATGCTCATAATTGGGGTAATACCGCTTCCCGCCGCAAAGGCTATGATTTTTTTTGGAGTATTGGAAGTAGGATTAAAAGTGAACCTTCCTTCCGGAGGCATCACTTCCAGCATGTCGCCTACTGCTAATTTGGTGTGGGCGTAATCTGAAAATCCGCCTTTGTCAACCTTTTTAACTCCGATGGTAAAACAATCGCTCTTCGGAGATGAACTGATCGAGTAAGCCCGACGAAGCTCCTTACCCTTGATTTCCTTTTTAATGGTGATATATTGCCCGGGAATAAAATCAAAAGTTTGTATTAATTCTTTAGGAATACTAAAGGTAATCGCCACAGAACTGGGGGTAAGCGCTTTTATGTGTTTTACTGGTAATGAATGAAAATCTGCCATGCAAAGATGTTTGGTCTATTGGAATAGATATTAATGGGGTGCAAAATTAAGCAATGGCGTGACGATTTAAAACGGAAACCGTAAAAAACATACCAGAGGCTTACATTATTGAAACATTCGTTGTTAAATTTGTCCAATAAATAGTTTGAAAGTGGTCAAAACTTTCGAAGGAAAAAGCCGAAGGAATTTTAGCGAAGCCTATCCTAAAGTATAAAATCGTTCCGTAGTTGTAACAAAATACAAAAGTACGGCACTAATCTACCGTTGATTCCATAGCACCATGTTCAAACACTTTATAAACCTGCAGTGGAAGTCGTTTGTTAGGGCGGCCTCTTTTAAGACCAATCTGGTCTTTAAGATTTTTATGGGTTTTTTGGCTCTTTATTTTATTGTCGTCTTTTTGGGTCTAGGGGTCGGTGCATACTACCTTATCGAAAAATCGGTTCAAGAAGACCCACTTCAATTCGTAAACCGTTTTTTGATTTATTACTTGGCCGTAGACCTTGGTTTTCGGTATGGCCTGCAAAAAATGCCCATAACAAATATTAAACCCTTGTTGTACCTCCCTTTTAAAAAAAGTCAAGTGGTACACTATTCATTATGCAAGACCGCAGTATCTTTTTTTAACTTTGGACACGCTTTTTTCTTTGTGCCATTTTCCATTGTGCTGCTAGTGGAAGGATATTCCCCCTTGGGGGTGATTGGGTGGCATTTGGGCATTATGGCGCTTATTTTTTGCAACAACCTTTTCAATATTCTTTTAAATAATAAAGACAGCATACTTTACCCGATGGCTATTCTATTCGCTGTCTTGGGCATTTGCCAGTATTATGGCTTTTTTGATATTACGCTGTATACGGCACCGATTTTCGATGCTTTATATGATTTTCCTTGGACGGCTATTTTTTCTTGGGCTCTTTTGGTCGTACTATTTGTTACGGCCTTCAACTACTTCAAAAAGCACATGTACCTTGATGCTGGCCTGGCCCAAAAAATGACCGTTGCACAGACCGAAGAGTATACTTGGCTTGATCGCTTTGGTAATCTTGGGGTTTTCTTAAAAAACGACATCAAACTGATTAAAAGGAACAAGCGCTCGAAAACGACTGTTATAACCAGCATACTTTTTCTATTTTACGGACTGTTTTTCTTTACCGGGGCCGTGGAAGTTTATGAAGGCCCGATATGGAGCATTTTTGCCGGTTTGTTCATTTCTGGGGGCTTCCTGTTTACTTTTGGGCAGTTTGTGCCTAGTTGGGATAGTGCGTACTACCCTTTGATGATGAGTCAAAACATTACTTATAAAGATTATTTGAATTCAAAATGGTATCTGGTGGTCATAGCCACTTTAATAAGCACTTTAATTGCGTCCTTTTACCTTTATTTTGGTATTGATGCCTATCTGGCAATTTTGGTGGGCGCTGTTTATAACATGGGGGTAAATTCGTATTTGGTGCTCTGGGGTGGGGCTTATATCAAAACTCCGATCGATTTGACTTCCAATAAAAAGGCCTTTGGGGATAAACAATCCTTTAATCTAAAAACATTGTTGCTGACCATACCGAAGATGTTACTCCCCCTGTTGATCTATGCCTTGGGACACTATCTCATCAATTCTACCGCTGGATATATTTTTGTGGCACTAGCCGGAGTAATTGGCTTTGCCTTTAAGAATATTGTTTTTAAGAAAATCGAAAAAATTTATAAGAAAGAGAAATACAAGACGCTCTTGGCCTATAAACAAACTTCTTGAATATAGAGTAAATAATGTGCAAAATGCGGTTAAAAAAGCCGTTCAATTTGAAACTTAAACTATGATAACGGTACAGAATCTTACAAAACAATATAGCGGACAGACCATTTTAAACGTAGATGAACTTGAAATTTCCAAGGGACAAAGCTTCGGACTCGTTGGGAACAATGGAGCAGGAAAAACCACCTTTTTTAGTCTTTTATTAGATTTGATCCAACCGACCACAGGTGAGATTTTAAACCATGGCGTACAGGTCGATAAAAGCGAATTGTGGAAACCCTTTACCTCGGCCTTTATCGATGAGAGTTTTCTAATAGGATATTTGACCCCAGAGGAATATTTTTATTTTATCGGGGAACTGCGAGGTCAAAATAAAGCAGATGTTGACGCCTTGTTGGCCAATTTCCAAGATTTCTTTCACGATGAAATATTGGGGCAAAAGAAGTATTTGCGTGACCTTTCAAAAGGAAACCAGAAAAAAGCAGGTATCGTAGCTTCATTTATCGGCAATCCGGAAGTAATTATTTTAGATGAACCTTTTGCCAATCTTGACCCTTCAACTCAAATTCGGTTAAAAACAATTATTAAAGATTTGGCCGCCCAGAACGAAGTTACCATTTTGGTGTCAAGTCATGACCTTATTCATGTTACCGAAGTTTGTGAGCGCATCGTTGTTTTGAACAAAGGTGAAATTGTTAAGGATATTCAAACTTCGACGGAAACGCTGCGCGAACTGGAAATTTTCTTTGCGGGATAAAAAAAGGGCGTTTAAAAAATCAAAGCAAATGGTCATTACGAGGAGAGTAAAGAAATCTGCTATGTGATTACCAAAAAAGTACTGATTATTGCTTCGTGTCTTGAAAATACTTGATAGATAAGACCTTTTAAACACCATTTTCATTAATCATCCTCCGGGATTCATGGGAGTGAAAAAAAATTCTTCCCGTACAATTTTTCCGTTTTCTACTTGATATAAACAGATTTCTTCCATAGTACTTCGAGGTGCTCCCTTAAAGGTGATGTCCATTTTCATGGCGCATGTAAAAAATTTATCGGCAACCAAAGGTCCGGAGATTTCCATTCCGTGCATTTCTTCTACCATATTGTTGAACTGTTCGGTCTTTTGTAAAACAGATTCCAACCCCCTTACTTCTTTGGTCGGAGCCCCATCCGGTTCAATGCTAACGATGTCATTCGAATAAAGTTCGTTGATGGCCTCGTTGAACTTCCCTTGTTTACAATAGTCTACTAACGTGTTTGCGACTTCCTGTGTTGTCATAATTGTTTGTTTTTAGCCCTGAATGTATCTCAGGGTCGGGTTAACACTAATTTATGTTACTAAAGCTGTATTCAGATAAATGTTTAATGGTCTGATTTTCTCAAAATAATCTAAAATAAGTTGCGGAAGGTTATCTGAGGAATAATGGTCATGTAATGGAAACTCGGCCATGGCATAGAATTGTTTGTTATACACCAATGCCGTTTTTTCGGCGGCATCGAGCAAGCCTTTGTCCAATCGTTTTGATTTCTCTCCTTTTAACACTGTGAATGCCGTTTTAAACTCTTTCGATGAGACAATTTTAAGAAAGGCATCGGTGTCTTTTGCAATTTTCTCCCTAACAATCTTGAGATTCGCAGGTTGAAGCATAAACAGGCCTCCTCCTACATGTACTTTTGAGGCGTCGATTCCCAGATAATAGCCTGGGTAAATCGATTTTTTTCCATTGGGTGAAAATCCAGCTTTCATAATCGTATGATAGGGCGACTTATCTTTTGAAAATCGAATGTCCTTGTTAATTCTGAATACTGCTTTTTTTGGGTCCGATAGTATACGATCATCCCATTCCATTAACTTGGGTATCAACCTGTCAAGAAGATTTAAAAAGGGCATTTTTATATCGTGCTCGTATCGCTTTTTATTCGCATGAAACCATTCCTTGTTATTATGCTGCGAAAGCTCGTCAAAAAAAGAGGAATATGCTGAGGTGATCATAGTTCATTTTTATTAGCGAGGCAGTGCTTTGCGAGCCCATGCAATAAGATTTTCATCATCGTTCAATACGCTAGCGGGAATAGAAAAATAAGGCATCTTTCCATGTTGTTGTGATCCCTCTTCTTCAAAGTCGGCTTTATTTAAATCGTTTACCTTTAAATATCCGTAACCTTTAGAATCAACAATACCGAACATTTTTCCTTCATGGAAAATTCCGTGTCCACCGAACATCTTCTTGGCCGTAATACCTCCGATAGGCTCTAATTTACTCATCAACAGTTCTGTCATTAAAACAGAATCTTGTGCTAGCTTACTTCCTTTTTCGCCCATATTTAGATTTAATTGTTCGTTTTAATTATTTCCAAAGCCTCGGCACAAAGTGCTTCCCATTGATTCTGGTACCTATAATCTACTTCGAACCAACCAGTTAGGGGTTTCTTATTTTTAAAGGGACTGAATTCTTTGATTTCAAAATCTATTTTATCCGACGGATAATCCTTTCCCAGTTTAAAGACCATTTTGTTCTTGCGTGAAAGGAAGGCAAAAACCTTGTTGTTATAATGTATGGCGGGGGAACTCATCATTCTACCTTCGGTTACCCCATTGTCGTTCTTGCAAAATGTATTCCTGATGCCTATAAATAGCTCCAACTCCACCATTGCCTTTTTATCATTATCTCAAAGCTACGACATACGCGACAATTTACATATGGCTAAATCAGTCACTTAAGGGGGTTGATTGTGCCAAAAAAGAAACGTATTTTTGAGTAAAACCCCTAGGTGGTGAAATAAACTACGACCACCCAAGATATCTGGTGACAGTTGATGAGACTAAAAGTTTAAACTAGTTCATAATTAAAAAGAGTTAACCCTATGAAACATGTAAGTATTCTTGTTCCGAAAAGAAATGCCATTCTTAGCAATGTGGTGGGTCCTTTTAAAGTTTTCTCCGCGGCCAATCAATTTTTAAAACAGACCGGTCAGCGCAAAACCGACTTTTTTGATATTCATCTGGTCGGATTGGAAAAGGATATGATATTATACGATGGCGCCTTTAGCATTCATTGCGATGCCACTATCGATACCATTGAAAAAACGGATCTCATTCTTATTCCTGCCGTAAAACCCGATACCTTGTTGGAATGCATTCAAGAAAATGCCTCGGCTATCCCTTGGATAAAAAAACAAAGAAACCATCATAAAGCCGAGGTGGGTAGTATGTGCGTGGGCGCATTTGTTTTGGCGGAAACCGGCCTGGTCGATGGAAAACAATGTGCAACGCATTGGGCAGGTATGGACCTATTTAGGCAGTTGTATCCTCAAGTAGATTTGGTATCGCACAAAGTAGTGACCGACGAAGACGGAATCTATACCAGTGGCGGGGCCTATTCCTTTCTCAATTTGATGTTGCATCTTGTCGAGAAATATTGCGGAAGGGCCACGGCCATTTATCTTTCAAAACTGTTCGAGATAGAGATCGATCGGGTCGATCAAAACCAGTTTGCCATTTTTCAGGGACAAAAAAACCACGAGGATGAAGCCATCAAGGAAGCGCAGAGCTTTATCGAAGGCAATGTTTCCGAAAAGATATCAGTTGAAAAATTAGCCTATCGGTATTCCATCAGCCGAAGAAACTTTGTTCGGCGTTTTAAAAAGGCCACTCAAAATACACCGCTTGAATATATACAGCGCGTAAAGGTAGAAGCCGCCAAAAAGAGTCTGGAATCGACCCAACAAAATGTTAGCGAGGTCATGTATCAGGTCGGTTATGCCGATCAAAAGGCCTTTCGTACGCTTTTTAAAAAATATGTGGGATTATCTCCTATTGCATACAAAGGGAAATACAATAGAGGCGTTTCCAACTCTAGAACGCTGACAGCCTGGTAATCTGGCGGCCCATATGATAGAATGGTGATTTCCAACTTTTCAGTCGGTTTTATAATGGGATAGCTGATCATAATAACTGCAAGAATAGGATAAATGACTAAAAATTTGCGGTGAAACCAATAATTTTTGGTATTGTATGCCCCAATCAAAAAATCAAGAGACCAATAGGTTTGTAAATCATCAATAGATCTTAGCTCTTACCGTTTTTAATTTTATCGACCAACTACATAATAATCCTGTTCTTTTTCAGTTAAGTTTAAGTACGCATATATACCATTTTGAAGGCTAGTTGTAAACTTATTATATTTTCGATTCTGGGGGGCATCGTTTTTAACGCCTGTTCTACCAAAAAAGATGCATTTCTGAATCGAAATTGGCATGGGCTAAATACCAAATATAATGTGCTGTACAACGGCAATATCGCTTTTGAAGAAGGGCGGGAGTCGTTAAATGCAAGTTATAAAGACGATTATTGGGAAGTGCTTCCCGTTGAACGCCTTGAAGTAACCGAGGATATCAAACTAGATTCCGAAGACAATAACCCGAATTTCATCATTGCTGAAGAAAAAGCGACAAAAGCCATACAAAAACACAGTATGGATATCAAGGATGAAGAACGTAATCCACGGACCGACGAATCTTTTCTATTGTTGGGCAAGGCACGTTATTTCGATCAACGCTACATGCCAGCCCTCGAGGCGTTTAATTATATTATCAATAAATATACGTATAGTGATAAGCTGAACGAGGCCCATATTTGGCGCGAAAAGGTGAATATTAGGTTAGAAAACGAAGAATTGGCCATAAAAAACTTAAAGCGCTTGATGAAGTTCGAAAAGCTGAAAGATCAAGACTACGCCGATGCCAGGGCCATGATGGCACAGGCCTATATTAACTTGAAGGTCATTGATACGGCAGTACAACAATTAAAGATTGCTTCCTATTATACCAAAAAAAATCCAGAGAAAGGAAGGTACTATTATATCATTGGGCAGTTGTACAATCAACTGGGGTATAAAGATAGTGCCAATTATGCTTTTGATAAGGTTATAGATTTAAATAGAAAATCGCCAAGGGTGTATATGATCAATGCCGAGGTCGAAAAAATACGCAATACCGAAATTACAAATGAAAATAGCGAAGAACTGTTGGCGTATTTGACAGATCTTGAAGAGAATAGGGAGAACCGTCCAT
Source organism: uncultured Kriegella sp. (assembly GCA_965368185.1). Lineage (GTDB taxonomy): Bacteria > Bacteroidota > Bacteroidia > Flavobacteriales > Flavobacteriaceae > Kriegella. The sequence continues at coordinate 29,462 of CBDULZ010000044.1, forward strand.
TTTTACACACGATTTACAGGCAATTGGCGGAATACCATTTAGAACAAGAATCAGATAGTCTGGCATTGTTGTATTTCAATAGGTCGTTACGGGCAACACCGAACGAACCGAAGCTGAATGCGCTAAACTATGAAAACTTGGCCGAATATAATTTCGATCAGAACGGCTATAGAGCGGCAGGTGCTTATTATGATAGCGTGCTTAGCAATTTGCCGGAAAACACAAAAAAATATCGTGCCGTAAAAAAGAAACTTGACAATCTCGAAGATGTCATTAATTATGAAGACATCGTTCATTTTGCCGACAGTGTAATTACGTTGTACGAGATGAGCCCTGATGACCGAGTGGCTTATTTTGAAGATTATATTGCAGAATTAAGACGTGTAGACGAAGCGGCGCAACAAAAAGATAAAGAGCGGCAATCCGCTGGTTTTGCCGCTTTTGGTGAAACCAAGGGAGGAAAAGAGAACAAGGGCAAATTTTACTTCTATAATATTACTGCCCTAGGATACGGCAAGACTGATTTTGTCGGAAAATGGGGAAATCGCGAGTTGGAAGATGACTGGCGTTGGAGTACGAAAAGCAAATCTTTGCCTTTTGATATATCGGAGAATGCCGTGGCCGATGCCTCTGTTGAAACCAGTGAGCCCGTGGGGGATGAAAAATATTCACTCGATTTTTATATGGAGCGGATTCCCAGTGACGTCTCGGTAATCGACAGCCTACATTCCGAACGCAATTTTGCCAATTATCAGCTAGGGTTGATTTATAAGGAAAAGTTTAAGGAAAACTTGCTGGCAGCCGGAAAGTTGGAAGAGGTTCTCGCAGCTGAACCTGAAGAACGCCTGATACTACCTTCCAAATATAATTTGTACAAAATATACGAGGAAGAAGGAAGTCCGTTGATGGCAGGTATGAAATCAAATATAGTACAAAACCATCCCGATTCGCGATATGCCGAAATATTGTTGAACCCCCAGGCCGTTCTGGCCGATAGTTCTGACAGTCCCGAGGCGCGTTACGCGGCATTATTTAAAAAGTATCGGAATCAAGAATTTTTAGCGGTGATTACGGGAGCCGAGGAAAATATTAGTAAATACACCGGTGACCCGATTGTCCCGAAATTTGAAATGCTAAAGGCCAATGCAATAGGCAGACTACAGGGGTACGAGCCTTTTAAAGAAGCCCTGAACTATGTGGCTTTGACCTATCCGAACAGTCCCGAAGGAAAAAAGGCCGAGCAAATGGTAGCCGAACAATTGCCAAAGTTGGAGCCTAAAGATTTTTCGCATGAAACAGGTTCGGAAGGTACAGGCAATTGGAAAGTGGTGTTTCCTTTTAAACGATATAACGATGAAGTCGCTTTGCGCCTAATGAAGCTTTTAGAACGATCAATCAAAGACTTGAGATATAAAAACGATGTGTCGAAGGATATTTACAATTTGGAAGATGAATTTGTAGTAGTGCACGGATTCAAATCTAAGGATTTCGCATTAGGCTATGCCGAATTACTAAAAATTAACAAGGATTACAGAGTTGATAATGAGAATTTTGTAATTTTATCGTCTAACTATAAGACCATTCAAGTACATAAAAACCTACAAGAGTATAAAAATCAAATTTTAACCCCAAAACCATAAAAATGTTTTCAGACAACAAAAAACCAAGAACTATGAGCGAAATAGGCGGACAACCCAACAGAATTGAAAAAAACACTAAGATCAAAGGAGAAATTGTTTCCGAAGCTGATTTTAGAATTGACGGAAAATTAGATGGTAACTTAAAGACTTCCGGAAAGGTAGTTATAGGTAAAGACGGTTACATCAAAGGCAAGGTAGAATGTGTCAATGCCGATATTGAAGGAAGTTTTAATGGCGAGCTTTTAGTTTCAGATTTGCTTTCCCTTAAATCATCTGCGGTTATTGAGGGAACGGTAGCGGTAACCAAATTGGCCGTTGAACCGGGCGCTACTTTTAATGCTTCTTGTACCATGAAAGGTAAAGGCGGGTCTAGTAGTGCAGGTTCGAGCAGTTCAAGCGTGGCTTCTTCAGGCGGATTCAAATCTTCGATGAGCTCTAGTAGCACTAGCAATGAGCCCGCAAAAGCCTCGTAAGAACAATAACCTAAAGAATGTAGCAATGCTTTCTGGCATTGCCTTTGAAATGGGTGCCATTATTTTTTTGGCGGCCAAAGGGGGCATTTGGTTAGATGACCATTACCAAAACGAAAAACGAATTTTTACGGCTATTGCCACACTTTTGGGTGTGGCAATTTCTATTTGGTTAGTTTTGCGGCAACTGAAACGAATTAAATATTGATGGCCAAAGTAAATCCGATACTTTCTTTCCTAGTTATAATAGTTGCTTTACTCGTACTTGTTTTTGTAATCCATGTTTCGTGCCTATCTAACCTTGGGCTTGAAAAGTACGATGATAAGATTGTATTGTCATATGTCATCAATTTTCTGTTGGCTGCTACTATTTATGTTGGTCTATATAGTCTTAGAAACCGTTTAAAGACACAAATAGGATTTATTTTCATGGCGGGCAGTTTTTTAAAATTTATCTTTTTTTTCATTTTGTTTTACCCCGCTTATAAGGTCGATGGCGAAATTGATACTTCCGAATTTGCCGCTTTTTTTATCCCGTATTTGATCTGTCTTGTTGTAGAGACAGTTTTTACGGCCAAGATGCTCCAGAAAATGGAATAATTTGCGATTCCTTAATCGCCTCAAAATAAACCTCTAAAATGCTTTTTTCTTTTTAAGAGAATACCGTACATTTGCACGGATTTTTAGAGACCGATATTTTAGAGCGACATGCGAATAACCTTCCTTTTTAAATTACTTCTGACTGCCGCACTTTTTTTGGGCAACAATACTTTCGCCAAAGAGAACGATTCCGAGCCGGCCAAAGACAAGAAAACCGAGATTAAGGAATACATAGAACATCACCTTCAGGATTCCCATGATTTCAACCTCTTTTCAAATACGGATGAAAATGGAGATGTACACCATTATGGTTTTCCATTACCCGTTATTTTGTGGGACGATGGATTGAAAATATTCTCATCCTCAGAATTTCATCATGGTGAGACTGTGGCCGAGGTAGATGGCAATCATTATAAGTTGTATCATAGTAAAATTTATAAGACCGATGCAAACGGCACAATTTCGTACGATGAGGAACACCACCCTACCAATGTTCGACCGCTGGATTTTTCCATAACCAAAAGTGTGGTGATGATGTTGGTTACGGGGCTGTTGCTGGTCTGGTTGTTCGGTAGTTTGGCAAAAAGCTACAATAAGAACGGTGCTATTCCGAAAGGTGCGGGACGTTTCTTTGAGCCTATCGTACTCTATATTCGTGATGATATTGCCATTGCTAATATCGGGGAGAAGAAGTATAAACGGTATATGCCTTTTCTATTAACTGTATTTTTCTTTATTTGGTTCTTGAACATGTTCGGTTTGACTCCCCTTGGAGTCAATGTAACAGGAAACATCGCCGTGACTACGGCTTTGGCGGTAATTGTATTTTTGATTACAAATTTTACGGGGACCAAAGATTACTGGAAACACATTTTTGATCCTTTGGGCGATGGCATGCCCTGGTTCGGTAAATTGATAATATACATTATTCTTGTTCCTATAGAAATTTTAGGATTGTTTATAAAGCCCTTTGCGTTATTGATTCGTTTGTATGCGAACATGACGGCCGGGCACGTCGTTTTGATGAGTTTGATCGGATTGATATTTATTTTCAAGAGTTGGGTCGGGGGGCCATTATCGTTTGGCCTGTCCTTTGCCATTTCAATGATCGAATTGTTGGTGGCGTTGTTGCAAGCATACATCTTCACGATGTTGGCCGCTTTGTATTTTGGTTTTGCTTCAGAAGAGCATGATCATGGCCATGACGATGAGCCCGAATTGGCGCATTTATAGAGTAATGACCTATTGTCGTGCTTAAATTCAGAAGGCAATAGTATAGTTTGAATGTTTAATTTTTAATATATATTTTATGGAAATTCCAAGTGTAATAGGTGCAGGTTTAGCCGTTATCGGTGCTGGTATCGGTATTGGTATGATTGGTGGTAAGGCTATGGAAGCGATTGCCCGTCAGCCAGAGGCCTATGGTAAAATTCAAACAGCGATGTTGATTGCAGCGGCGCTTATTGAAGGAATTGGTTTTGCCGCAATTTTTGCTGGATAAGCCAAAACGAAATAAGCAGTTGTAACGGTTGGTTGCAACTGCTTATTATTGCTATTAAACATTGAAATAACCTTTAAAGATACCCGTTTGAGCGGGCATTGATATGGAAAAACTAGTAAACGACTTTTCATTCGGACTTTTCATTTGGCAGATAGTACTGTTTGTACTTTTGCTTTTCTTACTTCGCAAATTTGCGTGGAAACCGATACTGAATGCGGTGAACGACCGTGAGGAAGGTATAAAAAAGGCTTTGGCATCGGCAGAGGAGGCCAAAAAGGAAATGCAGAATGTTACTGCAGATAGTGAAAGATTGTTGAAAGAAGCGCGGGCAGAGCGAGAAACTATGCTAAAGGAAGCTCGTGAAATAAAAAACAAAATGATCGCTGATTCTAAAGAACAGGCCAAAACGGAAGGGGATAAAATGATCAAGCAGGCTCAGGCGGCCATAGAAAGTGAGAAGAAAGCCGCAGTCGCCGATATCAAGAATCAGGTTGCCGAACTTTCTATAGAAATTGCCGAAAAGATAATCAAAGAACAATTGTCGAACAAAGACAAGCAGTTAAAGCTAGTCGATAATATGTTGGGCGACATTAAATTGAATTAATCAACGGATGAACGATTCTAGAGCGGCTACACGATATGCCAAGGCCATTTTAGACCTGGCAAAAGAAAATAAGGCTACCGATGCGGTCGAAAGAGACATGCGTTCGGTACTTGCCACGATTTCCGATAGCAAGGAGTTACAGGGTATGTTGGCCAGTCCCGTTATAAAGAGTGCTATCAAGAAGAAATCCCTGAAGGCTATTTTTAAAGGCAGCCATAAGATTACAGATGGCTTGATCGATTTATTGGTCGACAACAAACGTATTGGCATGTTTAACGAGGTTGCGTTGAAGTATTGCATATTAAGTGAGCAGTTGAAGGGTAAAGATGTGGCTTATGTCACCACAGTAGTTCCTTTGACTTCGACATTGGAAAAGAAGGTATTAAAACAAGTGGCTCAAATTACGGGCAACGAGGTCACCTTGGAAAATGTAATCGATGAGGATATTATTGGCGGGTTCGTACTTCGTGTAGGAGATTTACAATACGATGCCAGTGTTGCCAATCATTTGAGTAATTTAAAGAGAGAATTCACAAACAGTCTATAAATAACAACTGAGATTAAAGATGTCTATCGTCTTACGTCTAAAGTCTAACGTCTAGAACAAATGGCAGGAGTAAAAGCGGCTGAGGTATCAGCAATTTTAAAGGAACAATTATCAGGATTTAAAACCACCGCTACATTAGATGAGGTGGGAACCGTTTTACAGGTAGGTGATGGTATCGCCAGGGTTTACGGTTTGGCGAACGCCCAATATGGTGAATTGGTCGAGTTTGAAGGTGGACTAGAAGGTATCGTTCTTAACCTTGAAGAAGACAATGTAGGTGTGGTGCTCTTGGGACACTCCAAAGAAATTGGAGAAGGTGCGACTGTAAAACGTACGCAGCGAATCGCTTCGATCAATGTTGGTGAAGGAATCGTAGGTCGTGTTGTAAATACATTGGGAGCGCCGATAGATGGTAAAGGTCCTATTGCCGGCAAAACATACGAAATGCCTTTGGAGCGAAAAGCCCCCGGGGTTATTTTCCGTGAGCCAGTGACTGAACCGCTCCAAACAGGTGTCAAGGCTATCGATGCCATGATTCCAGTAGGTAGAGGACAAAGGGAGCTGGTTATTGGTGACCGTCAAACCGGAAAAACTACGGTTTGTATCGATACCATTTTGAACCAAAAAGAATTTTATGATGCAGGAGAACCTGTATATTGTATATATGTTGCCATTGGGCAAAAGGCATCTACTGTTGCCGGTATCGCACAAGTTTTAGAAGATAAGGGTGCGTTGGCCTATACGACGATTGTCGCTGCGAATGCATCTGATCCTGCGCCTATGCAGGTATATGCTCCTTTTGCAGGTGCCTCTATTGGAGAATATTTCCGGGATACAGGTAGACCTGCTTTGATTATATATGATGATTTATCCAAACAAGCAGTTGCCTATCGTGAGGTATCCCTCCTTTTAAGAAGACCACCGGGACGCGAGGCTTATCCAGGTGACGTTTTCTATCTTCACTCCAGATTATTGGAGCGTGCGGCAAAGGTCATCAACGATGACAATATTGCAAAGAATATGAACGATTTGCCCGATGTGTTGAAGCCCATGGTAAAAGGTGGTGGTTCTTTAACGGCACTTCCTATTATTGAAACTCAGGCTGGTGACGTTTCTGCGTACATTCCAACGAACGTGATTTCTATTACCGACGGACAGATATTCTTAGAGCAAGATTTGTTCAACCAAGGTGTGCGTCCGGCGATCAACGTGGGTATTTCGGTATCTAGGGTTGGTGGTAATGCGCAAATCAAGTCAATGAAAAAAGTGGCAGGTACCTTGAAGTTAGACCAGGCACAGTTTCGTGAACTAGAAGCGTTTGCCAAGTTCGGTTCTGATTTGGATGCAGCAACCTTGAATGTTATCGAAAAGGGGCGACGTAACGTAGAGATATTAAAGCAAGCACAGAACGATCCGTTTACCGTTGAAGATCAGGTCGCCATCATATATGCAGGTTCTAAAAACTTGTTGCGTGATGTACCTGTTGAAAAGGTCAAAGAATTCGAACGGGATTATATCGAATTCTTGAATGTCAAGCACAGAGATGTATTGGATACCTTGAAATCTGGAAAATTGACCGACGAAGTTATCGATACGTTAACGGCAGTAGCCAAAGATCTTTCAGGAAAGTACAGAAGCTAATTAGTATTGAGTAGTAAGTATATAGTAAAAGTTGTCTAACTACTAGTTACTAAAGATTATTAAAAACAATGGCCAATTTAAAAGAAATACGTAATAGAATAGCATCGGTATCTTCGACCATGCAGATTACCAGTGCCATGAAAATGGTATCGGCTGCCAAGTTGAAGAAAGCACAAGATGCTATAACCGCAATGCGGCCGTATGCAGATAAGCTGACTGAACTATTGCAGAACCTCAGTGCTAGTTTGGACGATGATTCGGGAAGCAAATTTTCAGACGACAGAACCGTTGACAAGGTTCTGGTAGTGGCCATAACTTCAAATAGAGGTTTATGTGGTGCATTTAATACCAATATCATAAAGCAAAGTATTGTTTTGGCGAATGAGACTTACGCCGGCAAGCAGGTCGATTTTATGGCCATAGGAAAGAAGGCTAATGATATTCTTGGAAAAAAGCATACAATTGTTGCCAACCATAGTTCGGTTTATGATGATTTGAACTTCGATAACGTCGCTGCAATCGCAGAAGATTTGATGGATAAGTTTACCTCTGGTACTTATGATAGAATTGACATCGTTTACAACAAGTTTAAAAATGCGGCTACTCAGATTGTGATGACAGAACAATTCTTGCCGATTGTTCCTGTAAAAGATGTTGAAAGCGGCAATAGCGATTATATTTTTGAGCCATCAAAGATTGAAATCGTTGAAGAATTGATACCGAAGTCGCTTAAAACACAATTGTATAAAGGAATCCGAGATTCTTTTGCTAGTGAGCATGGGGCACGTATGACAGCCATGCACAAAGCTACGGACAACGCTACGGAATTGAGAGATCAATTAAAATTGACCTATAACAAAGCCAGACAGGCTGCGATTACCAATGAGATTCTTGAAATTGTAGGTGGAGCGGAAGCATTGAACAATTAATTTCATCG
>CBDULZ010000045.1:0-37245 GCA_965368185.1 uncultured Kriegella sp.
TTCGGTGCTTCCGTTTTGGTCAAAGTCGTCGTAGAACATTTTCATGGGATATTTTTGGGTGGCCTTGAATTTGGTGTTGTTGCCCCAATTGCCCAGAAGGTAGTCGGTATCACCATCACCATCGATATCAAACGGAACAATGCATTGCCACAATCCGTTCAGTTTTTTTTCCAAAACGAAAACTTCGGTTAAATTTCCACTGTTGTTTTTAAAGAATCGCGGTGACATCCATTCGCCTACGACTATGAGGTCTTTGTTGCCATCTTTATCAAAATCGTGCCAAAGTGCATCGGTTACCATGCCTACATTTTGAAGTGCCGCGTTTTCGTTAATGGAAAAATTGCCTTTCTCATTTTTTAGTAAAAAGGAATTCGGAATTCTTCCGAAGTCATTGGTCACCGCCTGATTGCCGACGAACAAGTCGATGTCTCCGTCAGCATCAAAGTCGTTCGCCCGTACCACGGAGGCATTTTCAAAATATTCGGGAAGTGGCCCAGTTTTAAAGAGGGAATCTTGCTGAATGTAATAGGTGTCCAATAAGGGCTTCATTTGATCGTAAAAATCGCCACCACCCGATCCCAAAAAGAGGTCGTTCTTACCATCATTGGTGAAATCCGAGATCAGCGCTTCCACATCTTCTTTAATAGAATCTTTGACGATTTCAGCTATTCTTTCTTTGACAAACGAAGTGTCCGTTTGCATGAATGTCTGGGAGGGAATATATTTTGATCCCCCAAAGAAAATATCAGCTTTACCATCATTGTTCAAATCACCGATGGCCGTTGCGGGACCGCGATCTGAAATTTGATAAGGAATTAATTTTTGACGATTGAAGTCGGTATAATTGTCTTCGACATGGGTAAAATCGATGCCCAGGTTATCGGCGACCTTTTCGAAGATTTGCTTTGTTTTAGGATGCAATGACTGGTAGTCGAATGACTTGGTGTTCTTGGGCGATAAGGTAAGCGTTTGGTTCGTAGGTATTTTTGTCAGTACTTGGTAGCTTTTATCGGGCCAAACAACCTTTAATGAGTCTACTATATCCGTTTTACCATATCCAAAATGGATGATGGGTTCTGAAGAGGCTTGAAATCCCCTTACCGTATAAAGTTCTTTGTACTGCAAATTGCCTTTGTGGTATGAAAACACTTTGGTGCCGATCCCGAATGGATTTGCACCCAAATACTTAAATCTTAATTTTAAGAAAGCCGCTTTAGAATCTGTCTTGTTGATGTAGAGTGTCGCAGGACTGTTCAAATTATTTACCACAAGATCGAGGTCACCATCATTGTCTAGGTCGCCTAGGGCAGTGGCACCTGAAACCAAAGTGTCGTTTATGATCCAATCGTTCGATTTGTCTTCAAAAACCAATTTTTTAGTGCCTTTGAAGATATAGTTATGTGTTTTTCCCGACGGCATTAAATCTAATGCCCGTTGATCGACCAGTTTGGTGTTATTTATTTTTCTCTTGATTTCATCACTTGATACGAAGTTGATATAGTCGAGGTCATTCGGGCGTTTTGGAATTCCGTTGGAAATGAAGAGGTCTTGTTCCCCGTCTTGGTCATAATCCGCGAAAAGTGCGCTCCAGCTCCAATCGGTGGCCGAAATACCGCTTTGTAAGGCAGTTTCGGAGTAACCGTTCAACCCATTGACCTGTAACATGTTTCTGCTGAACTGATAGTGGTAACCGTACTGTTGCGTTTGTAGTTTTTGAATTTGAAAATCGATGTCGCCTTGCGATGACTTCAGTACTTTTTCATCTTCGGCAAGCATGTCAAGCGATAGAATATCGGGCAGGCCATCGTGATTAATGTCGGCTACGTCATTTCCCATTGAAAATCGGGTGGTATGGCCGAAAAACTCTTTTAGCCTATTGGTAAAAGTGCCGTCGCCATTATTGAGGTAGTAATAATCGTCTTCGTGAAAATCGTTACCAACATATATATCTGGCCATCCGTCTTGGTTAAAATCGGCCACGGCGACCCCTAGGCCATAGCCACTTACTCCACCATAAATACCCGCTACTTCACTGATATCTGTAAACTTTTTGCCATCGTTTCGTAATAATTTGTCACCGGTTTGATAATTCCTCTTTAGCCGTTGTTCCGCTTTCCCAAAAGAATCTTGCGTATGAATGGCATGATTTAGAAGGTATATATCTAAATCACCGTCGAGGTCAAAATCTATAAATGCAGCATTGGAACTATAGGAGTCAAAATCGAGGCCATATTCGGCCGCACTTTCGGTAAAAGTCACATCTCCCTGGTCTGAAGTACCATTATTGATATAGAGTTCATTGAAACCATTAAAACCTTTGATACCGACTACTGCACAAACATAAATGTCGAGCAATCCGTCACCGTTGACATCACCCATAATGGCACCGGTATTCCATGTACTATTGCCTTCAACTCCAGACTTTTCGGTAATATCCTCAAAATTTGGTCCTGTCTTGCTGTCTGGGGTATTTCCTTTATTGAGATATAACTTATTCTTTACTTGGTTTCCTGAAAAAAAAATGTCGGCAAAACCATCATTGTTTACGTCACCTATGGCAACCCCACCGCCGTTGTAAAAGTATAAATAGTCTAAAATGTTACGGTCTTCGGTTTCTGAAAGGGTGTTGGTGAAGGTAATGCCTGTACGTTCAGGAGATGGGTTTTCAAATACTTCACCAGCTTGGTCTTTGCAGCCAAACAAAAGTATCAACAGAATACCAAACGTCAGAAACCTAATCATTGAGCGAAAAAATCTTGGGTTTGTCGTCGTTTATTGCCGAAATTAGATAGCGGTTGCCGTTCTTGTCGTTAAACTGTTCGAGATGTTTTATCTCGCCTTTGACAAAAAAGCCGCTAGTGGTATAGTCTTGCCATTTGAAACCTAACTTGCCATCACCCAAAAGTACATTGCCATAGCTTGCATCGAGTCGTGAATATTGGGGTTTGAACTCAAAATTGTTGCCCCCCATTATGAGGTCTAAATTACCATCGCCGTCTATATCGGAGCAAGTGATACCGCAAACGCAAGACAATTGTACCCTGCTAGGTAATTTTTGGACCGAAAATTTTCCGTTGCCTTCATTTACCGCAATAATTGAAGCGGAAATACTGGCTTTTTTAACAATTGAATTCTCAAAAACACTTTTAGGAAATAGTTCGTCAACCGTTTTCTTTGCATATTCAGATGCTTTCAGGTTCTGCTTTTTTAAAGCCACCATTTGAGAAGTGAGTTCTTTTTTCTGATGAAGCGGATAATCTTTACCATTAAAACGTTGGGTTACTATTTGTTCGATGGTTCCGTTATTATCAAAATCGTTGACCCACATTTGCATCGGGTTTTCCATTGTGGGTTTGTAATGGAGGTTATTTCCCTGATTGCCCAATATGAGGTCATCATCACCATCGTTATCAAGGTCTGCAGCTTCTATGGTGTTCCACCAACCGTTCAAACTATCCAATGCTGAGGATAATTTAGTCAATCTTCTTCCCGAATTCTTAAATATTTTCGGCGTATCCCATTCGGCCACGGTAATCAAATCTTTTTTTCCATCCCCATCGATATCTGTCCAAAGGGCATCGGTTACCATGCCTGCATCCTTTAAATCATAGGCCAACCGCTCCGAAGCATCTGAAAAGGTGCCATCGCCATTATTTTCTAAAAAAAGATGATCAGGGTTTATTCCGTAGGTGCCCACAACACTTCGGGATCCAATAAAGACATCGATATCGCCATCTTCATCAAAGTCATAGGGTGAAATTACGGCGATGTTCCTATAGGTCGACGGCAAGCTTGTCGGTGAACTCGTGAACGTTCCTTTTCCATCGTTGAGGTAAAGTCTTGCCTTATAGGTGTTCTCTTCCCCAACTTGGTTGCCTCCAGACCCGACCATAAGGTCTAGGTCCCCGTCGCTGTCGGCATCAAAAAATGAGGAGGCCGTATCTTCGTAATCGGAATCTGATTGTAGTACATTTTGCGTAGTAGGGTAAAGCCGTCCTTTTCCTTTATGCAAATAAACGATTCCCGGTTTTCCTTGGGCGCCTCCTATAAAAACATCTTGATTGCCATCGCCGTCAATATCCCCAACGGCCATGGCCGGACCTTCTTGAGATAGCATCATATAAATTAGCCCTTCTTGGTCAAAATCATTGTAGTTATTTTCTTTATGTGCGAGTAGTGCGTCTTGTTTCAGTTCTTTTAGCAATGTATTTTTTAGCTCTTTTTTAGGGAGCTTGTATTTTTCCGTGGCATCAGAGCGTTTCGCAATAATCAATTGATTGGCCTGTACATCACTCAATTTTTGGGTTGCATCATCGGGCCAGATGATGCGTAGGGAATCTATGGTTTTTGCGGCACCCAGGCCGATGGTCATCACATAATCTACCGATGATTGAAACCCGCGGGAGGGAATTAGTTCTTGAAAAACAATATTGTTATCATAATAAAGTCGTACGCTGGTGCCAACAGCGAATTTATTTTTGCCTTCACCTTCAAATTTCAATTTTATAAAATTGCGATCAGTATGCTCTTCAGACTTGTTTTTATAGACAAAAGCATTCATGTTTACATTATTGACCACAAGGTCTAAATCACCATCATTATCAAGGTCTCCGTAGGCCGCACCGTTAGAGAGACTTGGTATTTCGAAGCCCCATTCTTTGTTTTCATTCGAGAAAGTAATATCACCATTGTTTTTAAATGCATAATTGGGTTGCGGGGCAACTGGCATTTTGCTGATTATCGAATCAATTGATTCTTTTCTTCCGGTAAGCGCCATTTTTTGGATGATTTCATTGGCAAAAAAATCAACAAAATCTAGATCTGTGAGGTCGTGATTGATGCCGTTGGTAACGAAAATATCACGCAAGCCATCATTGTCCATATCAAAGAGAAGGCCTGCCCAACTCCAATCGGTGGCCGAAACGCCACTGAAATAGGCGACTTCGGAGAAAGACCCATTGCCGTTGTTGAGCTGCAAGGTGTTTTGAATGTACTGTTGGGAAAAGTCTTTGCTTTGCTTCAACTTAAAAATATTGTAGCCTTCGAACTCCATCACCGACTTCACCCGTTCATCGGGTTCAGGCAACATATCAGTTATAAAAATATCAGCATTGCCATCATTATTGATATCTGCCATATCAATGCCCATGGCCGATAGGGATAGATGGGAGGTCCAATCTTTTATTTCTTCGGTAAATGTTCCGTCCTTTTGATTTATATAGAGATAATCGCGCTCGTAAAAATCATTGGACACATAAATGTCAGGGTAAAGGTCACCATTGATATCGCTTACCATAACTCCAAGGCCAAAACCGATAAGGCTACCATAGATACCCGCTTCTTCGCTTACATCAACGAACTTTCCATCATCGTTTCGAAGTAACATATCGCCCACGCCTTTAAAAACATCAGGAACCCCCTCCCAGTCTTGCGCCCTGATATCGCGTTGTTCGGCATAACCCAAACTACTAACAGGGATATTGCTGTTGTTCAATATGTAAGCGTCTAGATCCCCATCTTTGTCATAATCGAAAAAGGATGCATGGGTCGAAAAGCCTGTTTTGGCAAGATTATACTCGTTTGCACTTTCAGTAAACGTAATTTGCCCTGAATCATCTGAAGGGCCATTGTTTATGTAGAGGTCGTTATCATGATTGTTGCCTTCCATGTTTCCGGCATTGCTGACATAAATATCCAAAAATCCATCATTATTGACATCGACCATTACCACACCGGTGGACCATGGTTTGTTGCCCTTGACCCCGGCAGTTTCTGAAATGTCCTCAAACTTAAAATTACCTTTGTTGAGGTACAATTTGTTAGCTTTCATGTTGGCGGTCAGATAGATATCGGCCAAACCATCATTGTTGATGTCACCTATGGCCACCCCCCCGCCATTATAGAAATTGCGGTATTTGAAAATATTGAAATTCTTTTGATTCTCTACTTCATTTATGAAATCAATACCTGTTTCATCGGAAGGAAGCAAAGAAAAAAGAGTTTCTGTAGCCGTTTCGTTTGAAGGAATTTCCTTTTTTTGGTTGCAACAAAAGAGCAGGGTTGCCAGGGCTACAAAAGTTAGCCTTTTTGTTGATTTTAATATCAGTTTCAAGACAATTAATTTCTAAAAATTTTGATTTCGAAAAGTAGCAATATAAGTAATCTTACAAGAATGTACCTAAGGTTTTGAGTTAATGTTTTAGCCGTATTGGTAATTCTGAAAGATTGTCCTATGATTATTTATTTTTTAATAAATAATCCGATATATTTAGCGACTATAATCAACCCAATTTTAAATTATGTTAGGAATTATATCCTTTGTGGGCTTCACGCTGTTGGTGGGCATAATCTCATATTTGGCAACAAGAAAAACAGATGAAAACTCCTCCGATGGTTATTTTTTGGGAGGTAGGAGTCTAACAGCGGGTGTTATCGCCGGATCTTTACTATTGACCAATCTTTCCACCGAACAAATCGTGGGTCTTAATGGTCAGGCTTATACCGAGGGGATTTTGGTAATGGCCTGGGAAACCTTGGCGGCCATGGCAATGGTTGTTACCGCAATATTCCTATTGCCACGATATTTAAAAGGTGGGTTAACCACCATTCCCCAGTTTTTGGCGACAAGATTCGATGTAACGACTAAAACGATTACTTCCGCTTTGTTCCTAACGGGATATGTTGTAGTACTATTGCCGATTATTTTATATTCTGGTTCCGTGGCGATCAGTGGCATGTTCAAAATTCCTGAACTACTGAACGTAACCGATACCCAAGCTTTGTGGATCTGTGTTTGGGGTATAGGAATAATTGGTTCGATTTATGCGGTTTTCGGTGGATTAAAGGCAGTTGCTGTCTCCGATAGCATCAATGCCATAGGTTTACTGCTGGGGGGTATATTAATTCCCATATTTGGATTGATGGCCATTGGTGGCGGAAGTATTCTTGAAGGAATTTCCGTTTTGACTACAGAGCATCCGGAGAAGTTCGATTCGACGGGTGGCGTGACGGCATCGGTACCCTTCGCTACGATTTTTACGGGAATGATGTTAGTACAACTTTTTTATTGGGGTACAAATCAACAGATTATACAAAGGGCCTTGGGAGCCAAAAATTTGCAAGAGGGCCAAAAGGGACTCTTATTGGCCTCTTTCATAAAAATATTAGGGCCGCTTATCGTGGTATTGCCGGGAATTATAGCCTATCACATGTTTCAGGGAGGATTAGACCTTCCCGATCAGGCATATCCGGCTTTGGTGAATGCGGTATTACCCGATTATTTAATCGGTTTTTTCGCAGCTGTACTGTTTGGAGCTATTTTAAGTTCATTCAATAGTGTGTTGAACAGCTCGGTAACCCTTTTCGGACTCGATATTTATAAACAACACATAAATCAAGAAGCTTCTGAGCGAACCGTGGTAAAATATGGTAAAATTTTCGGAATTATTTTAGCCATTGCGGCCATGTTCATTGCCCCCCTAATTGCCAATGCCGATAGCTTGTTCGCTTATTTGCAGGAAGTAAATGGAATTTATAGTATTCCGATTTTAACAATTATAGTGGTGGGCTTTTTGACCAAACGTGTTCCAGCCATTGCGGCCAAGATCGGTATTATTTCTGGTTCTATACTTTATATTTTAAGTCAATTCATTCTAAAGCCCTTACTTGTTGGAAATGCTCTTGAACAA
Organism: uncultured Kriegella sp.; assembly: GCA_965368185.1. Lineage (GTDB taxonomy): Bacteria > Bacteroidota > Bacteroidia > Flavobacteriales > Flavobacteriaceae > Kriegella. The sequence goes on from CBDULZ010000045.1 coordinate 7,689, forward strand.
GCCGAAATTCAAGGTATAACCAATGCTAGTCAATTGGCCGTTGTCGAAGCTAAGGCCTATCCACACTTTTTGCATGTCATGGCCATTTTGTTTATACTAAATATTGCCATAATGTTAATTATCGGCAAGTTCTATCCTAATAAAGAAGCTTACTCACAGAAATATACAAATCAAGTTGATATTACGCCATATAAATATGTGAAACAAGTTGGCCTTGCGATTACTGCAATCGTGGTGGGCATATATATTTATTTTGCACAATAAAAAAATCAACTAAATAAAAGCCCGCTCAGATTTATCTGAGCGGGCTTTTTTATAGCTGCCAACCTTTTTTAAGGTCGAAGATGCCAATTTATATGTATTGGTTAATGATATTCTCAAAGAGCTCTTGTTTGCCACTTTGAAGTTCAAGTTCACCATTCTCCTTGGCAATCTCATAAAGATCGGTAAAGTCCAATTTTCCATCTTCGAAATCCTTGCCTTTTCCTGAATCAAAAGAACTGTAGCGTTTTTCGCGTAGGGCGTCGTACTGCGATGAGGAAATAATTTTGTCTGCTACCAGAAGTCCACGGGCGAAAGTGTCGACTCCGCCGATATGGGCATGAAAGACATCGTCCATATCAGTAGAGTTTCTACGGATTTTTGCGTCAAAGTTGATGCCTCCGCCCTGAAGTCCGCCAGCTTTTAAAAAGGTGATCATCGCCTCGGTCACTTCCGTTATGTTGTTCGGGAACTGATCGGTATCCCAACCATTCTGGTAATCACCTCGGTTCGCATCGAGGCTGCCTAGCATGCCGTGGGAAGCCGCAACTTCCATTTCGTGCTGCATCGTATGGTTGGCCAATGTGGCGTGGTTGAATTCCAAATTCAGTTTAAAATCGTCTTGTAGCCCATATTGATGTAGAAAACCTACAACCGTGGCCGAATCGAAATCGTATTGGTGTTTCATGGGTTCCATGGGCTTGGGTTCGATAAAGAAATTTCCTTTGAACCCTTGTGCCCTTGCATAATCGCGAGCCATACCCAAGAACCTACCCATATGGTCCAGTTCTTTTTTGATGTCGGTATTCAATAGCGACATATAGCCTTCACGGCCACCCCAGAATACGTAGTTCTCGCCATCTAGGGCCATAGTAGCGTCCAAGGCTAATTTTATCTGCCCACCGGCGCGTGCCAAAACATTAAAATCAGGATTGGTGGAGGCACCGTTCATATAACGCGGATTGGAGAAGCAGTTGGCCGTACCCCACAATAACTTGACACCTGATTCGGATTGTTTTCCTTTAATATAATCTACAATGGTGGCAAGCCTTTTTTCTGATTCGGCAAAAGTCGGAGCTTCTTGGATCAAGTCAAAATCGTGGAAGCAGAAATAATCGAAACCCATTTTTGTAATGAACTCAAAAGCGGCATCGGCCTTTTCTTCGGCGGCTACCACGGCATCGGACGGTCGGTCCCATGGGAAATTTTGCGTTCCGGGACCGAATGGATCGGCACCCTGGCCACAGAAAGTATGCCAATAAGCTACCGCAAACTTAAAATGCTCCTGCATGGTTTTTCCAGCAACCACCTGTTCGGGGTTATAATATTTGAAAGCTAAGGGATTGTCAGAATCCTTTCCTTCGTATTGTATTTCTCCGATACCTTTGAAATACTCTTTGTTTCCTATTAATGCCATTGTTCTTGCGTTATTAAGTTAAATTATGTTGATTATTGATGCTGTTTTTGTTTTATAGATTCCAAAATTTTGATAATTGGCTTTGTTTCCGATAAATACGACAGTTACTGGTTTTATTTGTTTTCTAGCAATACTTCTAACGCTTTTTTCCAAACTTTATAGGCGTTTTGATAAGCCTCTTTTTCTTGCTTAGGTTTAAAACCCAATACATAATCGTTTTCCATAATTTGTTTACCGAACATTTCAAAATCACCTTTATGTAATTCACAGGCCCTTGCGGCTCCTATGGCTCCCGTGGTTTTGTAAATTTCAATTTCTTGACCAATCAATGTGGTAATGGTATTCGAAAAAATATCGGATCGAAACAAATTGTCGTTGCCGGCCCGTATGACTTTCGGTATGATACCATCCGATTTCATTATTTCCATGCCATATACAAAGGAAAAAGCAATGCCTTCCAGGGCTGCGCGGCAAAGATGTGCTTTGGTATGATTGTTTAAATTGATGTTCGACATCTGGGTACCCAAGGTTTTGTTGTTTAGCATTCGCTCCGCCCCGTTGCCAAATGGTAGAACGGTGACTCCGTCGGAACCTATAGGTACCGAAGCTGCCAATTGATTCATTTCTTCATATGAGGAGACGTCTAAATTATTCATGAGCCAACGGTACTGAATACCCGAACCATTGATACACAACAATTTTCCGATATGAGGGTTTGAGGGCGAATAATTGACATGCGCAAAATTATTTACACGAGAACTTTCCTTTACCGAAAGGTTGTCGGTAATGGCATAAACTACTCCCGAGGTGCCTCCTGTAGCCGCTACTTCGCCAGGGTTGAAAACATTTAGCGAGAGGGCATTGTTCGGCTGGTCACCGGCACGATATAGAATTGGTGTTCCTTCGGCAAGTCCCGATTCAGCTGCCCCTTGTTTTGATACCTTGCCTTGTACCGAAAAGGTATCGATGGTTTCGGGAACCATATTAGGGTCTATTTGATAATGTTCAAGTAACCAATCTGCAATAGTGTTTTCTTTGAAATCCCAGAAAATGCCTTCGGAAAGACCTGAAATGGTAGTACATATTTTATTGCTAAGACGATAGGCAATATAATCGCCAGGTAACATAAACTTATCAATTTTCCCATATACTTCGGGCTCATTTTCTTTGACCCATTTGAGTTTTGAGGCGGTAAAATTAGCAGGGGAGTTTAATAGTTGCGAAGCACATTTGTCATTTCCAAGGGCATCAAAAGCCTTTTGTCCGATGTCAACGGCTCTGCTATCACACCATATAATCGAATTTCGTAACGGCATCCCTTCTTTATCAACCACAACCAATCCGTGCATTTGGTATGAAATGCCTATTCCTGAAATATCGGAAGGTGTAATGCTATTCTGTTCAATAAGTGCCTTTGTGGCATCGCCAATGTGTTTCCACCAATCCCTTGGGTCTTGTTCCGCCCAGCCGTTTTTGATAGCGAGCATTTCCATTTCTACGTCTGGCTTATTCACAATATCGATGCTTTTGCCGGTAGCCGTTTCCACCAAAGCCGCTTTTATAGAAGAACTGCCAATATCGTAACCTATAGAATACATAGTGCCAAATATAAAATTAAAAAGGGGTTGAATATATTGTTTTTATAAGGATATGGCAAGATATATGGAAATAAAAAAGACCGCTTTAGCGGTCTTTTCAAAACACTTAAAAATAAAAATTATTAGTATCCCGGATTTTGTACCAAGTTCGGGTTGGCCAGTACATCGGCAGTTGGTACCGGAAATATTTTCAAATGATCATCGCCGGCATTTTTTAGGTTCCAAGCTCTTAAAAATTGATCAAACCTAATAAGATCTTGTCTTCTTACCAATTCTTCATATAACTCTCTACCTCTTTCGGCCAATAATTCCGCTTCTCCAACCGTAGTCAAATCTGAAGCTCCTCTTATTGTTCTAAGATCATTAATCATCGTAGTAGGATCGTTCCCCATTCTAAACATGGCTTCGGCTTTCATTAAATAAGCATCGGCATACCTATACTTGACAACATGCTTTCTTTCACCTCCGCCTTCTTCGTTGGGGTGGTATTTTAACATTCTGATTCCAGCGGTTTCCAATAATGCGTTATCAGCGGGAGCTGTATATTCTGGTTTTTCAACTTCTCTAGTGAAGACTAAAGGAACCCCTCCTACGTTATTTCTTGCATTTAAAGGGGTGCCATCTTCGTTGTATTGTTGGCCTATCAAGAAGCCATAACCAATACCTAAGTTTTGTGCATTTGCAGTTACGGCATCGGGCACCCATCCTCTTCGTTCTTCTTGCCCATCACCCACATAATTGGTATTTGGATCTCCCTCGAACGAATCATAAAATTCAGAAAGTGTGGCAAAACCATTCCAACCACCTCCGCCATTGTCGGGAGAGTTCTGATTGTAATGTAAGGTATGCCAAGTTTTTCGTCCTGCGTTACCTGGAGACCACCAAATTGTTTCTACATCATTGCTAGGTCTAAAAATATCAAAGAAATCTCCGGAAGCGGCCAAGGTATAGCCATCCGCGGCAATTTCATCTACTGCATTTATGACCGCCTGCATATCGGCAGTGTCTGCAGATGCTCCAAGATAAACGTGCTTATTCAAATAAACCTTTGCCAATAAATGGTTAGCGGCAGCTTTACTAGGAGATGATTTTAAGGCAATAGCATCACCGGCCGTAACTTCAGGAAGATCCGCAATGGCTGCATTCAAGTCGGCAACTATGAAATCAATGGCATCTTGCCCTGTAAGCACTTCTGGAATTGCGCTATTGGGCAAATCAACATCCCTAACAGGAACTTGTCTCCACATATCTAGTATCCAATGCATAGACCAAGCCCTATAGAACCTGGCTTCTGCCTTTAGCTGGGTTACATCTCCACCAGCAGTATTTTCGCTTTTTTCGTTAATAACGCGAGTAGCACTAATCGTAATTTTATTTAATTCTTGCCAACTATTGACTACATCGCTAAGCTCTGCATTCCATGTATGTTGATGCATTGCCAACCATCTGCCATTATCTCCCCAGTCTGTTCCTCGAGTGGCAACAATGTATTCATCTGAAGATACTTCATTTAATGCGAAGAGATTATCTTGACCACCTAGTGGATCGGCAGCGATGAGGTTAGAGATATTTGCAACTTCACCTTGAACATTGGCAACACCTGCAAAACCATCGCTAATCAACGAGTCTGTGGCTTCTATTTCCAAATTCGTACAAGAAAAAATCAAGATTATTGGAAGCGTCAGGCACAAATATTTTACTATTTTTTTCATAATTTTTTTTTAAAAGGTAACGTTAAATCCAAAACTAAATGTTCTTGGCCTTGGGTACGAAAGATAATCAATGGAAGCGGATGGCAATCCATTTGCAGGGATGTTAGTGGTACTGACCTCTGGGTCCAATCCACTATAGTCGGTAATCAAAAATAGGTTCTGCCCGTTTACGCTCAGACGCATACTTTTGAAGCCACCATCACCGCTCAACGGAACATTGTAAGAAATCGATGCTGATTGAAGTCGAACAAAGTCCCCTTTTTCTAAAAAGAAGGTACTTGGGTTCGTTGCAGATAAAATGATGCCTTCATCAACAACACTTTTTAAATTATTTCTACTTCCTATCTGGGGAGATGCAAATAACGCATTGGCCGTATTGTTATAAACATAGAAACCAAATTGACCGGAGAAAAATAAGGAAGCATCCCAATTCTTGTACCTCATGCTAGTAGATAGTCCTGATATTACCTTTGGCAGACCAGATTTATCGAGTATGGTAGGGTCGGGGTCTACATTAAAATTTTCATCGACCAAACGTAGGTTGTATGTAAATAATGGTTTTCCTTCTGCTAAAATTTGAGTGGTAGCCCCAGATAGCCCCTGCCCATATAGATTACCAGCTTGTATGTTTGGTCCATCATAATTTGTAAGCTCGTTTTGGTTGTAAGAGATATTGAAATTAGCATTCCAATCGAAATTTTCAGAAGCTACAATATCATAATCTAGCCCTAACTCTATCCCTTGATTTAGAATGGTACCATCAACGTTTTGGAAAACGAAAGGGGAGGTGGCTGGTTGAACAGCGGGTAAATTTAAAAGGATGTCCGTTGTCTCTTTTCTATATACATCGATATTAGCGGTAAAACGATCATTATTGAATCCAAAGTCAAGACCTAAACCGTATTGTGCAGTCGATTCCCATTTAAGATCAGGGTTCGCAAAAGCGACCTCGGCGGTTGCAGGTGCCGTAAGTTGTGAATTGGATGAAATTCCTAATGCATTCCATCTTGTTCTATTGACAAAGTTACCATAGCCAAGTCCATCTTGGTTACCGGTAATACCCCAGCTCAGTCTTAACTTAAGGGTAGAAAAAGTTTCTTCGTTCACGAAATCTTCCTCATTTAGTTTCCAAGCAAAAGCCGCAGAAGGGAAGATACCATATTGATTGTTTCCACCAAATCTTGAAGATCCATCAGCCCTAACCGTACCGGTAAACAAGTATTTGTCATGCAGCGTGTAATTCAATCTTCCAAAAAATGACTGCAACTCATCGGTATTGTCAAAGGTGTCCACTGAAAAGGCGTTGATTCCAATGGTAGGCAAAGCCGCTGTGGTCTCATTAATATTTGGGAACAGCCCTAATATTCTGAATTGATTTCCAGCATCCACATCGTCTTCAAAGGTTCCTATTCCATAACCTTGGTAATTACTTACGCGATTTCGGGTTGAACCATAGGTCTGCTTGGTGATATCTATAATTGTGTTTAAGTTTGAAGATGCATAGCCTTGCCCCAGAATATTTTGGCCTTTTCTATTAAAATCTTGAAAAGAGTAGCCTACAAGGGCGTCCAAGTTTGAATTTTCAAATTGTTTCTTGTAGTTCACCGTGATTTCCATCAACTTATTTTGAGTATCCAGATTACTTACTGCTGCTTTTCCATTGTCTACCGCGCCATTGTTTAATCCTAGAATTCGTGGTCCTGCTACTTGGCCTCTCGAAGATTCTGAAGTGTCAAGTCCTAAGTTTAGTTTAGCCGAAAGCTCGTCAGTAAAGGAATAGTCTAAAGATAAATTACCTAGAAATCTGTCCGTATGGGTATTGTCATCATAATAGGCCAAAAAGTTCGCTGGATTGAAGTCCGGGTCAGCACCGATATTCGGGTTTGTACTCCGAGTAGGATTGGAATAATATGCGGCGGCTAATAAATCACCTTGACTTCCCGCAGTTCTACTAATGAAGGGAGCATGATCGTTAATTCTTGAGATTGTTGTTTGCACACCAACCTTTAACTTGTCATTAAAAAATCTCTGGTTCACATTGATTCTACCCGTGATACGTTCTAAATCAGTGTTTTGAATAATACCAAATTGTTTGGAATAACCGAAAGTCGCCCTAATATTACCACTTCCATAATTTAAGGAATAAGATAAATTGTTATCAATTGATGCACTAGTCCTTAGTAAAAAGTCTTGCCAATCAGTTGCTCCTCCTAGATCGGCTCCACCCCTATCAACAAATTCTTCAGCAGTTAAGAGGTCATAGGTGTCTGCGGCCTTGGAAACATTCAGGGTACTTGAAAAGCCCCATTGCCCTTGTGTTCCACCACCTTTCCCAGATTTAGTGGTAATAACTACAACACCGTTAGCCCCTCTAGAACCATAAATAGCTGTTGCGGAAGCATCTTTCAGAATACTCATACTTTCAATGTCATTGGGGTTCAAAAAGTTTAAGGGGTTTTTAGAACCACTGGTACCCGTTCCAACATCAGCACCCGAGGCAGAAACACTTTCATTTGAGACCGGAACCCCATCAATTACGAACAATGGGCTGTTGTTGCCTCTTACAGACCCCGTACCCCTGATCCTCAATGCAATACCGGCACCGGGTTCGCCACTTGCCTGTGATATTTGAACACCCGAGGTTTTACCCTGTATCAATTGCTCAGGTGATGAAATAACACCTTGGTTAAATTCTTCGGAAGTAACGGAAGATACCGATCCCGTAGCGTCTTTTACGGTAGTTGTACCATAACCGATAATAACCACCTCGTCCAATGCCTGTGCATCTTCTTCCAAGGTGACATCGATGGTTGTTTGTCCCCCAACGGGAATTTCTACGGTCTTGTAGCCTATATAGCTGAACACCAAAGTAGCATCCTCGCCAATATCGGTCAACGTGTATATCCCATCAAAGTCAGTCTGGGCTCCGTTGGTGGTTCCTTTTACCACCACACTTGCACCAGGTAGGGGGCCAGATGCGTCGGAAACAGTTCCCGACACCTCTTGTGCCTGTGAAAGTCCGAAGCATAAAAAAACTCCGACCATAAACAGGCCTTTTAATCCTTTAATTTTCATAAATAGTTGTTTTAAGTTGAGTTTAATAGTTAAAAATATGCAAAAAAACCATCAGTTGTTAGTAAAATTCTTGAAAGATGGTCACGCAAACGGTTTCGTGTTAATAACTTTACGAAATGAGACAATTTCGATTAATCGTATGACAAATTGTAATATTCGCAACTATAATAGTACAAATATAAGAATGTTCCCTATGTGAATAAATATAATGATTTTTATTTTCTTTCAATAAAATCTGAATAAACTTACTTTTATCGGGCTTTGTTAAAAAAGTTTATTTTAATTGGTATTGATCCCTGTGATTTTTAACTTCACTCTATCAATAATTGACAACATAATTACCTTAATTAGCCCTTTTTGAAAAGAAAAATCACCTTGAAGCACATTGCTCGAGAACTTGACGTCTCGATTTCGACAGTTTCAAAAGCACTGAAAAACAGTGAGGAGATTAGTGCCGATACAAAAGAGAAAATTCAGGCTTTTGCCAAGTTGTACAACTACAAGCCCAATAATATTGCCGTAAGCCTAAAAAATAAGAGTACCAAAAACATCGGGGTGGTTATTCCCGATATCGTACACCATTTTTTTACGACCGTATTTAGGGGTATAGAGCTCTACGCAAATGCAAAAGGATATAATGTGATTGCCTGTGTGTCCGATGAATCGTTTGCCAAAGAAGTGTTATCAATGGAAATGTTATCGAATGGTAGTGTTGATGGTTTTATTATGTCGTTGTCTGCGGAAACGCAACAAAAGAACGATTTTAACCATTTAAAGGAAGTAACTGCCCAAGGCATTCCCTTAGTGCTTTTTGACCGCGTCACCGATGAAGTGAAGTGTGATAAGGTAGTTTTAAACGACAAGGAAATCGCCTACACCGCAGTGAAAAAATTAATAGATGATGGCCGACGGCGAATAGCTTTGGTTACTACCGAAAGTTATTTTAATGTAAGCGAAAGACGATCTGAGGGCTATAAAGCCGCACATCTAGATTATGGTATACCCGTCGATAAGGATTTATGCTTGATTCTTCACCATAAGGAAATCAACTTACAGGTCATCAAGCTTTTTTTTGAAGAAAAGCAAGTTGATGCGGTATTGTGTGTCAACGAGCTGTTTGCAGTACAGTGTATGCGGGTAGCCCAGAAGATGGGATTCAGAATTCCTGAAGATATTTCCTTTATTGGCTTTACGGACGGAATTCTCTCCCAGAATTCCCAACCTGCCCTAACAACGGTTGCACAACATGGCGAAAAAATGGGGGCGGTAGCTGCCGAAATGTTGATAAGAATGGTTGAGGAAGAGTCGCAGGAAGAAGGGCCGATTGACTACCGAACCGAAATCATAGAGGCTACGCTGATCGAGAGGGAATCAACGGTCAATTGAATTCATAATATTGTGGCACTTTTAAAGTACTGACCACATTAAATTTAATCTTAACTATAAAATCCGAATGAATAAAACAGGATTTATTTTTGACCTCGATGGGGTTATTGTCGATACTGCAAAGTATCATTTTTTGGCATGGAAAAAACTCGCCAACGAACTGGGCATTGATTTTACGGCAGAAGATAATGAACGCTTCAAAGGTGTAAGTCGCAAACGCTGCTTAGAGATATTATTGGAAATGGGTGGAATCAAGGCCTCCGAGGAACAGTTCAACGCCTGGCTGATAGAGAAAAACGAAGACTATCTTGCCTATATAGATTCAATGGATGAATCGGAAATCTTGCCAGATGTCTCCAAGGTCTTGAAATACCTCAAAAACCATAAAATACCGATGGCATTAGGTTCGGCAAGTAAAAATGCGCGGCCTATTTTGGAAAAGGTAAACTTATTGTCGTATTTTGATACCCTTGTCGATGGAAATAGTGTCACTAAAGCCAAACCAGATCCCGAAGTATTTCAAATTGCGGCCGAAAGATTGGGTGTGCAACCCGAACATTGCGTAGTGTTCGAAGATGCCCTTGCAGGAATCGAGGCGGCCAATCGAGCAGGAATGACCAGTATCGGCATCGGCGAAGCCAATGTTTTGACAGCTGCCAAATTCAATTTTGTAGATTTTACCGAGATAAATTCCGAATTTCTTGATAATTTAATTGATCAGAACGCAAAGAAATAATCCCCTCGCATTGATGAGGCCAATCTAATCGAGAACGTTGAAATAAAAGCTGCAACATTTTTTACTAGAACTTTAAAAATCAATAAACTACATTCAGAATAACCATAAAAACACCTTAAAAATGAATCAAGACTATATTCAACCCGACGAATGGTCGATAATTGAAGAAGGATTTTCAAAAGAAATGGTAAAATCTTCCGAAAGCCTTTTCAGTATTGGAAATGGTGCAATGGGGCAACGCGCGAATTTTGAGGAGCAATATTCGGGGCCTACCTTTCAAGGCAGTTATATAGGAGGGGTTTATTATCCCGATAAAACGCGTGTGGGCTGGTGGAAAAATGGTTATCCCGAATACTTTGCCAAAGTATTGAACGCTCCGAACTGGATAGGTGTCGACGTTTTTATAAACGGTGATCCGCTTGACTTGAATACCTGTACAAAAGTGGATGATTTTCGACGGCAGCTCAATATGAAAGAAGGGTGGTACCAACGTAGCTTCAAAGCTACCTTGCCTTCCGATATTCAAGTCAGTATTAAAGCTACCCGATTTTTGAGTTTGGATATTGATGAAGTAGGTGCCATCGAATATCAGGTTACCTCGATTGATGCAGATATTGAGGTGAAGTTCATGCCATATCTCGATAATGGCATAACCAACGAAGATTCGAATTGGGACGATAAATTTTGGAATACGACCAATATTATTTCCGAGGGAAACCAAGCTTTTATTGAGGCCCATACGATGAAAACCAATTTTGCCATTTGCACTTTTATGCAGTCGCAACTGGTGTATAAGGGCGAAATAGTAGGTCAAAACCCTTCGGAAACCAAAAAAGAACTTTGGGTGGGCCATAGTTATTCCCAAAAAGTGGAAAAAGGCGAAACCGTATCGCTTCACAAATTTGGTGGCTATACAGTTTCTTTGAATCATAAACCTAATGCATTGGTGCAGGCTGCCAAAGCGGTACTAAAAAAAGCATCCGACCTTGGTTTCGATGCTCTTTTAAACAAGCAGAAAAAAGCTTGGGCCCAGATTTGGGAAATGAGTGATATCGCCATCGAAGGTGATATTAAGGCGCAGCAAGGAATTCGCTTTAATATTTTTCAATTGAACCAGACCTATACGGGTACTGATTCCAGATTGAATATTGGCCCTAAAGGTTTTACAGGCGAGAAGTACGGTGGTAGTACCTATTGGGATACGGAAGCCTATTGTCTTCCTTTTTATATGGCTACCAAAGACCAACAGGTCGCCCGAAAATTATTGAAATACAGATACAACCATTTAGGGAAAGCCATCGAGAATGCGGCAAAACTAGGTTTTTCAAATGGAGCCGCATTGTACCCCATGGTTACGATGAACGGCGAAGAGTGTCACAATGAGTGGGAGATTACTTTTGAGGAAATACATAGAAACGGGGCCATCGCCTTTGCGATATATAACTATTATCGTTTTACGGGCGATTACAGTTATATTCCCGAAATGGGACTTGAGGTGCTAATCGGTATTTCCCGTTTTTGGCAACAACGCGCTACCTTTTCAAAGCAAAGGAACAAGTACGTGATTTTGGGTGTAACGGGACCGAATGAATACGAGAATAACGTCAATAATAATTTTTATACCAATTACCTCTGTAGGTGGTGTATAAATTTCACTTTGGAACAGCTGTTAAAAGTCAAAGAAGGCTTTAAGGAAGATTATGATAGGATCATCGGAAAGACGGGGTTGACTAATATAGAAACGGATGCATGGAAAAATGTTGCCGAAAACATGTATTTTCCCTATTCGGAGGAGAAGGATATTTATCTACAACAAGATGGTTTCTTGGACAAAGAACTGATTACCGTCGCCGACCTTCCTAAATCTCAACGCCCGATCAACCAAAAATGGAGCTGGGACCGTATTTTGCGTTCTCCTTATATAAAACAGGCCGACACACTTCAAGGGTTTTACGTCTTTGAGAGCGATTTTACAACTGAGGAACATGAGCGACATTTCGATTTCTACGAGCCGTTTACCGTTCACGAATCTTCATTATCACCCTGTGTGCATTGTATTCTAGCTGCCAAGTTAAATCGTATGGAACAGGCTTACCAATTTTATTTACGTACTTCGCGGTTAGATCTTGATGATTATAATAAGGAGGTTGAAGAAGGTCTACATATTACGTCTATGGCCGGTACATGGATGAGTATTGTTGAAGGCTTTGGCGGAATGCGTGTCAAAGATGACAAGCTCTCCTTTAACCCACGCATTCCTGAACAATGGAAGGCCTATTCCTTTAAAATCAACTTTAGGCATCGCATCTTAAAGGTGACGGTCAATGCGTCGGAGGTAAAATTTGAATTGGAAGGCAAAGAAGATGTTTCCGTTCGCGTTAACGGTGAAAGCGTTGCAATCACGCCATCTAAAGCAGTCACAGTCCAAATCAAATAGACTTTTGAAAATTTTTCTTTAGAAACTTAAATAGTTGTTCCTTGCTGTATAATGCTCAATGGAGCGAAGCAATACGAAAGAATGGAATACCGGGTATGGAAGTGAACGAAAATGGAAAAGAACGGAAAGAAGTGGTCTACCATGTTTTTACCCGACTTTTTGGCAATACAAATACTACGAATAAACCTTGGGGCACTTTACAGGAAAATGGGGTTGGTAAATTCAATGATTTTACCGACCAAGCTCTGAAGGCAATTAAAGATCTTGGGGTTACCTACGTATGGTACACTGGAGTTCCCCATCACGCATTGATTGCCGATTACACGGCATACGGAATTTCTAACGATGATCCTGATGTGGTCAAAGGCCGTGCCGGCTCTCCCTATGCGGTCAAGGACTACTACAATGTAAATCCCGATTTGGCGGAAAATCCGGAGAATAGATTGGAGGAATTCAAAGCCCTTATCGGTCGTACCCATGCAGCTGGGTTAAAGTTGCTCATAGATATCGTCCCCAACCATGTAGCCAGAAACTATGAAGGCAAAACTACCCCTGAAGGTTTAGAGCCCTTTGGAGCCTCTGATGATACAACTGTAGAGTACAAGCGTGACAATAACTTTTATTACGTGCCGAATGAGGCGTTCAAAGTTCCCGAATGGCAAAATGGCTATCAACCTTTGGGAGGTGAAAGTCATCCGTTGGCAGATGGTGTGTTCGATGAATTTCCGGCAAAATGGACAGGGAATGGCTCGCGATCTCCACAACCGGATAGCAACGATTGGTACGAAACCGTAAAGATAAACTATGGGGTACGCCCTGACGGAAAACCTGACTTTGATTTGCTTCCGACAGGTTTTGAGGAAAGGAGTTATAAAGAACACTACCAATTCTGGTCTGACAAAGATGTTCCTAATTCTTGGGAGAAATTTAAAGACATAGCGCTGTATTGGTCGGATATGGGTGTTGATGGCTTTCGTTTTGATATGGCCGAGATGGTTCCTGTTGAGTTTTGGAGCTATATGAACTCCAATATCAAAATGAAAAATCCCGATGCATTCTTATTGGCCGAGGTTTATAACCCTGATTTTTATCGGGATTTTATCCGTAGGGGAAAAATGGATTATTTATACGACAAGGTGGAGCTGTATGATTCCCTGAAGCATATTATGCAGGGCCAAGGGTGGACGGACCATATTCCGAAAGTACAGGAAGGGTTGCATGATATTGAACACCATATGCTACATTTTTTAGAGAACCACGATGAGCAGCGTATTGCAAGTCCTGAATTTGCCGGCGATGCCCAAAAAGGTAAACCCGCTATGGTGGTTTCCGCTACTATCAGTTCTTCGCCAACGATGATTTATTTTGGGCAAGAAGTGGGTGAGCCTGCAACCGAAAAGGCCGGTTTTGGGTCTGAGAGCAGGACATCGATATTCGATTATATCGGGGTACCCCATCATCAACGATGGTTAAACGATAAAAAATTTGACGGGGGCCAATTATCGGAAGAAGAGATAGCACTGCGCGATTTTTACCGTCGTTTATTGAATTTCACCATTAACAGTGAGGCCTTAATGGGTGCGTATCAAGATATTCATTTTTATAACAGGGAACATACGGAATATTACAATCATCATGTATTATCTTATGTACGGTGGAGTGCAAATGAAAAATTAATTGTCGTTGCCAATTTTGATGCAAATGATCGCTTCGGTTTTGATTTACAAATACCTTTAAATGTAATTGAAAAGTGGAGCCTGAAAGGTGGAGAACATCCGATGACCGATATGCTGTATGGCAGTGAATGTACCTTAAAAGTGGAAAATGGCATTGGTCAATTTCGTGTAGATATTGCCCCTTTGGAGTCGTTTATATTTAGGTTGTAGACCTATATCCTTTTTTTGTGTTTTCAGATAAAAAGATTTTTGTGACAATGTTTAATTTCCTGTCATGGAAAAGTGAAAAATTTCAAATAACCATGAAAAACATTCTATTGGTACTATCAGTGCTTTTTATGGGTCATGTGGAAGCGCAGACCATAGATGGCCCATTACGTGTACACCCACAAAACGGGCGCTATTTTACTGATAATTCCGGTAAGGCCATTTTTCTTACGGGATCTCACACTTGGGCAAGTTTTCAAGAAAGCAGAAGGCCGACCGACCCTATTTTCGATTATCAGGGTTATTTAAAAATGCTGAAGACCAACAATCATAATTTTATGCGTCAATGGACCTGGGAACATGCCAGGAAAGCATCTTGGACCACTGATGATGTCGTTTTTTCGCCGTTGCCATATAAAACAGTGAAGAAGAAAGGCAAAGAGCTTTATGATGTATCGCAATGGAACGAAGTATATTTCGAACGACTTCGCACAAGAATAAAAGAAGCAGGAGATTTGGGTATTTATGTTTCTGTCATGCTTTTTCAAGGTTGGAGCCAGAACAGGTTAGATACACCCGGTAGCGACCCGTGGGATTATCATCCGCTCAATCCAATCAACAATATAAACGGTGTAGGAAAATCAATAAAGAACAATGGTTTTGATGATGAAGCCATGGGTACCCTACATTCGATGAACAATGGCGATGTACTCGAACATCAAGAAGCCTATGTCAAAAAAGTGTTAGAAACCGTAAACGATCTTGATAATGTGCTTTATGAGATATTAAATGAAGGTGGAACAAAAAAATGGCAATACCATATGGTGAATTTGGTAAAAGAAATTGAAAAATCGATGCCCAAGCAGCACCCTGTGGGTATGACGCATGCCTCGGTAGTAAGCCCACCAATGTTTAATGATGATTTATGGGAAAGTCCCGCGGATTGGATATCGCCTGCCACAGAGCCTATTTCGTGGATGTATAAGGGTACAGAATATCTTGAAGATTATAAAAATGATCCGCCAGCGAATTCTGGCAAAAAAGTGGTCATTCTCGATACCGATCATTTGGGAGGCCATTGGGGCACGTATATGTGGGCTTGGAAAGCTTTTGTTCGTGGTCATAACCCTATTTTTATGGATTCGTGGGAACCATTGGCGGGAAACTATGATAGAAAAAGAAGTCCTGATATATTTTACATAGGCGGAATGACCAAAAATGACGCAGATCATCCTGATTATGAGCCTTTACGAAAGAATTTGGGCTACATACTACAGTTGGCCAACCGTCTCGATTTGGGAAAAATGACGCCACAAGATAAACTCAGTTCCACGAGGTTCTGTCTTGCCAATCCTGGTCAAGAGTACGTTGTATATCTTCCCGAAGGCAAGGGCACGTTGGATTTAAGAATAACCGACGCGGAGTTTTCGGTAGAATGGTTCATTCCAATATTGAACCGTACCCTAATCGGTACAGAAACCTTAAAAGGCGGTACTTTTAGAGCACTTGTCGCTCCGTTTACCGGTGCTTCGGTTCTGTATTTGAAAAAACTTTAAAGGTATTACCTAACCTTTTGTGTCCATTTTTGAATTTTTTTTCTGAAAACATCAGCCGTTGATAAGAGCGACGGCGATATCTTATATCGATTTTACAACCAACTGAGCATTTCTGTCACTATTGATAAAAGTATTTATGATAAGTATATCACTTGTTATGTTGAAGATGATAGGTGTCAAATTTTCATTTTCGAACGCGTAAATATTATTGTAGGTTATTTTTCCGGATACTTTCATGAACTATATTTGCAAATTGCAAAGTAACCCAAATCGATTGAGCATTGTGTCTTCTGAAAATGAGACAAACCTATTGTGGGAATTTGAATATTTGGCCAAATTTCAACACTGTATTTTAGTATATTTGGCTTCCGCAGAAGCAATGGGCTTCTTCGACAAAGCAGCTACGCTGTGCAATCATTCTGTTTAAAAAATTATTTATGACGAAAAAGCTATTTCTCATTGCGATTTCAATAGTAACGCTATCAAGCTGTATGAACAATAACTCACCACTGGTAATAGGTCATAGGGGTGCTATGGGCCACGAAACGGAAAACACCTTGGCCTCCATTCAAAAAGCAATAGATTTGGATGCCGACATGATAGAAATCGATGTGTTTATCATCAAAAGTGGTGAAATCGTGGTTTTTCATGATGATGAAGTAGACCGTTTGACTGATGGTACGGGAAAAATAGAAGCCTATGACTGGGAAGGACTACAACAACTAAATCTTGAAGGAGGCCATAAGATTCCGACCCTTCAGCAAGTTCTTGATGTAATCGACAATGAAGTAATCCTCAATATTGAATTAAAAGGAGCAAATACAGCAAAACCCACGAATCAAATTGTGCATGAGTATTGTGATTCCAAAGGGTGGGACCTTGATAGTTTTGTGATTTCAAGTTTTAGATGGGATGAACTTAAGGACATGAGAATGGTTGATAACAAAATTCCCATTGCCATACTTATTGGCAAAGATCCTTTAGAGGCAATTTCCATAGGAAAGGAACTCGATGCGGTCGCCATCAATCCTGGATATAAAAGTCTAACCGAGGGTAACGTAGCCGAAATGCAAGCTGAAGGTTTTAAAGTGTATCCCTGGACGGTAAACGAAGCCGACGATATCGCTTTGATGAAAAGTTTCGGAGTTGATGGCATTATCACAAATTTTCCTGAAAGGGTGCATTGATGATTGACGTTGCTATCATTGGCGGCGGCGCAGCAGGCTTTTATGCGGCTGTTCATGTTGCCGAGGCCAATCCCAAGTTGAAAATTGTTATTTTCGAAAAGGGTAAGGACGTACTTGCTAAGGTAAAGGTTTCCGGTGGTGGTCGGTGCAATGTTACCCATGCCGAATTTGACCCCAGTGAATTGGTCAAAAATTATCCCCGTGGGGAAAAAGAACTTCTGGGGCCATTCCATTCCCATTTTAGTGGTGACACCGTTGCATTTTTTGAAGAGAAGGGCATTCCCCTAAAAATTGAGGAGGATGGTAGAATGTTTCCTGTTTCCAATTCGTCACAAACCATTATCGATTTCTTTTTGAACGAAGCGGACCGTTTGGGCATTAAAGTGATGCGTCATAGTTCGGTGACCAATATTGAACCTGTTGGTCTGCAAAATGCAGAAAAGATGTGGCAGATAACCTCGATTAAAAGTACATATCGAGCCAAGAAAGTGCTGATTGCCACTGGTAGCAGCCCAAAGATATGGGGCTTATTAAAAAAAATGGGGCATACCATTGTATCGCCCGTTCCTTCATTGTTCACTTTTAATATCGATGACGAGCGAATTAACGGTATACCGGGAGTAAGTACGAACGCCAAAATCGATGTTTTAGCAAAATCTAGGAGCAATACCAAGGTTACGGTAAAACTGAAAAGTAAACTGGCTTCGGAGAAATCTATTTTGACTTCTGAAGGCCCTCTTTTGATAACGCATTGGGGTATAAGTGGACCGGCGGTGTTAAAATTATCGGCTTGGGGAGCAATCTTACTAAATGAATGCAACTATCAATTTTCTATTAAGGTGAACTGGTTGCCGGATTATCATGAAGACGGAGTTTTTGATTTACTTTGGGAAATTAAAGAAATAGAACGAAAAAAAACCATTTTAAGAACCAAAGCCGTTGATCTTCCCAGACGATTGTGGACGAACATGGTGAAGGCTTCCGATATTCCCCCAGATATGAAATGGGCAGATGTATCTAAGGGGAAATTGCAGAAATTGGCCGATCAGTTAACCGCTAGTACCTTTAGTGTCGATGGTAAAAGTACGTTCAAGGAAGAATTTGTAACTGCAGGCGGGGTCGATTTAAAGGAAATCAATTTTAAGACGTACGAGAGTAAAATAATCCCTGGGCTCTATTTTGCGGGCGAAGTTATCAATGTAGATGCAATTACAGGCGGCTTCAATTTTCAAAACGCCTGGACGGGTGGCTATATTGCCGCTAGAGCCATAGCCGACGAAATTGGATAGGCTGTGTTATTTTTTTTGATATACCCGCACATAATCGATAACCATTTGTTGTGGAAAAATAGAATCATCAATACCTTGCTGTCCTCCCCATGACCCACCAATGGCAATATTCAGTTTTAAGTGGAACGGTTGGTCAAAAGGCCATTCGTCAGTAGTTTTATTTCTGTTTTTGAATTGGTGATAAATCTCGCCATCGAGAATAAAATCAATTTTTTCGGAGTTCCAATCAATGGCATAGGTGTGAAAATCACTATAAGGGTCAGCTATAAAAACTGATTTTCCCACTTCCGTTCCTATGGTATGGTTAAAAGCTTTGGTATGAACCGTACCGAATATGTGGTCTTTATTGAAACCCACATGTTCCATAATATCAATTTCACCGCATTCTGGCCAGCCGACATCATTGCAGTTTTCCCCCAACATCCAAATGGCGGGCCAAACACCCACACCTTTTGGCAATTTTGCCTTTACTTCAATTCTTCCATAAGTCCAGCTTGCCAAATTAGCAGTAGTTATACTTGCTGAACTATAGGCTGCGAATTCTTGATTCTCTTGCCAGTTTTCCGATTCATCATTCTTGAATGCAGGGTTGGCAATCCTTTCTTTATGGGCTTCCAGAATTAGAAATCCGCTTTCGACCCGTACATTTTTCAGACTATCGGTATAATACTGAAGCTCTTTGTTTCGTTGAAAACCATATTCATAGCCCCATTTGGTTTTGTCCGCTTTTCCTGAATAATCGAACTCCTCTTCCCAAACCAGATTATATTGATCGGTAGGTACCTTTTTTTCTTCCACTGCATTTTCGTTGTTATTTTTACAGCAAAGGCATAAACATAAAAAAAGTAAGATGGTGTAGTGCTTCATTGCGTTTGATTTTAAGGAATTCGATGTAGTGAAAGTATAAAAAATCAATGCTATTTGGAAAGAAATACATGAACTCAAACGTATTCTAGGGCAACTTGATCTATACCCTTATTTTTTATTTATAAATTTATGAATCATGAAGAATTAAATATATGAGAACATATATCGCGTTATTGCGGGGCATAAACGTAAGTGGCCAAAAGAAAATAAGAATGGTCGATTTGCGCCAATTGTTAACGCAGATGGGCTTTGAAAATGTGGTTACTTATATCCAAAGTGGCAATATCGTGCTGAAAAGCAGAGAAAAAGACTTAAGGGTTTTAGAAAAGGGCATTGCAGAGGCGATTCACAATGCGTATGGTTTTGATGTTCCCGTTTTGGTGAAATCAAAAGAGGAAATTCAAAGTATTATTCAAAGCAACCCTTTTAATAATGTTGAAGACCTTGAGGCCAATAGAGTTTACTTTGTGCTTTTAAAGGAAGTTCCTGAAAGTGATTTGGTCGAAGCCCTAGGGAAAGAGACTTTCCCCAACGAAAAATTCAGTATCTCCGATAATTGCGTTTATTTAAGCTGTGCCAAGGGCTACGGGAACTCAAAATGTGATAATAATTTTTTCGAAAGGAAATTAAAGGTTGCGGCGACCACCAGAAATTTTCGAACGATGAACAAACTTGTGGAGATGGCCTATGATTAATAAACCATTCTAATTAAAAAGCTAATTCAGGGCCCAAATTTTATAGTTAAGTACCGTTGCAAAACAAACCCAGAAGAAATAGGGAATGAGCAAATAGGCTGCAGTAGTGTTTACCACTTTGAACCACCGTATCGTCAGAAGAATAAGGGCCAACAGCATGATAATGACCAGTAAGGCGAGAAAGGGGGCTTTAAAGCCAAAAAATATAATACTCCATGCCGCATTGAGCAGCAATTGGAACCCGAAATGATAAAGGGCTGTTTTGACCCAAATATGATAGAACCCCCTTGCCCAAACAATTCCGGCGGCAATACCCATCATAACATATAAGGTTATCCAGACAGGAGCGAAAATCCAGTTTGGGGGGTTATAGGTAGGCTTGTTAAGTGCTTCATACCAATCATTTACTGAGCTGTGTACTGCAAAACTCGACAGAAACCCGATTACCAAACAAGCGGTGACGGCAATACTGATATAGAATAGTTTCTTTTTCAAAATGAGGTGTGTGTATTGTCTAAAATAGCGATTTATTTTAATTACCGCTGAGGCAAATGAGGTTAAAAACTATCTTTGCCCAAATAATACGGCCCATGACAGAAAATGACTTTGTGCCTTCTGAATATTCACATCGAATAACGAGAGGTAAAACAATATGGAGAGCACCGAGCAATATTGCATTGATCAAATATTGGGGCAAGAAAAAAAATCAGATTCCAGCGAATCCGTCGGTAAGTTTTACTTTGAGCCAAGCGGCAACGACTACCTCGGTTTCCTATACCAAACTTGATGAAGACAAGAGGGGGTCTTTTTCTTTCGAGCTATTTTTTGAGGGAAACACCAAAAGGGACTTTGAACCGAAAATAGAGACCTTTTTCTCAAGAGTAGAAAAATACCTTCCTTTTTTAAGGGATTATCATTTTACAATCGAGACATCCAATTCATTTCCGCACAGCAGTGGCATCGCTTCTTCGGCATCGGGGATGTCGGCATTGGCGCTTTGTCTGATGGATTTGGAACGACAATTGAATCCAGCGATGACCACAGGGTTTTTTAACAAAAAAGTTTCTTTTTTGGCGCGGTTGGGATCCGGTAGTGCTTGTCGTAGTATTGAAGGGCCCATCGTACAGTGGGGATATCATGGCGATACTGAAGGAAGCTCCGACTTATTTGGAATCAAGTACCCATATAAGGTGCACAACATATTCGACAACTATCAAGACACCATTCTTTTAGTAGATAAGGGTCAAAAGCAAGTCAGCAGTTCGGTTGGCCACGACCTGATGCACGATCATCCTTTTGCCGCGCAACGCTTCGAACAAGCACATAAAAACCTTTCGGAGTTGCAGCAGGTTTTTGCAGAAGGAAATTTGAAACGTTTTATTGCAATCGTCGAAAGTGAGGCGCTTACCTTGCATGCCATGATGATGACAAGTCATCCCTATTTTGTTTTAATGAAGCCCAATACACTGGAAATAATCAATAAAATATGGGCATTCCGTGAGGAGAACAAAACACATGTCTGCTTTACCCTGGATGCCGGGGCCAACGTGCATGTGCTCTATCCTGAATCTGAGCGTGATATAACGCTTCAATTTATTAAGAACGAACTAGTTGCATATTGTGAAAACCAGCAGTATCTTTGCGACAAAATTGGATTTGGGGCGAAAAAAATGTAACTTTTTGTCATAATAACGTCAAACCAGCGTTATTCTAATTTCCCGAATCAACTAGAAATTATGAAAGGACCCCTATTTTATTCTAAAATTCTCCTATTCGGGGAATACGGTATCATCAAAGATTCCAAAGGATTATCCATTCCCTATAATTTTTTTAAAGGAGCTTTAAAGACAGATGAGAATCCGTCTAAAATTGCCATTGAATCCAATGGACACTTACGGAAGTTTGTCGCTTACTTGGAAAACCTCCATAACGAGAACCCTAAATTGGTCTCCTTCGATTTTGAAACGTTGCGCGATGATGTTGAAGGTGGAATGTACTTTGATAGTTCGATCCCCCAAGGATATGGGGTAGGCAGTAGTGGCGCCTTAGTCGCTGCCATTTATGATAAATATGCCGAAGATAAAATCACTATTTTAGAAAACCTCACCCGTGACAAGCTTTTAAAACTAAAAATGATTTTCGGGAAAATGGAGTCCTTTTTCCACGGAAAATCTTCAGGTCTCGATCCTTTGAACAGTTATTTAAGTTTGCCAATTCTTATAAACTCCAAAGACAATATTGAGTCTGCCAGCATACCTTCACAAAACAGTGAAGGCAAAGGAGCCGTCTTTTTACTCGATAGCGGTTCCACTGGTGAAACGGCGCCCATGGTACAATTGTTTATGGAGAAGATGAAACACGAAGGTTTTCGAAATATGTTGAAAAACCAGTTCATAAAACACACCGATGCCTGTGTTGAAGACTTTGTAAACGGCAATGTCAAGTCGCTTTTCGGTAACCTAAAACAGCTTTCCCACGTCGTTTTGGACAATTTCAAGCCTATGATTCCGGTAAAGTTTCACCAACTTTGGAAACAAGGTATCGAATCGAATGACTACTATTTAAAACTTTGTGGATCTGGTGGTGGAGGTTATATTTTGGGTTTTACTGAAGATATAGACAAGGCCAAAAAAGCATTGAAAGATTACAATTTAGAAGTCGTATATAACTTTTAGTCAGTACCCATACCCCTATATGCTTAGTAGAAAAAACAAACTCTTGCTTTTAAAGTTCTTGAGTCTGTTTTCTGTTGTACGGGGGTACAATATTTTAATGGTCGTTGTAGCGCAGTACTTGGCGTCGATTTATATACTTGCGCCCAACCTGCCTTTGCGCGAGGTCATTTTCGATTTCAATTTATTTGCTATCGTTCTCGCATCGGCTTTGGTAATCGCCGGCGGATATATCATAAACAACTTTTATGATGCCGAGAAAGACCTGATCAATAAACCCAGAAAGAGCATGCTCGACCGTTTGGTAAGCCAGCGTTTTAAGCTCTCAACCTATTTTATCTTGAATTTTTTAGCTGTTTTTGCGGCGAGCTATGTCTCCTTTAGGGCAGTGCTGTTTTTTTCGATCTATATTTTTGGTATTTGGTTTTATTCACATAAACTTAAAAGAATAGCATTTATTGGCAATTTTGTGTCCGCTACTTTAGCTATCGCTCCGTTTTTTGCGGTATTTGTCTATTACAAAAACTTTGCTACGGTCATTTTTGTACATGCCATGTTTCTATTTTTATTGATTTTTGTTCGTGAGATGATCAAGGACTTGGAAAATATTGCCGGTGATATGGCACAGAACTACAAAACGATTCCCGTTTTATACGGCGTTCGATTTTCAAAACGCTGTATCAGTATATTGATTCTGTTGACCCTATTGCCATCGCTCTTATTGATCAATTATTTCGATGTAGGCTATATGTACCTTTATTTTATAGGATGTATTTTTTTATTGATTCTCTTTTTGGTTATGTTATGGAAAGCTAAAACGAAACTACACTATGTCGGCCTTCATAACATCTTAAAGCTAATCATAGTTGTCGGAGTCTTTAGTATATTATTGATCAATGTAGATCTTGTGTTGAACCGTATTTTTTGACCGGGCTTCTTAAGGAAGATAGATTATTCAAAACCCCATTCCAGCTTTTTAAGTCCCGTCCAATTGCTATTTAAGGGAATTGCTGCGGAGATATATAAAAGATATACATCTGTATCGGTAAGGGTCAATCCCCAAGTAGCGAGGGAATTGTCGGGCGTGCCATAAGAACCTTTTAAAGTGGGTGATGTTGGGTCTGAAACGTCAATAATACTAAGTTCGCTTTTTCCCGTAGCGATAAATACCAGCTCGTTTTCCGAATCAAAGCCCATTTGGTTGGAATGCCCGGTACTATTAAACCATAAATTGTTCAATGTTTCGCACTGCCAAGGATTCCACCAGCCAATACGTTCAATACTGCCAGTGTCGGAAATGTCTAGTACCTCAAAACCACAATAG
The DNA here is from genome assembly GCA_965368185.1 of uncultured Kriegella sp. Lineage (GTDB taxonomy): Bacteria > Bacteroidota > Bacteroidia > Flavobacteriales > Flavobacteriaceae > Kriegella. Next base: position 31,784 of record CBDULZ010000045.1, read on the forward strand.
TCGACCGCAACATAGGCGTAATTGCCGTTTAGAATGATATTGTTATAGGCTTTAGGAGTGCTCTGTTGGGCCGTGTCGTTTATATAACGACCTATTTCATCGGGATTTTCCTTGTCGGAAATATCAATAACCCGAATGCCCCCAGCATCGTAGCACAGAAACAGTAAGTTGTCCCTTAGGGTCATTCCCCTGGCATTGGGGTGTGCAACATCGCTCGGGTTTTCTTCAGGAAAGTTCACGTCGGGCAGGTACGTTGAAACTTCTACAATAGTTTGCGGGTTGGAAATATCCAAAACAAAAAGACCTTGGTTCATGCCTCCTAAATAGGCGTGGTCGTCTTCAACGACGACAATGGCGCTTCCACTAATTTGGGTTGTACTTTCCCAAATGTCCAAGACATTGGGTGAGACCGGGTCGCTAATGTCTATAATAGCCAAGCCCGCCTTTGAGGCACCTCCAAAGAAATCACCTAAAGAAAGGTAGATGTAATTATCAACTTGAAAGATATTCATTACGTGCAAATTACCAAGATCGGCAATTGGCACCTGGGAAATCTGGATGGGGGAGACCCCATCATCTTTGAATATCATTAGACCGCCGCCCTTGGCAGCAACGTAAACATAGGATCCTTCAGAAATTAGCCCTTGGGGCAAGAAAGGAGCCGTTTCGATTTCCCACTTCAGGTCAATTACCAACGCTTTGGGTGTAGGCTCAGACGGTAAGTGGGAATCGTCACTGGAACAGCCGACAAAAACAAAAATGATGATAAATCGTGCTATCCTGTGCATATCAATATAACGATTTAGTTGTCAAAATGTTACAAATGCGATTGCATAATAGGGTTATGAAGCAACGATACGTATCTTTGCGCAAAAGTTATAATCATGAACAGGTCAGATTCGAAGGGTGGCGATAAGCGGGCATCAGGAAGACAGGGTGGAACATTTCGAAAGAAAAGCTATGCCAGAGGGAATGCCCCGATCAAGAAGAGCACTGCTTCAAATACACCTTCTCCCCAGAGGCAAAAAGATTCGGGCTTGATTCGGCTGAACAAGTATGTTGCTAATGCGGGGGTGTGTTCCCGCAGGGATGCCGATATCTATATCACCGCAGGAAATATCACGGTGAACGGGAAGCCTGTTACCGAAATGGGCTATAAAGTAAAATTGACCGATGAGGTCAAATTTGATGGCCGTTTGTTGAATCCGGAAAAGAAGGAATATGTACTATTGAACAAACCAAAGGATTTTGCGACCACAACTCGAGATGAGCATGGTAGAAGAAGTGCCGTAGGATTGATTTCAAAGGCATCAAAATCAACATTGAACCCAGTTGGCAAGTTGGGCAAAGAAACTACAGGGCTCTTACTCTTTACCAATGACGGGGAACTTACCAAGCGGCTGAACAGCCCTAAAAATGGATTGCGAAAAATTTACCACATCGAACTAAACAAGAATTTACGAAGTGCCGATTTAAAGAAAATACAGGAAGGTGTTTTGGTAGATGATAAAGTCGTGAAAGTTGCTGATGTCAGTTTTGTTGATAATGCGCCAAGAAACCAAGTAGGCATGGAAATTCTAAGTACGAGAAACGACATCGTTCGCCGTATTTTTAAGGCTTTGGAATATGAAGTCGTTAAGTTGGATAGGGTAGTGTACGCCAGCTTGACCAAGAAAGATTTACCCCGCGGGCATTGGCGTTATTTGACCGAGCAAGAGGTCATTAACTTGGGGATGATCAAGTAATAAGAACAAAGGCCAATTTTTGAAAAATAGTATCCTATCTATTCGTTGCGATGAAATTATTTCAGTGTCAGCATTGCTCCAGTCCGGTTTTTTTTGAAAATAGTACCTGTGAAAGCTGTGGCCACCTATTGGGGTTTTTGGAAAGTAAATTAGACCTTATCGCCTTACAGCCAAACTTGAACCAATGGTTTATTGCAGAAGGCAACAATACGGTGTTCAGATATTGCGCCAACCGGCAATTTCAAGTCTGTAATTGGCTGGTTCCTATTGATAATGTTTTGAACGGACTTTGTTCTGCCTGTGCCTTAAATAGGACCATTCCTAATTTAGGACCAGATAAAAACCGTGAAAAATGGGAAAAACTTGAAAATGCCAAGCACAGACTTATTTTTCAGTTGCGTCGGCTTAGTTTGCCCGTTGAAAGTAAACAACTATTTAATGACAGTGGATTTTGCTTTGATTTTGTGTCGAAGGAAGATGTTGATAGTTCCAAGGATGTACCCATGACGGGGCATGCGAACGGTGTCATTACTATTTTGGTATCGGAGGCCGATAGTGTGTTACGCGAGCAGATGAAAATGAAAATGTCGGAAAATTATCGAACTTTGATCGGTCATTTTAGGCATGAGGTCGGCCACCACTACTGGGATCGTTTGATCCGAAATAACCACGACCTACTTCAAAATTTCAGGAATGTTTTCGGTGATGAAAGGGAATCGTATGCCGATGCCCTCGACCGGTATTATAACAATGGCCCGGCGAATAATTGGCGGAATAGCTTTATAAGCGAATATGCCTCGTCACACCCGTGGGAAGACTGGGCGGAAACTTGGGCACACTACCTGCATTTAATGGATACTACGGAGACTGCCTATTTTTATGGTATTAGTGTCAGCCCAAGGTTAAACCATGACAGTAGTTTGGCAATGCATGCCGTGTTTGACCCGTATCAAGAACAAGATTTTAAAAAGGTTGTAGATTTATGTATTCCCTTATTTTCCGCATTGAACAGTGTCAACCGATCTATGGGTATTCCCGATGTATACCCCTTTGTAATTTCGACCCCGGTTATTGATAAGATGACGTTTATCCATAATGTTTTGCAGTCCTATCGATAAAAGCGAAGGACACCTACACCGTCTTTCCACATTTATATAACGTAAGGGTAATCATTACTTTACCTGATTTTGGGCAGAAATTAACCATTTTTGTGGTGTTCAAATTACAGTTTGTTTGAGTTAGCAGCCTTAAGACCGATATTCGTATCGGTTTTGTCTTTTTAGGGTTTTTTAAATTTGAAACTAATCTAAAAGGAAGTTCTTAATCACCATAAAACGTTGCAAAACTCTAATTTTTAGGAGAATATGTAATCTAGAGAGGCGCCTTCAGAAGTATTTAAACTACTACTGAAGGCGCCTTAATGGTGTCGCATGTGACGAAAGGAAGCTATGCACTATACAGATTGTTGGTCGTAGTTTATTCTCCATCAACTTCTTTTATTGTTAAATCATCATTGTAAACAATTCCTGTCGTTAATTGTGGAGAACAATAAAGTCCAAAATGCGCTTGAGACAACTTATTAGTTATGTTTTCAATTTTTGCATATGATACTAATTGTCCATTTTGCCAGACTTTTGCATATCCTCCATTATTTAGATTCAGATATACTTTGAGCTCAACCCATTCTTTTTGAGGGAAAGTAATAATTGAAGTTTGAAATTCGTGTTCTTGTTCATCCTGATTAGGTACGTTTTGTAAATGTACATAACCATCATGAGATAAATTTACCAATAATGTTCTATCCCAATTGTCAGACTCGTCATCTGTGAATGTTGCAAAGCTAAACCAATCGTCTTCACCTCCAGTTGTACTTGCTTGCAGGTCCATATCTAACCAAACCCAAAATTTTATATAACAAGGTGATGTAAATGAACCGCCTGTTGTGTTTTTTAGTTGAATAGTGGGATAACCTCTATGGTTATTATTTTCAGTGATTGAAGGGGGATTGGCGCCCTCTATCCAAGCCCTATGAGAGTAAATTCCGCTATGAACAATTGAATCTGTTAATTCGTGAAAAGTTGTTCCCAGATGTTCTTGAGGAGTTATATAAAATCCATCAAAATCGTTCACACTTTCAAACGAGCTGATGAACTCTCTTTTTTGAATATTAGAGGTATCGTCAATAGGATTTGAGTTTTTATCACAAGAATAGAATGATAGGCTTATTAAAAGAACTAATTTTTTTCTTCCAATCATTTTTTTCATATTCGTTTTTCAAAATTCTGACTAACGACTAAATTTACTATAATTTTCCTACAAAAAATTTACCTTGTTAGCCTAAGAAATTAATAGAGTTTCTTTTTGTGTGGAATGGTGTAAAACAATTGAATAACATCATTGATGATATCCCGCGAATAGAATCAATATGCAGTCAATTTAACCAATTTTATCCATCTTCTTCCGAATCTCCTCCAAACACAAATTACCTAAGCTCCCCTTATGGGTATGCTTGATATCTCGTTTTGGGCTAAACGTACCTTCTTGAATTTCTTGTCCCATCTTTTTATAGGCATCGCGGAATGGCATTCCTGATAAAACCAATTCGTTCAATGTGTCTACGCTAAAGAGGTAGTCGTATTTGGGATCTTCCAAAATAGTTGCATTGACCCGAATTTCCTTTAAGCTAAAAGTCAAAATTTCAAGGCAGGCTTTCATGTCCTGCAAGGCAGGCACAATCACCTCTTTTACCAATTGTAGATCACGGTGATACCCGCTAGGTAGGTTATTGATGATCAGGGTCAATTGATTGGGAATGCTCTGAAGTTTGTTGCATTTGCCCCGTACCAATTCAAAAACATCAGGGTTCTTTTTATGCGGCATTATGCTACTTCCCGTAGTCAATTCATCGGGAAAAGAAACAAAATCAAAATTCTGGCTCATATACAGACAGATGTCCATGGCCATTTTTGATAGGGTAGCGGCCAGACTGCTCATGCCAAACGCAGCTGCTTTTTCTACTTTACCACGCCCCATTTGAGCTGCCACTACGTTGTATTTTAGTGTCTCAAAACCCATTTCCTGGGTCGTAAAACTTCTGTCGATAGGAAAAGAACTGCCGTACCCCGCGGCACTGCCCAAAGGGTTCTGATCAGCGACTTTAAGCGCGGCATCGACAAAATAGAGGTCGTCTATCAAACTTTCGGCATAGGCGGAGAACCAGAGTCCGAACGACGAGGGCATCGCAATCTGTAGGTGCGTGTAGCCGGGGAGCAATACTTCTTTGTGCTTTTCCGCCAAAGCTAGTAACAGATAAAACAACTCTTTAGTTTGCGACTTTATTTGTGTCAATTCTTCTTTGAGATACAGGTGCATGGCCACCAAAACTTGATCGTTTCGCGATCGGGCGGTATGTATTTTTTTTCCGGTATCGCCCAACTTCTCCGTCAACAGAAATTCAATTTTAGAATGCATATCCTCAAAAGAATCTTCTATAATAAAAGTTCCTTGTTCGATAGTTGTACCGATGTTGTCCAGTTCAGAAACCAAAGCTTCGGTTTCGGCATCGGTCAACAATCCGATTTTCCCCAGCATTTTGGCATGTGCCTTAGAAGCTATTACATCATATTTTGCCAATAGCAAATCCAATTCGCGATCGTTGCCCACGGTAAAATGATCTATTTTTTTATCGGTGCTAAAGCCTTTGTCCCAGAGTTTCAT
>CBDULZ010000046.1:0-36739 GCA_965368185.1 uncultured Kriegella sp.
CCATTGTTGTGTGTATTTATTTTTTTTATTCATTTTTTAAGTCTAATAATTTCAATTCTTTGTGGTAGTTCTCAATTCTTGATTGTGCGTTTCCGTCAATTAATAAAATGACAATGAACATTGAAAGGGCTGTAACACTAATTGCTCTCCAAGTTGGTGTGTTAACAAACAGTATTATCAATGCTGCTACGATAATTAATAATGGAATTACTTTAAAAACAACTATAAATTGCTTTACGGTACTTTCAGAACGTTCAACTTCGGATTTATAAAAGGCAATCTTGTCGGTATTATAATCCTTTTCAAATTGTTTAACTCTTTGAATATTGGTGTAGTTAGTACCGCTGCCAATTATTAATAGTAATATACCTGCTACTAACGTTGGAATGATATAAGCCTTTGCTAAATCTGTTTTTCCTAATTGCCAAAATCCAACACTTGCGATTAAAAATCCAATCGCGAAGACAATAAAGAAGCGTGTTGAGAATACTTCGGCTTTTGCCCATTCGATTGATAGTTTTAGTAGGTCCATAGTTTCATTTTCTAATTACACACAACTTGTTTATATAGATGTAAAATACAGCTTTATACAGCCGAAACAGAACAAAACCGATAAAAACAATAGCTTTTTATTATAATAAACTAGATTTAAAAAAGAACGCCGCACGTCATTTTTTTTGCATCCAAGAGCCATAGTTGCCAGTCAAGTTCAGCACCTATTCCACTTTTATAACCTTTTGTAAAATAACTTTGAAAAGGGATGGGCTGGTTTTATTTATTTGAATATTACTGCAATCGTTAAATACCATAAATGCTTTAAGCTCCTTGACCAAAGCATGGGCAAAAGCATCGAATTTGACGAGTTTCGGCTCCAATGTCAGATTACGAATCTGTAGTAGTGCATTTTTCCGATCCGCTTTGCAGTCCATTCGCGCCACTAACTTTCCGTTCCATAAAATGGGAAGCGAGAAATAACCATATTTTCGTTTTGCTTCGGGGGTATAGCATTCCAACAAATAGTCAAAATCAAACAAGGCCGCCGTACGTTTGCGCTGTATCAGCAGATTATCGAATGGGGAGAGTATCTTTAATTTACTTCGGGAAAGCGGTTTACTTAACAGCTCCATTGCCGATGGTAAAGCATAATATACGTTTCCACCCACCTTGACCTGAAGCAATTCCTGCTGTTCCATCATTTCCTGTAAAACCGTCAAAACAATAGCTTTGGTGTTTTTGAGCAGATACACCATTTCATTTGCTTGCCCCAAACCATTGGCACGTAGGTATTGCAGAATCAAAAAACGCGCATGCTCTTTAGTGGTTGGCATCACAGTATTTGTGTCTTCGGGCAAAACCCGTTCGGTGAGATCATACACTTTATGAAAATTCACCCGATACGGTATCATAAGGTCACCTTGCATAAACAGATACTCCAAAGCCTGCTTGGCAGGTTTGGTCTGCCATTCGCCCATTTTCTTGCCGGTATGTTCAAAATCTTTGGCCATTAAAGGCCCTTCGGCAGCAATACGTTGTAACACCATTTTCATCAATGATTCGTTGCGCTTGTACCAATGGTTTTGATGTCCGCTGGCTATGCCATGTTTGCGTGGCAACGTATACCGGTAATCGCGCATGGGGAGATAGGCGGCCGCATGGGACCAATATTCAAAAACCTTTTTTTCTTTAAATAGCTGACCAAGATGGTTTGTTTTATAACGGGGATTACGGTTCCAAAGGGTATGATGATGCGCTCGTTGAATGGCTGAAATGGTATCGATTTGAATATAGCCCAAATGTTCAATTGCCGACAACGTAGCTGTAAGTGCGCTACCCCTTTGCCTTGTAGGAGGTAATTTTTGTGACAACAGCACCATTTTTCGTGCTTGTTGCAGCGAAATCGTATCTATTTTGTTCATTGTAGTTTTTAAGATTGTGTCGGTTTGGAAGTTCATTTTCGCCGCTTTCCCTTACCCTTTAATAAAATAAAGCAAAACATTTCCAATGAGCCAATTTAGAATCGCTTCTCGATCATTCTTTGGGGTTCCAGATCCGGATTCATTATAATTTCAAAATCGATGACCCCCAATACCAACTCTTCCTCGGTGATTACTTGAACTTTCCATAGGCCCTCTTTTACATTGTTCTTGTAGGTATAACCACGAAAACCATTATCCCTACCCCCCATAATATCGTAACCGATGTCTTCGACGGTTTCCCATTCCCGGGTGCCTGGGTTAAACCATGTCCAGCGATGAAACATCGACTTTTTTAAGTCTGTCGGGGCAAATATCGAAGAAAACACATAGACGTTTGCATCAGGTCTGTGTATAAATTCAAGTCGATGATCTCGCCAAAATATAAACCAATCATCTCTTTCAAAGGTAACAAAGTAGGTGTTGTCTTTAACCTTTATATTATGGGCTACAAGGCCTGTATCCATAGCCAGCGGTACGGGCGGAATAAGTTTAAAATAATAAAATATGTTTATTACGGCATATATGACTACCACAATACCCATTAGTTTTCCAAGATGTATTTCTTTGCGCGTACTCTGACTCAACGCATAAATAACACCAATTAAAACAAGGGTGCAGATTAGGCTTACCAAGCCTGAAAAAAGAAAGATGCGCGTATTCATCTCTTTAATAAAAACTGGTATGATAAAGGTGAAAAAAGTAAAGCTGATAAAGAAGTACACACTAAATTGAAGGTATTTGTTCGAGATTCTTCGCTTTAGAAATTCATTGGCCAAAAACAAGACCAATAGGATTACAAAAAAGGACATTGTTTTGGATAACGAAACACTTCTCGAGAAATAAATGACATAGGCACTTGACAGGCCACCGAAGAAAAACTGAATTGCCAACGGAAAATATTCTTCGTAGCGTTCAAGCATCGTGCCTTTCCATCTACCATCGTCGACCAAATTATAGCCGTAAAGAGTAGCGGTCAGCAAGGTCATGTACAGACATAATACAATAAGATCGTACAATCGGTCAACACGTCCCAAGGTCAACGTATCGAAAATAAACCCTCCTATAAAAAAAATAATAGGCGCGTATTTTTGATGCCTTCTAATAAATTTGCGCAGTGCACTATTTCTATACCTGACCAGTGTCCTTTTCATTTATTTTTTTGAAAGCGTATAAATATAACGGAAATGATCTTAGGTATTTTGCTCAATTCATTAGTACTCTTGCCCCAATTAACACATAATTTATACTAGATAGCAGTTTTTGCCTGCTAATGATCAACTAGAGAAAATCTTAACCTTTTTATGGGGAAGCCGGAAAAGATGCGACCTGATTTAACTGAACAAATTAAAGCGCACCAAAAGTTGGTTGTCACGCCTCCAAGGTATCCAGCCTTTCCCGATATTTTGAAATTGCACATCGAGTAACCATACTTCGGCCCAGTCTCCTTTTATTTTAACTGGTTTCATATATAGGTGTGCAGTAGTAATAACACTCGACGACTGAAAAGGTCGTGCCCTTACCTTTTCTTTAGACTCCGGAAGGAATTGCAGGGAATGTACGCCAAGCAGAAAATCGGGCCAATAGGCGACCTTTCCATCACTTTTACGCACATAGGCAGTTTGATTAGTTTGCGCATTCACAATAACCTCAACAAATTCTTTCGTGACACTTTGAATTTTAAAATACAGCAGGTCGTAATCAAGCTTCATAATATCGGGCATTAACCAAGGTGGTGCCGTGGCAATTTCAAACTGATTGCGCATATTGCGTTTAAAGGTAATGCTATCATTAGGCAACTGACCAGGCAGGCTTTTAATAGCGTTTGGATTCCCATAAAAATACAGTACGGGCGAATTATGAAAATTAGGGGAATAGTACCCCATCCCTTCACGTTGTATTTCTTGTTGCAACGGAATTTGAGGTCGCACTTCATTGAACTCCTCCTTAAAAAAAAGCATGGCGGTAGGTTCGTCGGTCGGTGTGGGTTTGGTAGGCATTTTTTTATTATAGGGTTTGTTTCTTTCCTTCTGCAATTTGTCGCGTTGCGTAAAACGATAGTGCGTAACACCATAGCCAAGCAATAAGGCCGCAAAAAGGACCCAATTGCTGACTACTATTCTTTTATGCGCAAGATGATGGGTTGCGAAAAAGGAAGCGATAAATGCGATTACACCGAACAAAAGACCCCAGCCCAATACAATGGCACCACCGGCCAGCCCTTGGTTTATTCCGGCCTCGGTCCAGCCGGCAAAGTACATTCCAACGATAAAGAAAACCAGGAGTGAAAGCAAATTAAAAAGTAAACTGGCAGGTTTAAAAAGTTTTCTCATCGGTTGGAATTTAAGTTGAAGGCAATTGTATGTCACGTACGCAATAGCCCCACACAACCGGCTTTAAGAAGCACCCGGTAACGTTACTGCGTCGGTTTCCGGTATTTCTGAAAAGGCTGTTTGAGCAAACCCGTAATGCTACCATTCTCGACAGTATCGGTAAAGGTATCTACACCATAAACAATGGCATCACGATCTAGTTTCATAAATGTACCAAAAAGTCGGTCCCAGATCGAAAAGATATTTCCGTAATTGCTATCGGTATAGGGCAACACATAATGGTGGTGAACTTTATGCATGTCAGGCGACACAATGAAATAACTCAATACCGCATCGATTTTTCTTGGCAATCGAATATTGGCATGGCCTAACTGGGTGGCCACTAATGAAAGTGATTGATAGAGCATCACAATACCAATGGGCACCCCAATAATAAATATGCCGAAAAGTGTAAAGGCATACCGAATTATACTTTCCAAGGGGTGGTGTCGATTGGCAGTGGTCGTATCAACGTTATGATCAGTATGGTGTACTAAATGAATCATCCAAAGCGGCTTTATCTTATGTTCCAGATAATGGGCCAAATACGCACCTATAAAATCCAATAGCAAAACTCCAAGAACGATATAGGCCCATAAGGGCATCGAGGGCAACCAATTCAGAATTCCAAAGTCGTTGACAACCGTCCAATCACTGGTTTTAAGCAATAAAAAAGCCAACAAAAAATTGATGATAACGGTAGTAAGGGTAAAAAACAAGTTGGGCAGGGCATGCCGCCATTTTTTATAATCGAATTTAAAAAGCGGTACAAAACCCTCTAAAACCCAAAAAAAGGTAATTCCCCCAACCAACAGTAACGACCGATGTGAAGAGGGTATCGTCTCAAAATACGATATAATTGACTCCATGCTTAAAGATACAAAAATCCGTTTTTCGTCGAACTTCTTTTCTAACTGCCTCCCGTGAGGTAGCTAATTTAGTACCTGGCTTTCAGTTGCTGCCATTCACTGTCCATTGTTTATTATTTATTGACAATTTTCTATTTTCCAGCCACTCTTTTTTTCATTTCCTCGACGATATTAAAGGCTGCTGGACAAATAGCCACATTCTTAAGGGTGATGTTACTGATTTGTTGAAATTTTTTCCGGTCCGTATGTGGAAATTCCCGACATGCTTTGGGCCGCTCTTCATAAATACCGCAATAGTTATCCTTATCAAGAAACGGGCAAGGCAACTCTTGTAACACATAATCCCTATCTTCATCGATACGCAAGAATTTTTCGATAAACTGTCGGGGTTTAAGACGCAAGTATTTTGAAATACGCTCAATATCGGCTCGGGTAAACAGCGGCCCCGTAGTTTTACAACAATTGGCACAATTGAGGCAATCAGTGCGTTCAAACTCGTTATCGTGCAACTCTTGCATTACATAATCAAGATCTTTGGGGGGTTTCTTTCTTAGCTTGGCGAAGAACTTCTTGTTTTCCGTATGCTTTTCCCTTGCTTTTTTTGGTAATTCTTTAAGTATTTTATCCATGCAGTCTCGATTAGTTCCTTATCCCCTTAAATCGTTATTTTTGTTGTTCCCATTTTGAGAAAAATACAGGAAAGGGGTATGTAAAATACAAATTTATATGGAAGATGTTTTCGGAAGGGCGTTATTAGACTATCAGAATGGGAACTACTCCGAAGATATACACACCTATTCTTCCCTTGATGAAAAAGATGTGCTGGCGCTACCCTATTTGTTTCGAAATTTTGAGACCATGCCTTTGCTAGAGCGGAAGGCCTTATCACTTTGCCAAGGTCAAGTGCTCGATATTGGCTGCGGTGCCGGAAGCCACAGCCTTTATTTGCAACAAAAAGGACTTGATGCAACCGCACTCGACGCCTCTGCAGGTGCCATTGAGACTTGTAAGCTTCGTGGCATCAAAAAAACGATACTTACTGATATAGCTGCATTTGGGGATAAAGAATTCGACACCCTATTACTTCTTATGAACGGAATTGGCATTGCGGGCAATTTGAAACTTTTAAACCATTTTTTGAGACATTTAAAATCCCTCTTGAAAGTGGGAGGTCAAATTTTACTTGATTCAAGCGATATAATTTATATGTTCTTTGAGGAAGATGACCCTTACAAAGATCAACGAAATTGGAAAATTGACCCTGACAACTACTATGGTGAGGTCACATTCACGATGGAATATAAAGGTAAAAAAAGTGATTCTTTTTATTGGTTATACCTTGATTTCGATACACTTCAAAGGGCAGCAGATGATAATAATTTGACTTGTGAACTTGTATTTAAAGGCATTCATTATAATTATTTGGCCCGATTAAGGCCTAAAATAAGTAAATAGGCACTATTTTTGCATTGATTGCACTACCTGAACGAGTTACATTCAAAATATCTTGTTGTAGAAGTAATAAAAATAGCCAACTGTAATAGACGAAAATCGAATATAGATACCGGAATCGTCGAATTTTTTTTATATGAAAAAGTATGCAATTTTTTTAATGGCATTTTGCGCCATAATTTTTGTTAGATGTTCAAAGGATTCGGACAGCACAGATGACACCCCAAAAATAGTCGATAAAACCCCAAATCTTAAAGCCGCAGGTGAATCTGCAAACGATATTCTTTCGAACGATAATTTCGACAAACTTTTAGTTGAGATTGCTTATGTGGATGGATTTAGACCAAAGTCGGATGCCATTTCCGATTTCGAGGCATTTCTCAAAAAACATACCTTCAAAGACAACATCGAAGTTATGTACAATGAGTTGGTTTCACCAAAAGAAGATAGTCTTTCACTAAACGAAATCGCCGATCTTGAGAAGGAAAATAGAACGGCTTACAATGATGGTAAGACCTTGGCAATTTATATCTATTTTGCCGATGCCCCTTCCGAATCTGACGATGAAGATGAAGATTTGGTAACCCTGGGTGCCGTTTATCGTAATACTTCAATGGTCATTCATGAAAGCACCGTAAAAAAGTTGGCCAAACAGAGTTTCTTGATATCGGAGGCCGATATTGAAGCCGCAACGCTTAATCACGAATTCGGCCATTTATTCGGACTAGTTGACTTAGGCACGACCCCGGTCAACGAACATGAAGATATCGATGCCGAAAATCACTGTGATGTTGAGAACTGTTTAATGCGTGCCGAGTTACAGTTTGGGGGCGGCATGAAGAAAATGTTGGCCAATAGGGCTTCAAAAGGCCTTTCATCTACCCCAGACCTTGATGCAGAATGCATTCTTGACCTCCAATCAAACGGGGGAAGATAAACGCCTGAAATCCTGATTGGGCAATACTGTTTCTGGCAAATTGACCAGTACCCGACAGTAGGTGCGATTTACGGTATATTTAAATACTTATGGGTTTGTAAAGACACCTTCCATTTGGGGTTCTGCATTACATAATCGACAATCAAAGGTGTTACCTTTTCGCGAACGCTCCACTCAGGCTGCAGGTACAAAATACATTCATTGTTAACCTTGGCGGCCTGCTCTTCCGCAAAAATCAAATCGTGTTTGTTATATACGATAACCTTAAGTTCATGGGCCCTATCATAAATTTCTCCTTCCGGCAATTTGTTCTTTTTGGGCGAAAGACAGATCCAATCCCAAATACCGGTCAAGGCGTAGGCTCCTGATGTTTCAATATGTATTTTCAGGTTCTTGGCCTTCAGGGCTGAAGTTAATGGCCCCATATCCCAAGTTAAAGGCTCACCACCCGTAATTACAATGGTATCGGAATATTTGACAGCATTTTCAACTATTTTTTCGACAGCAGTAGGTGGGTGCGTTTCAGCATTCCAGCTCTCTTTGACATCGCACCAATGGCATCCCACGTCGCAACCTCCGATACGAACAAAATAGGCTGCGGTCCCCTTATAGAACCCCTCACCCTGAATAGTATAAAACTCTTCCATCAAGGGGAGCATTAAACCTTTATCGACCAATGTCAGCACATCTTCTTTTACCATGGCACAAAGATAAGTCGTGCAGAGCACAAATTTTAGATTCCACTCACCTAATTCAAGACAGTGCAATTAAGTCTGAAAAATCGAATATTAGGCCTGTTAAGGTTTTAACATAATTTCGTTCCTATTGCCACTAAATCCTTTACATTACTTAATTTTCCCCTATTTTTATCAAAAAATTAGACACAATGGGCAGTAAGGAAGAATTCTTTGCACATATCGAGAAAGGTTACGCAACTAAAGGAGATTTTATTACTATGGGGGCCGCCATGCTAAATGGTGAAGCCACGACCAATGCTTTTGTTAAGGTTCCTCTAAAAACATTGAACCGGCACGGACTTATTGCAGGAGCGACAGGTACCGGAAAAACAAAAACCCTTCAGGTTCTTGCCGAAAACTTGTCCGATAAGGGAATCCCCGTGTTGCTCATGGATTTAAAAGGAGATTTAAGCGGCATTGCGGAGCCGAGTCCCGGTCATCCAAAAATAGACGAACGTCACCAGAAAATAGGGCTTCCTTTTGAAGCTAAAAATTTCCCTGTCGAAATTCTCTCCCTTTCCGAACAAGATGGCGTTAAATTGAGGGCAACGGTCTCAGAATTCGGACCCGTACTGCTTTCCCGAATCTTAGACCTGACCGTGACCCAAGAAGGTATCGTCGCCGTTGTTTTTAAATATTGTGACGACAACAAGCTTCCCTTGTTGGATCTGAAGGATTTTAAAAAGGTGCTGCAATATGCCACGGGAGAGGGTAAAAAAGAATTTCAGTCCAATTACGGCAGAATTTCTACAAGCTCGACAGGTACCATTTTGCGTAAGATAATCGAATTGGAACAACAGGGGGCAGACCTCTTCTTTGGGGAAAAATCTTTTGAGGTAGATGACCTGACCCGTATCGATGAAAACGGGAAGGGCTATATCAACATTATTCGCCTGACCGATATTCAAGACCGACCCAAGCTTTTCTCTACATTTATGTTGAGCTTGTTGGCCGAAATCTATGCTACCTTCCCAGAACAAGGGGATAGTGACAGGCCCGAACTTATTTTGTTTATTGATGAAGCCCACTTGATTTTCAAGGAAGCTTCGAAAGCCCTGTTAGAGCAGATAGAAAGTATTGTAAAGCTGATACGTTCAAAGGGAATTGGCCTCTACTTTGTCACTCAGAATCCTACCGACGTTCCGAATGAAGTACTGTCCCAATTGGGACTAAAAGTACAACATGCGCTTCGAGCCTTTACCGCCCGAGACCGAAAGGCCATTAAATTGACAGCCGAGAATTACCCAGAATCACCCTATTACGACACAAAAGAAGTGCTTACCTCTTTAGGAATAGGTGAAGCCTTGATTTCGGCATTGGATGAGAAAGGAAGGCCTACCCCATTGGCCGCCACTTTGCTTCGCGCTCCCATGAGTCGAATGGACGTTTTGACCGACAGCGAACTAAAAGCGGTCATTGACGATTCGAAGCTTGTAAGAAAATATGGCGAGGTCATTGACCGGGAAAGTGCTTATGAAATTTTAAACGAAAAAATTGAAAAAGCCGAAGCGGCAGCCGAAAAAGCGAAAGAAAAAACGACCACTACGCGTGCCAGAACCAGTAGCAGAAGAAGAACGCGTCAAAATCCGGTAATAAAAGTGCTTACTAGTGCAACATTTATTCGTGGGGTTCTAGGGGTCTTGAAGAAAGTTATGCGTTAATTTGCAATATATCTTGATTCATAAAATTGAAAAACAAAGAATATCCATTTATGAATAGAATAGCCGCGGTCATAGGCATTTTCATTACCTTTTTGCTGTTTAATTGCCAAAAGGAAGAAAAAAACATGTTCTTAATTACCAAGAACAGTGTAGGAAAGTTAGACGAAACCAGCCTTGTTCGCGACCTAGAGCTAATCTATGCCGATGATTCCATAGTAAAGGATACGTTGATCCTGAATTTGGTCAATAGGTCAAAAAAAGTCAAAGTATTTGAGAAGGGAGGAAAGTTGCTGTTGACCCTGACCCCAAGTTCGGACAGTATTCCGACTATAGAAAACATTAGAATCCACGATCCGCGATTCGTAACCGAAAAGGGGGTTGGCGCCCGAAGTACTTTTAAGGATATCAAAGAAAAACATATCATTAAAAAAATTCTTACATCAACCAATAATATTCTGGTCATCTTGAAGGATAGCAAAGTGTACTTTACGATTGACAAGGCCGAATTGCCCTCGAGTTTGCGCTATTCATCAAGTGTCAATATCGAGGCGGTGCAAATACCCGACAAAGCCAAGATCAAGTACATGATGATCGCATGGGATTAGCTTTTTAGTCACTATATAGCACTAAAAGAAGGATGCAAACTGTAACTTTCGGATGTTAAGGATGACCCTAAGTTCTTTAAAAGAACTTTTAATTTTAGTAAGATCCGAAAAATTATATTAAACCAACCTTAGGTTAGACTTACATCAAAAAAATATTCTAATCATAGCAATCTAGATTTCATGAATCCGCTACTACAATATCTTTTGGTACAGCGTGCCAAAAACAAATTGAAAAATAAGGAAGTTGAAGAACCTTCCAAAAAGCAGATTGCTAATGAAATACGGTCAGGGTATGTTGAGTTTACGCATGCCATAAAAGAAATATTATTTATTGTTATCGGGGTTTTCGCCGCAGGATTTGGTCTTAAAGGCTTTTTACTTCCGAATCAGTTTATAGATGGCGGTGCTACAGGGGTTTCACTATTAATCCAGGTAAAATCAAACATTTCGTTAGGCATTCTCTTGGTTCTAGTGAATTTACCCTTCCTTATTTTAGGAGCCAAGACCATTGGCAAAAAATTCGCCATCAAAAGTATTCTAGCCATAATATCCTTGGCGTTGGTCGTTCATTTCGTGCATTATCCTATAATTACAAGTGACAAACTCCTTATCGCCGTTTTTGGCGGCTTTTTTCTCGGCCTAGGCATTGGTATGGCCATGCGAGGGGGTAGTGTAATAGACGGTACCGAGGTATTGGCAATCTATCTTAGTAGAAAATGGCATTTGACCATTGGCGATGTATTACTTCTTATTAATATTATGATTTTTTCGGCCGGAGCCTACCTATTATCGATAGAAACCGCACTATATGCGATTCTCACCTATTTGGTGGCGGCCAAAACAGTCAATTATGTGGTCGACGGTGTAGAAGAGTATATCGGAGTAACCATTGTTTCACATAAGAGCGAAGAAATACGAATAATGCTTACCGCGAAAATGGGAAGGGCTTGCACCATTTATCAAGGCAAACAAGGATACAGCAAAGACGGAATTGAACGCAAGTCTACCGAAATCGTTTACACTGTAATGACACGCCTCGAACTGGCTCGGCTAAGTACCGAAATCGACAAAGTTGATAAAACCGCATTTATTGTGATGAATGTCGTAACCGATATCAAAGGAGGTATGATCAAGAAAAAACCGCTAAAAGATTAATAAGCCCTCCTACATAGCTACTTTTCCCAATAAGTTCATTCCACTATAAAGATTTTCATTGTTATTATTTACCTTTATTTTTATGACATGTTTTTCTTTTAAACTAATTCAATAAATGCGCCTTTATTAAAAAGCAAGTTTCAAAAAGTCACATTACCGCCCTCTATGAAAAAATTGCTTACCACCCATTTGCCCTTGTTCTATGGCAAATATTTCAATCTACTTGCTCGCCTTTCTAAAGAACAGGCGGCTAAACAGGCATTTAAAACGTTCAGTAAAGTACGTAAAGGCCGGGTTCTACCTCAACAAACCTCATTTTTGAACCGAGCGAGAATGGACGTCGAAAAGGTCGCAGACTACCAGTTACAATCTTACCTATGGCGCGGAACAAAAGAAACGGTACTCTTGGTACACGGCTGGGAAAGTAATAGTTTTCGTTGGCGCAACCTTATCGAGTTCCTTGAAAAGGAAGATTATAATATTATCGCATTTGACGCTCCGGCACATGGCCATTCTTCGGGACAGCGATTACATGTACCCTTGTATACCGTATGCCTACACCACATGGTCGAAAAATACAAACCGAATTATATTGCCGCGCATTCTGTTGGCGGCATGACAACCCTATACCACCAATACAAGCACCCGGTATCTTCGATTGAAAAAATAGTGACTATCGGTTCGCCTTCTGAATACCACGAAATTATGGACTATTACCAAAAACTTTTAAATTTAAACGAAACGGTCGTGGAAGCCCTAGACCAATTCTTTCAAGATCATTTTGGGTTTGCCCTAAAGGAGTTTTCAACATCGGAATTCGTAAAAACCAATACGAAGAAAGGATTGTTGTTTCATGATAGATTAGATGACATCACTCCTTTTCATGCCTCAGAAGCCGTACATGCCAACTGGAAAGACAGCACTTTTATTGCCACCGAAGGCCTTGGCCACTCCATGCATCAAGATAGCGTCAATGAACAGATCGTTGAATTTTTCAAATCTTAAGCACCATTTTCGCAAGAATTAAAGACAATTATTTGGCAAGTACGTATTAATTTAAAAAATCAATCGATCTTATCTTATTATTTTTTATATTTGCAACTAATTAGTTGCATTTAGTAAAATGCCATAAAATCAGCGTATATCAATCGATTACTATCAAACCTATGCAGGATAAAATATCAAAACAACATCAGTTCAAGTATCCGATAAATGATGTCTGGAAGGCTATTTCCGAAGCGGAGGAAATCACCAAGTGGTTTATTCAAGCCGATTTTAAACCCCAAACCGGTTACAAGTATACGTTTACCCATGAGCAGACCAAGATATCGGGAAAGGTACTTAAGGCAAACCCCGTTTACGAGTTGATCTATACCTGGATCGTGGGCGGAACCGAAGTTGAAACCGTGGTCAGCTGGTTATTGGAGGAAAATAAAGAAGGTACCCTATTAACTCTCGAACATTCCGGTATCAGTAATTATGCAGGGGATACGGCAGTAGCTATGTTCACCAATTTCGAAGGCGGATGGAACTCTTGCATTGATAATCTTACAATCTATCTATCGGAAAAGTAAATGCCGAAAAAAGAGCGCACAAATAAAATTTTTAAGGCCATTGCCGATCCGACACGTAGGGAAATATTCCATGTGCTCATGGTGGCGACCACCGCGCTGTCCATTTCTCAAATCTCGGACCAATTTGACATAAGCCGACAAGGCGTTACCAAACACATCAAACTGTTGGAAGAAGCCGGACTTGTGAACGTCAAAAGTGAAGGTAGGGAACGGTTTTGTGAGCCCGACCCCACGCCGTTGAATGAAATAAAAGATTGGATGGCAATCTATGACAAGTTCTGGGATGATAAGCTGACAAAACTCGACCACTATTTGAAGCACAAGAGTAAAGCTTGATTTCTAATTGCATTCTTCTATTGTGAACACCCAAGTTTTAACAATAAAACGGGAGAAGACTTTTTAGGGCCCTCCCCCGTGCTATGCTCCTTAAAATCCGCGAAATTGAGCGGGTGTTATCCCTTTTAGGCGCAGGTACACACTCAATTGGGCCCTATGGTGCGACATATGGTCGCGCAACAACATGGCGGTCGTATAATAATCCCTAACCAAAGGTTGCTCCGGGGTGCCAAAAGTGTACTTTTTTAAGTACAGCGTTTTCGGTGCATTGTCGAAAAATGCGATAGTTTCGTCAAATTGTCCGGCCAAAACGTTGACCAACTTACCTTTTTCAGATTCATCTGCCAATATAAAAGCATCTTGACCCACTTTTTCCCGTGCTACCTGTTCACTATTTTTCAAGTAATAGGTCAGTAAAAAATATTCGGTAGAAATCATATGCTGAACCTGCTCGTTAAAAGCTCGTACCGAATCGGTAGGTCGGTAACCAAAATGTTCTTCGGGCATACGTTCTACCATTTCAATAGTGTATTCTTTCATACTCTTCATTATTTCGGCCATACTTTTATTAAAATCTTGCGCCAATGTCCCTTGCAGCGTCAAAAACAGCATCGCATACAAGGTTGTTCTTATAGCACCCATCTCAATGTGATTTAAGTGGCTCCATGCCGATTATCTTACGGGCATAGCCCAACTGCCCCAGATGATAGGCCTCGTGATACACAAAGAAGGACACCAATTCCGCCGGTGCGGGCCGATCAGGGTTAGGCTTTGAATTAAGTTCATCATCGGTCATGTGCGAAAGTCTTTCTTCCAACTTTTTGCTGATTTGGGGAAACTCTGCCAGCATTTCTTTTATGCTTGGATATGCGCTGTCTTCAATAGCATCCCAATAGACATTTCCAAAAGGGTTTTTTGCCTCTATACCGATCATATTGCCCAACATAAATCTGCAGTGCAGGATGTGCCCCAATAACCAATTCATGTGATTGGATCTCTTAGACGGCCTTTCTAGTGCCACCTCATCGGTCAAATCTGAAAAGGCATTGTTATAAATACCTTCTTGAAACTGAAACATTTTTGTGAAAGTTTCAGCTTTTGTGTGTGCTTTTACATCGTTCATTGTAGTGAATTTTAAATTAATAATGCAACCATTTAGTTGCTAAATTAGCACATCCAATTTTAATATGCAACCTTTTAGTTGCTTTTTAGTCCAAAATAATTCCATGGAATACACTTGCATTAGTGGTAAGGAAAGGTCGGGAACCGGCCCTTACTTTCCCGTCGATACACTGCTTTGTTTTCTAAATAGATGTTTTGAAAGTTGGCCTTCCCGTGTTCGCCAAATCGACTTCCTATTTTACTTGTTTACTACCAGCTTATTTATTTCATTGCCTATCGGATAAGAGAAATTTTTGTTTTTCTTTACATCTTTCTAAAGGCTTACTGGCATACAGACCAATAAAGGAAATTGGGCAATTATTTTCAGAAAGAACTTTCCCTTTTTAAGCTCCATTCTCACCAAAAAAAAGTATAAAAGGTAGTGTCGATTCCGTTCGTCGTACGGGCCTCCGATATGGGACGACCGCAAGACTCTTCATCGCTGCCGTACTCAAAGGTACTGGTTTGCTGCCCGACAACAGCTCCGTTCGCATCTAGGGAAGTTATTGAAGTTGTATTATACGTATTGAATTTAAGAGGGGAACTCTCAATATTCAATCCGGTAAATACTTTGGGGTGCGTATCAAATTCATAGTCGTTTCTGCCCGCTTCTACCCCATTTTGAGTAAAAATTTCACTGATAATATTATATTTATCAGCATCATAAATTATTTCCGCATCAAAAGTCGCTAACCCCCCAATACCGTCAGGTTCCCGATATACCGCGCCAATAATAAAACTATCTTGGTCATTCCATGTAAACACGCGATCGCGGACCAATGTACCATTGGCATCCTCTGTTATCTCCGATATAATTTGATTATTTGTGTTATACGCATACGTAATTGTCCCCAACAATTGATCGGCAGCATCAAAGAATTGCTCCTGTTCCAATCTATCAGAATCGTCGTAGTTATAAACGCTATATTCCTGCAATACTCCATTTAAAGATTTGTCAGCTCGTATCAAAAAATTGACAGCATCATATGTATGCTTCGTTTGGCGACCGTCACTGGATGTTGCCGTTTCAACATTGCAGATAGCTTCTTGATCGGGTTTTGCATTGACCACTACCAAATCGTTTTCCTTAATTTCACTAGGCTCGAGATTACTGTCACCCGCAAGTTTTAAGGTTACATCGTATTTACCTGGAATATTATAACACACCGTAACGCTAGTTGATGTAGATTGGGGTGGGTCACCACCTTCAAATTCCCAAGAACGCTGACCATCATATCGCACCGCACTTGTAGTCGCCGAACCTATTGTTGCTTTATAAGAATCAATTCTAAAGTCGATACATTCACCCTGATTAATAACTATTTGTTGATTTTGGTCAGAAAAACCCTTAGAACCCAGATAATCAAAAGTAAAACCAGGAACGAGTACTTCACCGATTTCCACCTGAACGGGATTACCCTCTTTATCACAACTAGGTAAAGCCAAAAAAAGTGCTAATATAAAATAAGGGTAGTAATTGTAAATTCTCCACATAACTTGAAGTTTTAAGTTGGTCGGGAGAACTATAAACCGCTGACAGGCAAAACCGTACGTATATAAATTAGATTAAAATAGCTTAAAAACCAAGGCTAGCTTGGTATTTTTCCTTTCAAAGTTGAATTTGGTAAGATTCTACGTATGTTTCTTATATGAAATTCAGGACAACTGACTTATAACGCCCAAATTGGCATTTACGGCAAGTTCATTTCAAGGATAAGGGAAAAGGTAAAATGTCGGCTTTAACCCTAACTCCGTTATGGGTTCCGAATTTGATTCCCGCTTTCTTATAACAGTATTTTGGGCGGGAAAATCGGTTTTATGTTCAAGCATACAATATAGTTATAAAACTCCCCTTTCTCCTGACTGAAGCGCCCCGATCCATGCTCCTCTTTTAATTAAGAGAGGATTCTTTTAAATCAGGTTTAGGAAAAAAATCCGCATGTCGAAGTTCTACCTTTCCCGATAGTCATAATTCCAAGAAGACAATCTAATTTGCCGAACCTCTTTCTAGCTATATATAGCCTATTAATTTGCCGCCGTTTCCCGTTTTTTTAGGCTGGCCAAATATTCAATGACGTTCCTGATTTCGCGTTTCGATAACGCACCGGCCATCGGGGGCATGCCTGAAGGCATATTTTCCCGCTTATCGATCCGTGCGATGGTAATTTCCATCGGTTCTGCATCCGACGTTCGCAAAATAAGTTCCTTTTCGGTTTCTTCCTCTAAGAGTCCGGTTACCACCTGTCCATCTTTTAGGGTGACCGTGACAGTACCAAAACCGGGTGCCAGTCGTTTACTCGGATTGATTATCGCTTCGAGCAATTCTTCCCTACTTAGTACATTTCCAATGTTATCCAACTCAGGCCCTACTTTACCTCCCAAGCCTCCAACGGCATGGCATCGCACACATTGTCCGGTCGAGTTTTTATTAAAGAAATCTCTTCCCTCTCTCCAATTACCGCCATTCAAGGTCTCTTGAAAAGCCTCGACCGTATTTCCTGTGGCTTTTAAGGGATCCAACTGTGCAATGTTTTTCTCCGAACCTGAAGCTTCAACGGCCTCTATCAAATCTAAGGTTACCGAGGAAGACAATTTTTTGGTATTTGCCTGTTGTATCAATTGTGCCAGTACAGCTTCGGTTTTGGTACTAGGAAGTTCCCCTAAGACACTCAATACTTTCTGCTGCTCACGCACCGATCCCGCATTAAAAATTGGATTTACAATGCCAGGCAACGCTTCCTTTGATACGTCCATCTTGGTAATCAAACCAATAGCCACAGTGCGCACCATAGGGTCGGCATCTTTCATACCCGATTGCATAGCAGTAGCTATTTTACCATACCCCAATTCCCCCAGAGCCTGTAACATCGCCATACGTACTTTTGGGGATTTGCTTTTTGCCATGATGGCCGCTAGTCGATCGTTGTAGGAACGAATGCCCAAGGCACTTACCATTTGTGAGGTTGCAACCAAAATATCTTCATCTTTATCATTTAAGAATGGTGCTATTAGTCCCTCAAGTTCTTGTCTTACCAGGGCGGCATCCCTATTAACCTCACCTCTATACCGGCCATCTACTCGATCCAATACAGAAGGCTCAGCCCAAGTACCGATAGCGGCAAGTGCCTCTCCGCGAATGACTCCGGGCAAATCACTTCGTTTGGCAAAATTGATAAGGGCATCCAATTCTTTCTCCCCTCCTACGCGCAACGCGGCATTTATAGCCCGACGTAACAAGGGCTCTGAAGAAAACCGTTGCTCTGCCAAAAGGGATGCCAAAGCTGGCAAATCTTCCTCAATCGACCAATCATCATTAATGGCACGAGCTGCCTCTGTTACAATATACTCGTCTTTATCTTTAAGAAAATCAGATACGCGGGCACTTTTTAAACGCCTTAGAACCAATACGGCCGCAATTCTTAAACTTCGGTTTGGACTATTGGCCAATGCAGCAATTGGTTCAATCTCATTGATTCGGGAAAGTGCCAGAACTCCCGCATGCCTAATGTAGATATCTTTATCAGCATTTTGGGCTATCATATCTAGTAAAGGTTGAACCGCCTCCTTATAAGCCAATCTACCCAAAGCCTGAGCCGCGTAAAATTGAACTCTCGGATTGTCGTTTTTTAACAATGGAAGTAATTTCGGGGCTGCCTTTGCATACCGAACATCACCTAATATTTTACTGGCCTGTGCGATGATTTCCAGATCTCTATCGCTGAGCAATTCCATCAAAGGGTCAGCCTTGCCCTTATCCTTTCCTGCCAATTGGCCGATACCCCAAATACCATGGATTCGGGCAAATTGATCTGAATTATTCGTAATAACTTCCTGAAGGGCATCAAAGCCTTTGTTTCCTCTTTTGACCAATTCAAACTGTGCTTTTTGGCGGATTCTCATATCTTTATATGACAACAATTTCACCAATTCATCTATAGTTTGTGTGCCATAATCCAAAGTCATCAAACGCTGTGTTTCTTTGCGTTCCGCTTTTAAATCATCCTTGTTGGCAGCTACATCCAATTTCCACACCCGTCCATAATTTTTCGTATCCCAACCATTAATCCAATCGGCCAAATACAGTGCGCCATCCGGTCCGAAACGAATTCCAGTAGGAAGCACTCCACTAAGTACATCTTGCTCGCCGTTCAATTCAAACGAAGCGCCTTTCGGTTTCAACCCGAACGACCAAATATGGGATCGGCTCGGCGTACCTACAAATTCTACCAAAAAGAATTTATTTAACCAATCTTTGCCCAATGCCGTACCCGGGTTGAACACCATTCCTGTGGGACCATTATGAAAATTTTGAATGGGCGGAATAATATAGGCCGCCTGGCCTTCCCATCGAGGCACAAATAATTTCTCATCCATCCAGACGTTGTACCCATTATTTTTCGGATCGGTATACTTTCCGTATTGCCAATTAGACCTCCAACCGGCATCATGGCCCTCTACGATATGCACCAAACGTTCACTCTCACCGCGGTGATCACCATCATTATCCGACGAGATAATATTACCGTAGGCATCAAAAACGAATTCGTGTGTATTACGCAAACCTGCAGCAAAAACTTCAAAGTCACTACCATCGGGATTTGCCCTTACGATGACCCCTTGATTCGGATATTTATGCTGTTTGCCATCTTGTGAGGTGCCATTAAAACCGATATCACCGATACCCCAATAAATTTTACCATCAGGACCTTCAATGGCCCCTGACATGCCATGCCCGCCAAAACCAATATGAACTGCATACCCATGCGATATCGAAGTTTTACTATCCAATACCTCATCATCGTTCGTATCTGTCAATCGCCACATGTCAGGACCCACGCCCACGAATACATCTTCTTTTCGTACCAATAACGCTCCGGCCACATCGGTGACTTCTTCATTGAAATCACTCAAAATTCGCGTTGACTCATCGGCAATACCATTACCATTTTTATCTTCTAGACGCCATATTTCCTCTTTCTCCACTGCCAAATCGTGCCAATCGTGAACTCCGTCGTTATTCAAATCGGACAGCCATTCATTTTCTTCGCTCTTTTCGGGGGCAAAGGTGCTACGTAGAAACGCGCGACGTTCCTCCAGCGATTGTAAGGCAATGGACGGGGTCATCCAATCCCTATGGCCGCGTATATCAAATTCAGAGTTTTTTTGTCGGTTAGTACGAGTCAGGTATACCCTGCCCTTGTCATCTATTGACATCGCTATGGGGTCGGGGGCCAACGAATCGGAGGCCCACAATGAAAGTTCCAGCCCATCGGCCACTTGTGCGGCCACATTTTGGCGGGTTTCTTTTGCTCGTTCCAAACCTTTTACGGAATCTTCACGTTTGACCAAAGGAATCTCTTTAGGTTTTTTAGGTTTGTCATCACAGGAAATCGAAATAAGGAAAACAATCCCCAGAATAGTCAATAGCTTTGCAATGCCGTAGTTTTTCATATGTTGTTCGTTTGATGCAAGTTTGTTTATTGTAGTCGAGATACGGAATTAGTGTTGATGAAAAGTGTCTGATACGAATTCTAAAACGGTTGGAAGTGCTTCCCGCCAATAGGTCCAACTATGTCTACCATCCCGCACACGGTATTCATGCGGAATTTCTTTTTTTGTCATGGCGATATGTACCAGACTATTTCCTTCGTATAGAAAATCATCATCACCACAGTCAATGTACCAACGTACCGATTTGATATCCTCCATAGGTACACTTTGAATTAAATTGAGCGCATTGTGCCGGGCAAAATATTCCTTGATTTCCTTATCGGAATACTTGGTAGTACCACGATTCAGTCTTTCTTTTAGGTCTTCAATTGTTAATGGCCCTATATAGGCACTTAACGGGCAGGCCGACGAGAACAATTCAGGGTGATGTAGGGCATACATAAAAGAACCGCCTCCCCCCATGGAGAGTCCCGCCACGGCACGGTACCTTTTTTCGCCCTTTATGCGGAATTTCTTTTCTACATACGGCATCAATTCCTCAAAAAAGAAATCCTCGTACCTCCAGTCTGCCCCTTGGTTAAAATAACCGCGCTGCCCCGTATTTGCATCAGGCATTATTATGACCATAGGAGTTGCCGTACCATCTTTTATAGCGTTGTCAGTTAATCGCAGTACTTCACCGAATTGTACCCAGCCCGTTTGGTCATCTCCGGCACCGTGTAACAAATAGAGTACGGGGTAACTACGCTCTGAAGATTCATAGTCAGGCGGAAGATAGGCGGCGTATTTTCGCTCACCTTTTAAAATTTCACTGGTCATTGAAAGGTTGTCGTACACTTTCCCCGATTGGGAAAAAACGGCAAAAGTTGTGCCCAAACAAAATATGGACAACATTGCGATAGATTTCATAAAACGGTTCGATTAAAACGGATTACAAGATAAGAAAAGGGTTGGGATTTCTGGCGTGGAATAGTCAATCAATAGTTTAGGCTAAAAAGTAAGCAAGAAATCTACTTTTCAAACGTTATTATCTAACATTAATCGGGTAAAATACCTACTAAATTACCTCATATGAAAAAGTTTTTAATCGCCGGATTACTATTGCTGTCAATACTCGGAATGAGCGGTTGTAATTATGATGATAGTGAAGATATTGATCTGCTCATACCGAAAGATGATACACAAGAAACAGAAGAAGCCTTACATTTTTACCAAACTAACAATCCTTAAGAAAATTAGTAGCCAAGGGATAGCCAAACTGTCGTTCTTACTTCCATAACAAATAACCGTTAAAGGGAAGAACCCAAGAACGCTACTATACTCTTAGGGCATTTGACTATTTTTTACTTCGATGTCTTTCTCTTGCCAACAAAGTGTTTTTTAACAACATAGCAATTGTCATTGGACCTACCCCACCTGGGACCGGAGTAATATAGGAAGCTTTTTTACTTACATTTTCAAAATCGACATCACCTGTTATATAATACCCCTTCTCCTTCGTATCATCGGCTACACGAGTGATACCAACGTCAATAACAACAGCATCGTCTTTTACCATCTCAGCCTTTAAAAAATGGGGAACCCCCAATGCCGAAATAATAATGTCGGCCTGCGATATAATTTGGGTAATATTTTTTGTGCGACTATGTGTCAAAGTAACGGTTGAATTCCCCGGAAAACCTTTGCGGCCCATAAGTATGCTCATGGGTCGACCAACGATATGGCTTCTACCGATGACTACAGTATGCTTGCCTTGAGTCTCTACACCATAACGCTCAATCAGTTCTAAAATGCCAAATGGAGTGGCAGGTATAAAGGTGCTCATATCCAACGCCATCTTTCCAAAATTGGTAGGATGAAAACCATCGACATCTTTATCGGGGTCAACGGCCATAATTACTTTTTGGGTATCGATCTGTTCGGGCAAAGGAAGTTGAACTATAAAGCCATCGATATCGTCATTTTTATTGAGCTCCTCTATTTTTTTTAGGAGTTCATGCTCAGAAGTCGTGCTGGGCATCTGTACCAATGTCGACTCAAAGCCTACGCGCTTGCACGACCGTACCTTACTGCCTACATAGGTAAGACTTGCACCGTCATTGCCTACCAAAACTGCCGCCAAATGTGGAACTTTTTCTCCACGTTCCCTCATTTTGGCAACTTCGGCCTTAATTTCTTCCTTAATCTCATTGGATACTTTTTTCCCGTCTAGTAATTTCATTTATAAAATTTTCAGCTATTGACCTTTTGAATTTTGAACCTATGACCTTTATCAAATTATTGCATCCCCTTCATTCCACCCATCATTTGCATCATCTTTTTGCCGCCACCGCCTTGCATCATTTTCATCATTTTGCTCATTTGATCAAATTGCTTTAGCAATTGATTCACCTCCTGAACAGTACGGCCACTTCCTTTGGCTATACGTTTTTTACGGCTGACATCTAATTTTGATGGTGTTGAACGCTCATCGGGCGTCATCGAATGAATTATGGCTTCTATATGTTTAAAAGCGTCATCATCGATATCAAGACCTTTTAAAGCTTTACCTGCACCAGGAATCATACCCATCAAATCTTTCAGGTTACCCATTTTCTTGATCTGCTGGATCTGGCCTAAAAAGTCGTCAAAACCGAATTTATTCTTGGCAATTTTCTTTTGGATCTTTCGGGCCTCTTCTTCATCAAATTGATCCTGGGCACGTTCCACCAATGAAATAACATCGCCCATCCCCAAAATTCGATCGGCCATTCGTGATGGATGGAAAACATCAATGGCTTCCATTTTCTCACCGGTACCTATAAATTTTATGGGCTTGTCGACAACCGATTTTATCGAAATGGCCGCACCACCGCGTGTATCACCATCTAACTTTGTCAAAATAACCCCGTCAAAATTCAAGACGTCGTTAAAGGCCTTCGCTGTATTTACGGCATCTTGACCTGTCATAGAATCTACTACAAACAGGGTTTCTTGGGGCTGTATGGCACTATGGATGTTCGAAATCTCATCCATCATCTTTTCATCGACCGCTAGGCGACCCGCCGTATCGATAATGACCACGTTATATCCGCCTGCTTTGGCATGGGCTATCCCTGCCTGGGCAATCGCAACAGGGTCGTTATTCTCGCGATCGGAATACACCTCGACCCCAATTTGTTCACCAACGATATGTAACTGGTCAATGGCCGCCGGTCGATATACGTCACACGCGACCAATAAGGGCTTCTTCGATTTTTTTGTTTTCAGGAAATTGGCCAACTTACCGGAAAAAGTTGTTTTACCGGAACCCTGTAATCCTGACATTAAAATGATGGATGGATTACCTGAAAGATCGACACCTTCGGTTTCGCCGCCCATGAGTTCGGTAAGTTCGTCTTTTACGATCTTTACCATTAACTGTCCCGGTTGCAACGTGGTCAACACGTTCTGGCCCAGGGCTTTTTCCTTAACTCGATTTGTAAATTCTTTGGCTATTCTAAAGTTGACATCTGCGTCGAGCAAAGCCCTACGAACCTCTTTAGTGGTCTCTGCAACGTTTATCTCTGTAATTTGGCCATGCCCTTTGAGTACGTGCAGCGCCTTGTCAAGCTTTTCACTTAAATTATCAAACATCGTCTTGCTTTCTTTTGAAGGAAAGCAAATTTACTAATAACGATGGGAATGATGGTGGTTCAAAAGAAAAAAAAGAGCACCCATCTAGGATGGATGCCCTTTTCGGGGATGTGGGGCAAAAAAAGCGCTAGTTTTTTTCAAAGGTCAAATAATCGGTGCCTCCACCGCCGCCACTGACATGGTTAAGTTCAATCTTGCTTTTAGTATACTTGATGATATGCCAATCTTCACTTAGTTCTTCAAAATCATCGGGGGCATTGAATACAATGTTAAAATCGACATCATCATTGCCACTATCATCGTCATCGGTATCAGAAACGGTAATAGACCATGCTCCTGATAACGCCGTGTTGCCATCGGTCGCTCCTAAAGCGCCACTGGCATTGAACGTAAATCCATAACCGCTAAAATTATCGGTCTCATCCTTATCGGTATCGAAGAAATAGGATACATGCCATTCTCCACCACTCATAATCGTCTTGATTTCTGCAACATCTGCCGCAGTAATCGGATCTTCTGTGTTTAAATCGTCTTTATCGCAGGCCATGAAGGCCAACAGGACGATAAACAAGGCAAATAATCTTAAAAATTGGAGTCTCATATTCGTGAATTTTAGTTATTTCATCTAACCTATAACGCTGAAACACATAAGATTATTTACCCCAATACCAATTATAATTTCTCCAAAACAAGATCATTGGAACCTCCCCAATCATTCTGGTGTTTTAGCTCTAAACGATTTTCTGTTACTACGGCAATATGATAATCGTTACCCAAAGCGTAGAAATTGCTTTCCGCACCAAAAGTGATGATTATTTCAAGCTTTTGTTCACTATTCCTATACACAAACCATCTGCCGCTATCGGCTTCCTGTTCGTTCGGATTTAAGACCGTAAGTTGTCCGTTCAATCCAAAACTGAACATATAACCGCCATATAGTTCGGTCGAGAAGTTTTCGTTTTCCGCAAAATAGGCAACTTCCCAAAGTGATTTATTGAACAAACCACGGATCCAAACAACATCTTCGTCATCTTCGTCATTGTCACAGTTTCTTTCAAGAATCAGTTCGTAATCGGTTCCTTCGATTTCAAATTTCAACCGATCATCCCTTAAATCGGCCAAGGGCCACTCAAAACTAACACCGGGCTCTTGACCCATATTTATAGCCATAACTAAACGTCCTTGTGCGTTGGTCGTGATTTCCCACGTACCTTCAGAAGTGTTATCACCGTTACTCAAGGTTACAACACCTTCGGCCATAAAATTAAACTCGTAGCCCAAAAGTCTTCTCATTTCTTCACCGTCATTCCTCACCTTTTTAATTATCCAACTACATTCACGTAATACCTCACGTAAAGTATTCGGCTCACCGGAAAACAAGTCACATGCCTTTCTCATGACAATTTTGTTATCATCGCCCGAATAAAGTTTGATTTTTCCCTCATCTATTTCGTTGACAAACCACTCAAGGTTAAAGTCGACCAATATGTCAAATTCAAGACTTAACAATACTCGGTGGTTGGCAACCCTGGTAGCCCAAGTTCCTGTTATCCTATTGCCCGCCCTATCGATTACGGTAACTTCACCATCCTCCATAAAATTCATGGCATATTCAAAATACTGGTCGGTTTGGGCTTGGTTATCCCGCTCGACCTCCCTGACCAACCAAGGGCACTCCACTAAATATTTATTTAAACGTTCCTGGGTAAAATCATCGTCATTGTAATCGTTGTCATCATCTTCGTCACAAGCGTTCTTAGCGCTTTCAATGGCCGAGGCCAGCTCGGTATTACTACTTACCCTGACTTCGGTTTCATCATATAGTTCCAATACCACAGGAAAATCAATGCTGACCATATCGTCACCATCCAATCCGGCAAAAAAACGTCTCCATTCCCTATCGCTGTTTACTACTACTTTACCTGTCTGCTGATTATTAACATCGAAGGTGAAAAGCGTAATAGGATAAACAAAATCGATACATTCGATATCGTCATCATCGCCACCTTCTATGCACTGTTCGGCAAGCTCGTGCAAATCTTCTTTTCCGTTAATGGTTATTTCGGTGTAGTCGCCCATGGTCACGGTTATGGGAAAAAAGATATCCAGGATATTCTCATCTTCGTCAACTGCGTCGAAGGCAACCTCGATTAACTGCAAATCTTCCATTGAATCGACCAAAAGTTCCAATCCGTTGACATTTACCCTATAGGGAAACTTGACATCAAAACAGCTAGAGCCATCAACAATATTATCATACGAACCATCATTGGAGACGGTTTGTTCAATCAATTTGGCGGTGGCAGAAGTGGCCATAATCGCCTCTTGTTCACTGACGGGATCTACTTCTTCGTGCTCCTTTTGACAGGAAGTAACACTCAATGTCAATACAAGTAGGCTTGCATACATGACATAATTCAAAAACTTTTTCATAATGATTTGGATTTATTTATTCTTCAATATAGAAACAACCCATTTTAAAAATACCCTACCATCGTTTGTTTTTTTTAAAATATCTTTGATATAAAATCCGCCTTTTGAATACCGACAATATAGACACCGTATGCCAGGAAGAAGTGTTCAGCACTATCTTTAAAGATAATTCTAAAACGGTTTTTAATTACATATATTATAAGTTCGGCAATGAGGAAAAAGCCTACGATGCCGTACAAGAAGCTTTTGTAAAACTCTGGGAGAATTGCACCAAGGTATCTCCACAAAAAGCTAAGTCATACGTGTATACCGTGGCGAACAATCTATATTTGAATGTATTGAAGGCCGAAAAGGTACGCTTAAAATATGCGGATAAAAGCCTGAAGACGACACATGAGTCCCCAGAATTTTTGATGGAAGAAAACGAATTCAAGGAAAAATTGGATAGGGCGCTCGACAGTTTGCCCGAAAACCAACGTACCACCTTTCTGTTGAACCGTATCGACGGAAAGAAGTATGCGGAAATTGCGGAAATGGAGGGCGTTAGTGTAAAAGCCATAGAAAAAAGAATGCATTTGGCGCTAAAATCATTACGGGAGCAAATCGATGGTCTTTGATGGTTGATGGTAAAAATGTATCGCTCAATTAACTATGGTTCAAAAATTAAAATAAAAAAGTAGGGTTTTTTTATAACAAACTGTTATTAAGGTACAAAGCTAAAAATCATGCAAGAGAATTACTTGGCGAAATGGCTGAACAATGAACTCACAGAGGCGGAGTTATCGGAATTTAAAAAATCCGAGACATACGCTACTTTCCAACGAATAGCGGAGACTTCAAAAAATTTGAAAGCTCCTGAATTCGATATGGAAGGTACGTTTATGGCAGTGAAGAACAAACATATTCTCAAAGAACCCAAAGTCGTTCAGCTCCACCCTTTCAAGAAATTCTTACGGGTAGCCGCGGCCGTTGTCATTCTTATTACCGGTTCTTACTTCTACCTGAACTCATTAGATGAGACTGTTGTCACACAATATGCAGAAAATAAAGAAGTTGTGCTACCCGACAACTCTGAAATAACGTTGAATGCCGCATCAAAAGTTTCGTACGATGCAAAAAACTGGGATAAGAAACGAAGCATAAAGTTGAAAGGAGAGGCTTTTTTCAAAGTTGCCAAAGGCAAACGTTTTACAGTAGCAACCGAAGATGGTACCGTCGCCGTTCTGGGCACACAATTTAACGTGGAAAACCGAAAAGGTTTTTTCGAAGTCACCTGTTTCGAAGGGTTGGTTAGCGTTACGTACAAGGGCAAAGAAAGAAAATTACCTGCCGGCAATTCATTTATAGTTATCAACGGCTCTATTACGGAAAACAAGGTTTTAGGTACCACCCAACCTTCTTGGATGAACGACGAAAGTACTTTTAAGAGTATTCCTTTAAAATATGTTTTATCAGAATTTGAGCGACAGCACAATATTACAGTTGAAACAAAAAATATAGATACAGATCAATTATTTACCGGCACTTTCAGCAATACCGATACCGAATTGGCCGTTCAGAGTATTAGTGTTCCTTCCCGAATAAAGTTTAAATTTGAGGGGAATAAAGTGCTATTCTATGGCGAAAACGCTCCGTAAATTTGCTATTCCTTTTCTTTGTCCCATGCTGTTTTTTATTTTCGAAATAGCTCAGGCACAAGAAAATACAGCCCTTACCGACCTTATCTCCTATATTCAAAATCTAGAACAAGAATTTGATATCAAGTTCTCATACATTGATGAAGACCTTAGACCTATTCAAATTACCATACCAGAGACTACAATACTTTCTGAGATTTTGGACGCTATTCGAAAGCAAACCCAATTCGAGATTCAAAAGCTTAGCGAGCGGTATTATACACTCAAAAAAAGTACGACCGTAACTATTTGCGCAACCGTGCTAGACAATTTTGAAAATAATACCGTTGCTGGCGCCACTGTCGAAATATTGCAAGATGAAAGGGCGTCTATAACCGATTTGGATGGTAAATTCTCGTTCACCAATGTTCCGCGATCCGCAACAATACAAATTCGTCATATTGGGTATAAAACATTGTTCGTCAATGCCGAAGATTTAGTGGCATCAAATTGCCCAACACTTTTGTTGGCAGTCAATTATCAGCTGTTGGACGAGGTAGTCGTCTTTAAATTTTTGACAACTGGACTAACAAAAGAATTGGACGCCAGTATAACAATGAACACCTCAGAATTCGGACTTTTACCAGGTTTAACGGAACCTGATATTCTACAAACCGTTCAGGCTTTACCGGGCATAAAGAGTATCGACGAAACCGTT
Organism: uncultured Kriegella sp.; assembly: GCA_965368185.1. Lineage (GTDB taxonomy): Bacteria > Bacteroidota > Bacteroidia > Flavobacteriales > Flavobacteriaceae > Kriegella. The sequence goes on from CBDULZ010000046.1 coordinate 28,666, forward strand.
TCCAATATAAATATTAGGGGCGGCACCAACGATCAAAATCTGGTGCTATGGGATGGTATCAAGATGTACCAGTCAGGTCACTTTTTTGGACTAATTTCAGCTTTCAATCCCTACCTCACCGATAAAGTCGTTCTTATTAAAAATGGCACCAGCGCCCAATATGGCGACGGGGTTAGCGGCATCATAAGTATGCAAACAGCAAATCAAATTGGCCCCGATTTCACCGGTGGTGCCGGTTTTAACCTTATTGGAGGTGATATATACGGCCAAATTCCGCTGTCGGAAAAGTTGGCCTTTCAATTTTCTGCACGTCGCTCCCTGACCGATTTCTTTAATACCCCTACCTACAATCAGTTTTTCGAAAGAGCATTTCAAGACAGTGAAGTCTCTGAAAACAATAATTTATCGGATATCACTAGGGAGGAGGAATTCTATTTCTACGATTTCAGCGCAAAATTTCTATACAACATCAATGCAAAACAAAAATTTCGTTTTAGCCTTATTAACATTAATAATGATTTAAACTATAGCGAAACCGACCCGAACGCCGACCGATCATCACACAGCGAACTCAATCAGAGCAATCTTTCTTTCGGCGGAAGTCTCGAAAGCCAATGGGGGCCGAAATTCTCGACCCATTTGAACATCTATTACACAAGTTACATGCTCAACGCGTTAAATACAACTTCAAGTGAACAACAACAATTGTTTCAGAATAATGAAGTTCTTGAGACTTCGGCAAAATTAAATACACAATATAAATTGACCAGCGTGTTAAATTGGCTCAATGGGTATCAATTAAGCGAAACCGGTATTATCAATGCAACCAATGTTACCCAACCTCCTTTTAAAAGTGATATTAAAGGAGTAGTTCGAAGCCATGCCCTATACTCCGAATTAATCTTTATTCCGAAAAATAATAAATGGTTTGCACGCAGTGGCGTCCGTCTTAACTATTTGGAAAACATAGCAACCTACAACGAACTTATTATTGAACCCAGACTGAACCTCCGTTATTCTTTTACAGAACACCTAAAAGCCGAATTCATGGGCGAATTTAAAAGCCAAGCAACCAATCAAGTTGTGGATCTCGAACAGAATTTTTTAGGTATTGAAAAACGAAGATGGATCCTATCCGACGGGGAAATGTTACCGATAACAAAGAGTAAACAAGGATCGATGGGAGTCAATTACGACCATGAAAATCTGTATATCGGGCTCGAAGGTTTCTACAAAGAAGTCGAGGGTATAAGTACGGCAACCCAAGGGTTTCAAAACCAGCATCAATTCGATGGGGAATTGGGAAAATATGATGTAAAGGGCATCGAATTTTTGATCAACAAACGCTCGATCAATTACAGTACCTGGCTCAGTTATACGTACAACCAAAACAACTATACCTTCAGTGAAATCGTACCGAATACTTTCCCGAATAATCTAGATGTACGGCACAACATTACGCTGGCCGGAAACTACACTTTTAATCAATTAAAATTCAGCATGGGACTGAACTACAGAACGGGAAAGCCCTTTACGGAGCCTCGGGCAGATGACCCTATTGATGACACTTTTTTCCCAAATCGCATCAATTATGCGAGCCCCAACAGCAGTCGATTGCCCGAATATTTTAGGGCAGACGCTTCGGCCAACTATAATTTCACGATAAACCCAAAAATTAAAGCTTCCGTAGGTGTATCGGTCTTGAACTTCACCAACCGAAAGAATACCTTAAACACCTACTACAGACTGAATGAAAACGATGAGTTAGAAACGGTTAAAAGTGTTTCTTTGGGCCTAACACCCAATGCTAGTTTCAGAATAAATTTTTAGGGGAAGGGGATATCACGGGAGATTGGAAATCAAAATTCAACATGCGTTGAATAATATCATACAATTTCGGGAAATCTTTTGAAAAAATTGCTGGAGTCTCGACAAAATTCTCTACCGTAACGGAAAAGAATTCCTGAAGGTTCGTCATCCCGTATTCCCGGAAGTATTGCGAAGACTCAAGGTGTTCTATGAATGATTCTTCAAGAAAAAGTTCCTTGATTTTTTTCAGCCCTACCCTAAATTTTCGCGCCTCCCAAGAACTCTTTTTGATCATTTCAAAACTTAGGGCATGTGCAAATTCATGAATGGCCAGGTTTATATTATCGTCAGGAATTGCAAATCCTTCCCGTATCTTTTCCGCTGAGAGTATCACCGTTTTAAAATGCGGGTTATATTCACCTAAATGATGCCTTCTCTTAATTCGGGAATAATACTGTGATGGGTAAACCAAAATTCGCAATAGCGACCGCATCATTTTATAATCCTTTAACCCCAGCGTCATTAATATAGCTGCCGCGCTTAAAATAAGTCGGAGTTCCTCTTTATCACTGATCTGACCATAAAAAACAAATTTCTTTCTGCTTCTAAACCAGACAATTCTTTGTTCGCATTTTGCTTTCAGCTCTTCCGGCAATTTACCATAAATCGGAAAAATTTCTATCAACGTCAGTTTTTCGTTCGTCGATAACGGTTTTAGTTTAATAAAGGGATTCCAGTGGTAGAGGCCTATTGCGTAATAAATCATGTAGCATACATAGCTTAGAACATATACTGTGGCCAAGGTTGCAAAAATATTAGCTATCAACATATGTAAGATTTGGTATTTAAGAACGTACTCAATTTCCATACGAACTAAAATATGTCGTATTTAAAACTAAGATACCACCAAAAAATTGCATTCCCTCTGCGGCAAGATAGAACTAATGCCTACATTCGTTCGGGTACTTCAATACCGAGTAACTTGAATGCAGATTGTACTACCTCTCCAACTTTTTTGGACAACAAAACCCTGAAAATCTTTTTTTGATCATTCAATTCACCTAGAATCGAAACTTGTTGATAGAACGAATTGAATTCTTTAACCAAATCATACGTATAGTTCGCCAGTAAAGCCGGACTGTAATTTTCGGCCGCTAATTGAATTGTATCGGGAAAAAGTTGAAGTTGTTTGATAAGCTCCTTTTCTTTTTCGTGCAATTCTTCGGTTTTCAATCTTTCGATATCAAATTGTTCTTCGCCCGCTTCCGCCTTTCTTAAAATAGATTGTATTCTAGCATACGTATATTGAATAAACGGACCGGTATTTCCTTGAAAATCTACGGATTCCTCGGGGTTGAACAAAATCCGTTTTTTGGGATCAACTTTTAAGATATAATATTTTAATGCCCCAAGACCGATCAATTGGTACAACTGCTGTTTTTCGGTTTCTGAATAACCTTCCAATTTACCTAATTCTTCAGAAATCTTGGCAGCGGTGGTTGTCATGTCCTCCATTAGGTCATCGGCATCGACTACAGTGCCTTCCCGGCTTTTCATCTTTCCGCTTGGCAAATCTACCATTCCATAGCTAAGATGGTAGAGGCTTTCGGCCCATGAAAATCCAAGCTTTTTAAGGATGAGAAAAAGCACCTTAAAATGATAATCTTGTTCATTACCCACAGTATACACCATACCGCCAATATCTGTATAATCTTTGGCCCGTTGAATGGCCGTGCCAATATCTTGGGTCATATAGACCGCTGTACCATCGGCACGCAATACGATTTTCTCATCAAGCCCGTCTTCGGTAAGGTCGATCCAAACGCTACCATCATTCTTTTTATAGAATATTCCTTTTTCGAGTCCGTCTGCAACAACATCCTTACCCAAAAGATACGTATCACTTTCAAAATACAACTTGTCAAAATCAACACCCAGATTGTTATAAGTGATATCAAAACCATCATAGACCCATTGGTTCATTTTTCGCCATAAAGCGACCACTTCAGGATCGCCTGCCTCCCATTTTCGAAGCATTTCTTGAGCTTCCAACAGTATGGGAGCCTCTTTTTCAGCCGATTTCTTGCTTTGTCCGTCGGCAGTCATTTGAGCTAATTCGGCCTTGTAAGCTTTATCGAAGGCCACATAATAGTTTCCCACCAATTTATCACCCTTGATTCCGGCGCTTTCAGGAGTTTCTCCATTCCCATATTTCTTCCAAGCCAACATACTCTTGCAAATATGAATACCACGATCATTTACGATTTGGGTCTTATACACTTTTTTACCCGATGCCTTTAAAATCTCGGCTACCGAATAGCCCAATAAAATGTTTCTGATATGACCCAAGTGCAGGGGTTTGTTCGTGTTGGGTGAAGAATACTCCACAAGTATGGCATCGCTGCTTGCCTCCTTTACATAGCCGTAATCGGCTTTGTCTTTCATCCCATTAAAAAAATCAAGATAAAATGAATCATCAATAACAATATTCAAAAATCCCTTGACTACATTAAAACCTGCAACCGGGTCGACCGCTTCTTCTAAATACGCACCAATTTGTTGGCCGATCTGCGCAGGATTTCCCTTAACATATCGCAGCATTGGAAAAACTACCACCGTAATGTCACCTTCAAAATCTTTACGTGTAGGTTGAAATTCAACTACAGGTAGATCTACCTCGTATATTGATTTTACGGCTTCCTTAATGGTATTTCCTAAAACTTCTTGCAAATTCATCAATCATGGTATTTAAGGCTGCAAAACTACGTATTTTAAAGGAACATTTTTTTAAAATTCAATAATTACGGCAGGCCTCAAATTAATTAGGCAAAGGTTTTAAGCAAAGAATATATCTTTTGCCATCGCTACATTCCCATGTGTTTTGACTAACTTTATATTTCTATCTTGAAATAGAAACTTATGCTCTTAAATGTCTCCTATACCGACAAATCTATTACTCGAAAAGTTGATACTGAAGTGGGCAAACCCTTTACATTAAAGGAACGATGGGCCATGAAAGGCATTGGCTCCCCAAAATTATTTATTATAGACACAAGTGTTGAGATACGAAATCTATTGATTCTCGACAACAATTTAGATAGTTGTAATATTGAATTAAGGCCCAAAGGTATTATCGTACGCTTTCGTTCGTTATTGGAAACCTTTGCCTTGGTAATACCTTATTATAAACTCACTATTTATAAGGGTAATCTCGCGACTTACGGGGTCTACAAAGATCATTATTTTATAAAGGTGCAGGCAGATACAAAAGCGGTTCAAAAATTCTTTAAAAAAATGCTCGACCTCAAGACCGATAATACGCCAACCTCAATCGAAGATATATGAAAATCCTCCTAACGGGCGCCAACGGCTATATTGGCATGCGTCTCCTACCTCAACTACTTGAATTGGGCCATGAAGTAATCTGTGTGGTGAGAGACATCAATCGATTTTCAATTGACAAAGAGACTAAAAAAAGAGTTGAGATTATTGAAGTTGATTTTTTACAGGAATTTCGGCCCAATCTGTTTCCTCAAGAAATTGGAGCGGCTTACTATCTCATTCATTCGATGAGTTCTTCGACAAGAGATTTTGATGAAAAGGAAGCCCAGTCTGCCGAAATGTTCAACAAGTATATGGCAGAAACAAAAGTTGAACAAGTCATTTATTTAAGTGGAATCGTCAATGAAGAAAAATTATCAAAGCATTTAAAATCCCGAAGAAATGTCGAAAACATTCTCTACAAAGGAAATTTTGACCTTACGGTTCTTCGTGCAGGAATTATTGTAGGCTCGGGCAGTTCTTCTTTTGAAATCATTCGTGATTTATGTGAAAAACTACCTTTTATGATTACCCCAAAATGGGTATTGACCAAAACCCAACCCATCGCGATTCGCGATGTTATACAGTTCTTGACCAGCGTCATAGGCAACAAAGAAACCTATAACGATTCATTCGATATTGGGGGGCCAGATGTCTTGACCTACAAAGAAATGCTAAAACAGTATGCAAAAGTACGAGGTTTTACAAACCGTATTGTGACCTTGCCGCTAATGACTCCAAAGCTTTCATCATATTGGCTCTATTTTGTGACCTCAACCTCGTACAAATTGGCCATCAACCTTGTCGATAGCATGAAGATGGAAGTGGTCGCCAGAGACCGTAAGTTACAAGATATGTTAGAGATAAAGACACACACCTATGCCGAAGCCATTGATATGGCCTTTAAAAAGATCGAACAAAATATGGTCTTGAGCAGCTGGAAAGATAGTATGGTGAGTGGGCGTTTCAAAAAGAACTTGGAGAAATACGTGCAGGTTCCTAAATACGGGGTTCTAAAAGACGAAAAAAAACTGAAGGTAGAAGATGTAGACAAAGTGATGCTGAATATTTGGAAAATTGGCGGTAAAAATGGATGGTACTATGCGAACTGGCTTTGGAAAGTACGTGGGTTTTTAGACAAGCTTAACGGTGGAGTTGGCCTTCGAAGAGGGCGCACGCATCCCGACCGCATTTACACTGGGGATTCGTTAGATTTCTGGCGTGTCTTACTAGCGGATAAAAAGACAAGGCGTCTCCTTTTATTTGCAGAAATGCGACTACCGGGCGAGGCTTGGTTGGAGTTTAAAATTGACGAGGATAATGTTTTGTATCAAACCGCGACCTTTAGACCTAAAGGATTACGGGGTCGCTTGTATTGGTACAGTATACTTCCTTTTCACTATTTTATCTTTGGGGGAATGATTCGCAATATTGCTAAAACCTAAAACAAGCATTTATCGAAATCCTCAGCTTTCTTAAAAAAAATCGACTGCTTTCTATCTCTGTAGGAATCATTTTCTTCTTTTCTATTATCACAATTGTCGCTACTGAAGAAAGTTATCTGGCCATCGAAAATGCATCGCTTTGGGTTCGCAGCTATTTTGGTTTTTTTTATCTCTATTTGGGCTTGGCCTGTGTATTACTACTTCTGGGCATTGCGCTTTCACCTTTCGGAAAAATCAAATTAGGAAAAAAGAACCAGCAACCGGAACATTCGCTATGGGCTTGGACCGCCATGCTATATAGTGCAGGTATGGGTGCCGGCATTTTGCTGCGTGCCGTTCAAGAGCCCGTTTTTATGCAACAGTTTCCTCCATACCCCTCAAATCTAGAACCCGAAGTGTTGGCGTTGCAATTCACTTTTTACCAATGGGGTTTTACGGCATGGGCCTTTTATGGGCTTTTCACAATGGTAGTCGGGTATGCTCTTTTTGTGCGTAAAAAGAAAGTATTGGTCAGCGCAACGATTGAAGATTACATCAAGGGAAAAATTGCAAGAGAAGGAATCGACATAATGACCATTGTTACTACAGTAGTGGGGTTGATTGCCGCCATAGGATTGGGGACCACCCAAATCAATGGGGGCCTAAACCATTTATTCGAAAGCGAATTCGGGCTCGGCACCACGTTATTCCTGGCCCTTTTGATTTCGTCCATTGCTTTCTACTCAGCCTGGCAAGGTGTAAACAAGGGCATAAAGATTATCTCGAAATTCAATATTCTAATTACCCTCGTGGTATTGCTCTACATTTTTTTTTCAAGTGATATGGGAATTATATTGATATCGTTCGTTACTTCGACGTTTTATTACTTGATTAATTTCATCCCCCTTAGTCTTGCCTATGGAAGTTTTAATCCCGGTATCGATTTTCTAACAGATTGGACCTTTTACTACTGGGCATTTTGGTTGGCTTGGGCACCCTTCACTGGTATCTTTATTGCCAGAATTTCAAAAGGAAGAACATTGCGCCAGCTATTGCTCGGTGTATTGCTTATACCATCATTAGGCACTTTTTTTTGGTTTTCGGTTTTTGGGGCTTCGGCCTTTCAGTTAATCAAAAGCTGGGACGCCTATAACAATGAATTCGGAAATGTATTCTCGTCTATTTTCGTGTTTTTCGAGCACTATCCATTGGCAACATTACTAAATTTTACAACAATTTTTCTTTTAATAAGTTTCTTGGTTACTTCGGTCGATTCTGCAGTATTTGTACTCAGCATGTTTACCGATAAAGGTAAAAAGAACCCCAATAAGAAGCATCGTTTGATCTGGTCTGTTTTTATTTTATTGGCTACAGTAGCCCTAATACTTTTGGGGAATGCCAAGCCGGATATCGACGTGCTGACTGCCGCACAAAAACTATTGATAATCACATCATTACCTTTTGCTTTTTTCATGGTAGCGATGACAGTGATTTTCCTAAAAAAAGATTTAAGAAAGTCC
>CBDULZ010000047.1:0-36307 GCA_965368185.1 uncultured Kriegella sp.
GGTGAAATGTGGCAATACCATATCAGTGGCGGTACGGGACTACAATTGACCAAAAGAAAAAACGACCAACAAGATGTCAATGAACCCAATGTTTCCCCAGATGGCAAGTACCTGTATTACAGTGAAGATGTCTATCCCGGAGGTTCGTTTCAATACAACAAAGACCCCAACAAACAAATCTATGCTATTAAAAGATACGATTTCGAAACAGGTGAAACCACGACGATTACCGGAGGCCCTGGGGGCGCCGCAAGGCCACAGGTATCTCCCGATGGCAAAAAACTGGCTTTTGTCAAAAGGGTACGCACCAAAACGGTGCTTTACCTACATGACCTTGAAACTGGGGAAGAATGGCCTATTTACGACCAATTGAACAAAGACCAACAAGAAGCTTGGGCAATTTTTGGAGTGTACGCCAATTTCAGTTGGATGCCCAACAACAAAGAATTAGTTTTTTGGTCTGGAGGAAAAATACAGAAGATACATATCGAAAGTTTGACAGTTACTCCCATACCTTTTACCGTCGATGCCAGCATAAAGATAGCGGAAGCCCTTCATTTTGAGAGTCCTGTTGCGCCCAAAGAGTTTACTGCGAAAGTGATTCGGCATGCGGTGACTTCCCCAGATGGAAAAACTCTTGTTTTTAGTGCACTAGGGCGTCTCTGGAGCAAAAAACTGCCCAATGGCACACCTAAGCGCTTGACACAGTCTACCGATTTTGAATTCGAACCCAATTTCGCTCCCGACGGAAAACAAATTGTTTATGTCAGTTGGAACGACCAAAATTTAGGAAGCATCCATACGGTATCGGCTTCCGGAGGAACACCCAAAAAGCTCACCGCTGAAAAAGGAATCTATAGAACACCTGCCTATAATCCTTCGCAAACACTGATCATTTATAGAAAGGAAGATGGCAATAACGACCAAGGGACCACCTTTACCAAGAATCCCGGTATTTATACGATGTCATCAACGGGGACCGATGTAAAATTGATTTCTGAAAAGGGGGAGTACCCCACTTTCACCAGAGACGGTAAACGTATTTTCTACCAGACCGGAGGTACCTATTTTGGAGATTTGACCAAAACCTTAGTTTCCGTCGATGGTAACGGAAAGGATAAAAGAACCCATATCAAATCAAAATATGCCAACCGCCTTGTTCCCAGCCCCAACAACAAGTGGATCGCCTTTACCCATTTGCACAAGGCCTATATTGCGCCCTTGGTCTTGAACGGAACCGAAATCGACCTCGACGACAAATCAAAATCAGTACCGGTATCGCAAATTGCAAAAGATGCGGGCATCAACATCCACTGGTCAAAAGACAGTAAAAAAGTACATTGGACGTTGGGTGACGAATACGTTACCAACAACATCAAAGATCGCTTTACCTTCTTACCCGATTCACCGGAAAAAGTAGTCGCGCCTGATAGCACCGGCATCAAGATTGACTTGAACATCGACACCGACATCCCCAAAGGAACTATTGCCTTCACAAATGCACATATTATCACAATGGAGGGTGACGAAGTCATTGAACAGGGTACGATTATCATTAACGGCAATCGCATCGAAAAAATCGGTACGACCTCATCCGTTACGGTTCCAAAGAGCGCCAAAGTCTATGATGTCAAAGGCAAGACTATTATGCCCGGTATTGTGGATGCCCATGCCCATTTGGGTGCCTTCCGATACGGATTGACCACTCAAAAACATTGGCCTTTGTATGCCAATCTCGCTTTTGGGGTAACCACAGCGCATGATCCTTCCGCCAACACGGAAACGGTATTTACGCTTTCAGAATTGGTCAAGAGTGGCCACATGGTGGGGCCGCGTATCTATTCCACGGGGTTTATCCTCTATGGTGCCGATGGTGATTTTAAAGCTGTAGTAAATAATTTGGACGACGCCCGTTCATCCATCAAAAGAACAAAAGCTTTCGGCGCGAAGTCGGTAAAAAGCTATAACCAGCCGCGACGCGAACAACGCCAGCAGATTTTACAGGCCGCCCGCGAAATGAAAATGAATGTGGTTCCCGAAGGAGGTTCTACCTTCTTTGCAAACATGAGTATGATTATGGACGGCCATACCGGTATCGAACATAATATTCCCGTTGCACCGGTCTATAAAGATGTAAAAGAACTTTGGAAAACCAGTAAAACGGGCTATACCCCCACCCTTATCGTAAATTATGGTGGGCTGAACGGCGAGTACTATTTCTATCAAAAAAATCAAGTTTGGGAAAATGAAAAACTGCTAAAATATACACCACGAGCCATTGTCGATGCGCGCTCAAGACATCGTACCATGGTGCCTGACGAGGAATATGAAAATGGCCATATTTTAGTTAGTAAGGCAACAAAAGCTTTGGCAGATGAGGGTGTAAAAGTGAACCTTGGTGGTCACGGACAATTGCAGGGGCTTGGTGCCCATTGGGAATTATGGATGTTACAGCAAGGAGGAATGACCAATTTGGAAGCTTTACGCGCTGCGACCCTTAATGGAGCTCAATACATTGGTGCGGGCAATGACATCGGATCATTGAAGAAAGGCAAACTGGCCGATCTGATTGTACTGGACAAAAACCCCTTGGAGGATATCAGAAATACAGAAACTGTGAAATACACTATGGTCAACGGTCGTCTTTTTGATACCGACACGATGAATGAAATCGGAAATACAGAGCAGCAACGTACTGAATTCTGGTGGGAGCATAACCGCTATAATGCCGCTTTTAAATGGCATGAGTCATCACAAAGTTTTACCCTTCCCAAATGCAGTTGTGATCTGGGGCACAACTAGTTTACTACAGTTTGTGCGCTTTATCTCCCCGATTTAGTCCCTATAGCCTTCGGGAGAAGGGGCGTACGACTTTGGGAACGGGGTGTTTGAATCTCGTTTTATAATCCTTTACCCAGGTAGTTGTCATATTGTTTTTTTGCTTTAATTTAGAGACACTTAGAGCATTCAAAAAATGGAACAGATTACAATAATGACTTCGATCGACTCGCCAATAAATAAAGTATGGGGCTATTGGACAGGCCCTGAGCATATTGTCAAATGGAATACACCTTCTGAAGACTGGCATACCACAAAGGCAGAAAATGATCTTCGGGTCGGAGGTACATTTATATCGCGAATGGAAGCCAAAGACGGCAGTTTTGGTTTTGACTTCGAGGGAACCTACAACGAGGTATCCCCCTTTTCGCGTATTGCCTATACCCTGAGTGATAATAGAAAGGTGGTCGTCACCTTTGCTGAAAAAAACGGCACAACAGAAGTTACGGAAACCTTTGATCCGGAAAATGAAAATCCAGTAGCCATGCAGCGCTCTGGATGGCAGGCAATTTTGGACAATTTTAAAAACTATACGGAAAGGCATTGATTCTTTAAAACTCAATTATGCTCAGTAAAAAACAATATGCCAACGGCCAAAAATCTATGAATTGGCAGATAATACCCTCACCTACTTTTTTAAAAATGGGGGTTTAAAAGCGAGAGGTCTTTTTGAAAACGAAAAAATGCAGGCAGAATGGAAATTCTACCTTGAAACGGGTCAGCTTTGGCAAGTAGGCAATTTCAAAAATAACCTAAAACATGGCCCTTGGGTACGATCCGATAAAAATGATGTCATCGAATATAACAAAGTCTTTGAAGATGGTAAAATTGTAAAAAAAGCATAATAGTACTATTATTTTGATGTTATGAAGAATGCAAAAAACAGTGTGGACGAATATATACAGGATTTCCCCAAAGAGGTGCGGGAAATTTTAGGGCAAGTTCGGGACACTATTAGAAAAGCGGCACCGGAGGCCGAGGAAACCATCAGCTATGCTGTTCCAACGTTCAAACTTCATGGTATATTGGTGCATTTCGCCGCTTTTAAAAACCATATCGGTTTCTATGCGCTTCCTTCGGGAAACAAAGCTTTTACTAAAGAGCTTTCTGGCTATACAATGGGAAAAGGGTCGGTTCAGTTCCCCATAAATAAACCCATGCCTTTGGAACTAATTGCTAAAATCGTCAAATTTAGGGTCGCCGAAAATATGGAAAAAGCCGAAGCCAAGAAAAAGAAAAGCACCAAGTAGAAAAGTAAATGTTTTCGAAGCCGAAGGAATGACCAAAAGCAACGAACAAAAGGCCATACAAACCACCTATTTCAGCATAATAGGCAATACGGTTCTGGCCGTAATCAAAGGTTTGGCCGGTTTTTTCGGAAACTCGTATGCCCTCATTGCCGATGCCATTGAATCTACAACCGATATTTTTGCTTCTTTATTGGTTCTCTTCGGATTAAAATATGCTAAGCGGCCCGCGGATGAAAACCACCCCTATGGACATGGAAAAATAGAACCGATCATTACTTTCGTAGTAGTGGCTTTTCTAGTTACCTCGGCGACAATTATCGCCTATGAAAGCATTCAACACATACGAACCCCGCACAAAACACCAAAATCTTGGACTTTGCTAGTACTGGGTGCAATTATTCTTTGGAAAGAAATATCGTATCGTATCGTTATTAAAAAAGGGATAGAAACGAACAGCACATCTTTAAAAGCAGATGCGTGGCATCACCGAAGTGACGCCATTACTTCTATTACGGCTTTTATCGGAATCTCCATTGCACTACTTTTTGGGGAGGGCTTCGAAACGGCCGACGATTGGGCCGCACTTTTAGCTTCGGGCTTTATTCTTTATAATAGTTATCTGATATTAAGGCCTGCATTCGGTGAGATCATGGATGAGCATGTATACGAAGATTTAATCGAAGAAATCAGGGCTGTATCTTTAGAAGTAGATGGTATACTAGGAACAGAAAAGTGTTACATCCGAAAAGCAGGGATGCAATATTTTGTCGACCTGCATGCGCTGGTCGATGGGCAAATTTCCGTAACCGAAGGACATGCTCTTGCTCATAAACTCAAAGATACCCTGAAAAAAGAAATACCTAGTTTGAGTGGTATCTTAATTCATATTGAACCCAATGAGCAATATGGGAAGTCGCGACAACTTTCAAGGAAAAGACAGCAAACAATAATGGAGTGATTTCAAAATCAAATTATGTCAATTCCCCTCTTTTTATTTTAAACGACCACGGCATTTTTACACAAATTCAGATTCTTCTTTTAACGAGTTATTTGGCCATAAGAATGTTAAATCTCACTTCTCGCTTGAGAACTAAATTTTTAAAAGAGTTGGTATGGGTTGCAGCATACTATTGTTCTGTACAAAAACAGTGGTTCGTAATCCGTTGCAAATAGCATCAAGATTATCCGCAATAGCACCTTCGTTTCCTATCTTTATCTCTGACAATCCCAAAAAAACAACATCTGATCCTCCGCTTTTTTTATGTAGTATTGTTATAAAAGATTCGGTGCTAACCATTACATTGACCGAAGCACGGATTCTAGTCTTCGGCAATAATTTTTTGATGCCCTTTGCCAAAATATGCTTTTGACCAGAATCTTTGACCACAGAAAGTATTCGAATATTCGCGTTTTCCCATGTCCGGTTTAATTTCAGAAGATAAGCCAACAATAACATCAAATCGCCGTTGGTCTGCTGACCCCCCCACCAAATATCAATTTGTTTCCCTTGCTTCGGCAATGGAAATTTATTATGACAAAGCAGTACATTTCTGCCTTTCCTCTTCAAATCGCGTATGGTTCCCAATTCATTGATTTGCCCAATTTTGTTATCGGACCAACCAAAGACAATGGTATTCGTACGTAATCCCGCCAAACCATGACCTTGCGATATCTCTAAAATTCCGGTATGGAAATCAGTGACCGAATGCACTTCACAAAATGCTTGAAGGCCATGATAAGCCAATCTTCTCTGCATTACCGCTTCTGGGGTATCCTTTTCCTCCGGTGCCAAAGCTTCTGGCGAAACCCTTAAATTAGCAATTGTAAGAATTCCATGATGCTGCCCTAAAAGTTGCATCAGCTTGATCAGATCAAGACGTTTGTCTATATCTCTAACAAAAACTAGCATCAAGGGTCTCCAGTTACGGCCATGTATTTTACGACCCTTCAGTTGGAGTAGTGCATAACGTGCGGCTTTGATCCAAAATCCTGCCGAAACATCGCCCCACTGTTGTTCGATGGATCGCGAACGCAACCAAATATACAGCCCTGCTACAATAAGCAAAGCAACCAAACATGCCCATGCACTAACCAAAAACATCACCCCAACCGCCCCTAAGGCACCCAAAATGGAAACATACCATGGCACCTTTATCCTTGGTCGGTACGAAGGCTCTGCCACCAATGTTTCCAATGCAGCACTAAAATTGATAGTTACATAAAGGGTCAAAAACAATACCGAAACCAACTGGGCAATTGTGTTTAGGGCACCCAAGGAAACGGCTAGCAAGGCAATACCTCCACTTATATATGTGGCGTTGGTCGGTTGCCCTGTTTTCGAAAGTTTAGAAAGGAATTTTGGGGCCAATCCATCCATAGATAGCGCCTGAAGCACCCTTGGCCCGCCTAAAATGCTTCCGAAAGCCGAAGAAAGTATGGCTCCCCAGACCGCAGGTATCACCAATACCCCACCGAGTAGCGCAACTGATGTCCAGGTTTTCAACCCAAATTCCTCATCTTGCAATTGTTCAAGTGTTAAGATTCCCGTTATCGCAAAAAGAATAGGTATAAAAAGATAGATTATTGCGCCAGTGATGACCGCGCTAAGCGTTCCTTTGGGAATAGATTTGCGTGGATTTTTCAAATCACCGCTCATTCCAATTCCTGCAGTGAAACCGGTAACGGCCGGAAAAAAAACGGCAAAAACATACCAAAAACCATCTGGGGCGGTAGAATACGTCGCTTCCATAAGAGGGGTATGGATAGTATTCATAAAAACACCTATGGTCAAAGCTAAAATTGACAGACCTACCAAAATCATAATAGGAATCTGTGACCTGAGCGTAAGATCTGCGCTTTTGCCAGAGAGTAGGGTTACGAAGATGATAAAAAATGCCGCCAGACCTTGAATTGCATAGGAAGGCACTTGGCCCCATTCTTGCGGCCAAAAGACCAAAACGGCCTCTGCCAGACCAAAACAATAAAAGGTGACGCTCAAAATTCGACAAAAGTATAAAGGAATACCTATTGCCCCACCAGTTTCCATACCAAGACTTCGGGAAACCATAAAATACTCCCCACCCACACCCACTTGAATATTGGTGGCTATGGCCGAGGCACTCAAGCCTGTAATAAAGGTAATCGACGATGAGAGCAGTACGATAACTATTGTCCAACCCAATCCGACGTTACCAACGACCCACCCAAAACGCAGGTACATAATCAGACCAAGAATGGTCAACACACTTGGGGTGTAAACTCCCAAGAAAGTGCCGAACTTTTTTGACCCTTTATTTACTTTCCCGACCATTCAATAAAATACTAAAAAAAACGACTGGTTTTACGAAGAAGAATTTTTATAAATCAATACAACCCGTCAAATAATAGGGCACAAATCCGTAATTTTAACTTTCACTCCTGAGGAGCGGGCAAACGTTACAATTGTTTGACGCAACGATAAGCTCAATAACCAAAAGAACAATTTATCCTTATGGTACAGCACTACTTATTTTTGGTTCTTTTAAATCTATGGTGCGTCAATACCCCACATCTTTTTGAGCATCACGAAAATCCTCAAAAAAACTATATTACCGTCAAAGACCATAAAATTTATTATGAAACTTCAGGAAATGGATCGCCGGTATTATTGATTCATGGGGGTTATTTAGACCATACCATGTGGGATAAACAGGTGAAATTTTTAAACAAGAGAGGCTATATGACTATTCGCTTCGATGATATGGGGCACGTAAAAAGCATATCAGGCATTCAAACTATATTTGGTCATGAAATAGTACGTGAGCTTCTCGAGACCCTAAAAATTGATGAAGTATGTATTGTCGGACTTTCTTGGGGAAGCATGATTGCCGTGGATTTTGCCCTACAATTTCCAGATAAAGCTAAGAAACTGATTTTGCTTTCCCCTGGTTTAAGCGGATGGGAATATTTTAAGGATAAAGCAGCAAAACGAAATTTCGAACAGCGGCAGATAGCCAAAAAAAACAACGACAAAAAAGCGTTTGTCGAATATTTTCAAAAAAACTGGACCGACGGTCCTCAAAGCGATTCGTTGCGAATAGGTATCGGAATACGACAGCAAATCGAACATATGATACAGTACAATGCAACCCACCACTGGAACAAGAATTGGTCGGAACTGATGGTCCCACCCGCCATTGGTAGACTTTCAGACTTAAAAGCTGAAACATTAATCGTTACAGGAAACCTTGATGCGCTCGACATTCATATGATAGCAGAAAAATTCAATAGTTCCGTCGAAAATTCAAAATGGATAAAAATCAGCAATGTTACCCATACATTGAATCTTGAAAAACCGCTAAAGCTCAACAAAATTCTACTCCGATTTCTTGACAACCAACCCTGAAGGTTCTCAAATAAAATATACCTCCTCAATTAAAAGAAGATGCAACACCCCTTTATTTCCGATCAAACCTATAAAGACCACGATTATGTCAGCCAGCGACTAACAAAAGCGGAATACGAAAACTGCATTTTCGAGCGGTGCAATTTTGCAGAGGGTGACCTAGCCAACCAAAATTTTATGGAATGCACATTTATAGAATGCAACTGTAGCAATACAAATATTACCAATACTATCCTCAAAGATTGCTTATTTAAAGAATCAAAAATGGTAGGCGTCAAATTCTCGGACTGCAATTCGTTTTTGATGTCATTCTCTTTCGAAAGTTGTATACTTGACTTTGCTTCTTTTCATCGATTAAAAATTAAAAACACGCAATTCCAGGCTAGTAGGCTTGAAGGGGTCGACTTTACAGAAACCGATTTAAGCGGATGCCAATTTGACGAATGCGACCTTAAAGGAGCCATCTTTCAGCATAGTCTTTTGGAAAGGGCAGATTTTAAAACAGCCTATAATTATACTTTAGATCCAGAAATTAATCGCATTAAAAAAGCCGCGTTTTCAATCCAAGGAGTTGTGGGCTTACTCCAGAAATACGATATTGTAATAGAACATTAATCTATACCGAAAATGGCACGCACTACCTTCGTTTTAGTTCTTCTATTTTTCTGTCTTGGCCAGCCAACATTTCTCGTTGCGCAAAAGGCTACGAAAACTATTGAAATCAGGGGCGTTTATGGTAATCCGAAACCGCTTTGGGAAAAAGGCCATAATCTAAAGACGCTTGGTGTCAATTCCATTTTCGTGCATAGTGGGGCCATTACCCATGAAATGGTGAATCGTGCCAAATCTGAAGAGGCCAAGATATTTGCGGAATTTGCTACTTTGAACGGCAAAAACTATGTCGACGAACATCCCGAAGCTTGGGCAATTAATCAACACGGGGAAAAAGTAGAGGCCGCCACATGGTTTATGGGAGTATGCCCCACTGAACCTGGTTTTCGAAACTATCGCATGAATCAATTGCGAGAATTACTCACGACATTTGAACTCGATGGTGTTTGGATGGATTATGTGCATTGGCACGCACAATTTGAAGATCCCGAACCCATATTGCCTGAAACTTGTTTTTCCGATAGCTGTTTAAAGACATTCTCAGAAGATTTGAAAATTGAACTTCCTGATGGCACTGTATCGCAAAAAGCAACCTGGATATTAAAAAACAAGGAAAGAGAATGGCGTGATTGGCGGTGCGAAATCATAGCCTCATGGGCCAAGGATATTAAACTTATTCTTAAGGAAATAAGACCCAATGCCCTTTTGGGGCTCTATCATTGCCCGTGGACCGACGAGGAGTTCGACAACGCCAGACGACGTATTCTCGGGTTGGACTTCGACCTGTTAAAGCAAACCGTTGACGTATTCTCGCCCATGGTATATCACGGAAGAATGGAGCGTAAGCCAACCTGGGTTGCCGAAAATGTAACCTGGTTATGCGATAAGCTGAATATTAAAAACAACACGTATCCGAAGGTATGGCCTATCGTACAGGCCCATAATGATCCGGGCATCATTCCCGCCAAAGAATTCTCGAAGGTTTTAAATGGTGGTCTCGCCTCCCACTCGAGTGGTGTAATGATGTTCACTACAAATTCCGTTGCCGAAGACAACCACAAAATTGAAGTAATGCGAAAATTGTACCGCTCAATCGATTCTATTCAATCGTCAAATTGAATTTATTGCCCTTACCCTTAGCCGTTTGTAATCGGATAATTTGTAACTTGATATGCATAAACCAATTTTGATGAAGCGCTTTATATTCTTGTTTTTACTTGTTTGTCTAAGTGCCCGCGCACAAAATACCGTTGTATATACGGAAGGAAACATCATACCTAAAGCGAGTTTATCAGAAATCGCTTGGATGGAAGGTCATTGGAAAGGCGAGGCTTTCGGTGGCATTGTGGAAGAAATTTGGAGTCCACCCTTAGGCAATTCGATGATGTTCTCCTTTAAGCTTGTTGTAGATAATGCGGTCAAATTCTACGAGCTGGGGCATATACGACAAGCTGGGGAAACCTTGGTTTTTGAGCTCAAGCATTTTGGAGACGACCTAAAAGGGTGGGAAGAAAAAAACGAAGTACAAAGTTTTAAATTCGTGAAGATCGCGGGTAACCGGGTATATTTTGATGGATTTACCTTTGAAAAGATAAGCGATACCGAAATCAATATTTATGCATTGATCGAACACACCAATGGCACGAATCAGGAAGTAAAGTTCAATTATAAAAAACAGACCTAATTTGGAAAAAGAATGTTTGGAATGTAGAGCTAAAATTATGGGTCGGGTCGATAAAAAGTACTGTTCCGATTACTGTCGCAACGCTTATAATAATAAAGTCAATAAAGACAGTAAGAACCTCATCCGCAATATCAATAATCGCTTAAGAAAAAATTATCGCGTTCTTGACAGTTTTGCATTAAAAGAGGGGAAAACACGAACAACACGAACGCGCCTACTCGACAAAGGCTTTGATTTTGATTTTATCACCAATCTCTACACTACTAAAAAGGGAACGACCTATTACTTTGTATACGATTTGGGCTATCTACCGTTAGAAAATGATTACTATATGATAGTCAAGCGTGAATAATAGCCTGGAGAAAGCAAAAAAAATGCTCCCTTGAGGAGCATCAAATACTTCAATAAAACGATTAGAAAGTTTACTTGTAATTCTGTCCGCTTAATTTTAAGGCGGCGATAACGATATCCTTTCTACTGATCTGGCCTACAAGCAGACCATCCTTCATGACTGGTAATCTTCTTCTATTGTGCTTATCAAAAATACCCGCCGCATCAAAAATACTAATATCGTGGGGTATGGTCTCTACGTCCTTTGTCATAAACTTTTCGACACTTTTGTCTAAAATGGGCTGATTGAAGTAACGGCTTTCCGAAATTTGTTTCATGCAGTCTGCTTCTGATATGATTCCTACCAAGAAACCATTATCATCTAGTACCGGTCCCCCAGAAATTTTAAATTTGGCCAGTGCCTCCATAACTTCTAAAATAGATTGATCTGGTGTAAAGGTCACCAACTTCTTGGTCATGTAATCTTCAACTAAGATAGGCGCATCAAATTCTTTCTTCGTCGCCCTACGTATGCCTTGAAAACTCTTTATTCCCATATCATTTGGTTTTAGGTTAATCTTAAATATAGTGATTATTTTGGAATTATCTAAATTAAGGAGGCAAAACACATAAGTCCGATGGGATTTAATACTTTTAAAATCTAAACTGGCAAAAATAAAAAACAACAAATTTGAATAATACAATCGGAATACTAGGCTGCGGATGGTTAGGATTGCCATTAGCGGTCTCTTTTGTGGCGGACGGATACGACATTAATGGAAGCACAACTTCTGAAGAAAAACTTGACGAATTACAAAGTAAGCGGATCAACCCCTTCCTAATTCGTCTTTCCGAGGATGGAATCGACGGTTCCATTGCCCAATTTCTCTCGGGTATAACCGTACTGGTCATCAATGTTCCTCCGAAGCTTAGAGGCAGCAACCCGGAAAATTACGTTCAAAAAATAAAACTGCTACACCAAGCAATACTAAAATCGAACGTCAAAAGAATACTTTTTATAAGTAGCACCTCAGTCTATGGAAAAATAAAAGGAGAAGTAACGGAAGCGACCATACCAAAACCGGTCACCGATTCAGGGAAACAACTTTTAGAATGCGAGGCACTATTTCGTAACGACCATAAATTACAGACAACGATTATTCGCTTCGGCGGACTAATTGGCAAAGACAGGCATCCAGTCAACTTCCTATCAGGTAAAATAGGCCTTTCAAACGGGTCGGCCCCTATCAATCTTATTCATCAAGTCGATTGTATTCGAATTATAAAATCGGTAGTGGAGCAGGGGTGGTGGAACGAACTGTTCAATGCGGTATATCCCTACCATCCAACTAAAAGGGAATATTATACGGCCATCAGTTTACAAAAGAACATTCCTGCACCTAATTATAATGAGGATATTACACTGCACGAAAACCGGATAAAATCGTATCAGTTGATCAATGTTAAGGGATTTAGGTTCAATACATCAATAACGAATTGATTCACCACAGAAAATTACACTTTCACAACAAAACTGACCCATTTATGTTAACAAATGGGGTATTTCATCGATTAAAAATTACCTTTAGTTTATAATCTTAAAACTATTTGCATGGAAAATTCCAATTTAAAAAGGCGTATTCTTTCAGATATCGAGAGTCTAATTGCCACAAGTTGTCCGAAGCAAAAAGTTCCCCTTAAGTATCAAAATCTGCATATTGCAATTTTGAAAAAACATTACAATGCCGCCGAAGTTTCAATCGATTATCATCGAAGAAGGGTAGAAATGGACATCGTTTTCGACGATAAAGATTATGATCCAAAAAGGGTAAATGTACATGTGCCGACCCTGCATGTAAATTTATTATTCAAAAATCTATTCGATTTTTTAAAAACATGTGTCGACAAAGACAATAAGAATTTGGCATTTTACGTCAACCTTCTAAATGCTTACTCGCACGATAATAAAAACGCCGTACTCGGAATAGCGTAATCTAGTATTCTGAATCAATTTATGTAAAAGGATGCCATTGGGCGTCCTTTTTTGTTGACTTATACGGGTTTATCGATTTCATTAACGAATAGCACAAAATATTTTATTAGTTTAGCGCACCAAAATTCAACAATGATGAAGATAACAGTATCCGTATTATTATTAATGGCAGGTTTTATTGGAGTTGGCCAAAGCACAAGTGAATTGCAAAAACACTATGAAGCTTTTTATAAAGAAATGCGTTTACAGGGTGATATGAACGGCGTAATCAGTGCGCTTACCCATCTTAATGTACTTGCGCCATCAAAAGAACGTAAGGATACTTTGGCCTATATTTATGCCAATAATAATAAGCATATGCAGGCCTTGAACACTATTGGGGTCGAAAAAGACGAATCGGACTCCGATTTGGCCGTACAAGTTAAAGCTATCTCGTTAAAGGCCATCAATCAGCCCAAACGAGCCTTGGAGCAGTTCGAAATTTTGAATAAAAGAACACCCAACCCATATTTGGCCTATGAGTTGGCCGATTTAAAAATACAGACTGGCGATAATACTGGGGCTTCTACCAATATCGAATATGGGATCGCCAATGCGAAAGACGATATGAAATATGCCTTTTACGAACGTCAGCAACCCTACGAAGTTTCGCTGAAGGCGGCGTTTTTACATCTTAAGGGCCTAGTGGCTTTTAATGCCGACAAAGATAATGTAGATGCAGCCATTGCGCTTATTGATGAGGCACTGAAACTAGACCCGAGCTTTAATCTTGCCAGTCTAAGCAAGCAGGCGTTGGAATCAAGAAAAAATCCGCCACCAGCTCCAGAGAACGGGAACAAAGAATAATCTAAAAATTAAACGGGAGCCGCCTACTCAAGTAGGCTAGGAAAAAATTTATTAGAGTGCTCGTCTCCTAGTCTTCCAGTATCAACTTGGTGTCGAGCGTATTGTTTACGATGACATTAAATTGATTTCGTAACGCATTATACGCTGTAATCATCTCCATTACTGATTCTTCCGTATCCAAGCGATATTCTAGATTACCCTTTGTCTTTAAAATATATGTTTTAAAGACTTTTTGTCTACTTTTTATCTGCGGAATGTCAAATGATTCAGGGTATTCCGAAGCTTCCAAAAGCTTTTGGTTCTCGATAAGGTTTTCAATAACCAATTTCAAATCCTCGGGGTTTTCAACGGTGTAAAGGGCGTCGAAGGCGGTTTCCATAGCCGAAAACTCTGGCCAGTCTTTTAAAATGGCTGTAGCCTTTGTATCAATAACCGTCTTTTTCGGCCAATTTTCTGTAGCGATTATTGTATTGGTCGTGTCTTCGACATCCAATGGCCTGTTATTCTGTTTGCAGGAAAAAAACAAAAGCAAAATGGTGCATGAAATAAATAATTTACCCATAGGGCGAATGTACAAATTTTAATAAACGGTATCTTTGAAGGCTAATGGATTTAACTCGATTTTAATGCAAAAAAATATACTTATTTTAGGCGCTTGCGGACAAATAGGCACCGAATTGACTTTGGCCTTACGGCAAGAATACGGTAACCACCAAGTCATTGCCAGCGACATTCGTGAAGGAGGTGAGAACTTAATGGATTCCGGTCCTTTTGAAATTTTAGACGCCACCGATCACGATGCCATGGAAGAAATCGTAGCTTATTATGAAATAGATGAAGTATACCTTATGGCCGCAATGCTCAGTGCAACCGCTGAAAAATTCCCGATGCGTGCTTGGAATTTAAATATGAATTCCCTTTTTAATGTACTGAACTTGGCCAAGGACAAGAAAATAAATTCCATTTTTTGGCCTTCGAGCATTGCCGTTTTCGGTCCGAATACGCCCAAAAAGAACACACCACAACATACCATTATGGAACCAAGCACCGTGTACGGTATCAGTAAACAATCCGGTGAACGCTGGTGCAATTATTACCACCACAAATATGGTGTTGATGTACGAAGCATACGTTACCCAGGACTCATTAGCTGGAAAACAATGCCGGGCGGCGGAACCACCGACTATGCCGTCGAAATATATCATAAGGCTTTATCGGAGGGTGCATATACCTGTTTTTTAAAGGAGGATACAAAATTACCCATGATGTTTATGGACGATGCTATTCGCGCTACAATGGATATTATGAAAACAGATAGTGTGAATGTTAAGGAAAGATCCTCGTATAATTTGGCAGCTATGAGCTTTACCCCGGCCCAAATTGGGGAAAGCATCAAAAAAAGTATTCCAGAATTTACCCTTTCCTATGATCCAGATTTTCGACAGCGCATTGCCGATTCATGGCCTAATAGTGTTGATGATTCAGATGCGCAAGCCGATTGGGGTTGGAAAGCAGAGTTTGATTTGGAGAAAACGACAAAGGAAATGTTACAGCATTTAAAGCGCTAAAGTCCGTTTCCTACAATTTACAATTTTCCAAGTTTGATATAGATATTGCCGGGTCTCTACACCACACGTAGCATTCCTAGTCGACGATTAACAGCGCCATTGCCGAAGAGGGTATCTATAAAAATAAAATAAGTAGTCATTACGAACGGAGTAAAGTATTATGATTTTGACATATAATAGCTTAAAGGTTGGGTTGTACCTCACAACTACTTCAATCAAGACTTATTGAATATCCATTTTCCTGCATAAAGGTACTATATACTGAACCTAAGCTTCTTTTCGATCGCCATAATCATGGTATTGGCAATATCTTTTCCTGTGGCGTTTTCAATACCTTCAAGACCTGGAGAAGAGTTTACCTCTAGCAAAAGTGGTCCTTTGTTCGAGCGTATGATATCTACCCCCGCAACACCAAGGTTTAAGACCTTGGCGGCTTTTACGGCCAATTTTTTCTCTTCCGAGGTTATGCGTATCATAGAGGCTTGCCCCCCTTGGTGAATGTTTGCCCTGAATTCTCCTTTGGCGGCCTGTCGTTGCATGGAAGCCACTACTTTGCCATTGACTACGAAACAACGAATATCCTGCCCGTTGGCTTCTTTAATGAATTCTTGGACCAAGATATTTGTTTGCACACTTTTAAATGCATTGATTACGCTTTCGGCGGCCTTATTGGTTTCCGCCAACACCACCCCCTTACCCTGGGTACTTTCCAACAGTTTTATAATCAAAGGTGCGCCGTTGACCATTTTGATAAGATCTTTCGTGTCCATTGGTGATTTTGCAAAACCTGTAATTGGAATGTGTATATCATTCTTGGAGAACAATTGTGATGCAAATAGTTTATCGCGCGACTGTGTGATGGCCTCGGCCGAATTTTGACAGTACACGCCTAGATTATCGAATTGCCGAATGAGGGCACAGCCATAAAAAGTAACGGCAGGTTTGATCCTTGGTATAACGGCATCGAATTCCCTTAAAATATTGCCCCCTCTGTAGCGAATTTCGGGAGAATGCGCATCGAGCTTCATATAGGCCAATTCCACATTCAAAAACACGATTTCGTGTCCGCGTGCCACAGCGGCCTCCATAAGCCTTTTATTGCTGTATAATTCCGGATTACTCGCCAGCAACGCTATTTTCAGTCCTGTTTTTTCCTTAAAGTAAGGAGCATATTTCTTGTTGATCTGTTCCTCGCTAAAATCTTGTATCTGATAGGTTTCTGCAGGATTAACGATGTAGCGTTCGTTAATGGCCTCCCTACCCAACAGCATACGAAACTCCATGGTATCTCTATTTGCCAAGGTCAATTCAATATCAAAAATGGAATTTCCCAATGTAACCGGCGTTTTAACGACCAAACGTTCTTCCGATATTCCCGAAGAACTTTTGACCATTCTTCTATCGACCAATTTTGCCTCACATGAAATGGCGATGCTTCGGTTTTCCTGTAACGGGTTCACATCAAACTTTACCCATTCTTGTGCCTCTTTCGAATGCACCCTTATATTTGTTGCCTGTATCGACGACGTTTTGGCTCCGGAATCTATTCGGGCCTTTATTGCGGGAATTCCTAAATCTTTAAATACACACCATTCTTCGCTTCCAATCAGTTCAAGTTCTTTCAATTGTTACTTTTTCTTTAATTCAAAAATATCTTTTCTTCTATCATTCAAGTTCCTGACAGCCCCAAATTTATTGAGCTCACGAAGCAAATCAATATCGACATCGGCAATCAGTATCATTTCGGCATTCGGTGTGGCTTCGGCTTTAATTCCGTTGGTAGGAAATGAAAAATCGCAAGGGGTAAACACTATAGATTGGGCAAATTGAATATCCATATTCTGCACATTGGGCAAGTTACCTACGCTACCGGCAATAGCCACATAACATTCATTTTCTATTGCCCTTGCCTGTGCACAGTTTCGCACTCTTGAATATCCATTTTGGGTATCGGTCAAAAAGGGAATAAAAAGAATATCCATACCCTCATCGGCCAAAATTCGGCTTAATTCGGGAAACTCGGAATCGTAACAAATCAACACCCCTATTTTTCCACAATCGGTATCATAGGCCTTCAATTGCGTACCGCCCTGCATACCCCAAACTTTGGCTTCATCGGGAGTCACATGTAATTTTTCATAGCGCTCCATACTGCCGTCACGACGGCATAAATATCCTACATTATATAATCGCCCATCCCTAATTTCAGGCATACTACCTGTAATGATGTTGATATTGTATGCAATAGAAAATTCAGAAAACTTTTGGACGATGGCCTCGGTATGCTTCGCCAACTCTCGAATAGCATCAGGGGTAGACAAATGGTTGTCCTTGGCCATCAAAGGCGCATTAAAAAATTCGGGGAAAAGCGCGAAATCGGAGCGATATCCAGAAACGGCATCTATAAAATACTCTGCTTGCTGTAACAATTCCTCTAAATCTTTATACGGCCGCATTTGCCATTGTATGAGCCCCAAACGAATTATCTTCTTTTTGACAGACGCCTTTTTCGACGGCTTTTGGTAGTAAATATTGTCCCATTCCATTAAAATGGCGAACTCATTTGACGCTTCATCACCTTCCAAATAACCCTTCATTACTTTGGCGGGATGAAAATCGTTGCTAATTTGAAAATTTAAAACGGGATCCTGAATTTCCTTTCTACGAACTTTCGCAATGTACTCCTTGGGCGTCAATTCATTTGAATACAGATGGTAACTGGGCATTCTACCTCCGAAAACAATACTTTTAAGGTTCAGTTTTTCACACAGTTCTTTTCTATAGTCATATAGCCTACGACCTAAGCGCAGCCCCCTAAATTGAGGCTTTATAAATACTTCTATACCATATAACACGTCTCCCTCGTTATTGTGGGTATTAAAGGAGTAATTTCCGGTAATATCTCGATAGGTATGATTATCATCGACAGTATTATAATCTACGATAATAGAAAGAGCCACCCCAGCCAGTTGGCCATTGATTTTTATGACCACCTGCCCTTCAGGAAACTTATCGATCAACGATTTGATATGCGCTTCTTTCCAATAGGCCCCAGGCATATTGGTATATGCCGAAATCATGGCCGTTTTCAATTCTTGATAATCATCAAGATCCAAAAACTTCAGCTCAATATTTTCAATATCTTCAATTTTCATTTGAAAAGGATTAATTGACCATTCATTTGAAGAAACATCAAAGTTCCCACATTATTAATGCCAGCTTTGCGTAAAATATAAAAGTCGGTCAACCTTTACATAAGAACTAAAAAGTTGAAGGGAAATGGATTAGTCCTCATCATCATCATCTTCGGACATATCGGGATCTGGAACAGCTTCTGGATCATCATCTTCGAAATCTTCATAATCGTCTTCATCATAATTTTCCATAGTATACTCCAGCTTAGCGCTTATTTTTACCAAATACTTGGTGTCGTCGGTCAATACCTCGACGGCTTCGATACGTTCTCCCTGGGCATTTTTAAAAGTAATGATATTGCGGTCGTCATACCCATCAGGGTACCGCTCTACCAGTAGTTTGAGTACTTCCGGTGTCAGTTTTTTAAAATCAACGATTACACGTTTTAGGTTGTCCATAGGGCAGTTATTGGTTTAAAAGATAAGCAAAAATAAGAGGTGCAACAATAGTTGCATCACTTTCTATAATATATTTTGGGGTGTCAATGTCAAGTTTTCCCCACGTAATTTTCTCATTAGGTACGGCACCGGAGTACGATCCGTAACTGGTAGTACTGTCGCTAATTTGACAAAAATAGCTCCAGAACGGGGTATCGGTACGCTCCATATCTTGATAGAGCATCGGTACAACACAAATCGGGAAATCGCCGGCAATACCGCCTCCAATTTGAAAAAATCCGATACCGTTCTGCGAATTGTCGGTATACCAATCGGCCAAAAAGGTCATATATTCGATACCTGATTTCATGGTGCTCGCCTTAAGCTCCCCTTTTAGCACGTAGCTTGCAAAAATATTACCCATGGTACTGTCTTCCCATCCAGGGCAGACTATGGGTAGATTTTTTTCGGCCGCTGCGTACATCCAGGAATCTTTCAAATCGATTTCATAATGTTCTTCCAAAACACCCGAAAGCAGCATTTTGTACATAAATTCATGTGGAAAATAGCGTTCTCCGGCATCTTCGGCATCTTTCCAAATCTTAAAAATATGTTCTTGCAACCTTCGAAAAGCCTCCTCTTCGGGAATACAAGTATCCGTCACCCTATTCAGGCCCTTTTCCAACAGCTTCCATTCATCTTGAGGGGTCAGATCTCGATAATTCGGAACCCTTTTATAATGGCTATGCGCTACAAGGTTCATAATATCCTCTTCAAGATTGGCTCCCGTACAAGAAACTATCTGCACCTTGTCTTCACGTATAATATCGGCAAAGATCTTACCGAGTTCGGCCGTACTCATTGCACCCGCCAAAGAAACCAGCATTTTGGCACCTGCTTCCAATTGGGCCTCATACCCCTTTGCGGCATCGACCAAGGCAGCGGCATTGAAATGTAAATAATACTTTTCAATAAAATTAGAAATCGCTCCCTTATTCATCGTCATCCTTGAATTTTAAGTTGTTGCCCCCTGATTTATAATCGATATTGTAGGTGTTGTCATATTCATCATCGACGGCCTCGTCACTAAATTTATAACTTAACATTTTGTAAAACAATTTAGCCGCTAAAAAATCGGAAGACTTATCGGTAGCCGTAGGGCATAATTCTACCATATCGAAGCCAACAACGTTTCGCTCTTCAAAAACCCTTTTTAAGAATTCCAAGGTCTCGTACCAGAAAAGCCCACCCGGCTCAGGTGTACCTGTTGACGGCATTATAGAGGGGTCAAGGGCATCTAAATCAAACGTTATCAATACATTGTCGGTCATTGCCTCGATAACCTTGTCCATCCAATATTCATCGTTAGCCATATCATGGGCAAAGAATACTTTCTCTTCATCCATAAAGGTCTTTTCAATTGCATCCATACTGCGGATACCCACCTGTACGAGATTGGTATTCTGACTTGCTTCATGTACCGCACAAGCGTGATTGTACTTGCTACCTTCATAAGATTGTCTCAAATCGGCGTGCGCGTCGATCTGCAGAACAGTCAGATTGTCGAAACACTCATTGAAAGCCCGAATCGTACCAATAGAAATGGAATGTTCCCCACCAAAAAGGGTTACAAATTTATTGCGTTTAATATACTCCTTGGTGATTTTATGTACCGCATTTACCACTACCTCGGGCGAACTATTTTCTGTAATTGCATCGGCCAAGTAAATACCTTGTTCATAAACCTCAGAATCGGTTTCAATGTCATAGAGCTCCATATTCTCTGAAGCTTCGAGAAAAGCTTGTGGGCCTTTGTCCGCACCCTTGCCCCAAGTACTGGTACCATCGTAGGGAACCGGGATCAAGACGATTTTAGCCTCTTCTAATTGTGCGAACTCGTCGGGTATGCCGGCGTAATTCTTTTTTGTGCTCATGGTCTAAAAATTTTTACTGTATTATTTTAAATCAACTATTTACTTGTTTGAATTTACGTATTCCAAAGAATATCTTATCATAACGGCCCAAGAAAAACAACGAGACAGATCATTTTTAATTTTCTTCAGCCACATTGACCGTTTCCATTTCTGCATCGCCCATCTTGCCATTCTTCCCATAACCCAAAATCTCAAGCATTCTTTCCGATTTTTGTTGCCGACTGAATAGTTCATAGGTCAAATTACCATCTTTATCACGGTCAATCAAAATATGCTTGGGTTGCGGAATCAGGCAATGTTGTAATCCTCCATAACCCCCAATATTTTCTTGATAGGCCCCTGTATTGAAAAACCCAATATAAAGCGGTTTTTCCTTTTTGTACTTTGGGAGGTATATCGCGTTTCTATTCTGTTCGCTATTGTAATAATCGTCACTATCACAAGTCAATCCTCCTAAGAGCACCCTTTCGTACTCATCGTTCCATCGGTTGATCGGCAATAGTATAAACCGCTTATTAATCGCCCAAGTATCAGGAAGGGTCGTAATAAACGAAGAATCGATCATATTCCATTTTTCACGGTCGTTCTGTTGCTTTTGGTAGAGTACTTCATAAATGGCACCTCCGCTCTCACCTACAGTAAAAGTACCGAACTCGGTGAAAATATGGGGTACGGGAACATCGGCCTCTGAACAGGCCAAATCAATTTGGTTGATGATTTCATCGACCATATATTGGTAGTCATACTCGAAAACCAGCGAGTTTTTTATCGGAAAACCTCCTCCAATATTCAAACTATCGAGTGACGGACAGATTTTCTTTAAACGCACATATACTTTAAGGCACTTTACCAGTTCGTTCCAATAATAGGCGTTATCGCGAATGCCCGTATTAATGAAAAAATGAAGCATTTTCAGCTCTATCTGTTCATTGTTCTTGATTTGGTCTTCATAGAACGGAACGATATTTTTGTATCCGATACCTAATCGTGAGGTATAGAATTCAAACTTTGGCTCTTCTTCCGAGGCTATTCTAATACCTACCTTAAACGAATCACTGATAGCATCACAAAGGAGATTGATTTCTTCGTAGTTATCAACTACGGGAATGCAGTTTTGGTGCCCTTCGTTGATCAACCTCCCAATGTTCTCGATATACTGTGCCCTTTTAAATCCGTTGCAGATTACATAGGTGTCGTCTTTTATCTTTCCGTCATGCTTTAATCGCTCTACGATATCAATATCGAATGCCGACGAAGTTTCTATATGAATGTCATTTTTTAAAGCTTCGTGTAAAACATGCTGAAAATGCGAACTCTTAGTACAATAACAATATTGGTACTTGCCCTTATAATTATGTTTTTTCAAGGCATTCTCGAACCAGTTTTTTGCCCTGGCCACATTTTCGGAAATTCTGGGCAAATAGGTAAACTTCAGTGGACTGCCATACTTGGCCGTTAGCTCGGCAAGCGGAATACCATGAAACTGTAGGTTTCCCTCATTCAAGCTAAACTCCTCTTGTGGAAAAAAATAAGTCTGATCTATTAAATCAATGTATTTGGTATTCATTAAAGTGGATTTATGAAAAATATAAAAGCGAGCCGTAAAACGCAATGCACCTTATACGTTCGCAGAAAAGGTCTTGGATTTCAAAATTCAAATCAAAATTTTCTTTTCCGTGGATGGAACAAAAAAATTCATGCGTTGGCTTCGTTTAATGGCTGAAGCCATCGAAGTATACCCGAAATTTCGGTCTTCAATGGTACACGTAGCTGCGGAAAAAATGGAACTGAATTCCTTCAGTTCAAATACAGAAACAAATCGCATGTTGTTCAACTAAAAACTATAACAAATGAAAAGAAAAAAAGTGAAAAAAAAAGGATTTATATAAAAATTTAAAAAACCTTAATATACAGAACCAATAATCTAGTGATAATAGCACTAAATTTTAACACAAACTATTGACTTTAAAATATTTAATGCCTATTTTGGAAGGTAAATTCATTAGATTATGAAATCTATAAAATTAGTATTCGGTTTTCTTTTTGTTTGCCTGCTTACTTCGGCAACAGGTGTCAAGGCGCAGATTTTACCGGGGGTATACCACACTGAACAAGAAAGTGACGGTCAAACAATACATCATGAAATAAAATTGAATGATACTTATTTTGTGCACTCGGCCTACACCATCGATCCACCTAATTTTATCAAAACCGTTGGTGGGTTCTATACCGCCAAAAACAACATCTTAAAAGTAAATTTGGAATTCAACTCGGACTATGAAACAAATGGCGCTACCCAATTGGCATTACCCTACACGATGGAGGGAAGTAGTTTGGTGCTCAAAACCGCGGATGGGCTGACCTTCGAACCTTCTGCGAAAATTGCGCAAGATTTAGATGGGCAATGGCTTTTCGCAACACGGGGGCCTGACGAGGGGCAAGAGCGCAGGGGAGAAGAAAGCTCCAGAAAGACTTTAAAATTTCTAATGGATGGCCATTTTCAATGGATAGCCTATGATACCAAGACCTTTAAATTTTCTGGTACGGGTGGGGGTAACTTTACATCAAAAAATGGAATATATACCGAAACAATATCCTATTTTTCTAAGGATAATTCGAGGGTGGGCGCATCGTTAAAATTCAATTACAGCCTTAAGGGTGGGGATTGGCACCACAAAGGTAAAAATAGTAAGGGAGAACCGATGTACGAGATTTGGAGTAAGCGATAGCGGAGTGGACAGTGGACAGTGGACAGTGGACAAAACTAAAAAATCTGCATAAAACCAGCAGTTTAGAAATCCCCCGGATAATCTCGGTATGGACTTGTCTACTGAACTAAAAACAATTGTTTTGTAGCCCCGGCAAGAATCGAACTTGCATCTAAAGTTTAGGAAACTTCCCCCGATGGCTATCGGGGCTATCCATTGAACTACGCGGGGTCAATAAATCAGGTCAAAATTTCAAACGCTCAACCTTAGGAGTACTTTTCTATAAGCTTTTGGCTAATTTCTGGGTATTTGGCCAAATTCAAAATGTATATCCTACTTTTCATCCTTTTAATATGGTTTTCGATTTTGCCCGCAATTTTTGAATTCCTTACCTGTAAGGTGAAAAAATATTTCCATGGCATTTTTCTTTTCGTAATACCATGATTCAATTCGCCATAATTGTGCCTGCGCAACCTATCCTCTAAATTGGCAGTTTTTCCGATATAAAAGCTGCCGTCTTTCATAGACTCAATTACATACACAAAATGCATAAAAACCAACAGTTTAGGACCCCCTTCATAATCTCGGTATGGACTTGTCTATTGAACTAATAACAATTGTTTTGTAGCCCCGGCAAGAATCGAACTTGCATCTAAAGTTTAGGAAACTTCTATTCTATCCATTGAACTACGGGGCCAATATAAATTAGTCAAAATGTCAAAAAATCGATTCCCTTTGCCTTTCCAGGTCTTGCGAAACTTCCCCCGATAGCCATCGGGGCTATCCATTGAACTACGGGGCCAATATAAACTAGTCAAAATGTCAAAAAATCGATTCCCTTTGCCTTTCCGGGACTTACAAGACTTCCCCCAATGGCTATGGGGCTCTCCCTTATAGTACGTGGCAAAAATATTAAGAGGGCAAAAATAAAGTTTTTTTTTACAGTCTTAAAAATCTATTACGAGTTATTTCGGTAATATCCATAAAATTATTCAACCCTTGTAGATGTCGCGTTGTCCTAAAAAAGCCTAAATCAAATATACCACTCCTTTTGGCCTAAAGGTGTTATATTAAATTCATGTCTACATACCTTTTCGTATAGCTTTTGAATGAACTGATTAAAAATTAAAATTTCACAATGACAACCTAAATAATAGTCTTGTAAAAACGAATATCGATGAGACTAAACGAAATGACCTCAAAAAAGAGTACGATACTCCGAAAACATTTTCCCCTTTACCTAATTCCCTTCCTGTCTTTTTTAATAGTTTCGTAAAGCAACGTTTTATGAACCTTTAAATGCACATAATATTGAGCAGTTTAACCGTGAATTTGCAGCCGACCCCGAAGTCATGAAAAAAAAAGTTTATATCGTTCTAACCAGCCTTCTCTGGCTTGCTTTTCTTCAAGCACAAGACCAAGTTGATGTACTGATCATTGGCGGTGGCGCCGGGGGAACTTCGGCCGGTATACAGGCAGCACGAATGGGGGCAAAAGTCAAAATCTTGGAAGCTACTCCATGGTTGGGTGGTATGCTCACATCTGCAGGAGTTTCAGCAATCGACGGCAACCATGAAATGCCCTCGGGGATTTGGGGAGAGTTCAGGGATGCTTTGTATGCCCATTATGGAGGACCCAAAGAAGTCGCAACTGGTTGGGTAAGCCATACGCTTTTTGAGCCTTCTGTCGGGAATACTATTCTGCAAAATATGGCCGACATTCCCAATTTAACCATTGTTTTTAATGCAGTTTATACCGAAATAAAAAAAGAAAATGAAAAATGGCAGGTCTTCTATCGTCAAAAGGGGAAAGTATATACTATTACGGCGAAAATTCTTATCGATGCCACAGAAATCGGGGAACTTCTACCTTTGGTAAAGGCTGATTTTCGTTTAGGGATGGATGCAAAAAGTGATACGGGCGAAAAGCAAGCGCCGGAAAAATCGAACAACATAGTACAAGATTTGACCTATTGTGTAATTTTAGAGGATGTTTCGAAGGATTCCCACCTCCGTGGGAATAAAAAGGGATTGGTAAAAAAGCCCAAGAATTATGACCCCAAAGCTTTTGCCTGCGCCTGTGAACGTAAGGGTGGTGAAATGTTCGGGGGCGTCTCGGGTTGTGAGCAGATGATCAGTTATGGCAAGCTTCCCAACCATAAATACATGATCAACTGGCCCAATTGCGGCAATGATTTCTATGTCAATTGGCCCGAACTAACTTCACAGCAGCACCAAGAAAAATTAATGACCGCCAAAAGCTTTACCCAGGGTTTTGTCTATTACATTCAAAATGAACTGGGGTTTCAACACCTTCGTGTTGCCGACGAATTTCCGACAAAAGATAATTTCCCGATGATTCCGTATGATCGGGAAGCCCGTCGGGTCAAAGGCAAAGTATTTTTGACCGTTGACCATTTAGAACGCCCTTATGACTTCAACTTTTATAAAACGGGGATTGCAGTCGGCGATTACCCCATAGATCATCATCGGGACAAAAACCCGAAAGGCACACCCGAAATCGATTTTATTAATATTCGAGTGCCCAGTTACAATGTTCCGCTGGGTAGTTTAATTCCTGAATCGGTAGAAAATTTTATCGTAGCTGAGAAGAATATAAGCGTTTCGAACATCGTTAACGGCGCCACTCGTTTGCAACCTGTTGTATTGGGCATCGGGCAGGCGGCCGGTGCTTTGGCGGCAACTGCCATCGACGAAAACCAAAAACCTTCCGAGGTTTCTATTCGAAAAGTTCAAAACGCCTTGTTGGTAAGTAAAGCCTATTTGATGCCGTTTATAGACGTCAAAAAAGAAGACGAAGCATTCACGGCAATGCAGCGAATGGGCGCATCAGGAATTTTAAAGGGATATGGCATACCCTACAAATGGGCTAATCAAACGTGGTTCTACCCCGATAGAATCGTTTCTGAAAATGAATGGATATCAGGATTGATTCCCTATTATCCCAAATTCGAAAAAATAGCCGCCTCCGGAGCCGGAATCACTTTAAAATTTATGCATGAGGCAATTTTTGGTCTTGGGAAAAATCGTCCGGCATCAGCTATCCAAAAAAAATGGACCTCGTTTTACGCTTTGCAAGACTTTGACAAACTAGCACCCCTAAACCGTAGACAAATCAGTATTATAACCGATGATATCTTCGATCCATTTGCTGTGGAAATCGATTTTGAAGGTAATTTGATTGCGAACTAGTTCTTTTTTGGCGCCTGGCCAGCCGTTTTGCGTTTGACAAAATCCAACAACAACGGAACGGCAGGGTATACCATATTATGTCCGTACCCATCTAACTCCATCAATTCAATATCGGGATGCTCGACCACTTTCATCATTCTGTAGAAATAGGCATTTTCTTCATACCTACCCAACATTTCCAATTCGCGATTACCGGTAATCAATAACATGGGTGGAGCATCTTTGCGCACATGATAAAGTGGTGCGAATTTATCGATTATGGGTTGTGTACCTTCGATTCCCATTTCTTTTCTGATGGTAAAATGGGTAATGGTATGGCCACTAAAGGGAGCCAATGCGGCTATGTCGTCGGCGTCAATATCGAATTTCTTTAAATAACTTTTATCCAACCCGACCATACTCGCCAAATAGCCCCCGGCCGAATGTCCGGTTACAATTATTTTTTTCGGATCTCCGCTATATTTGGCAATGTTCTTAAACGTCCATGCAACTGCCGCCGCGGCATCCTCGATATAAACCGGATGTTTCACTTTCGGATGCATCCGATAATTCACCGTTACAACAATCACATTCTTATTCTTTAATCCGTCAGGAATATGCTTTTCACCATTTTCCAATCCACCGCCATGGAACCAAACAACCGTTGCCAAACCCTCAGCATCTTTAGGATAATAGACATCTAACTTACAGCGCTCTTTGATATACGCATCCGAATTGCCAACATCTGCCGGATAATACGGGATGTCTTCCTCTAGAATATAGGCACCACTTTGGGCGTTTAAACCGGCAGTTCCAAAAACGAAAAGGAAAAGAACTAGGCTAATCTTATTCATGGCATTTTGTTTATTTAGTGGGTGTTCTCTATCGATAAATTTTGGATTTTCGCCCTGTTCTAATCTATGAATAGGTTTGGCAGCGCCAGCGAAAACCAAGGGAATAGTGTCACCAAGATCAACACCAAGAAACTGACAAGTAAAAAAGGCAGACCGGCCTTACTAACCTCCCCAATCGATATTTTTCCGATACTGGAGGCGACAAAAAGACAAACCCCAACGGGTGGAGTGGTCAGGCCGATAATTAAATTCAAAACTGCAATTACCGCAAAGTGAATGGGGTCGACATCAACGGCTAGGGCTACCTTTAGCAAAATAGGAAACAAAATAAGCAAGGCGGCAATGGTCTCCATAAATGTGCCAACTACGATCAACAACAGATTTATGAGCAGCAAAACGACGTATTTGTTGTCGGTAAAGCCTAAAATTTCGTTGGATATGCTTTGTGGAATTTGCTCTGTAATCAAAATATAACCAAAAAGGTTCGCAAAACCGACCAAAACCATAAGGCTGGCGGAAGTCTTCATGCTGTCAAGCAAAACGACTTGGATATTTTTAAAATTCAATTTTTTGTAAACGAATTTACCAATCACCAAAGCGTAAACCACGGCAATAATCGAAGCTTCCGTCGGTGTAAAAATACCTCCTATTATTCCGTAGAGGATGATAAAGGTCATCAATAACGACCAAAAGGTATCGACAAAACCTCGAGCTACTTCTTTTAAGCTGCTGCGCCCGTGTTTGGGATATTTCTTTTTCTTCGAGATAAAATAGGCGGTGAACAAGAGACCGACCCCTAGCAATAACCCCGGAAGCGCTCCCGCTAAAAACAATTTCCCTACTGACAAACCGCTCAGGGTTGCAGCGATAATCATAGGTACACTTGGGGGTATTATCGGCCCAATAGTAGAACTGGCAGCGGTAACGGCACATGAAAAACCAGTGTCATAACCCTCTTTTTTCATTGCAGGAATCATAATTGAACCCATACTGGCCGTATCGGAAATAGCCGTTCCGGATATTCCGGCAAAGAGCATCGAGGCTCCAATATTTACCAGTGAAAGTCCCCCTCGAATATGCCCCAAAAGATGATTGCAGAATTTTATTATTTTTTCGGTCAGCCCACCTTGGTTCATCAAATTGCCCGCCATAATAAACCCCGGTACGCTTAACAGCACAAAAACATCGATACCCGAGTACATCTTCATCGGAAC
Source organism: uncultured Kriegella sp. (assembly GCA_965368185.1). Classification (GTDB taxonomy): domain Bacteria; phylum Bacteroidota; class Bacteroidia; order Flavobacteriales; family Flavobacteriaceae; genus Kriegella. The sequence goes on from CBDULZ010000047.1 coordinate 28,979, forward strand.
AATAATGAGCGGTACTCCCTTTACTAACAGATAACTCAAACAGGACAGTCCCAAGGCAAAAGCAATCGGAAACCGAAGCACCAGACATAACACAAAAACGATTACGAGTATCCAAATCATGGTTTTGCGGATTTATATGTTTTTCGGATTTTCCTCCAGAGATAATAACTTATAGATGCCGCCATAATAAACATACTAAAGAATGCTACGCCCATATTGAAACCCATACTAGGAGATTTTTCAGGAATTCCCAAGACTATAAATTGTACGGAATAAAAGGCCATAATCACAAAAAGAAACAGTGAAATTACAGGAATAGCCAAGTTTAAAATTTTCTTCAATCGCATAGAAAAACGGCTATAGAACATATCGAGATGCACATAAAACTCATTTTTCATGGCCAAACCTGCCGCGAACGACATGGCATAAATAAAGAAAAGCCGGGAAGCCTCTTCTGTCCAAGACGGCGTATCAAAAGGTGAAAATCGACAAAAAATTTGGAGCAATACCGTTGCCATCAGCCCCCATGTACTTAATAGTGTGCCAAGTTTAAGCAGACGCCCTATGGTTTTATATAGCATCGTCTTTTTCTTGTTTCAGTTCGTTGTAGATTTTCTGCATTTCAGGAGAAAGGCTTTCGTAAATGGCCTGTTCACATTTTTTTGCAAAGGCCTCCTTATCCACCTCTATAAATTGCATTCCATCGGCCTTTAATTCGTTTTGTACGCTCTTTTCATTTTCAAGAAAAAGGCGATGTTCATAGGCCTGCATTTCCTTACCGGCTTGCAGAAAGATTTCCTGAAGGTCTGGAGGCAATTTTTGAAATTGTTTTTCTCCCACTACCGGATATACCCAACTTATCACATGCCCAGTCAAATTAAGATATTTTTGCACCTCGGAGAATCCTGCGTTATTGATCATGGCAAACGGATTTTCCTGCGCCTCAATGGTACCCTGTTGCAACGACGTGAATACTTCTGAAAACGCCATGGGAGTCGGTTTTGCGCCCAAAGCGCTCCATGTGGTCACAAATGCCGGAACGTTGGGCACTCTTATAATCAGCCCCTTTAAATCATCGGGATGACGTATTGGCCTGTTGGAAGTCAAATGTCTCGGCCCTCGTTCAAAATGCCCTAGAGCCCGAAGCCCTGCTTTTTTTATCATTTCGGTCTCCATCAATTTTCCGACCGGACCATTTATATAACGGTTCATATCGGTAGAGTCTTGCATCAAAAAGGGAAGTTCACAAAAAGTGGCGGCCTCGAACCAATTGGTCAACGTAGACCCTGTGGTCGTCATATCGATTACACCGGCCTGAATTAAGCGAATGGCCTCGATTTCCTTGGCCAGCTGTTCCGAAGGATAGAGTTCGACCTTGATCCGCCCTTCGGAGCGCTCTTCCAAAATTTCGCCAAAATAGGCAAAGGCTTTGAACCAGGTATGATCCTCGTTGACCAGCAGTGCCGTACGTAATAAAAATTCAGGTTCTTCCTTTGGGCTGCAACTGCCCAGGACCAAGAAAAGTAAAATCACCTGACAGAATCGCCTTGTGGTATGTTTGGTCTTTATAGGGATACTCATGGTGGTTAACAGCGCATTTCAAGCATGAAAACCAAATATAATCAATTTCCGTAGACCTCAACGATCATCTCAATTTCTACGGCAATATCCCCAGGCAACGAGCCCATACCAACAGCTGCACGGGCATGCTTTCCCTTTTCACCAAAAACGGCCACCATCGTATCTGAAAAACCATTGATGACTTTAGGATGCTCTGTAAAGTCAGGAACAGCGTTGACCATGCCCAGCACCTTGACCACACGTTTAACCTTATTCAAATTGCCCAATTCAGCCTTTAATACCGAGAGTTGATTGATGGCCGTAACCCTTGCGGCCTCATACCCTTGTTCGATAGTCAGCTCGGCACCGACCTTTCCCGTAATATTTTCACCATTGGCCAGTAATGGGCCCTTGCCCGACAAAAAAATCAGGTTTCCCATTCGAACCGCATTGACATAATTGGCAACAGGTGCAGAAGGTGTGCTAAGTGTGATTCCAAAATTCTTGAGGTTTGCCTCGGGATCATAATCTAAATCTACAGATTCAACAGGCGTGCTTACATCGTTCGCCTTCTCGGTTTTTTCTGGCTCCGTTTTACAGGAAATAAAAGCAATAAAGAATAATCCTAAAAAAGTAATCCTCATAAAAAAGTTATTTTATATTCGTGATATCAGACATTCGCCAGTACTTCTTTTACGCGTTGGGCTACAGTTCGTTCTTGGCCGGGTTCCATCATCCAAGTGGTAATACCCACTTCTTCCTTGCCTCCTACCGTTTCTATCGACGGATGCCCTTCACGTAGGCGTTTCCGCATTTCATCTTTGGTGATCGTGACCACATTTTCATCCCATGTAATACGCAAACTAGGCACATGGTTCGCGTGCGGAGGAACATGAATTTCCGTCTCAACACCTTTCACGGAAAGCGCGCTATCGCTGATCAATTTAATTTGATTTTCCCAGAGCTCCCATTCCTTTTTGTGGTCTTTTGCCAAATACACTTCCAATGCCGCCAACATGCCCAACACTTCCTCCTTATTAACTTTCATACCTCTTGCAATAGTGGTTCCCCGAGGAGGTGTATGTAAGCGTGCGGCTTCGATATATTTCCTTTTCCCCAAAAGGAGTCCGGCGCTTTGGGGTCCCCTGATACCCTTTCCTCCAGAAAAAGCAACAAGATCAAATCCCATTTTGGTGAATTTAAAAAGGTTATCCACGGGCGGAACATCGGCAGCACAATCAATAAATGTCGGAATATCATGTTTTTTACCAAGAGCCACGAACGCTTCGCGATCTATTTCTCCTTGATCGGTATTGGCATTTAAAAACCAAAGCATGGCCGTATTCTTATTAATCGCTTTTTCGAGGTCTTGTGCCGTTTTTACCTTTACCAATTTTGCACCGGTATTGATTAATGCATGGGTGTACCCAATATCGTGGGCCTCTTGCACGATGACTTCATCTTTAAGCCCAGTTGTATCAGGGAGTTGTGCCACCTTTTCTGTATCCATACCACACATAACCCCTGCAAGTCCGATTGTCATGGCACCAAAGGCACCCGAAGATACGGTCGCGTACTCACACTCTAAAAGCTGGGCGATACGGTCTCCCACCTTGTCATGCAACTCATCGAGATTTACATATTCCGTGGCACCATAATTTATGGCATCGGTCACCTCTTTACGCATCAAAGATCCAGTCATTGAAGTGTAGGTACCGGCAGCATTGATAAACGTGCGGACACCAAGCTCTTTAAAAAAATCGCGGGCAATCGGTTTGGCAATCGTTTCCTCAACCGCCTTTGCCGTTAACATACTCGGGCCCAATATTCCACCAACAAAGGGAAGGGCCGATAGCGTCTTTAAAACTTTTCTTCTACTACTCATAATTTCCCATTTTAGCATTACTAATCCAAAGAAGCAATACAGTCCATTTCTACCAACGAATTTCCTGGTACGCCCCCATAGGTTGCCACTGTTGTTCGCACTGGCGGATTCTTTCCGAATCTCCCCCTAAACACTTCATTCATGCCTTTGTAATCGGCCAAGTCGGCCAAGTAGACATTTACCTTCATCACTTTTTCCATGGAAGAGCCATTGCGCTCCAATTCCTTTTGAAGTTCCTGTAACACAATTTCAGTATGTGCTTTAATCTCAAAAGGCTCTACATGCGCACCTTTTCCGGCAATGTAGAGGGTATTCCCATGTTTGACAGCCCCTGAAAATAATGGAATATCTTGATCCATTACGATGTCGCCCACCACTTCTTTTTTGGGCCTTTTTTCATTTTCACCCATTGCACTGGCCGTACCGACACCGAACAATGCCGCTATACCCATTCCTATTTGTTTGAAGGATGCTCGTCTTGTAGTTGTTTTGTTTTTCATCTTCGTGTTCCTTTTAAGTTATAATGATTCAATATATACATATTCCGACCTGGTTTATTCGTTCCAAATTGAGGCGGCCAAGCCGTTCAGGTCATAGACCACCTTACCATCACGGATGGTCATTTCACATTCCAATCTTTTATCTCCTTTCATTTTCTTGCCTTGGGTATCAATAAAACCAAAATCGCCTTCCCTCAAATTCAGGAGGGTAACATCGGCAACGGCACCGACCGAAAGATGTCCCAGATCGGTACGCTTTATGATCTGTGCCGGATTCCAAGTAACCGTAGCGATGATTTCATGCACAGGCATATCCATATTCACAAACTTCGACATGATGTTAATAATATCTTTCATACCCCCGTTCATACTTCCCGTGTGCAGATCCGTACTGATCGAGTTCGGCTTAAAACCTTGTTGTAGCGCCGGTACGGCCTGTTCAAAAACAAAACTGCCACCGCCATGGCCTACGTCGAAAATAATGCCCCTTTTTTGTGCGGCAAAAACAAAATCGCGAACCTTCCCCCGCTCATCTACTACTGGAATTCTTCCTTTTACATGTGCATAAGCATGCGTAAAAATATCACCCGGTCGCAGTTTTTCCATAAACAATTTTTCGATGGATAGTTCCGGATCGCTGCCTCCAAAGTCAATCATTACTGGAATATCGGCCAACCGGCCCGCTTCTACCGCCCGTTCGGTCGGTGTCCAATCAAATCCGCTATAATGTGCCAGTTTTACACCGACGATAATCCCTGGGTGTTGCTTAGCCACCATAGCCGTAAGTTTGGGGCTCATATCATCAATGTTCTGTTCTATAGCCCCACCTTTCATACCAGAACCCACAATATTCAGAAAGGAAAGTACCCTGGTCTTCGACCGATCGATAGTCTGTTCCTTAAAAATTCTAAAATTTCGCCAACCGGCACCGCCGACATCAACGATTGTTGTTACGCCACTCCTAAAACTAAAACCATCAGGTGGTAGGGCGGTAAAACTGTTACTCAGATAAGCATCGGGTTCGGTACCATGAAAATTATGACTGTGGATGTCTATCAGTCCCGGACTCACGAAAAGTCCTTTTGCATCAATCACCTTCGTTGCCTGATCTTGAGGAATATTGGCATCGACTTTAGCAATCTTACCATCTTTAATGGCAACATCCATTACTTTATCGATGCCGTTCTTAGCGTCAACGACCGTACCTCCCTTAATCAAAATATCGAAATTTTGAGCCGTCAGGATCGATGGCCCTATTCCCAAAAACAGGATTGTCGCCAGCCAATGTCTTATAAACGTTTTCATAGTATCTTCTTTAACGGTTAAGGATTATATTTTCATCACCACATTTTAATTGGCCGAATCTTTTATTGAACTTCTTATTTTACTGATTTCATCTACTTCTATTGCACTCGCATCATTTCCAAAATTAGAACGTATATAGGTAAGCACATTGCTTATCTCCGTATCACTCAAAAAACTGTGTTGCGGCATTACCCCATTATATGCCTCACCATTGATTTCAATACTTCCTTCCATACCTTCCAGTATTATTTTGATCAACCGTTCTTTATCCCCCGAGACCCAATCGGTATTGGCAAGTGGTGGAAACCGCCCAGAGGCACCTCTTCCATCTTTCTGATGACAAGTACTGCAATAGGTGTAATAGGTCGCCTCTCCCGGGGAAGAAGCATTTCTCCCAAGATTGTCATTGACCTTATCCGGAGTGCGTATATGCGTGGCTGTTTTTCTTTTTTCCATCTCAGCGAGTTCCTCCGTACCGAAGGCAGCCTTATCGCCGTCAAAGGTTATTTTCCAGATTCTTCCTTTTACCGAATCGGAAAGATACATTGCACCGTCATTGTCAAAGGCAATTCCCATGGGCCTAAAATGGGCATCTTTTACACTTTCTATAGGATCAACACCTGCGAATCCATCGGCAAAAACTTCCCAGTCTCCACTGGGAGCACCGTCTTTAAAAGGTACAAAGGCCACAAAGTAACCCGATTGCGGATAGGGTGCGCGATTTGTCGACCCATGAAAAGCAATAAAAGCACCATTTTTATAACGTTCCGGAAACTGGCCTCCCTTATAAAAAACAAGGTCGTTGGGCGCCCAGTGGCCAGGAAATCCAATGATTGGATCATCAAACTGGTCACACCTTCCTACTAGCTCCCCATCTCCACCATATTCGGGCGCCAGCACTTTTTTTTCCTGCATTTGGTCGTAATAACAATAAGGCCAACCAAAATTTGACCCTTCCGTTACCCTAATAAATTCTTCCGAGGGTAACAGGGCACTTTCCCAAGGTGAATACCTATCGGGGAACAGGCGTAATAAATCATCTCGGCCGTGCATTACAATATACAGGTTCTCATCGACAGAGTTCCAATCCATCGCCACTACACTTCTTATCCCCGATGCATATTTATAGCCGTCTTTTTGAGTCTGACCCAATTTATTCGCATCGAACCGCCAAACACCGCCATGATGTTCGAGCTGCGGACAAGGATCCAGACCTGGAGCTCCAGGAGTTCTTTTAGGCTCTTGACAAGCATTCGAAGGTGCCCCGAAAGGAACATACAAATATCCTTCATTATCAAAAGCGATAGGCTTTCCTATATGTTCGTGCTTTCCATGCTCATGGTCATCGGTCACCACGATTTCCATTTGACCTTCGGGCACCATGGTCCCTGGTGTCAGTTTATAGCGATACACCACCAATTCCGAGCTAAAGTAAATATACCCGTTATAAATTCGCATGGCAGTTGAATAGCTCCAACTTTGGCGGGACCTATACCCCCCGAACTTCTCTATAATATCGGCCTCCCCATCTTTGTCGGTATCTGCAAGGGCAATAATACCCGCCTTTTCATCTGAATTTCTAAGATTTCCGTATAGCACTCCGTCTTCTGAAACAGCTATGTGCCGCACTCTCTCCGGAACACTGTCCATTACAATCGTTGACTGAAAACCATTGGGCAACAGTAGACCGCCATTTGAAGGTTGTTCGACACATTGTGATAAACCGAGAACTGCAACAGAGCAGATTATCCAGGTCTTAGTAAATTGGGCGAACTTCATTTCATACCGATCTTACAAATTAAATCTACGTCAACATTTCAAAACGTACTTCGTACATCTACAGCGTAGAAGTTGTTCGAGTCTGTCTAATACAGTATCTGGAGGAAACTGGTATACAAGGGTTAAGATAACCTACTTTCGCAAAATAAACAAGCAAGGGGACAACAAATGTGTTCGAACACACCTTTTGGATGGGTATTTAATCAATGCCTATAAGGAAGATAACGATTATTCGAAAACAATCGTTCCGAAATATTCAGGGCGATGAAAATCAGGACGGTCTGCCTTTATTGGATTCCA
>CBDULZ010000048.1:0-35519 GCA_965368185.1 uncultured Kriegella sp.
TGTCGTAATCTATCTGGGATTTTAAGCTCGAAATGACCGTTTTTTGTTCCTCATTATAGTTGGTCAACCAGGCACTTTCACCGATATCGAGTTTGCCGTTGTCACCCAATAGGTCGAGGTCGAGGTCGTTGTCAACTTTATCCGAAGTAATATTGATTGTGCTTACACCTTTCTTAAAAATAGCTTTAATATCGTTCTCGATTCCATTAGGAATATCCGCCCCGTTTACGCTGACGAGAACGACATCGACCGCCCTGTCGGTTATGTGCCAGAGGGTAAAGGCTCCAGCGGTCAATTGTTTGTCAGTACCTTTCTTTGAGGGCACAACGGCATAAATGGTCACCTTCTCGAAGGTGTAGTTTCCAGTTAGGGTAAGTTCGATTAAATTATTTCCTATTTCTTCAGCAGGTATCTTTTCGCCCTGTTGGGTCTTGAAGATGATATCATCTAATTCGTAAACATTACCTTTTTGATCGACTTTCGCCCTTACTCTGACAGATTTTTCTTTTTCAACGGCCTGATGTATTAAAGTGTAGTCTTTTCCCTCGCCGTCCTTAATTGTGGTATATTCCTTTTTCATGTTTGCATTGGCTAGACTCGGAATGCGGTCAAAACCATAGGGGCCATCGGCAGATTCAAATGTGACGACAATATCCTTAGCACTAAGTTGTTCCAATTGCCCGTTGTTTGAAACTCTTTCAACATTGCCTGAATTCACTGCCCCGCCCTCATCGATTTGACCTCCTTCGGTAACATTGCCACCCGCATCGATATGGTAGGTCTTTCCTTCTTTATCGATAATAACTTTATCGTCGCCCAAAGGTTCGCTCTCCGTAGCACCATTGGCAGGGTTGGTTATGATGAGCATCCCATTTTCGACCTTAATATCCCTTTCGGGATCGACTTCCCAATTGACTCGTATCTCATCAAGATCGTTGTTGCCTTCAAAAGGTTCGGATACGAGATCGGCAATAGTATCGACCGTCTCCACAACCTCGTCTACATCCAAGATATTTTTTAAGCTAGGATCATAAATAGTTTTTACCAAACCTTCCGCCAATTGTTTATCGGTATTCAAAAGCACATTGGTAAATTCGACACCGACACGAATACTGTTCAAATACGGAATGGTCGCATACCCCTTTCCGGTAAACCGCCCATTGCCTCCGCTGACCTCTAGAATTTTAATCGGAAAATCACCCGCTACAAATGCATCGCCAACACTTATACTCGGCAAGGGGTCTTTGTTGGTTAAACTGAAATCAGGAGTGATGCCACATTCATAAACACTAGCCTCGTCATCGGCAATAAAAGTGGTGAACTGCTTTGTTATGCTCCAATCACTGCTGCTGACCGCACATTTTTTCTGAACTTGATATTCATAAACGGTGCCAGCTTTCAGACCCCAAAGCGTAGTTTGGTTAGAGGTGGTTTTGTTTTGAAACCATTGGTTCTCCCCCCCTTGGGGAGAGTTCGTTGGGAACTTCTTTCTGTACCTCACCATATACTCGGGTACCTCGGTAGAAAAATCGTCCCAGAAAATGTTGGCATTGGTACTGCCCTTTATTTCATGGTTGATGCCGATCGGCAAATCGCAAGTGCCCGCATAACTAAAGGTATAGACTTCACTAAACCCTTGGTTTTCAAAGAGTCCAATTTCTTCAATTCCTTGCTTGGCCTTGGCCTGAACCCGCCATGCATAGTTCTTGCCTGAAAGAAAAAGCGGATCAGCCGGTCCGTATACATATGTAGTTGCCGAGATAGTGGTCTGGAAAACCGGAGGGGAACTCAAAAAAGCTTGTTGTGGATCTACTTGGGTATCCCAGATCTCGACAATACTGAGTTCGTATTCGACATTGGTTACATTAATATGACGGGGAGTCCATTGAAAAACGATGTTCTGCGGATTGATCTCCTCTACATTGGTCTTATTTCTCGGAGAAATCAAAAAGGGCGACCTGTTCTGAAATACCACACTGGTGGCACAACTTTTTTGCGATATCCGATTGCCTGTTAGGGCATCATAAATTTCAAAACAGAACCTATAAGAGCCCTCGGGAATCGCCTTTCCATATACATTGGGAGAAATACCCGTGTTATTTTCGAATCGGAAGTAGGGCGCCAATTCGACATTGGTCAATATAAGAGGAACGCCTCCTTCCAAAAACAATGGTGTTGCGCCGATTACCACATCGTTACTCTGAAAGTTTATTCCATTTCCCTCGAAATAAGTGCGCAACCGAACCTCTCGATCAGCAATTTCGAAATCATTCAAAATAATCTGTACCCGAAGTGGACTGCTCATTGTATTTCCATCTGCGTAGTCTGAAAAGTAAATGGGTGCCGGAGGAACTGCCTGAGGAATGATCTGTACCGGAAAGGATTGTGCTGAAATAAATAAATAGTTGACAATGAGTAGAAAGAAAAAGAGTCCATGCCGGAAACCTTTCCTAAAAAAGGAAGCAAATAATCTAATAAATAATTGAATTCTCTCCATATCTCATACTGCCCTTCTTTCTAAAAAGGTTTAAGGACGCTACTAATTCTTATCTATATATTTCAGCTCAAACAAATCAGGGTTCACCAAGTTCAACGACTTTTTATAGTAGAAATCGATAATCTCGATTTCTAAATATATTTCCAACGCTGTCTGATCACCAGAGTTGTCATACTGCCGAAATGCTTGAGCAGCGGTTTTTTCTTTAAAACTCTTTAAGTATCCCGTAGGGCTTTCACTAGCCTGCTTTGAATCGTATGCGGCAAATTGGTTTTCCATCCAACGATGACCTACCAATTTTTCCAATCGGGTCTGCTGTTCGGTCAAAAGCGCTTGATACCCTTCAGCCAGGGCATTGTCTTTGTCCGTGTATTGTGTTTTTTCCTTTCCCCTCAGAGGGTGTCTATCGGCTTCCAATTTTTTAACAACAAATAATTTTTCCAGGGCCATGTCTATTTTGCTCATATCATCCTGAACTTTAGCAATAACATTATAGAGTGCCTCATCATAAACTTCCTTGAAATCGCCAAAAGCATAAAGTTCCCTAAGAAAATTCAAAGCATTTTCTTTATAGCTGTCTTCGCTTTTTTGCTCTTTTACAGTGGCTAGTAGTATTTTTAAATCGTCTTTTTTGAACTGCGGAATATCGGCAAACTGCGAACTCTCGTACACATTGGTCAATTGTTCATTTAGTTCGTAAATCGCACCACTATACGATACATCTCGATACCGGAAACTTAGTGTGTTTTCACGAGGTCGTAATTCACTAGGGTTGCGTCCACGGTTACCAGGTTCTATATGTAATTTAAAATTATCGAAAGCGTAGCTGTACCCAAAGGTGATAGTGAGATCCCGGCCCGCGTTCAAAGTCGAATTACGAAAAAGAGCCATGAAATTGAGGCTTAAATTATGTTTTTGCAAGATGGAATAGTTGCTGCCCAAACGAAAGTTAAACACCTTGTTCTGCTCATCACCATTCGAATAGGCCCTATTGTACGAGCTTGAAAAATTAGTTCGTAGCTTCTTTTCAAAAAACTGTTTTCCGATTGCAAATGTCGGACCCAAAGTCATAGTGTCATCGTCGGACACAGTATTGTATGATATGTTAGCCGCAAAGGAGATATTCAAAGCCCTTTTGGGATACCCCAGGGTGTAGGCCGCGACCCCGTTGTAAAACGAATTTTCACCCCCTTCTATAGCCTCTCCCTCTTGCTCATTGGAGCTATTCTGATAGACCAAGTTGAGATTTGTGCTATGTTGCTTGGTCTCTGTTTTCTTTAAGATATAGTTGACTCCCAAGTTAGCGTTTTGAGATATTTGACGGTAGTTCAGGGTATCTACATTGTCCAAGGCATCGACTTGGTTGATGTAATCAAATTGGTCCCGAATATTGGTATACGATTGAAAATTGGAATACGAAGCATTGATACCCAATTGTTCGGAAGCCGTATAGTTCGCGTTAATGGAACTTACAACGCGTTGTTGGTCAGAAGACTTAGCTTTATCAAGATTATCTTGCTGCAAACCTGCATTAACGCTAAGATTCAATTTATTGTCGAAAAGGGCCTGGTTGGCGTTTATGGTAATGTTTTCAAGGTCGTTATTGAAATAGTAAGCCCCCAAGGTCTTATAATTTGGATCGATACGTTCATAACCTACGCCCAGGGTTCCATTGCCTGCGGGGTAATCAAACGAAGCATTCAGCGCTCTATAATAGTTCGTACTGATATTTTCGTTCAATAAAAAAGAAAGTAGGCCGTTCTTCTGCCGAACATCAGTCAACCTAGAATCTTCGGTAACACCTGAAATAGCATATTCAACCCTAATTTGGGCGTTGTTGAAAGCCCTAAATTGTGCTTCAAGGGAAAGCACTGCATTTTCTTTGGGCGATAGGCCCAGTTCTATGGGAAATGGATTTTCCAAAGAACTTGTCTCATCGCTGGCCTTAAAAAGAATAGCACCCAACTTCATAAAATCAAAATCATAGGCCGCCTTAACACCATACCCCATTCGCTTGTAGACGGTAATGGCCCGTGGTTCTTCAAAGTTGTATTCCGTAGCTTTTAAAAATCGGCCGTACATCGCACTAACCTGAAATTTTCCTTCAGGATTCAAGTCAAATCCGCCTCCTGTAAATTGATGACCGGCCAAAGTATAAGGAGAAAAGGTCATACTCACATCACCAATATGTGCTGTAGCCCATTTATAGGAAGGATGCAAACTCAACCGGTTAAATTTAAACGGATTAGGAAAATCAAACACTTGATTCGAATAAGTAAAGGAAAGCGGAATGTTGTAAAGTCCGGCAATATTAAAATTAAGGTTTCCTGAAAGATAATAAGTGAGATTCTGCCGATTGGCCGTTCCATCATAATAGACGGCGTTGGCCGAAACGCCACCATTATAGCGCATCCACTTTTCTTTGTCCAATTGGTCAAAATTGATACTCTGGGAAAAACCTAGGGCTTGTAACATTAGAAGTGGGACTATGAACCTGTACAAAGGGCTTATCTAAAATCATAAAATTAAGTTAAAAAAACCTTAATCAATAAAATTTTCGATTAAAAGCAGTTAAAAAATAAAATAATACTTATATCTTTTTAAAGATTATTCCTGTTAATTTTTAACACCCAAGATAAAACTTATCTATATCGTTGCGTACGATGTTCATCACAGGCACACCTCCATCTACCTCTAATCTCTATTTTAACAATCAATTGAAAAAGAAGGATATAGGTTTATGGGTAGACTATAAAAGCCAAGTTTTTACCGTATCAAAACCAATACCCTATACTAAAAAAGAAGTTGCTAAAGTCGCCCTCGGGCGACCAAGAATACAATACTTGAACGGGTCCTAAAAATGATTCCCAGCCATAACCGACACCATAGCCCGAAAAATCAGGTTCGGTAAACCAATCTCCCGTTCGGAAAATGTCATCGTCGACATTGGCATAATTTGCGGAAAAGGTAAAATGGTTTTTGGGAGTAAATTCCCAATCTACCCTTCCGTAGGCCTTTACAAAACTATTGCCCGGCAAACTTAAAAAATCATACCCCAAGAAGGGAACAAAATTATTGATCAAGTTCGTACCGTACCCTCCTAAAACGAAGTCATATGAAGCGATGCCCGAAGTTCCCAGTTTAAATCCGCCCGAGGTCTCTACATTCAAAGAGATATTCTTCGCTAGCGGAAAGGCAGTTCCCATTCGTGCTTTGGCAATAGAAAACTCTTTAAAGTCATTATTAAAATCGGAAGAAAGAATATAAAAATGAAAGTCTCCGTCAAAAAACAAACCCTTAGTCGGGAAATATTTGTCATTATAGGTATCTAAAACAAGTTTCCCGAATGTGCTGTAATAATTACTTTTTTCAAACAATATTCTGCCATCGGTTCCTTTCAGCCCACCAGCGAGATTTTCATTTTCGTCATTGAAACCGTTGCCCAAAGTTCTTGTACTGTATTTTAAAAACTTATGTTCGACACCCAAACTTATGGCGAATTCTTCATTTAGAACAGTTTGGATATAGATCTGGTTGGTAAGGTCGGTAACATCAAAATTTATGGTATTGATGTTCGAGTTATTCTCAACGTCAAAATTACCCGCAACCAAGTCAAAATCAACATCTTTTTGAAATGCATTGAATCTAGAATTAAAACCATAGCTCCAATACGCACCTTTATCAACAAAGTATCTAAGGTCATACCTGACATTGTCCCCAATAATAAAATCTAGGGAACTTACATCATCTTTCATCAACAGGTTTTTATGGGTAATATTTATTAGGGCGGCGGTATTATATAGATCATCGTAGTGCGCACCCAAACGGATATAGGTTTTTATAGGATTTTCCTTTAGATCGAGTACCAAATCTACCTGATCGTTGCTAGACAATAATTCGTATCTGATGGTTTTGAAGTTTCCGGTCGCCGACAAGTTGTTTATGCCCTGTTGCAATTTTTCAAAGGTAATTTTGTCGACTAAATCGAACCTTAGCTTTCCCTTAACATAGCCCCTGGTATAATTCTCGTTACCTGTTAACACAAGCCGATCTATTTTCAAGCTATCCCGCATTTTTACCGGTTTTATCTCGGTCTTGCGGGGAGCTTGCTTTTTAGATAGTTTTTTAAGTGCTTCCATTTTTTCCATGGCAGCACTGGTTCCACTATCGATAATTTTCTGTCCGGAATTAAAATCGACCACCGAAAAATCGCCGATATCGGGTTTGATGTATATATCGGTCATGGTAGACTTCTCTTTCATATCCAAGGCCGTTCTGTAATTGTTGATCTGTAGTAAAATTTCAGTTGCCGATAAAAGGGCTTCGCGATCTCTAAGACCATGTTGTACATCTACGCCGATAATAACGTCGGCCCCCATGTTTCTCACTTCTTGAATGGGGTAGTTGTTTACCACGCCCCCGTCGATTAAAACCTTCTCGCCCATCGAAGCCGGCTCGAACAGTGAAGGCAGCGTTCCACTTGCCATTACGGCCTCAGGAAGATATCCTTTATTGAGCAGCACTTCTTCTCCTGTCTCTACATCGGTGGCAATGCACAAAAAGGGAATCGGCAATTTGCTAAAATCACTGACATCTTTAACGTGATAAAGTATTCTGACCAATTCATTGTAGACATTTTGCCCCCCAGAATACGCTTGAGGAAACGAGACTTTAAAATTATCGAATGGCAAGGTCAAGGCATATTTTTCGGAAGCTTCCTTTTCATAGAATGATTTGGCACTACGCGGCAAATTATCTTGAATGAGATTGGTAAAATCACTACTTTTAAAAATAGAGTCTAGTTGCGAAGCGGAATATCCCGAGGCATATAAACCGCCAATAATGGCCCCCATACTGGTGCCACCAATATAATCAACTTGTATACCCGCTTCTTCGATAACTTTTAGTGCGCCAATATGGGCGAGCCCTTTGGCCCCGCCTCCACTCAACACCACCCCAACTTTAATATCCCCATTATTCTCGATATTCTGGGCCGAAGAGAAAAATGAACAAATAAAAAACAGGATTAAAACACTTACTTTTTGCATCGTGTGGTATAAGTCGTTTTTTTTAATGAAATGTTTCATAAATTTTTTTAGCCTTTGCCATTCCCACACTTTTTGCCAAATTTTCTATGGAAGCTTCCTTGATACGCTTTACCGATTTGAATTTTTTTAGCAGCTCTTCCACTGTTTTCCCACCAATTCCATCGATTCCTTCCAATTCCGAATTAATGGCGGCCTTGCTTCTTTTGTTTCTATGAAATGTGATGCCGAAGCGATGTGCTTCATTCCTAAGTTGCTGAATGATTTTTAGGCTTTCGGATTTTTTATCGAGGTACAAGGGTATTGGGTCTTCCGGAAAATAAATCTCTTCCAGCCTTTTGGCAATTCCTATTATTGCTATTTTACCCCGTAATCCCAAAATGTCCAAGCTTTTTACCGAAGCTGAAAGTTGCCCCTTGCCCCCATCGATTACTATCAATTGGGGTAATGGTTCATCTTCGGCCAATAAGCGCTTGTAGCGTCTAAAAACTACTTCTTCCATAGAGGCAAAGTCGTCGGGGCCCTCGACTGTTTTAATGTTATAATGCCGATATTCTTTTTTTGACGGTTTACCATTTTTAAATACTACACAGGCAGCCACAGGGTTGCTCCCCTGTATATTACTGTTATCAAAACATTCAATATGTCGCGGCTCTTCAGACAACCTTAAATCTTTTTGCATCTGGGCCATAATTCTATTCGTATGTCTATCTGGATCAATTATTCGTATTTGCTTGAACCGTTCTTGCCGAAAGAATTTGGCGTTGCGCTCAGAGAGTTCCAAAATCTTTTTTTTGTCTCCCAGCTTGGGTACCGTGACTTTTAAATGTGGTTCCACAATAACCTTAAACGGAAGATACAACTCCTTCGATTGTGATTCAAAACGTTGCCGTATTTCTACAATCGCAAGTTGCAATAGCTCTCCGTCAGTTTCGTTGAGCTTCTTTTTAATTTCCAGGGTATGCGAACGAGTAATAGATCCGTGGGAAAGCTGTAAAAAATTGACGTATGCAAATGTGTCTTCCGAAATTATGGAGAACACATCTACATTGTTGATCTTGGGGTTTACTATCGTCGATTTCACCTGATAGTTTTCCAATATTTCGATCTTATCCTTTATGCGCTGTGCCTCTTCATATCTCATTTCAGTAGCCAAGGCCTTCATTTGGTGCTTAAAATAATGAAGTGAAGATTTGAAATTACCCTTTATTATTTCACGAATATCGGAAATCTGTCTATCGTATTCCGCAATGCCTTGCAAGCCTTCGCAAGGGCCTTTACAATTACCTAAATGATACTCTAGACATACTTTATATTTTCCCGTATTTATCTTTTCTTGGGAAAGGTCATAATTACAAGTCCGCAACGGATACACACTTTTGACAAGATCCAATAATGTTCTTACCGTTTTCATGCTGGTATAAGGACCGTAATACTCAGATCCATCTTTTATGAGTTTCCTAGTCGGAAAAATTCGTGGGAAACGCTCGTTCTTAATACAGATCCAAGGATATGATTTATCATCCTTTAATAGTACATTATACCTAGGTCGATATTTCTTTATAAGATTGTTCTCCAATAAAAGTGCATCAGATTCCGTAGGCACAACAATATGCTGTATCGAACCAATTTTTTTAACCATGACCCTAGTCTTTCCATATTCATGGTTCTTGGTAAAATAGGAAGACACTCTTTTTTTTAAATTCTTTGCCTTACCTATATAAAGTATGCTATTTTCAGAATCATAGAATTGATAGACCCCAGGGCTGTTAGGAAGTGTGCTAAGTTGAACTTTGATAGGTACTTGGGGCATTTTATAATGGGCGGATTAGTTGTTCCCTATTTAAACAGTTAAATTACTATGTTTTTGCAAAACTCGCGGTTCTTCGTATTATTTTAACGTTAACCCAAAATAAGTTCACCATTTATTTCTACTGTACATTACTCTATTACCGATGACCTTCGTACTATTATAACTGTTCTACTATGTCAGAATCAAGCGCCTTATCATAAAAGTGTTAAAATGCTCGCATATGCTGATTGGCATACGAAGATTTTGAAAGACAAATTAATCATTGACAATCAATATTTTATGATAGCGGAAAATAAGCCACCTTAGTATTTTGGTTAGAAATGTGTTAAAGTTTCTTAAAAAAAGTGTATTTCATCGATAAAAAGTTGCACTTGGTGGGATTTAAATAGAAAAATTAGCTAAATTTAAAGACAAAATCAATTTTACACATGGATAACTATTTAATAATGCTAGGCATGTACCTTATTTTAATGATTTTCGTTAGGGTATATGTTTCGGTTGCCACAAAGGATTAGAATCAATTTGCCATTCTAGTTAATGCACCGATTAATTCTTCAGAATGCTAAAAAAAAATCTGCGCTCGATATATTTGAAACGCAGAAAGGAAATGTCGCCCCAACAACTTCTAGACGCCGACCTTAGTATAGCTAATAACCTCTTACAACTTCCTATCTGGGAATATAGCAATTACCATATCTTCCTATCCATTTCAGAAAAAAAAGAAATTGATACCTCCTTTATACTTTCTGTACTACAGGGCAAGGACAAAAATATCATTGTTCCTAAAATAAATGAAAATGGTAGCTTATCGCACCACCTGCTCACCGATAATACGAGATTGGTCGAGAACAAGTGGAACGTTCCTGAACCAACAGATGGTCTTGAAATATCGGAGAAACAATTGGATGTTGTATTCGTTCCTCTTTTGGCTTTTGACAAAACAGGACATAGAGTAGGGTATGGAAAGGGATTTTATGACAGGTTCCTAAGCAATTGTAGGCCTGATGTAATCAAAATAGGACTTTCCCATTTTAAAGCCGAGGAAAAAATTTCGGATGTGGAAGAAAACGATGTTGCTTTGAACTATTGTGTTACCCCCACCAAAATATACACCTATTAAACAGTCTGATTTCCCTCGACTGAAGCGGTTTCCCCAGTATTGCCGAACGCTTTTTTATTAAAGACCAAAAGTATGCCTACCCCTGTACTAATTGCCGTATCGGCCACATTAAAAACGGGTTCGAAAAAGCGAAAATTGTCACCTCCCACAAAAGGAACCCATTCTGGCCATATAGTATCAATCATCGGAAAATAAAGCATGTCTACCACCTTCCCGTGGAATATGCCACCATAGGGATCATCTGAAAACAATGTTGCCACTTGATTGTTGCTGTGGTCGAACAAGACCCCGTAGAAAACAGAATCAATGATATTGCCCAAAGCTCCTGCAAAAATCAGGGCAACGGCAATAATTAATGTCTTTGAAGATTTTTTACGAATTACATCGAACAACCAATACCCGATCCCTGCAACGGCAAACAATCGAAATACAGTTAATATTAATTTTCCGGATCGTTCTGAAATGGGTAAAAAATCACTCAATTTCGCTCCCCATGCGGCCCCTGAATTTTCTATAAAAAGTATTTTAAACCAACTGAAGACTTCCACAGGTTCGCCAAGAACAAAATGGGTCTTGATATATAGTTTGCTCAGCTGATCTACAATCAAAATTGCAGCGATTAAAAGTAATGACTTATTTAGGCTCATTGGTAAAAATAATAAACGGCAAAAGTAGACATATTATTCGGTTTTCTTTAGATGGATATTTCCTGTTATTGTTCGCAATACCAAACTAGTATTACCTTTTGGTATCCGAGAATTATCAACACGCCCGTATTTACTACTGGCCAGGATAACTGCACCAGCACTACTGACCGTTATATCGCCGCTTTGGGTCATAATATTTGCCGATTCAGAGATGTTGTTCAATGTGCACTTTCCGTCATTCAGTATTACCCGCAAAAAACTGTACTGCCCGGAGGCAACCACATTACAACTTGTACCATTGAGGTAGACATCTTTCTGTTCGGGTACTGTAATTTTCAGTGCAATCGAAATCACCTTGTGGGCACTTAATTTATCGTTGGGGCGAACAAAATTCGGTTGAAAATCGGCACTAACAGTAATGGTAGCTCCGTCACTCTTTATATTTAATAGAAGATTTTTACTATATTCCCCATCTATGGTGGCCTCAATAAACATCTCGTTGGTTGTGCCCGTTTTAAGTTCGACCTTAAAACAGTTGTTTGCATTTACCTTAATAAATGAGATGCTTGGGTCAATAATTGATTTTTTAACCACTTTTTGTGCAGTCAACAAAGAGGCTTGAAACAAGAGGAGCAAGCAAAAAAACTTTTTCATATTAAAAAACGCCCCGAAGGGCGTTTGTTTATTTCTGCATATTCTTGGCCTCAATGCTCAATGTAGCATGGGGTACAAGTTTCAACCGCTCTTTATTGATAAGTTTTCCGGTCACCCGGCAAATACCATATGTTTTATTTTCAATCCGCAATAAGGCATTTTTCAAATCTCTAATAAACTTTTCTTGACGAATTGCCAACTGCGTATTGGCCTCCTTACTCATGGTTTGCGAACCTTCTTCAAAGGCCTTAAAGGTAGGCGAGGTATCATCGGTACCATTATTACCATCGTTCATATAAGAGCTTTTAAGCAATTCTAAATGGCTCTTTGCCTTTTCAATTTTTTGCTCTATCAAGCCCTTGAATTCTTCCAAATCTTTGTCCGAATATCTAATTTTCAAATCTTCTGCCATACTTTCTAGTGTTTTTCAATAAACAATTTTGTGTTAATTTCATCAAAGGCTACAGTCGTACCATCTTCCAAATTATCTTCAAAATTCAATTCGGCGGTCAACGTCTCTGTCTTTATATAATCCATATTGTTGACTACCGCATTTTCAACGAGTCCATCCTTAAGAATCTTAATATCGATTCTATCGGTCACTTCGTATCCTGATTCTTTTCGAATATTTTGAATACGGTTTACAAGCTCTCTGGCTATCCCTTCTTTTCTAAGTGTATCGTTGATGGTTACGTCTAACGCAACGGTAAGCAAACCTGAACTGGCTACCAACCATCCTTCGATATCTTGAGATGCTATTTCAACATCTTGTAACTGTAATTTAATAATTTTATTTTCAATATCAAGCGATATTTCGCCTTCTTGCTCGATTTTCTGGATATCCTCCTGTCTTAAGCGGCCAACGGCACTGGCTATTTGCTTCATTTCCTTCCCAAATTTAGGTCCCAAAACCTTAAAATTCGGTTTGATCTGTTTTACCAAAATACCGGAAGTATCGTCCAACAACTCAATTTCCTTCACATTAACCTCAGATTTTATCAAATCGGCCACAGCTTCTATTTCATCTTTTTGCTTTTCATCCAGAACAGGAATCATGATTTTTTGCAAGGGCTGGCGGACCTTGATTTTTTCCTTCTGTCGAATGGAAAGCACCAAAGATGAAATCGTCTGTGCCTTCTGCATTTTGCTCTCGAGGTTTGAATCTACCACTGCTGCATCATAAATCGGAAAATCAGCTAAATGTACACTTTCAAAAACCTCCTTTTTTGTAGTTCGTGTCAGGTCCTTATACAGGCGATCCATAAAAAATGGGGCTACCGGTGCCGACAATTTGGCTACGGTCACCAAACAGGTATACAAAGTTTGATATGCGGAAATTTTATCTTTTTGATAGTCTCCTTTCCAGAAACGCCTTCTGCTCAGCCGTACATACCAATTGCTCAAATTTTCTTGAACATAATCGGAAATTGCCCTTGTGGCCCGTGTAGGTTCATAATCGGCATACGCCTCATCGACCTTCTGTATCAAAGAATGTAGTTCGGATAAGATCCAGCGGTCTATTTCAGGACGTTCCGATAGCGGGATATCAGCTTCTGAATATTCGAACTCATCAATATTGGCGTATAAACAGAAGAAAGAATAAGTATTGTAGAGGGTTCCAAAAAACTTTCGTTTTACTTCGATTATGCCTTCCTCATCGAATTTCAAATTATCCCACGGATTGGCATTGGAGATCATATACCATCGGGTAGCATCGGCGCCATGATTATTCATGGTTTCAAAGGGATCTGCGGCATTACCAAAACGCTTTGACATTTTTTTGCCTTCCTTGTCGAGAACAAGTCCGTTGGAAACCACATTTTTATAGGCAACCGAGTCAAATACCATGGTTGCGATAGCATGCAGCGTATAAAACCAACCCCTGGTCTGATCTACGCCCTCTGCAATAAAATCGGCGGGAAATGTTTTACCTTCATCAATCAAATCAAGATTCTCGAACGGATAATGCCATTGGGCATAGGGCATGGCGCCACTATCAAACCAAACATCGATAAGATCGCTCTCGCGTTTCATGGGTTTACCCGATGCAGAGACCAAAATAATTTGATCAACAATGTTTTTATGAAGATCGATGCGGTCATAATTTTCTTCTGACATATCGCCAATTTCGAAATCTTCAAAAATATCTTTCTTTAAAACTCCCGCTGCTACCGCCTTGGACATTTCAGCTTTTAACTCGGCAACTGAGCCGATCATTAGCTCTTCCTTGCCGTCTTCAGTACGCCAAATGGGCAGGGGAATACCCCAATATCGAGACCTAGAAAGGTTCCAGTCATTGGCATTGGCCAACCAGTTCCCAAACCGGCCATCGCCAGTCGCTTTAGGCTTCCAGTTGATCGATTGGTTGAGTTCGTACATTCGATCCTTTACGTCGGTGACCTTGATAAACCAAGAATCCAACGGATAATACAAAATAGGTTTATCGGTACGCCAACAGTTGGGATAACTGTGCACATATTTTTCAACCTTAAATGCCTTGTTTTCTTCCTTTAATCGGATGGCTATTTCTACATCTATAGATCGTTCCGGAGCTTTGCCATCCTCATAATATTCGTTTTTGACATATTTGCCGCCCCACTCTTTCATTTCGGGCCGGAACTTGCCTTGTAAGTCAACCAACGGAACAGGATTTTTATTTTCGTCTAAAACTAGCAATGGAGGTACTTCGGGTACTGCCTGTTTAGCCACTAAGGCATCGTCTGCACCAAAAGTCGGTGCCGTATGTACGATTCCGGTTCCATCTTCTATGGTTACAAAATCACCGGTAATGATTCTGAAAGCATTCTCGGGGTTTTGATACGGCTGTGCATAATCGATCAGTTGTTCGTATTTAATTCCGACCAAATCTTTTCCCTTAAACTCTTTAACGATATAGAACGGAATTTTTTTATCACCAGAATTATATTCCAATAGCCCTGGTTTTGCCGTTACCTGATGAAATTTTCCTGAAAATTGCTTCGCAACTAGACTTTTGGCAAGTACTACATTCATGGGCTGAAACGTGTACTGATTATAAGTCTCGACCAAAACATAATCGATTTTGGGTCCGACCGTTAAAGCCGTGTTCGATGGCAATGTCCAAGGAGTGGTCGTCCATGCCAGGAAATAAATGGTGCCTTCGTCTTGTAGAAAATTGGGTAATGTGTCTTCAACAGCCTTAAATTGGGCTACTACCGTGGTATCGGTAACATCTTGGTATGTGCCTGGCTGATTAAGTTCGTGCGAACTTAATCCTGTACCTGCCTTTGGCGAATAGGGCTGAATGGTATAACCTTTATAAATAAGGCCCTTATCGTAGATTTGTTTTAACAGCCACCATACCGATTCCATGTATTTTGACTTGTAGGTGATATAGGGGTCATCCATATCGACCCAATATCCAACTTTTTCGGTCATCTCGTTCCATACATCCGTATAGCGCATGACCGCTTTTTTACAGGCTGCATTGTATTCCTCTACGGATATCTTCTTACCGATATCTTCTTTGGTGATGCCCAATTCCTTTTCAACACCTAGTTCTATGGGGAGGCCATGCGTATCCCAGCCTGCCTTTCGTTTTACTTGAAAGCCTTTCATGGTCTTGTAGCGCGGAAAGATATCTTTTATGGTGCGCGCCATAACATGGTGAATGCCCGGCATACCATTCGCAGAAGGGGGGCCTTCGTAAAACACATAGGTGTTCCGACCTTGCTTTGTTGAAACGCTTTTTTCAAAAATCTGGTTCTCTTTCCAATAGGCAAGAATCTCTTCTGCCACTTTGGGTAAATCCAGTCCGTTATATTCTGCAAACTTCATAGTAACTTCTTCTACCGCTACAAATTAAGTCCGCAAAATTAGTGATTTTTAAGTAAAGTATTTAGGGTGAAAAAACAAAAAGCCCCTTTTTCAAGAGGCTTTGATATAATACTATTCTTTATCCTATTATTTCGTACCTGTAATGGTTACATTGGCACTGATTTGAAGCGCTGCGGAAACACTTATGGCACCTAAATTCAAACCGGTAGTCGATTCAACTTCCAATAGTGAATTAAAATAGAATGCATCACCATCTTTGTTATAGGAAACGAAAACCAATTCATATTCACCTTCGGCCAAGAAGTTCAGACTATAACTTCCATTGGTCGTACTAACTTCAGAACTGGTCACCGCATTCGCAAAAGTAACATTGCTCGAGCCCTGCCCTTCTGTTTCGGTCTCAGCGTCAAAAGTGCCTTTCTCATAACCATAAACAATAATTTTATCCGAGGTATTCTCTGCATCATTCGCAGTACCCGAAATCTTGCCAGAAAATTCTTCGTTTATGGTTCTAATGCCAGCTGAAAGTTCTGACATGGATACAAATTCAAAGCCAGCCGAGACTGTACCCTGTTCCTCTTTTATTGTTTTTCTCAAATCAAAATCGATGATGATTTCGTTTGAAGCCGAAGCTACTACTTCGAAGGTATCGGTAATATTGATTTTACTGGAACTCGCCTCCAACTTTTCTTTGGTCCCATTGGCCATTTCGACGTAGCAACCCGGAGAATTTCCTGCAGCATCAGTATCATAATCCAATTCTAAAACAACATCGGTATATGAACCTGCCTGCAAATCAAGATTTCCCAAGGTTTCGGTTTTTCCATTGACCAAGGCCGAAAGTTCTATGGTTGTTGTATTAAATCCTTCTAATGAAGTACCATCAACCTTTACGTCAGAGATTGTAACGAATACCGCTTCTATATTTGCGTTATCTATCGGGGCATCGGTAATTTTAAAAGTGGTATCATACGAATCACCATCCATGTTTTTTTCTCCGTCGTCATTTTTACTGCATGAAGCCAAGGTAAACATGGTTAAACCTAATACTGCTACTTTCTTTAAATACTTTTTCATAAGATTGGGAATTTATTATTGAACAATTTGCGTATAGAACAACTGAACCCTACTTAATATTCTTAATAAAATGTTAAAATATTCAAATTCTCGATGAACTACATACTACACTACCTTTTTGAAAATTAGTGTAAAGTCAATAATAACAGGTATTACAGGGGGAAAAAGCGTTTATTAAGAAAAGGGCCATCCAAAAGATCGATTATGACGTATATCATATTATCTAACAACAAACACTAAAACTAAAAAAATGAAAAAAGTAATTTTAGGTTCAATTTTAATGCTTGCGCTAAGTGCCTCGTTCGTTTCGTGTAGGGAAGCTACCGATAAGGCCAAAAATGCTTCGGAAGAAGCAGGAGAAGCAATGAAAAAAACTGGTGAAGACCTTGAAGAAATAGGTAAAGATGCCTTGGATAAGGCTAAAGAAGTTGGAGAAGACATGAAGGAAGCCGGTGAAAAAGTTGCCGATAAGGCCAAGGAAGCTGGCGAAGACGTAAAGAAAGCCGCTAAAGAAGGTGTTGACAAAGTAAAGGATGCCGTTGACAACTAACAACAAGCATCCGGTAAAAAATAGCCCTGACAGTTTTGTCAGGGTTTTTTTGTGCCAAAATTCCACGTCATACAGATAATTATGTTCTTTTGAAATTTTAAAAATTATACCCAACCCCAATTATTAGGTTCATTCCGGGAGCCACGATGCCCGATGAATAGGGCCTATACCGCTGATCGGTAATGTTTTCCAACCCGATATGTACTTTTAAGGTGTTCGACATCAAATATTGCGCCCGGGCATTTAAGGTGTACCAAGAAGGGGAATACGGATTTCCGTTAGCATCGACGGCGTAGATATAGTCTTTGCTTTTTTCCGACGAAGCCAAACTGGAAAAAGTAATTTCACCATTATAATTCAGGAACAAATCTGTTTTAAGTCTTTGGTTCTTCCATTTGATATGAAAATCTCCAAAGGTCGGGGCAACATGTCTTCCCGGGGAATCAGTACCATCTTCTTCTTCTTCGATTCCTTCCGTCAATGTCAGATTCGACGAAATGGAAAGATTATCAGAAAAAAAGGCCTCCAAACCAAATTCAAAACCATAAACATAGGCTTTGGCCGCATTCTGTATGGCTTGAACATTGCTCAATTCACCCTTATACTCGATTTGTGAATCCCCGTTAAAAAGAAAGTCACGACGAACTAGAGCATCTACCAAATAGGTATAGAAAGTAGTCGCTTTAAAAACCACTTTATCCCCGAAATTTTTTTGCGCGCCCAGTTCCATATTATAAGCATATTCAGCGACTAAATCAGGGTTCGGAACAACCACCGAACCCGGTTCCGAATCAAATATTTTTCCCACATCGTCTATGTTTGGCGCCCTAAAGCCCGTTGACCCGTTCAGGGTAATTTGTAGGTTTGCCTTTGGAAACCAACTAATCCCCAAACTACCGGTCAATGCCCCAGTACTCAAATTGGCATCGTCAAAAGGAAAAGGATAAAAAGTCTTATCAAAAATAGCGTCGATCCAAACATGGCTATAGCGCAAACCGCTAAGCATGGTAAAATTGGGCTTTGCCTTATACTCACCATGAAGATACCCCGCCATCGTCTGCCAAGTGGATCCATCTGGGTACCGGGAGGCCGCATTCAATTGTGAATCGGTTCCGATATTTCGCACATAACCCACTGAACCTACTTTGTTAAATATATATTCCCCCCCATAATATAATCGTAGATTCCCAATTTTTTTATTTTCAAAATCGATGTTCGAAGAAAGGGCGTCTACCTTTTCATTCGTCGAGAACAAGTCACTATCTTGAAAGGCCCGGTCGTGTCGACTCTCTTCAAAATGTTGATATGCAGTCGTTATTTTAAGTCCGTCATAAAACTTTCCTTTTCCTTTTTTGTCAATCTGCAAATTGCCTAAAAACCATTTTTGCGGACCATAGTACCATTCGGCCGACCTGAATTTGTTATTATTATTCCCCGGCCGTATCAGCCGGTCATAGCGGGAATAATCAGAGGTTTCGGAATAATGTATGCCAAGGTCGTAACTCCAGTTATTATTCGGCTTAAAGGCCACCTTCTGCATTATATTGATTTGGTCGTAACCCGTCGGAACTTGCTTTCTGGAATTGTCATTGACGCTTACGATATCTTGACCCCCGACAGTAGTAACATATTCATTTCTTAGATAGGAATCAGGACCATGGCTACCCATTAGTAAATCTCCAAAATTATGGTATGAGGCACTAGTCAAAAATGCCCATTTTCTTTTGCCCAAATTGATGTCAAAATGAGCTGTGTTTTCGGTATTGGCAGAGGAGAACCGGTATTGGGCGTTACCCGAAACGGCCATGCCATCGGACTCGGAAAATAAAGGTTTTTTGGTGTAGAAGTTCATGACTCCTCCCATGGCATCGCTCCCATAGACAACGGAACCCGGGCCAAAAATAATCTCTGTTTTATCAATCGTGAAAGGGTCGATCGCTATTATATTCTGAATATTACCACCTCTAAAGATTGCATTATTCATTCGGATACCATCAACGGAAAGCACCAACCGATTGGTAGCAAAACCACGAATCATGGGACTCCCGCCACCTAACTGACTTTTTTGCACAAATACTTGTCCACTATGTTGTAACAAATCGGCGGAGGTTTGAGGAGCGGTAAATGAGATTTCTTGAGAACCAATAAAAACAATTTTTTGAGGTATATCCTTTTTCTGCTGTTCCCATTTTGAAACTGACATTACGACCTCATCCAAGTGCTCGGCGCGTAACGTCATAAAAATCCGGGACGCGCGCTTTAAGATTTGCGACTTAGTCGATCTATAGGTTTCATAACTTAGGTGCCTAAAAGTAATTCGCTCATGTCTTTCGAATTTTGACAAATCGCATTTTCCATCAAAATCGGACAATGCGGTTATAGACCTATCATCGTTATAAACTACTACATTTACAATTGGGGCTTTGCCGTCGGCATCTAAAATGGTGACTTTTTGAGCTGCTATCGTACCGAATGTCAATAAAAGAGAGCATAAAATTAAGAATTTGGCGTGTCTATAGAAAAAGTCAAATCGGCTAGTTGCTCCCCGCAGTTTTTTTCCTTTTTGATAAGGAAAAATAAAAATTAAGTCAATCAATTTAGCAATCATCACACTAGCTAAAAACTTCATTTAAAATGGCGAGCGATTTGGGTTTCCGGAATCCTTGTAAGTGCAATTCAAAATAAAGAACTATAGATTTCAATAGGTTTTGCCGGTCAACTTTCTTCATTTTGATCTCTTGAATACTATCAAAATTTATGCCTAAAAGCCGCTTAAAAAATAATAAGTTTTCCTTTTCCAAGATAAAGTTCGCGGAAAGTGATGAAACGAATTCCCCTTCAACAACATCAAAATATGGCATATCAATATTTGAAGTATCGGGGTAAAAACCAAGGTATTTAGTCAATCGCAACAAGAAGTACAAATGAAAATTCGATATTTCCTGATGGGTGTCGAGCCATTGTAGGGAAGCTTCAATAAAACAAAAAAGTTCTTGATTCTGTTCTTCTTCAAAAATACAGTTTCCCAACATTTCGGCAAGAAACAAGGTTAAAGCATTTTTAAATATATCGGTGTGTAAAGTAGCATAAGGGTAATCTACTTTGACCTCCCTGATACTTTCCAAAGTACCTTTATTCTTATGGTTGGCGACAATTTCCAATTGGGTCAATGGTTGAAAATAGGCCGCTTTGAGTTTCCCCTTTTTTGAGGTCAAAACACCTTTTAAAAGGTATGTTTTTAATCCATCAGACAATGTAAAGGCTTTAACGATCAGACTAGTATCCCCGTATTTTATTGAAGAAAAAACAATAGCCTTGGTAGTTACCTGCATGTTTTATAATTGGATTTATGCAAAGATATAGGTTTATCGGTGTTGCTCGACTATCAAGAAACATCGTAAAAACCAAAAATTCAGGAAACGTATGGTTGAAAAAACCACTTCCCGAATTTGTGCGACCGCAATGTTCAATTAGAACTTCTGGTCTTCTGTTGCTTAAATCACCCCTTGGGCGAGCATGGCATCGGCCACCTTCACAAAACCGGCGATATTGGCACCCTTTACATAGTTGCAAAATCCATCTTTTTCTTTGCCATATTCGATGCACGAATCGTGAATGTCTTCCATGATGTTTTTAAGCATATCATCGACCTTTTCCCTTGTCCAACTGATGCGCAACGAGTTCTGCGACATTTCGAGTCCTGATGTAGCCACACCACCAGCATTCGACGCCTTACCCGGAGCAAAGAGTATTTTCGCTGCATGAAATTCATGAATGGCCTCAGGGGTCGAAGGCATATTCGCTCCTTCAGCCACACAGATACAGCCGTTTTTAATCAATGTGCCGGCACTTTTACCGTCCAACTCATTTTGGGTAGCGCAAGGCAATGCTATATCACATGGCACTTCCCAAGGTATTTTTCCTTCGTGGAATGTAGCTGAAGGGTACTTTTTGATATATTCTGAAATTCTTTGTCTTTTGTTGTTTTTTAGATCCATCACATAAGACAATTTCTTGGCGTCTATACCGTCTTTATCGTACACATAGCCTTGCGAGTCAGAAAGGGTCAATACTTTCGCTCCCAATTGCAGCGCCTTTTCCGCCGCATATTGCGCAACGTTACCAGATCCTGAAATGACCACGGTCTTTCCTGAAAAATCTTGCCCCTTTGTTTGCAGCATACTTTGAGCAAAGTAAACCGTGCCATAACCAGTGGCTTCAGGACGTATCAATGAACCGCCCCAAGAGCGGCCCTTACCGGTAAGAACGCCGGTAAATTCATTTCTAATCTTTTTGTACATCCCGAATAAAAAGCCGATTTCTCGCGAACCCACCCCAATATCTCCAGCCGGAACATCGGTATTCGGACCAATATGTCTGCACAATTCAACCATAAAGGCATGACAAAAACGCATTACCTCATCATCAGATTTTCCTTTTGGATCAAAATCGGAACCTCCCTTACCACCACCCATGGGTAGGGTAGTCAAGCTATTTTTAAATACTTGTTCGAAAGCCAAAAACTTCAAAATACTGGCATTTACCGATGAATGAAATCGCAATCCGCCTTTATATGGGCCAATAGCCGAATTCATTTGAACCCGGTACCCCCTATTCACATGTATTTCTCCTTTATCATCTATCCATGCGACCCTAAAGGAGATCAATCGTTCAGGTTCGACCATGCGCAGTAGAATATTTTTACCACTATATATCTTGTTTTTGGCGATATATGGAATTACCGTTTCAGCAACTTCCTGTACGGCCTGGATAAATTCAGGTTCATGACCATTTCGAATCTTGACCTCATCCATAAATGTTTTTACCTTTGCTTCCATCTATTATTTATTACTTACAAATATTTTAGTGAAACGATATATTTGAGGTAAAATTATATTATTTATTCAATATGAATGTCTTTTTTTGAGAATTTGATAAATATTATCCTATTGCTTGCTCCAAGTCGTTTAATAAATCTGTTTCATCCTCAATTCCGACACTTAGTCTAATCAGAGCATCTACTACTCCACTTTTTTCGCGTTCTGTCTTGGGAATACTGGCATGGGTCATACTTGCAGGGTGGCCCGCCAAACTTTCGACCCCTCCCAAGGATTCTGCTAGGGTAAATACCGCTAATTTTTCTACTATGGCAATGGCATCTTCATAGTTGTTGCCTTTGGTTACAAATGAGACCATTCCGCCAAAATCTTTCATTTGTGCCTTTGCTATCTTATGGTTTGGGTGATCTTCAAAACCTGGCCAATACACTTTTTCGATTTTCGGGTGCTTCGACAAAAACGTGGCAACAGCCTTTCCGTTTTCACAATGCCGTTGCATTCGTACATGAAGGGTTTTAATGCCGCGGAGCACTAAAAAACTATCCATTGGGCCACACACAGCACCACTCGCGTTTTGAATAAAGTACAGCCGATCCGCCAATTCCTTATCCTTTACTATTAAAGCCCCGACAACAACATCACTATGCCCACCCAAATACTTCGTTGCCGAATGCATTACAATATCAGCACCCAAATCTAAAGGCTGCTGCAAATAGGGCGTGGCAAAAGTATTGTCAACGGCCAAAAGAATCGCATGTTTTTTTGCCAGTTTCGAAACAGCCTGAATATCTATAATATTCATCATCGGGTTGGTGGGTGTCTCTACCCAGATAAGCTTTGTTTTCGTGTTGATTTTTTCCGCTATTTTATTTTCATCCTGCATTGCGACAAAATGGAAAACGATACCGTATTTCTCAAAAATCTGACGGAAAATTCGGTAACTACCTCCATATAGGTCGTTGGTAGAAATCACTTCATCGCCTGGATTCAATAGTTTGATAACCGCATCCATTGCGGCAAGTCCGCTACCAAAAGCCAGTCCGTACGACCCATTTTCAATACTAGCCAATGCCTTCTCCAAAGCGGTACGTGTTGGGTTCGCACTTCGCGAATATTCATAACCTTTGTGCCCCCCTGGTGTAGTCTGCGCATAGGTGGAAGTTTGGTATATTGGCGGCATTACCGCCCCGTAGGCTTTATCGGGTTGCTGACCTCCATGTATTACCTTACTATTGAATCGTAACATTTTTTCACTCATGATATGTAATTTACTACACAAATGTATCGTTATCTTTCATAGCATACAATGAAGATGTAACTTTGTGTTTTATACTTAAACATTCCCATGAAAACCACTATCACCTGCCTTGCTATATTCTTAGTGATTATCAGCTGTAAAAAAGAAGACAAGCTCACATTTGAACGGATGGTAATCACCCAGAACGAATGTACGGATTGTCCTGAAGTCAGCATATCAATTCCGCAAGCAATCGAACAAACCAAATTGACGAAAACCATAAACAGGGCGCTTAAGGAAGAAATTATTTCATTGTTGCTATTCGATGATGATTTAGAGGCGACCACAATCGAAGAAGCCATAACTTCGTTTACCCATGGCTATACCGAACTCAAGGAGGAATATGCCGATGAAACTGCACAGTGGGAAGCTAAAATCGACGGTAAAAAAGTTTATGAAGACGCTGTCTTGCTGACTATCGAGTTAAATGCGTATCTTTTTACCGGTGGGGCTCATGGTTATGGATCCAAACGTTTTTTAAATTTTGACAAAAAGAAAGGTACTGAACTCGAAAACTGGCAACTTTTCAAAGACTTGGAAAACTTTCAAAAGTATGCCGAAACGGAATTCCGTATTAAAGAGAACATTCCTGAAGGGATGCCCATAAATAGCACTGGTTTCATGTTCGAACGGGACTCTTTCTACCTGCCCGAAAATATCGGCCTTACCAAACAGGGCGTAAAACTGCTTTACAATCAATATGAGGTTGCATCCTACGCCGATGGCCCTATCGAACTTACTTTACCTTATAGCGATGTAAAAAAATATTTAGCAACAAAAATCAAGTCTTAAGCTTCTTTCAACATCACCATTTTTTGAAGTGCGATAACCGCACCTCTATGCAATCCTTCGTGAAAAGCAACAAATGCAATTGCGTCTTCTACATTGCTTAAAGTAACCTTGGCACTTGTAGTATATTCATTGTATTCCTTGAAAACTCGGTTTTCATAATCTTTTTTTGCCCATTCTACTGTCGACAAGAGCAAGTCGGTGATTTTTTCTATCTCGTCATCGTCAGCGGTGCCATCGGGCACAGTTCCCTTTCTGAATTTGGCCGCCAATTCTTCATCTATCTTCATGGGCACTCCACTAAATTTATAAAGTAGCAACTGTTCAGTGACTACGACATGCGCAATATTCCACCAAATATTATTGCGGAAACCCTCCGGTATTTGTAGCAACTGTTCTTTTGATGTTTCCGTTATTATTTGATGAAAAGTCCTTCGGTTCTGTAATATGACATTGAATAATTTTTCCAAAATACGCCCTTTTTAAGTTAAAATACTTTTTGTATCGAGGCCTTAAAAGTAGCACAATTCGATTGAAATGGGTTTCTTTGTATCAGGATAATTTTTAATGAAATCGAAAAGATCTCGGTCTTTCCGAGAATGATAAAACTGTTTCCATATGAAAAAAATATACCATTTAAGCACCTGTAGTACTTGTCAAAGAATCATTAAAGAGCTTCAGCCTTTGGAGGGTTTTCAATTACAGGATATAAAAACCGAAAAGATTACCGTTGCACAGCTTGAGGAAATGCAAAAACTCGCCGGAAGCTACGAAGCACTTTTTAGCAGAAGAGCGATGCTATACAAAGAAAGGAAGCTAAAAGAAAAGAAACTTTCGGAAACCGACTATAAAGATTTGATTTTAGACCACTATACCTTTCTTAAAAGACCCGTAATCATTGTTGACAATCAAATTTTTGTCGGAAACAGTAAAAACGTGGTCGCCGCAGCCGCTGCAACCATTCACCCTTGAGCAAAAGAGCACTTGCCATATTTGCCGCTATCGGCGCAACGGTCATTTACGGGCTGAACCATACCATTGCCAAAGGTGTCATGCCCGATCATGTCGCGCCATTCGGTTTTATAATGCTTCGCGTGATTGGTGCTTCCATTTTATTTTGGATTATTTCTTTTTTAGGGCCAAAGGAGCACATTGAAAAAAAAGATTACGGACGAATATTAATCTGTGCTTTCTTCGGGATGGGTATCAATATGCTCAGTTTCTTTAAAGGATTGCAGCTCTCTACCCCGATTAATAGTGCTGTTCTAATTACCACCACTCCCATTATTGTACTGCTGTTATCGGCCATTCTTATCAAAGAGAAAATTTCGAACCGCAAGGTCTTCGGTATTTTTATCGGCCTTATCGGCGCCGTTTCCCTTATTCTTTTCGGTGCAGAGACCCGACAAGACGCCCCGAACATTCCCTTGGGAAATGCCCTTTTTGTCGTTAACTCGTTTTCCTATGGTCTATACCTGATTTTAGTGAAGAAATTAATTGAAAAGTATCATCTTTTTACCTGCATGAAATGGCTCTTTACTATTGGTGTTTTTGTCTGTCTTCCCATGGGTTATCAAGAACTTGTACAAATCGAATGGACAAATTTACCTTTTGAAGCACTTTGGGGAATTGCCTTTGTAGTTGTCGGCACCACATTTTGTACCTATCTTTTTAACGTTTTTGCACTTACCCAATTAAAGGCATCTACCGTGAGCGCCTTTGTATACCTTCAACCCATAATCGGTATTTTGTTTGCCGTAATGACCGGAAAAGATAGTCTAACCACCTTGAAGATATTCGGGGCGGCAATGGTATTGGTCGGGGTCTACCTGGCAAGTCGAAAACCATCTACAATACTAAAAAGGTAATTCAAATTAGCCAAGCAAGTCTTTCTGGGGTATTTTTCCGAATCGCCTGGTATCTTCTTTAGTCAATACCCTAAACCCTTCAGGTTTAACGGTCGAATTAAAAATGGCGAGCAAATCATCGGTTAGACCGATAAGACCTCGTGTCTTTAAACTGATCCATGCGCCCATCATCTCACAATGTGCTACATTTTTTCCATTGCTATCATAAAAGTTATGGTGAAATTCAAAGAACATACCATCTTCACTCAAGCCCATTACTTCCAAGGAAACTTTTATGGGCTTGCCCGGAAAAACTTCCTTAAAATAGTACATGTGTTCGTAAAAGACCACGGGGCCTATTTGATTCTCATGCATCGTTTTTTGGTTGAACCCCAATTCCCACAAAAAAGTCATTCGCGTGTGACTCATAAAATTGATATATGCCGAGTTGGCCAAATGCCGGTTGGCATCTACATCACTCCAGCGCACTTCAAATTCCTTTATGTACATACTTTAATGATTTATTTTTGCTATGCATGCATAATATATTGTAAAAATAGCATAGTTTTGGGAAACTCAAGACTAATTTGCCTTATTTTTAAAATAGAAAACTAAAAAATGGATTTAAAAGCTCCCTTCATTAAAAACCTCTCACTTCCAGCAATCGCGGCCCCTATGTTTTTGATTTCAGGCCCTAAACTGGTCATTGAATGCTGCAAGAATGGTATAGTGGGCACTTTTCCGGCCCTAAACCAACGTACGTCAGAAGGTTTTGAAGAATGGCTCGTTCAAATAAAATCCGAATTAAAGAATTTTGAGGATGAGACCGGCAAAAAGCCCGCTCCTTTCGGAGTCAATCTTATTGTCCATCCTACAAATCCTCGCCTGGAGGCTGATCTTAAATTATGTGTTAAGCACAAAGTACCCTTAATCATTACCTCTTTGGGTGCAGTTTCACAAGTGGTTGACGCTATTCACAGTTATGGGGGACTGGTCTTCCACGACGTCATTAAAAAGCGCCATGCCCAAAAAGCGGCCGGAGCAGGTGTTGACGGACTTATTTTGGTAGCCGCAGGAGCGGGCGGCCATGCAGGTACTATTAACCCGATGACCTTGGTTGCGGAAATCAAAAAATTCTATGACAAGACCATTATACTCTCTGGCTGCATCAGTACGGGTCGCGATATTGCTTCGGCACTCCAAATGGGGGCTGACCTAGCCTACATGGGTACGCGCTTTATCAATACGGTAGAAAGCAAAGCCCCAGCGGAATATCGGGATATGATAGTCGCTGCCGGCGCTAGTGATGTGGTATACACAGCGGCAATTTCGGGAGTTCATGCCAACTTTTTAGGAGCAAGTTTAAAGGCCGCGGGTATTTCGGAAGAAGATTTGAAAAAAGACACAAAAGTCGATTTCGGAAAAGAACTGGACACCGAAGCAAAGGCGTGGAAGACCATTTGGTCGGCAGGGCAAGGTGCGGCCACAATCGATGATGTCGTACCAGTTTCCGAATTGATCGGGCATTTGAAATCAGAGTTTAAATCGGCAATTGAAGAGCAAATTAAAGTATTGGAGATCTATCCAAAATAAGGTAATCGGAGGCTCTCGTTTTCTAAGGAAATCATAATTATAAAGGTATTTTTCGTTATTTCCGATAACTGTGCAAACAAAGCCTCTTTTATCAATTAACAAAAAAGCACTGTAAATCCATTCCTCTTTTCTTAATCTCTGAAATCTCCTCTGGGTGGTTATACTTTTTTGTTAGTTTGTTCAGATTTAAATTTATTCCAAAGTCTGGCAATGTCGGTTGTTTTGTTTTATGCCATATAGTAATGTTTAAGTATTTTTGACCTTGCGGTCCATCCTTTTACCCAAAAGAAACATACTTTAGAAATGCCCCTATACCAATCAAAATACAATCCGCCTTTTTTGTTTAAAAGCGGACATCTCGCTACCATCTATTCAGGCCTTTTTCGCAAAGTCGATGGTTTACTACAAACTCGGGAACGTATTGATTTGCCAGATGGCGATTTTATTGATCTTGACTGGAGTTTTTCCTTCAGCCCAACAGACAAGGTCGTTATTTTGCTACATGGTCTGGAAGGCAATGCCCAACGCCCCTACATTTCAGGAAGTGCCAAGGCCTTTAATGCGTCAGGTTTCGACGCCTGTGCCGTCAACTTTCGAGGTTGTAGCGGGGAGACGAACAAACTATTCCGATCCTACCATTCCGGGGCTACGGAAGATTTAGATGCCGTTGTACAACATATTCTAGTCACCAAAAAATATCCGGAAATCTACATTAAAGGTGTAAGTCTTGGTGGCAATATGGCCCTAAAATACGCTGGCGAGGGACGAGATATTCCTAAAGAAGTGAAGGGCATAGTGGGAATCTCGGTTCCGTGCCATCTGCACAGTTCACTTCAGGAGCTTTTGAAGCCCAAAAATTTTCTGTATGCAAGGCGGTTCAAAAATCACCTAGTAGAAAAATTGATTCCGAAACAAAGATTATTTCCGGATAAAATTTCTTTGCAAGACATTGCCCATATAAAGACCTTGAAAGATTTCGACGACATCTATACGAGTCGCGCCCACGGGTTTAAAGATGCACTAGATTATTATGAGAAATGCAGTTGTCTCCAATTTTTGGCCCAGATTAAGATTCCCGTGTTGATTATCAGTGCAAAGAACGATTCATTTTTGGGAAAAGAATGTTACCCTCTTGAAGCCGCCAATACCAACCCCTATTTGCACTTAGAAATCCCACAGAATGGTGGTCACGTAGGTTTTTTTGGTACTGGCAACGGCACATATTCCGAAAAAAGAGCCGTAAAATTTTGCGAAGAGGTTATTTAAATACTGGTAATTCTTATATTAGTGGCGACAAAAACAAACACGATGAAAAAATTACTTATGGTCTTTGCGCTGGGCGGTCTAATGATTAGCTGCGGAGGAAAGGAAAAAAAGGAAGAAAAGAAAGAGGGTTTTGAAATGAACCGAACAAAAACGGAAGCTAAAGCCCCGGCCGCAGAAGCTGAAGGTGTACCTGTTGATTTAAGCAACAAAGGTGTAGGCCCTATAAAATCGGTAACCTTTGCAGACGAAATAGATTCTGAAATGGCCGCCAAAGGCGAAAAAACCTTTGGCACCATATGTATTGCCTGCCATGCGGTAGACAAGCGCATGATCGGTCCTGCTTTAAAAGGTGTTCTAGAACGTAGAAGTCCGGAATGGGTAATGAATATGATACTCAATCCCGATGTCATGCTTAAAGAAGATCCCATTGCAAAAGCCCTACTCAAAGAGTATAACAATGCGATTATGCTAAATCAAAATTTAAGCGAAGAGGATGCAAGAAATGTGACCGAATATTTACGCACGCTCTAACATTTTTCCGAATCAAGATATCTGTGCTGTTATCCTGAAAACTAGTTCTGGGTAACAGCATATTTCGTTTTGAAACAAAATTAAATTTCTATTAATAAAACCCTTAAAAATGAATTCCATTCGTACTATTATTACCTTGCTCACACTGACCATTTCCACGGTTACGTTTGCGCAAGACATAAAGCCCAATGAAGTCGAGCAAATCATGCAAAAGGTCGCCGACTGGCAGATAGACCATTTCGATGGACTCTACAGTGGACACACCAAACCCCACCACCCCCTTGATTGGACCAACGGCGCATTATACGTTGGCATGGTAAAATGGGCCGCCATGGCAGATGACGAAAAATACTACAATTGGCTAAAAACAATCGGAGAAGAAAACGAATGGCAATTGCATCGTCGTAAGTACCATGCAGATGACCACACAGTCGGTCAAATGTACATAGAGCTTTTTCGCAAGTATAATGATGAGAAAATGATCGAACCCACCAAGGAACAGTTCAACTTTATTATGATGCACCCTTCGCAATCTTCGTTTCATTGGAAGTCTCCGTATCACCAAGACCGTTGGAACTGGTGTGACGCCTTATTTATGTCTCCACCGGTCTGGGCAAAACTTTATAAGCTCACAGGCGAAAAAAAATACCTTGAGTTCCTAATGACCGAATTCAAGGCCAGTACAGATTTCTTATTTGATAAAAAGGAAAGCCTATATTATCGTGACGAAAGCTATATGGGCAAATTAGACAACGGCACCAAAATATTCTGGTCACGGGGCAATGGCTGGGTATTTGCGGGGCTGACCAATGTTATGAACGAATTGGACCCAAGTAGCAAAGAATATAAGTACTTTTTGGGCATTTATAAAAAGATGGCCAAAAAACTGCTTGCCATTCAAACACCTCAGGGCCATTGGGCTATGAGCTTATTGGGTCAAGATTTTTACCCTACTCCTGAAACAAGTGGTTCTTCATTTTATGTTTATGGTCTGGCATGGGGAATTAATAAAGGTATTTTAGACAAATCTACCTATGGCCCAGCAGTCAAAAAAGGATGGAATGCCATGGTAAGCCATGTTACCGATGAAGGTATGTTGGGTTATGTACAACCCATCGGTGCGGCTCCCGGAAAAGCTTGGCCCGACAAGACCGAAGTATATGGAACAGGTGCTTTTTTGAGCGCAGGATCAGAAGTTTATAAATTGTACGGCGGCAATTAAAAACATAAGTTTTTGGGTGAATTCTATCGCTTAAAGTCTTAAAAAAAGGTACAAAAATACCGATGCATGAGCATCGGTTTTTTTGTTTAGCGATTTTTTGTTTAAGTCTTATCTACGACAACTTTATAGGTAGGATCTTCCATAACATTTACGTCTATAATATCATTGGCGTTCTTAAGCAAACGAATACAGTCTTTGCTCAAATGTTTAAGATGCACTTTTTTACCAACTTTTTGGTAGCGCTCGGTAATTTTATTCAGAGCTTCAATACCTGACATATCGGCCACACGGCTTTCCTTAAAGTCAATTACTACTTCCCCAGGATCATTCTGAATATCAAATTTTTCAGCGAATAACGTGGTCGAACCAAAAAATAGTGGACCATAGATTTCATAGTGCTTTACCCCATTCTCATCAGTATATTTTCGTGCGCGAATGCGCTTGGCATTTTCCCAAGAATATGCCAAAGCAGAAATAATCACGCCCAACAGCACGGCCACCGCCAAATTGTGGGTGATCGCCGTAATCAAAGTCACTAAAACCATTACGATTACATCTGAATTCGGCATTTTTTTAAACGTCTTAAAACTCGCCCATTCGAAAGTTCCTATGGCCACCATGAACATCAAGCCGACCAAGGCCGCCATCGGAAGACGTTCAATAAGACTCGATCCGAACATAATAAACACCAGCAACATAACCGCGGCGGTAATACCTGATAAACGCGCTCGCGCGCCTGATGAAGTATTGATCAAACTCTGTCCGATCATCGCACAACCACCCATTCCTGAAAGAAATCCGGACAATATGTTGGCCGTACCCTGTGCCACACATTCTTTATTACCACTTCCCCGAGTATCGGTAATTTCATCGATTATGTTCAGGGTCAATAGACTTTCAATCAAGCCAACCCCGGCAACAATGGCTGCATAAGGGAAAATAATTTTCAGGGTCTCTAAAGTAAAAGGAATTTGCGGAATGGATAAGGGCGGAAATCCACCTTTAATCGATTCTCCCGCTTTCATGGTATCGGCTACGGTAAGCGTATCAATTCCGAAACCTAGAACCAGAGCTGAAACCACAACAATCGCCAGTAGCGAAGAGGGAACCGCTTTGGTCAATTTTGGAAAACCCCAAATGATAAGCATCGTCAATAAGGTCAAGCCTAGCATTGTATACATTGGTGCTCCGGTCAGAAGTGTATCGGTGCCCTTTTGATAAAAATTAGGAAACTGTGCCATAAATATGATAATGGCCAATCCGTTTACAAAACCGAACATTACGGGGTGCGGCACCAGTCTAATAAATTTACCCAAACGTAAAACTCCTGCACCGATTTGAAGTAGTCCCGCAATAATTACGGTGGCAAAAACATAGTTCAAAATAGTTTCCGGCTCTATTCCCGGAAAATTACGCTTGAGTTCAAGAATCAACCCTACAAAAATCACCGCAACGGCACCTGTGGCACCTGAAATCATTCCTGGTCGCCCACCTAAAATCGAGGTCACCAAAGCTAAAATAAA
Source organism: uncultured Kriegella sp. (assembly GCA_965368185.1). Lineage (GTDB taxonomy): Bacteria > Bacteroidota > Bacteroidia > Flavobacteriales > Flavobacteriaceae > Kriegella. The sequence goes on from CBDULZ010000048.1 coordinate 32,126, forward strand.
AGCTGCATATAAACCGGTCAAAGGAGAAAACCCCGGAATCAAGGCAAAGGCAATTGCCTCTGGCACTAAGGCTAGGGCCACTGTAAGGCCTGATAAAATCTCGGTCTTATAGTCTACTTTTTGTTTGAAATCGAATAAATTAAAGTATTTCTTCACACCTTTTTATTTTAAGGATGCAAAAATACCACTATTAGTCGGTTTCTCCTTAAACTCCCACAGAATTAAAGATTTGATGATCTACCACGGGGTCAATCCTAATAGCTTCGCTCCCAGTGGGGATAAATTGGCAGTTTCATATTTTGTCTGCTCCCACCTTCTAGGATCACCGGGAAAAGCATACCCCTCAGGGGCGATTCGATGGCGCCAAGAATTAATGCGCCATTGTCGAAGTTCTTCATTGCTTTCTTCTGCCGGCATCATGGAAATATATTGGGCAATTCGCACCTTATCTTTCGAATTATTAGGCCTGATACCGTGTGGTTCCGTGCTATTAAAAATGAGCAGATCACCAGCATCCATTTTGACTTTGACTATTTTGTCCCTTAAATTGGAAATATCGGGTTGAAAACGATCTCGATTATCGGGTTGAGTCAATTTCCAAGTATCATAATTACGATACAACCACGGAATACATTGAAAACCTCCCATATTCTCATCGTTCTGATTGGTCAACGCCAAAACGCCCTGTACATTCTGAGGTCGGGTTTCCGGATCATAATCCCAATGAATAAACCCCTTTTTATTGACCCCAGGTCTTAAAGGAAAATTCAAATTGGCCCTATCAATAGTAACCCATAATTTCTCTGTGCCCCACACATCGACAAAAGCGTCATATACCCGCTGCGTCTGGCGATTGTTCCAAAGGTGTTGATGGTTATATACTTCGACCATTCCTGTTCCGGTCAGTTCTTTCATTTTCATTTCCGCTCTTGGTGGAGCGTACCAGGTCTCTGGGTTTTTAGAATCTTTTTCATCAAACTCCCAGATGAAATCGGCCGTTGCCTTGGCCTGCTCTTTTGAAACTGCATTTTTAATGACGATATAGCCATTGTGTATCCAAAAATCCCAATCGGTTTCGCTCAAAACCCGTAACGGTACTTTATTCGAGCGATCGTTCAATTTAATTTTACTGGTCGTCGCGGTAGATGGATTCCCAGGGATTGCTTTATGACCTTTATTGGCCATTTCAATCTTACCCATTTTTTCCATAGTTCAAATTTTAATCAGAAGTTAGAATTGTGTAGTAAAACTAGAAATTCAGAAAGTGCTTCTCTACCTTGATATTGACCATTATTTGAACAATATTGATATTTTAAACTTCATAAATTGATTTGCATGTAAAATTTGTTAAATTGAAGAATGAAAATTCAGTTGGAAACCATCAGCCCTGAAGCTAAAAGTCCGTTTCGGGTACTACACGACCCCAAGCTTAACGACTTATTCTTTTGGCACTTTCATCCCGAATACGAACTCGTTTATATAGAAGGGGCCACCGCCACCCGACACGTGGGTGACCACATTTCTACCTATGAGGAAAGTGATCTGGTTTTTATAGGGTCGAATATTCCACATCTAAATTTTGACCATGGGGTCAAAAGCAACTATCGCATGGAGGTGTTGCATATCAAACCCTCTTTTTGCCAATCCTTTACCAAAGAGCTGCCCGAGCTAAATCACATTTATGAACTCTTTGCTAAATCCCGATTTGGGATTGCCTTTACAGGAAAAACCAAAAATCAAGTTGGCAAACGTATTAAAGCATTGTACAGTTTATCACCTTTTCAACTATTTCTAGAAATCATGAAACTATTGGAACTACTATCCAAAAGTGATGAATACACCCTTCTGCATGAAAAACCTTTTGTTAGCCGCTTTAATTTAAAAGAACAAAAACGCATGCGAACCATATACGCTTTTATAGATGAGCATTACCAAGGAAAAATAACGGTAGAGAAAATCGCATCACTTTGCAATCTTAGTAAACCCGCCTTTTGCCGTTACTTTAAAAAAGTCACAGGAAACTCCTTTGTAGCATTTTTAAATCAATACCGAATCAGCCAAGCGAAACGTTTACTTCTAATGGGTAAAAACAGTACCGAAACTTGTTTCGATTGTGGATTTGAAAGTCTTTCCTATTTCAATCGTACCTTCAAGAAAGTTACTTTAGAAAACCCCTCGGAATTCAAAAAAAGACATTTAAGCATCTAAAAGAAAGAACCGTCCACTTTTCAAATAAATTTGAACTAAAAAACCGCCTCAACTAAGTCGTCGAGGCGGTTCCTAACTAAATAACCAACCAAAAAATTTATTCTCAGACCATTTAAGACCTGTAATTTTGTTTTTGCCGCTTTCTCTATTAATAGCGTATTTTCCTACATTATATTGTTTAGCAAATACCCAAGAGCTGTTAAAATTTTGCGTAGTTTATCGGTTTTTATGGGCACGAATGTAGTTCAACGGAAAAACCACGATGAAGTACCTTTATCTATTTTAGTTACTTTTGAAATTAATTATACCTACTAATGATAAAAACTGAATTTGCCGTATTGGGCGGTGGTAGCTGGGCCACTGCAATTGTAAAGATGCTAACCGAAAATTTGGATAAAATAACATGGTATATGCGTAGTTCAGATGCCGTTGCATACATACAAACCGAAAAGCACAACCCCACCTATTTGCGATCCGTTGAATTCAACGTCGACCAACTTCAACTAACCGATGATATAAACAAGGCCATAGCACATGCCGACATTCTAATTTTTGCGATACCCTCTGCTTTTTTGGGAAGTGAACTTAAAAAACTAAAAATTGCACTCCGCGACAAAATTATTTTCTCTGCCATTAAGGGAATCGTTCCTGAAACCGGACTCATTGTCGGAGAACATTTTCATGAAACCTATGATATTCCCTTCGAGAATATTGGAGTAATTACGGGACCCTGCCACGCAGAGGAAGTTGCTTTGGAACGACTGTCATATTTGACCATCGCTTGTGCCGATAAGGTGAAAGCTGAACTTATGGCCAAAAATTTAAGCAGTGCCTATATAAAAACCAAAATCACTAAAGATATTATCGGAACGGAATATGCCGCTATGCTAAAGAACATTTATGCGATAGCTGCAGGTATTGCACATGGACTGGGTTATGGCGACAATTTTCAAAGCGTACTGATGAGCAATGCAATTCGGGAAATGAAACGCTTTACCAAACGCATTCATAAAATTGATCGGAATATTAACGACTCCGCCTATCTTGGCGATCTTCTGGTAACAGGTTATTCAACTTTCAGCCGCAATCGTATGTTCGGTAATATGATCGGAAAAGGCTATACGGTTAAAAGTGCCCAAATGGAAATGAACATGGTCGCCGAAGGATACTATGCCACCAAGAGCGC